>JAFKGE010000060.1 GCA_017307865.1 Burkholderiales bacterium | reverse complement strand
CCCCGGCCCTCCCCCAGCGGGGGAGGGAGTGCCTTTTGCCGCCGGGCCAGCCTCTACAACACGCAAAAGCGGTGCTGCTCGTCGATGATGGCCAGGCCCAGGCGCGCGAACTTCACCTGCGCCTGGATGACGGCGTGCGTGCCGATCACCAGCGCCGCCGCACCGCTCTCGATGGCGGCCAGCATGGGGGCGCGCTCCTTCTTTTTCTGGCTGCCGGTGAGCCAGGCCACCGCCTGGCCGCGCGTGGCCAGCAGCGGCGCGAGCCACTGCGCCAGCTTGGCAAAGTGCTGCTCGGCCAGGATTTCGGTCGGCGCCATCAGCGCGCACTGCCAGCCGGCGTCGATGGCCACGCAGGCGGCCAGCGCGGCGACCACGGTCTTGCCGCTGCCCACGTCGCCCTGCAGCAGGCGGTGCATGGGCTGGCTGCGCGCCAGATCGCGCGCGATCTCCTCGCCCACGCGGCGCTGCGCCCCGGTCAGCTCGAACGGCAACGCGGCCAGCAGCTGCTCGGGCAGGCCGCCGGGCGCGACGCGCAGGGCCGGCGCGTGCAATTGCTGGCGCGCGACGCGGGCCTTCCACTGCGACAGCTGCTGGGCCAGCAGCTCCTCGGCCTTCAGGCGCTGCCAGGCCGGATGGCTGTGGTCCTGCAGCTCGCTGAGCGTGACGTCGGCCGCCGGGTGATGCAAAAAAGTGAGCGCCTGGTGAAAGTCCCACGCGAGCAAGGCGTCGATTTGACCTAAAAACTCGTCCGGAATGGTGGCGCTCAAATCCGCCTGCGCCAGGCCCGCCTGCACCGCCTTGCGCAGATACGCCTGCGGCAGCTGCGCCACTGTTGGGTACACCGGTGTGAGCGCGCCCGGCAGCGCGCCGCCCGCGGCATGCACGGTGGGGTGCATCATCGTCAAGCCGCCGAAGCCGCCGCGCAGTTCGCCGCGAAAGCGCAGGCGCGCGCCCACCGCCAGCTGCTTGAGCTGCGAGGGGTAGAAATTGAAAAAGCGCAGCAGGCAACGCTCGCCGCCGTCTTCCACCGTCACCAGCAGCTGGCGGCGCGGGCGGTACGTCACCTCCTGGTGCAGCACCGTGGCCTCGAACTGAACCGGCTCGCTGCTCAACACGCGCGCGGCCTCGGGCAAGGGGGTCAGGCGCGTCTCGTCCTCGTAGCGCAGCGGCAGGTGCAGCGCCAGGTCGATCGGCCGCAGCAGGCCCAGCTTGCGCAGCGCCTTTTGCGGCGCGGACAGCGGCTTGGGCGGAGCAGGGGCCGGGGCATCGGGCATGGGACAATTCTGCCTTCCCCCTTGGCACGGGCCCGTCCGGCCCTCAAGCATGTCCGAACGCATCTTCAGCACGAGCGACTTCGACTTCGCTCTGCCCCCCGAACTCATCGCCCAGCACCCCGCGCCCGAGCGCAGCGGCGCGCGCCTGCTGGACGGCAGCGGCGCGCAGCCGGTGGACCGCGTCTTTCGCGATCTGCCCGCGCTGCTGGCGCCCGACGACCTGCTGGTGTTCAACGACACGCAGGTGGTCAAGGCGCGCCTGTTTGGCGAAAAGCCAACCGGCGGACGGCTGGAGCTTTTGATCGAACGCGTGCTGCCGGACGGCAGCGTGGCCGCCCACATGAAGGTCAGCAAGAAGCCGCCCGCCGGCACCGTGCTGCGCATGGACGGCGGCTTTGGCGCCGAACTGCTGGGCCGCTGGCCCGATGCGCGGGGCACGCTGTTCCATCTGCGCCTGTCGGGCGACGCCTACGCCATCATGGCCGCGCACGGCCACGTGCCGCTGCCGCCCTACATCACCCACGCCGATAGCGACGAGGACGCCGCCCGCTACCAGACCGTGTTTGCCCGCAACCCGGGCGCCGTGGCCGCCCCCACCGCGGCGCTGCACTTCGACCAATCGGTGCTGGCCGCGCTGGACGCCCGCAGCGTGCGGCGCGCGGCCGTCACCCTGCACGTGGGCGCGGGTACCTTCCAGCCCGTCAAAACCGAACGCCTCGCCGAGCACGTGATGCACCGCGAGCGCTACCACGTGCCCGCCGCCACCCAAGCCGCCATCGCCGCCTGTCGCGCGCGCGAAGGGCGCGTGGTGGCCGTCGGCACCACCACGGTGCGCACGCTGGAGAGCTGGGTGCAGAGCGGCCAGGCGGACGGCGACACCGGCATCTTCATCACACCGGGCTTTCGCTTTCAGGTGGTCGACGCGCTCGTCACCAACTTCCACCTGCCGCGCAGCACACTGATGATGATGATCAGCGCCTTTGCCGGCTACGAGCACGTGATGGCGCTGTACCGCCACGCCGTGGCCGCGCGCTACCGCTTCTTCAGCTATGGGGATGCGATGTGGCTCACGCGCCAAGCGTACGCCACCAGTCCCGGATAATTCGCCCGCAGGCGCCCGAGCGCGGCCCCTTGACGACCCCCGACCCACCATGCCCGACACCACCCCGATGCCCGACCCCCTAACGATCGCACTGCAGCAGATTCGAGGCCTGATCGAAGCCGGTCAGTTGCAGCCTGCCGCGCAGGCGCTCAACGCCGTGCAAAAGCAGGCCCCCACCGACGCGCGCGTGCCCCTGGTCGGCATGCGCCTGGCCCAGCGCGCCGGCAACCTGGCCGGCGCCACCCAGGCCGCGCGCCGCGCACTGGCGCTCGCGCCCGGCTGGCACGTGGCGCAGATCGAGCTGGCCCTGCTGCTGGCGCAGCAAAAGCAGGGTGACGAGGCCATGCAGCTGGCCATGCAGGCGCTGGCCGGTGCGCCCAAGGACTCGCAGGTGATGGTGGGCGCCATCAACGTGGCATTGTTTTCTGAACGGCCCGAACAGACCCTGGCCTGGGCGGAGGACGGCGTACGGCGCTTTCCCGAGGACGCGGGCATCCGCCTTTTCCTGGCGCGCCTGCTGGTGGCGCTGGGGCGCCCGCGCGACGCCCAGGCGCACTATGAGTACATCCACAGCCGCGCGCCGGAGCACGATGAAACCCTGCGCGGCTTGCTCAGCTGCGCCATGAAGACGGGGGACCATGAAAAGGCCGCTCAATGGGCCGACCGCCTGTTCGCGCTGCGGCCTGGCGATGCCAACGCACAGTACTGGCACGCGATCGCACACGGCCAGACGCCCGAGACGCAGCCGCCCGAGGTGGTGACCGGCATCTTCGACGACTATGCAGCCAATTTTGATCTGCACCTGGTGCGCGGCCTGCAATACCACGTGCCCGAGCGGGTGGCGCAGATCCTGCTCGAAAAGCACCCGAACCGGAAATTCAATCTGCTCGACCTCGGCTGCGGCACCGGCCTGGTGGGCGTTTACCTGGGCCGCATCGAGGGCCACATCATCGGCGTCGACCTGTCCGAGAAAATGATCGAGCAGGCCGCGCGCCACGGCATTTATTCGCGCTTTCACCGTGTCAACGTGCTGGACGCGCTGCGCGAGACCCCGTCCGAGCACTACGAAGCCATCACCTGCACCGACGTGCTGGTCTACGTGGGCGACCTGAGCCCGGTGATTCCCAACGCGCTGCGCATCCTCAAGCCCGGCGGACACTTCATCTTCTCGTGCGAAGCCGCCGGCGAGGACGAGGCCGACCTGGTGCTGCGCGAAAAAAGCAACCGCTACGCCCACAAGGCCTCGGCGGTGGAGCGCCAGTGCCGCGAGGCCGGCTTCGACGAGGTCGTGATCGAGGACCTGCCCGCACTGCGCCTGGAAGGCGGCCAGCCCCTGCCGGGCTTTCTGGTCACCGCGCGCAAGCCCTTGGCCGCCTGAGCCCCATGCTGCAGTTCGAGCTGCTGGGCCAGGACCCGCTGAGCCACGCCCGGCGCGGGCGGCTCACGCTGAACCACGGCGTGGTGCAGACGCCCATCTTCATGCCCGTGGGCACCTACGGCACCGTCAAGGGCGTGCTGCCGCGCAGCCTGCGCGAGATGGGCGCGCAAATCATCCTGGGCAACACCTTCCACCTGTGGATGCGCCCGGGGCTGGACGTGCTGCGCGCCTTGGGCGGCCTGCACGGCTTCGAGCAGTGGGACAAGCCCATCCTCACCGACTCGGGCGGCTTTCAGGTCTGGTCGCTGGGCGAGATGCGCAAGATCACCGAGCAGGGCGTGCACTTCGCCAGCCCGGTCAACGGCGACAAGCTGTTCATGTCGCCCGAGGTCAGCATGCAGATCCAGACCGTGCTGAACAGCGACATCGTGATGCAGTTGGACGAGTGCACGCCGTACGAGACCCAGGGCCACGTCACCACCGAGGCCGAGGCGCGCGCCAGCATGCAGATGAGCCTGCGCTGGGCCCGGCGCTCGCAGGACGAATTTCATCGCCTGCACAACCCCAACGCGCTGTTCGGCATCGTGCAGGGCGGCATGTTCGAGCACCTGCGCCAGGAGTCGCTGGACGCGCTGGCGGCGATGGACTTTCCCGGCTACGCCATCGGCGGCGTCAGCGTGGGCGAGCCCAAGGACGACATGCGCCGCATCATGGCGCACACACCGCACCGCCTGCCCGCGCACAAACCGCGCTACCTGATGGGCGTGGGCACGCCCGAGGACCTGGTCGAAGGCGTGGCCTGCGGGGTCGACCTGTTCGACTGCGTGATGCCCACCCGCAATGCGCGCAACGGCCATTTGTTCACCCGCTTCGGCGACCTGAAAATCCGCAACGCCCGCCACCGCAGCGACCCGCGTCCCATCGACGAAAGCTGCCGCTGCCACGCCTGCGCGGGCGAGGCCGGCGTGCCTTGGGCCGAGGGCGGGCGCGGTGGCTTCAGCCGCGCCTATCTGCACCACCTGGAGCGCTGCGGCGAGATGCTGGCGCCCATGCTGGCCAGCATTCACAACCTGCACTACTACCTGAATCTGATGCAGGAGGTGCGCGCGGCGCTGGATGCGGGCGACTACCCCGCCTTTCGCGCGCGCTTTGCCGCGGACCGGGGGCGCGGGGTGTAGTTCGACAACTGTTTATTATTGCATTTTGAACATATAAATGCATAAAATGCAATGATGTTTGATCGAAAAATCCTGGCCGACCTGCGCGAGGATCTGGCCGATTACCCGGCCGTTGCCCTGCTGGGTCCACGCCAGGCGGGCAAAACCACGGTCGCACTCGAGCTCGCGCGCCAGTCCGACACCGTGTACCTGGACCTGGAGTCCGAACTGGACCGCGCCAAGCTCGCGTCGCCCGAGCTGTATTTGGCCGAACGCCTGGATCGGCTGGTCATTCTGGACGAAGTGCATCGCGTGCCTGGCTTGTTCCCGGTGCTGCGCGGACTGATCGACCGGGCACGGCGCGACGGGCGCCGCAGCGGCCTTTACCTGCTGCTGGGCTCGGCGTCGCTCGACTTGCTGCAGCAAGCGGGCGAGAGCCTGGCCGGGCGCATCGCCTATCGCGAACTGACACCCTTGAATGCCCAGGAATTGCCCGAAGACGAGCACGCGCGCCTGTGGCTGCGCGGCGGTTTTCCCGAAAGCTACCTGGCACGCAACACCGGCGTCAGCTTTCGCTGGCGGCAAGACTTCATCCGCACCTACGTCGAACGCGACATCCCGCTGTTTGGCGGCCGCGTGGGCTCCGACGCACTGCGCCGCCTGTGGGGCATGCTGGCCCACCAGCAGGGCGCGCTGGTCAACGCCTCGGTGCTGGGGCGCAGCCTGGGCCTGGACACCCGCACCGTCAACCGCTACCTCGATCTGCTGGTCCAGATGTTTCTGGTGCGGCGCCTCGAGCCCTGGCACGCCAACCTGGGCAAGCGTCTGACCAGATCACCCAAGCTCTACGTGCGCGACAGCGGCGTGCTGCATGCGCTGCTGGGTTTGCCCGATGAGGAGACGCTGCTGGGTCACCCCGCCGTCGGCGCCAGCTGGGAAGGCTTCGTGCTGGAAAACCTCATCACCGCCGCCGGGCCCCAGGTCGGCGCCCACTTCTACCGCACCAGCAGCGGCGCCGAAATCGACCTGCTGCTGCATTGGCCCAGCGGCGATTCCTGGGCCATCGAGGTCAAGCGCAGTCTGTCGCCCAAGGCTCGCCGCGGCTTCCACAGCGCCTGCGAAGACCTGCACCCCAGGCGCAAGCTGCTCGTCTACCCCGGCACCGAGCCCTTTTTCCTCGATCATGACGTGCAGGCCATGCCGCTGGCTGCGCTGTGCCGTGAACTGGCGCAGCAAGCCACTCTCCCGAACCGGTGATCTCTGTACCGTCTGCCCCTGCCCACGGACGAGGAAAACCGCGTCAACCCAAGTGACGCCCCGGTTGGCCCAAAACGCCCTGCGCCCGCTTTCTAGCCACCAAACGCCCCGAGTACCTGGCGTTGCTGCAATGACGCTCACTTTTCAAGAGCTAGTGGCGCTTGCCACACGCGGTCAAGATTCATTTTTGACACGATTTCTCGGCTTGGCGCATCGGTGACAGCGCCACGCCGCTTATGCTTGCGGCCACGCACCGTGTTTTGACCCCCCTTGGAGACCCATCTTGAAAACCCGCATCACCGAACTGTTCGGCATCCAGCACCCCATCATCCAGGGCGGCATGCACTTCGTCGGCCTGGCCGAGCTGGCGGCGGCCGTGTCCAACGCGGGTGCGCTGGGCATCATCACGGGCCTGACGCAAAAGACGCCCGAGCTGCTGGCGCGCGAGATCGCGCGCTGCCGCGCCATGACGGACAAGCCCTTCGGCGTCAACCTGACCTTCTTGCCCACGGTGACCTCGCCCGACTACCCCGGCTACATCCAGGCCATCGTCGAGGGCGGCGTGAAGATCGTCGAGACCGCCGGCAACAACCCGCAAAAGTGGATGCCGCTGCTGCACGAGCACGGCATCAAGGTGATTCACAAGTGCACCTCGGTGCGCCACGCGCTGAAGGCCGAGGCGATCGGCTGCGACGCCGTCAGCGTGGACGGCTTCGAGTGCGGCGGCCACCCGGGCGAGGACGACGTGCCCAACTTCATCCTGCTGCCGCGCGCCGCCGAGGAGCTGAAGATTCCCTTCGTCGCCTCGGGCGGCATGGCCGACGGGCGCAGCCTGGTGGCCGCCCTGGCGCTGGGCGCCGACGGCATGAACATGGGCACGCGCTTCATGGCCACGCAGGAGGCGCCGATCCACGAGCACGTCAAGCAGGCCATCGTGGCCGCCAGCGAGCTGGACACGCGCCTGGTGATGCGCCCGCTGCGCAACACCGAGCGCGTGCTGAACAACGCCGCCGTCGAGCGCCTGCTGCAAAAGGAAAAAGAGCTGGGCAGCGCCATCCGCTTCGAGGACATCATCGAGCAGGTGGCGGGCGTGTACCCGCGCATCATGCAAAACGGCGACCTGGACGCCGGTGCCTGGAGCTGCGGCATGGTGGCCGGCCTGATCCGCGACGTGCCCACCGTGAAGGTGCTGGTCGAGCGCATGATGGCCGAGGCCGAGGACCTGATCCGCCAGCGCCTGGCGGGCATGCTGAACTGAGATTTTTGCTCGAATCGGCCTCTGGCCGGCGTTGAACAAGCGCGAATAGCTATCGCTTAAATAGTATTCAGCCGCCCTGCACGCCGGCCGCCGTCGCCGTGCCGCAGGCCTGGCAGTAGTGCGCGAAGCTGCTTTTGCGCGCGTCGCAGCGGCCGCAGCGGTTGAACAGGCCGATGCCGCAGTGCGGGCAAAAGTCGATCTTTCCGTCTTTCAGGTCCACCGTGCGCTCGCAGCCGGGGCACACGCCCTTGGCCAGGCGCGCCAGCGCCGTGTCGTAGGACAGCTCGCGCCGGCGCTCCTGCTCGGGCTGCGCCTCGGCCGCCTGCTGCTGCGCCAGGTAGCGGTTGAGCGCGGCGATGGCCCAGCGCCCGATGAGCACCGTCAGCACGATGCCGACGGCGTAGCGCACGTAGCCGCCGTAGCTGGGCAGGTAGGGCACCAGCTCGACGAAAAAGGCAAACAGCGCGAACAGGATGAAGCCCCAGACAAAGGGCCAGGCGCTGCTCTTGCGCTTTTTGGCGAACAGCCAGCCGGCCAGCAGCAGCAGGGGCAAGGTCAGCGCCAGGCGGTAGCCAAACACGCGCAGCTCCTGCGCGCGGCGCGCGCGCTCGAAGGCGCCCTGGGCCGCGTCCTGCATCGGCTGCAGCTGGCGCTGGGCGCCGTCGCGCGCCTGGCCGGCGTCCAGCAGCGCCTGCTGCTGGCGCTCGACCTCGGCGCGCGCGGCGCGCTCGCGCGCCTGCAGCTCGTCCAGCGCGCGGGTGCGCGCGACGAGCTCGGGGTCTTGCTCGGCGCGCTCGGTGGCGGTGCGCGTGGCGATCCAGTTCTCGAAACCCTGGCGCGCGTTGCCGACGTCGGACGCGGCCACGCGCTCTTTCAGCCGCGCCTGCGCCAGCGCGTCCTGCGCCGTCTGCACGCGCTGGCGCGCGCCGTCGATGGTGCGGCGCGCGTCGGCGGCCTTCGCGGCGTCCATGAAGTCGTCGATCGAGGCCGCCGTCTCGACGCGCGGCAGGTCGCCGACGACGGTGCCGCCCAGGCCGATCAAAAAGCCGGCAAACACCAGCGCCACCAGCCACAGGCCGCGGCGAAACCACTTTTCGGACAAACGCAGCGATCGACTCATGAAGGGCTCCCGGAGATCGGTGCGCAGCTTACCGGGTTCGCCGAGGCGCCGATCGAGCTCAGCCCACGAGCCACAAGCCGCCCAGCCGCCAGTGGTGCAGCAACTCGCGCACGATCAGCAGCCGCGCCGCGCTGGGGCCGTCCACCGGCAGCGCATCCTGCGTGGCGGGACGGCCTTCGGCGCGCGCGACCAGGCGGTTGAACAGGCGCTCGACGGCATCGGTGTCGAGCCAGACGGGCGCATCGGCGGCTGCCGCATCCGCCGCGTCGGCCGCCAGCGCGCGCAGCCGCGCGTCGTCGGTCTGCAGTTGAAACGTGGCGGGCAGCCGGGCGCGCGCGGGCATGACGGCCTCCTCGACCTGCTCGATGGCGCGTTCGATCTCCAGCGGGCGCGGCGGCGCGTGGCGCAGCACTTCGCGCGCCAGCGCGTCGGCGCCGATGGGCAAGTCCACATTCACAAGCAAATCGGCCCCTGGCGCAGACTGGATGTGCGCAACCAGCTCCTGAAATCGAAGCATCAGCCAGTTGTCGGGGTCATTCATGCGGCGGTGCGCTGCCAGTGCCAGGCGTAGGTTTCACCGCGCGCCATGCGCTGCGCGTGGTCGGCCACGACCTGCTCGAACCGGGCCATGTCGGCGCCGGCCACGCCCTCCAGGCGCACGCTCAATCGGCCCTCACCCGCGCTCAGCAGGCACAGGCCGAACTGCAGCTCGATGCGGCCCTGCGTGTCGTCGTGGCTGATGGGGAACTTGTGGCCCCAGTGCTTGCACAGGCGCGCGATGATGCGCGCCGGCTCGATGGTGGCGATGGTGGCGGTGGAGATCGCCTGGGCGGTGATGTCGATCATGGAAAACCTCGGCGGATTCAGGCTTGCGGATCGGGCGCGCTGGGGGCGTCCAGCGCTGCGATGTCGGCGGCGCTCAGGCCGAGCTGCGTGGCGCGGATCAGGCTCTCCAGCTGCGCCACGNNNNCCGGGGCGCGCCATCAGCCAGGCCAGCGCCACCTCGCCCGGCTGGGCGCGGTGCTGCGCGGCGACCTCGTCCAGCGCGGCCAGGATGCGCAGGCCGCGCGGGTTGAGGTAGTTTTTGACCCAGCCGCCGCGCGCGCTGCCGGCCAGGTCGGCGGCGCTGCGGTATTTGCCGGTGAGAAAGCCGCTGGCCAGGCTGAAGTAGGGCACCACGGCCAGGCCTTGCTGCATGGCCAGCTCGCGCAGCGGGCCGTCGTAGCCGCCCCGGTCGATCAGGTTGTAGTGCGGCTGCAGCACCTGGTAGGCGGGCAGGCCGTGCGCGGCGGCGGTGTCCAGCGCCGCGCGCAGCTGCGGCGCGCTGAAGTTGCTGGCGCCGATGGCGCGCAGCTTGCCGGCGCGAAGCAGCCGCTGGTAGGCGCCCAGCGTGTCGGCCTGCGGCACCTGCGCATCGAAGGCGTGCGAGAAGTAGACGTCGACGTGGTCGGTGCCCAGGCGTTTCAGCGAGGCGTCGATGGCGCGCTCGATGTAGGCCGGCGACAGCCCCTGGCCGGGCGGCGGGTTGACCGGCGCGCTCTTGCCGACCTTGGTCATCAGCTGCACGCGCTGGCGCATGCCGGGGCCGCGCGCGCGCAGCCAGGCGCCGAGGGTGGCCTCCGATTCGCCGCCCTGGTGGCCGGGCGCCCAGGCGGAATACATGTCGGCGCTGTCGATGGTGGTCAGGCCGGCGTCGACCAGGCGATCGAGCAGGGCGAAGCTGGTGGCCTGGTCGACCGTCCAGCCCAGCACGTTGCCGCCGAACACCAGGCGCGACAGGGGCACGCCGCCGGGCGCGGGCGATGAAGTGCTTGAACTCATGTCGATTGCTCCTGTTTCAATAGCTGTTCGCGCCCATGGACTGGGCGCTGGCGGCGCAAAACCGCCTCAATCGAAGCGGAAGGCCGAAATGGTGGTGCGCAGCACCTCGTCCGAAAACACCTTGCGCCCCACGCTCTCGCCGGCGGCGCCGGCCACCACGTGCAGCGGCAGCAGGTGCTCTTCGGCGCGCGGCGGGTGGCACAGGCGCCCGGCCGGGCCGGCGGCCGTGTCCCAGGCGGCCAGGCGCGCGTCGCGCTCGGCCGCGGGCAGGGCCAGGGTGTCGGTCAGCCAGCGATCGAACTCGATGCTGATCGGCGTCGAGCGCGGATCGCCGTAGCCGCGCATGTTGTGATAGCTCATGCCGCTGCCGATGATCAGCGCGCCGTCATCGCGCAGCGGCGCCAGCGCGCGGCCGTAGTCAAGGTGCGCCTGCGCGTTCAGGCTGCCCAGCAGCGACACCTGCAGCACCGGCACGTCGGCGTCGGGAAAGGCCACCAGCAGCGGAACGAAGGTGCCGTGGTCGTAGCCGCGCTGGGTGTCCACCGTGGCGGCGATGCCGGCGCCGGCCAGCAGGGCACGCGCGCGCTCGGCCAGCGCGGGCGCGCCGGGCGCGGGGTAGCGCAGCTCGTAGGTGTGGGGCGGAAAGCCGTAGTAGTCGAACAGCATGCCCGGCCGGGCCGAGCCGGTCAGCGTGACCTGCGGTGCCAGCCAGTGCGCCGTGACCAGCACGATGGCCGTGGGCCGCGCCGGCAGGCTGGCCGGGATGCCGCGCAGGAAGGCGGCGGTCTGGTCCCAGGCGTCGGGCGGGTTCCAGTCCATGAAGAAGCAGGGGCCGGCGCCGTGCGGGATGTAGAAGGCCGGCATGCGAGCGCCGGAGGGCGATGGGGTGGGGGCCGTGGTGCTCATGATGACCTTCAGTTGGGGCTGGGGCGGCGGCATTTCAACGCCGCGGGCTTTCACCGGCGCCTATCATCCTCTCATGCCAGACCCCACCGCCATGCCCCAGCCAGCCACCGACGCCATCCCTTGGGCGCGCATCGTCGCCGACGTGGCCGACGCGCTGATCTTCATCGACACGCAGGGCGTGATCCGCGTGTGGAACGCGCCCTGCGCGGCGCTATTCGGCTTCGGCGCCGACGAGGCGCTGGGGCACAGCGTGGACCTGATCATCCCCGAGCACCTGCGCTCGGCGCACTGGCACGGCTTCGAGCAGGCGCTGGCGCGCGGCGCCACGCGCCACGGCGCCGAAGTGCGCACCACGCGCGCCACCCACAAGGACGGGCGCAAGCTGTACGTGGACATGACCTTCAGCGTGGTCAAGGACGAGGACGGCCGGGTGCTGGGCTCGGCCGCGATGGCGCGCGACGTGACCGAGCGCTATCTGGCCGAGCGCGCGCGCAAGGCCGCGGGGTGACGCACAAATCAAACAGCCGAACGCAGAGGACGCAAAAAAGACAAAACGCAAATTGCTTTTAAAAACATAGCGGCCAGTGCCTTTTGCACAAGGGCATCCGCTGAAATCATCCATTTTTGAATTTTTCTGCGCCCTCTGCGTGACTTTTGCGTCGTCTGCGTTCGGCTGTTTCAGCGCTTCGTCACCCGGCCTCATGGGCACGCGCGCTACAGTGACGGCATCACAACGGGAGGAGCCTCACCCATGGGTCTGAGTCTGGTGCCCAGCCGCGCGCTGCTGGGCCTGGCCGCACCGGCCGTCACGGTGGAGGTGCACCTGGCCAACGGCCTGCCCAGCTTCACCCTGGTCGGGCTGGCCGAAACCGAGGTCAAGGAGGCGCGCGAGCGCGTGCGCAGCGCGCTGCAGAACAGCGGCCTCACGTTTCCGCACAACCAGCGCATCACCGTCAACCTGGCGCCGGCCGATTTGCCCAAGGACTCGGGGCGCTTCGACCTGCCGATCGCGCTGGGCATCCTGGCGGCCAGCGGGCAGATCGACGGCGCACGCATGGCGGGCTGGGAATTCGCCGGCGAGCTGTCGCTGTCGGGCGAGCTGCGCCCGGTGCGTGGCGCGCTGGCCATGGCGGCGGCCCTGCGCGGCCTGCGGCCGGCGCCGCGGCTGGTGCTGCCGCCCGGCAGCGCCGAAGAAGCCGCTCTGGTGCCCGGCCTGGCGGTGTACCGCGCCCGCCACCTGCTGGACGTGGTGGCGCAGTTCGTGCCCGGCGCCGAGGAGGCCGCACCCACCGAGGGCTGGGCGCGCGTGCCCGCCGCCGCCCGCGCGCCCGAGCCCGCCTACCCCGACCTGGCCGACGTCAAGGGCCAGGCCGCCGCGCGCCGCGCGCTGGAGATCGCCGCCGCCGGCGGCCATTCGCTCTTGATGATGGGCCCGCCGGGCAGCGGCAAGTCGATGCTGGCGCAGCGCTTTGCCGGCCTGCTGCCGCCGATGGACGAGGACGCCGCCCTGCAAAGCGCGGCCATCGCCAGCCTGGGCGGCACGTTCGAGCTGGCGCACTGGGGCCAGCGCCCCACGCGCGCGCCGCACCACACCGCCAGCGCGGTGGCGCTGGTGGGCGGCGGCTCGCCGCCGCGCCCGGGCGAGATCTCGCTGGCCGATGGCGGCGTGCTGTTTCTGGACGAGCTGCCCGAGTTTCCGCGCGCCGCGCTGGAGGCGCTGCGCGAGCCGCTGGAGAGCGGGCGCATCCACATCAGCCGCGCCGCGCGGCGGGCCGAGTTTCCGGCCCGCTTTCAGCTCGTCGCCGCCATGAACCCCTGCCCCTGCGGCCACCTGGGCGCGCGCGCCGGCAGCGGCCAGCCCAGCTGCCGCTGCACGCCCGACCAAGTGGCGCGCTACCAGGGCCGGCTGTCGGGCCCGCTGCTCGACCGCATCGACCTGCACATCGAGGTGCCGCAACTGGCGCCCGACGAACTGCTGGCCGCCCCCGCCGGCGAAGCCAGCGCCGCCGTGCGCGCACGCTGCGTGGCGGCGCGCGAGCGGGCGCTGGCACGCCAGGGCGCGCCCAACCAGGCGCTGCAGGGCCAGGCGCTGGACGCGCACCTGCGGCTCGATGCGGCGGCCGCCGCCTTCGCCAGCAGCGCCGCCGCGCGCCTGGGCTGGAGCGCGCGCGCCACGCACCGAGCGCTGAAGGTGGCGCGCACCATCGCCGACCTGGCCGGCAGCCAGGCCACCACCGTGGCCCACGTGGCCGAGGCGATCCAGTACCGGCGCGTGCTGCGGGCGGCGCCTGGCTGATCCGCCCTGGCCGGCGCGCCATGGCCGGCGCTGCAGCAGGGTTTAAATTTGACTTCTGTCAATGGCATCGTTACAAGAACAGGAGGATCATCCGCAACACCGACGCGCGACGTTCCCGTTTTGCCATTGCAGCCCACCCTGGGCCCCTGCCGCGCAACCCGGAGCCTGACCCATGAGCACATCCCCCAGCAACGACCCACGCCACCACGCCTCCACCTGGCCTGGCATCGCCACCACCGCCCTGCGCGTGGCCTTCGGCATCATCTGGATGGTGGCCGCGGCCCTCACCTGGCTGCCCGACTTCGCCTCGCACTACGTCGGCTACCTGCACAACGCCTCGCAGGGCCAGCCGGGCTGGAACGCCTGGTGGTTCTCGGGCTGGATCGCGCTGGTGACGCCGCACGCCGCGTTGTTCACCTGGCTGACGCGCATCGCGGTGTCGGCCATTGCCATCTGCCTGGTGATCGGCTTTGGCGGGCGCACGCTGTACGCCCTGGGCGCCCTGTTCAGCCTGCTGGTGTGGAGCACCGCCGAGGGCTTTGGCGGCCCGTATGCGGTGGGCGTGTCCAACATCGGCACGGCCATCACCTACGTGCTGATCTTTCTGGCGCTGATCGGCCTGCACTACCGGGCCGGCCTGGTGCCCTACAGCCTGGACTACCTGATCGAGCGGCGCTGGCCGCGCTGGCAGAAGATCGCCGAGTGGAGCAACGCCACCGAGCCGCCGCCCGCGCCCGAGGCCCTGCCGCCGGGCGTGCAGATCGTCGCGGTGCTGGGCATCGTGGTGGTGCTGGCCCTGCTGATCGCCGGCCTGCCCAGCACGCTCAACGTCAAGTCGGCCTCGCCCGCCACGGCGGCGCAGGCCGTGTCGCCGCTGATGCTGGCCAGCAAGGAGCCGATCCAGAAGGCGCGCGACGCCCGCCTGCCGCCGGTGGCCGGCGACGGCAAGACGGCCACCATCGAGGTCATCGCCGAGGACAAGAAGGTCACCATCGCCAACGGCGTCGAATACCAGGCCTGGACCTTCGGCGGCGAGGTGCCGGCGCCCGTCATCCACCTGCGCCAGGGCCAGGTGGTGACCGTGAAGTTCACCAACCGCGGCACCATGCACCACGCGATCGACTTCCACTCGGCCATCACGCCGCCGGACTTGAACTACGTCGACATCAACCCGGGCGAGACGCTGGAATTCACCTTCGTCGCCGACACCCCGGGCGCCTTCGTCTACCACTGCGGCACGCCGCCGGTGTTGCTGCACATGGCCAACGGCATGTTCGGCGCCATCATCGTCAGCCCCGCCACGCCGCTGCCCGAGGCGGCCGAGAGCTACGTCATCGTGCAAAGCGAGTGGTACACGCAGCTGATGAGCGGCAACCTGATGGGCCCCAGCTTCGAGAAGATGCTGCAGATGCGCCCGGACGAAATCGTGTTCAACGGCATCGCCAACCAGTACCACGACCAGCCGCTGCCGGTCACCGCCGGCAAGCGCGCGCGCATCTACTTCGTCAACGCCGGCCCCAGCCTGTGGAGCGCCTTCCACGTCATCGGCGGCATGTTCGACAAGGTCTACCCCGATGCCGACGCGGCGCACGCGCTCAGCGGCGTGTCCACCCACAGCGTGGGGCCCGGCGAGGGCGCGGTGTTCGACGTGGTGCTGCCCAAGGCGGGCAAGTACCCCTTCGTCGACCACAGCATGGCCCACATGGCGATCGGCGCCGTCGGCATCCTGGAGGCCAAGGGCGACAGCCCGGCCACCACGCCCGCCAAGCCCACGCTGACCAAGTCCGCCGGCGCCGCCACGGCCGCCCCGGCGCACGCCGCCATGCCGGCGCCGACCGGGCCCTACCAGTTCGACACCGCGCGCGGCGATGCGCTGTACGCCCAGCACTGCGCGGCCTGCCACCAGGCCACCGGCATGGGCCTGCCCGGCGCCTTCCCGCCGCTCAAGGGCGACCCGGCGGTGCTGGACGCCAACCCGGCCAAGCACATCCAGACCATCCTGCACGGCATGCAGGGCGAGGCCATCAACGGCACGGCCTACCCCAGCCCCATGCCGCCGTTTGCCGACCAGCTGTCGGACGCCGAAGTGGCCGACATCGTCAACCACGAGCGCACGTCCTGGGGCAATCAGGCCAAGAAGGTCACGGCCGACGACGTGAAGGCCGCGCGCTGACGTGAGCCACGCGGCACGCGGTGCTGTTCACGCCCTCTCCCGCATGCGGGAGAGGGTCGGGGTGAGGGCAGGCGTCGCGCAATGGCCCGCGTGCCGAGGGCGCTGCGCCCTCACTTGACCGGCAGGAAGACGAGAAACGGCGCCGCCACCAGGCTCTGCATGTAGTCGATGGCCGCGCGCCGGTAGCGCTCGGTGGTGTAGGTGGCCAGCAGGTCGAGCCGGCCGATGATCTGGCCGAACTCGCGCTCGAAGCTGAGGTTGCGCACCTCGCCCGTGATCTCGTTGGCGTGCAGCAGCGGCTGGCCGGCGGCGTCGCGCCGCGTGTTCAGGATCCACAGCGCCGTCTCCATGTTGCGCGCGGCGTTGTAGATGTGCTGCGGGTCGATGCCGTCCAGGTAGTAGAACTCGCGCCGGCCGCCGTGGGCGGTGACCAGGGTGTCGGCGCAGGCGGCGATGAAGGCCGCCACGCGGTCGCCGGTGAAGCCGGGCGACAGCGCCGTTGAGAGCGCGGCCACGTCGCGCTGGCCCTGCAGCGGGGCCCAGGGCTGGCCGCCCAGCACGCTGGCGTCCAGCTGGGCGAGGGCCGCCTCGCGCGTGGCGGCCGTCTTGCGCCACTCGGCGGGGTTGCGGCGGTACAGCTTGTCCGCCAGCCGGCGCAGGCTGGCCAGGTTGGCGCGCATGGCCGCCTGGGTCAGGCGGTTGCCGTCGCTTTGCAGCAGCTCGCCGGACTGAAAGCTGGCGCCCTGCACTTCGCCGCGCGCTGTCGGGGCGCTGCTGGCGCAGCCGGCCAGCAAAAGGGCCGCCAAGGCGGCCCCAAGGGCACCGCGCGCCGCGCGATGCGTCGCGGTGAAGGCGTCAGGCGCTCTTGCCGCCGCTCTTGTCCGTGCCGAACGTGATCTCACCGGAAAGCTGGCCTCCTTCTTCGATCACGATCTTGCCATAGCGAATCTTGCCCGTGACCTTGCCGGTGGCGAAGATCACCAGCTTCTCGCGCACGGTGAGCGTGCCGTCGAAGCTGCCGCGCACCTCGGCGATGTCGATTTCGGCCGAACCCTTGAAGGCGCCCTGCTCGGCGATCTGGATCACGCGCGAGTTCATGGTCGCCTCGACCGTGCCCTCGACCACCAGCGTGTCGCAGTCGGTGATTTCGACGCCCTTGAGCTTGATGTTGGGGCCGACCGTCAGCTTGGCGCCGCTGTCGGACGCGGCATGGGCCGCCGGCGCGGCCGCCAGCGGGCTGGCGGGCGTGCTGGGCGGCACCGGGGCCGCGAAGGCTTGCGCACTGCTGCCGGCGGACCCGAGTGAACTGGTGCCACCCAGCGGGCTGCCTGCGGGGCGGGTGGGGGTGGGGTCGGTGTCGCGCTTGCCGAAAAACGGTCCTTGCAGTGCCATGCTTTCTCCTAAGTAACAAAATCGGTCTAAAGGTCGGTCGATCCTAAGGGCGCATCTCGGGATAATGCGTCCAACAACGCGCAAGAGTCGTAACGAATTCATGACTCGGACGGGCGCGCCCCTCCCCGCTGGCCGGCACGTTACCATGCCAGCGCCCCGCCGCCATCCCCATAGCGCCCCTGCATGCCCCACCCACCCGCCTGGATCGAAACCGCCGCCGACGCGGGCGCGGTGCTGCAGGGCCGGTGGACGGCCGGCGCGCTGGGCAGCAAGAAGGCCTGGCGCGCGGCCCAGGCGGCGTTGGCCCAAGTGGCGCCGGGGGCGGCCTGGGACCTGCGCGCGCTGCAGGCCTTCGACCACCTGGGCGCGCTGACCCTGTGGCAGCACTGGGGCCGGCAGTGGCCGGCGCAGCTGCAGGCGCACGAGGGGCAGCGCGCCCTGCTGGAGCGCGTGGCTTCGCTGCGCACGGCCGAGCTGCCCCACGAGCGCCGGGGCCTGGGCGCGCGCGTGGACGCCTTCGGCACCGCCATCCTGGGCGCGCTGGCGCAGCTGCGCGACTTCGTGGCGCTGGCGGGGCAGCTGCTGCTGTCCACGCTGCGCCTGCTGGCGGCGCCGCAGCGCGGGCCGTGGCGGGACTTTTCGGGCCATCTGTACCGCATCGGCGCGCAGGCGCTGCCGATCACGGCGCTGGTGGGCTTTCTGATCGGCGTGGTGCTGGCCTACCTGATGAGCCAGGTGCTGCGCCAGTTCGGCGCCGAGACCTTCATCGTCAACATCCTCGGCCTGGCGCTGATCCGTGAACTGGGGCCGCTGCTGGCGGCGGTGCTGATCGCCGGGCGCTCGGGTTCGGCCATCACGGCGCAGATCGGCGTCATGCGCGTGACCGAGGAGCTGGACGCCATGCGCGTGCTGGGCATTCCCAAGGGCTTTCGCCTGGTGCTGCCGCGCGCCATGGCGCTGGCCATCGCCATGCCGCTGATCGCCGTGTGGACCACGGTGGCGGCGCTCATCGGCGGCGTGCTGGCCGCCGACGTGACGCTGGGCATCAACGCCAGCTATTTCCTGGAGGCGCTGCCGCGCGTGGTGCAGGCGGCCAACCTGGGGCTGGCGGTGGGCAAGTCCTTCGTCTTCGGCCTGTTCATCGCGCTCATCGGCTGCCACTACGGCCTGCGCGTCAAGCCCAACACCGAGAGCCTGGGCCAGGGCACGACGGCGTCGGTGGTGACCTCGATCACCGCCGTGATCCTGATCGACGCGCTGTTTGCCGTCGTGTTCAAGAACGTGGGGATCTGATGGACGTCGTCGCCGCTCCCGCAGCCGACCGCGCCCGCGCCGCCGATGCGGTCATCGAGGTGCGCGGCCTGTGGAGCGTGTTTCCGACGCCGGGCGGCAGCCCCGTGGTGGTGCACCGCGACCTCGACCTGACGGTGCGCCGCGGCGAGGTGCTGACCCTGGTGGGCGGCTCGGGCACCGGCAAGACGGTGCTGCTGCGCCAGATGCTGGGGCTGAACCGCCCCGCGCGCGGCCGTATCACCGTGCTGGGCCGGCCGGTGGCCGAGCTGACCAGCGCCGGCGCCGCCGCGCGCGTGGGCATGCTGTTTCAGCAGGGCGCGCTGTTCTCGGCCTTCAACGTGCTGGACAACATCGCCCTGCCGCTGCGCGAGACGCGCGCCGTGCCCGACGCGCTGGCGCGCGAGGCGGCGCTGCTCAAGCTGCAGATGGTGGGCCTGCAGCCCGGCGACGCGCTCAAGATGCCGGCCGAGCTGTCGGGCGGCATGATCAAGCGCGTGGCGCTGGCGCGCGCGCTCGTCATGGACCCGCCGCTGCTGATGCTGGACGAGCCCACCGCCGGGCTGGACCCGGACAGCTCCGACGCCTTCGTCGCCCTGCTGCGCTCGCTGCACCAGGAGCTGGGCCTGACGGTGGTGATGGTCACGCACGACCTGGACACGCTATTCGAGCTGGCGGACCGCGTGGCCGTGCTGGCCGAGCAGCACGTCATCGTCTGCGCGCCGGTGCCCGAGGTGCTGGCGTTCGATCACCCCTTCATCCGCCACTTCTTCCTGGGCGAGCGCGGCCAGCGGGCCATGGAGCTGCTGAACACCCGCCGGCACACCGAGAAAGGACAATAAGCCATGGAAAACAAAGCCCACGCGCTGGCCGCCGGCCTCTTCGTGCTGCTGGTGTCGGCCCTGCTGGTGGCCATGGCCCTGTGGCTGACGCGCGACGTGACCAACACCACCAACTACGAGATGACCACCGCCGACGGCGTGACCGGCCTGCAGGTGCAGGCCGCGGTGCGCTACAAGGGCGTGGCCGTGGGCAAGGTGACCGACATCACCTTCGATCCGCGCGAGCACCACAACGTGCTGGTCACCATCGCCGTCAGCCCGCAGGCGCCGATCACCGCGTCCACCTTCGCCACGCTGGCGTTCCAGGGCGTCACCGGCCTGTCCTTCATCCAGCTCGACGACAACGGCAACTCCACCCAGCCGCCCGCACCCGGCCCCGACGGCGTGCCGCGCATTCCGCTGCGCCCCAACCCGCTGGGGCAGATTTCGGATCAGGCCGGCGCCCTGATCGGCAAGGTCGACCAGGCGATGGACCGACTCAACGAACTGCTGGCGCCCGAGAACCAGGCCAAGCTGACCCAGGCGCTGACCGAGGTCGGCGCCGCCGCCGCCAGCGCCAACCAGCTGGCGCGCACCGCCGACCACACCCTGCGCACCCAGCTCGACCCGGCGCGCGCCGACCTGCCCGGCCTGATCCGCCAGGCCAGCCAGACCCTCAAGGCCACCGAGGGCGCCGCCAACGACGTGCGCCGCACGCTGACCGGGGTGGACGCGATGGTGGGCGACGCGCGCCAGGGCCTGACCCGCCTGACCGGCCCCGGCGGCGTGCTGGAGCGCGCCGACGAAAGCGCCAACACCGTCAACCGCACCACGCTGCCCAAGATCCAGAACCTGACCGAGGACGCCAGCCGCACCATCCGCCGGCTGGACCGCATCGCCAACACCCTGGGCGAGAACCCGCAGGCCCTGCTGTACGGCAGCGGCGCCATCGCGCCCGGCCCGGGCGAGCCCGGCTTCGTCGCCCCCGCCGCCACCAGCGCCGGCGCATCGCATTGAGCCAATACTATGAAACACATAGCTGCCAGCGCAATCCCCATGGGCGCCAGAGTCGTTTTTTGCGCCATATTCGTGCTGCTGTCCGGGTGCGCCCTGCCGCTGCCCGACAAGCCGGTGCGCCCGGCCGCCTACGACCTGGGCCCGCCCCTGGCGATGCCCGCGGCCGCCCCGGGCGTGGCGCTGGGCTTCGACCGCGTGGAGGCGCCCACGGCCATCGACACCAACGCCATCGTCTACCGCCTGCTGTACGCCGGCGGCAGCCAGCAGCCGCGCCCCTACGCGCACGCGCGCTGGAGCATGGCGCCCGCCCAGCTGGTCGGCCAGCGCCTGCGCGCGGCGCTGGCCGCCAGCCACCCGGTGCTGGATGCCGGCAACACCCTGGCCGTGCTGCAGTTGAGCGCCGAGCTGGACGAGTTCGCCCAGGTCTTCACCACGCCCGAGGCCAGCGAGGGCGTGGTGCGCCTGCGCGTGACCGCCATCGCGCCGCAGGCCCGCCAAGGCCGGCTGCTGGGCCAGCGCAGCTTCGTGCAGCGCGTGGCCGCCCCCACGCCGGACGCCGCCGGCGGTGCGCAGGCCCTGCGCGAAGCCACCGACGCCGTGCTGCGCGAGGTGGTGGACTGGGTGAACGCGCTGCCCACGTCGCGCTCGTGAGAGCGAAAGGCGAACAGCCGAACGCAGAGGACGCAAAGGATTCGCAAAGGGCGCAAAAAGAACAGAATTTCAAATGAATACCGCTGAAATGACGCGACCATGCGCATAACGTACTATTGATTTGAAAGCATTTTTCTGGCTGTTTTTTGCGCCCTCTGCGAATCCTTTGCGCCCTCTGCGTTCGGCTGTTCAATTCAACGTCCCCTTCAGCTCCCCATGTTCCATCTCAGCGTCCCCTGGTGGGAGTTCATCGTCCGCGGGGTCGTGGTCTATCTGTTTCTGCTGGTGTTTCTGCGCCTGACCGGACGGCGGCAGATCGGCCAGTACGACCCGTTCGACCTGATCCTGCTGCTCATCCTGTCCAACGCGGTGCAGAACTCGATGAACGCGGGCGACAACTCGCTGATCGGCGGCCTGATCTCGGCGCTGACGCTGATCGGCTGCCACGTGCTGATCTCGCGCCTGGGCTGGGCCAGCCCGCGCCTGGCGCGCTGGCTGGACGGCGCGCCGCGCGTGCTGATCCGCGCCGGCACGCTGGACAAGGACACCCTGCGCGACGAGCGCCTGACGCTGGACGACGTGCAGGCCGCGCTGCGCGCCGCCGGCTGTCTGCACACGCACGAGGTGGAGCGCGCCACCATCGAAACCAACGGCCAGATCACCGTGGTGCTGCGCAACCGCGCCTCGGCGCAAGGCGATGCGGCCACGCCGCCGCCGCCGGCCGCCTGAACGGCGCCGTCACGCCGCAAAGCGCAACTGCAGCCGGCAGCCCTGGCCGGGCGCGCTGTCCAGCGTCAGCTCGGCGCCCAGTTGTTCGGCCTGCTCGCGCAGGCCCAGCAGGCCGAAGTGGCCCGGGCGCGGCTGCCGCACGTCGAAACCCACGCCGTCGTCGGCCAGCGTCAGCCGCCAGCGTGCCGGCTCGTCGCTGTCGGGCGCGGGCAGGCTTTCGGGCTGCAGCGCCAGCGTGAGGTGGCGCGCCCGCGCGTGGCGCTCGACGTTGCGCAGCGCCTCGCGCGCCATGGCCAGCACGGCGGCTGCGCGCTCGTCCACCAGCTCGGCAGCGGCCGGGGCTATGTCGGCCGTCAGGGCCACGCCGCTGCGCTCGGCCAGGCGTTGGGCCAGCGCCTGCAGCTCGGGACCCAGGCCGCTGTCGGCCACGCCGGAGGCGCGCATCTGGCCGATGGCCGCGCGCGCCTCGGCCAGGCCGCTGGCGGCGGCCTGCTCGGCCGCGGCCAGCTCGGCCTGCCATTGCTCGGCGCTCCAGCGCGCGCCCAGCTTGCGCATCAGGCGGATTTGCGTCAGCAGCGCCATCAGCGAATGCGCCAGCGTGTCGTGCAGGCCGCGTGCCAGGCGCAGGCGCTCGCGCGTGACGGCGGCGCGCCGCGCGTCCTGCGCCAGCCGCTCGATGCGCGCGGTGCGCGCCGCCACGCGCGCGTCCAGCTCGGTGTTGAGTCGCGCCAGCGCGGCCTTCTCGGCCTGCAGGTGCTCGATCAGCTCGGCCAGCGCCTGGCCGATGGCGTGCACCTCGTCGCGCCCGGCCGGCACCGCCACGCCGGCGCGCTGCCCGCCCTGCACCGCCCGCGCCTGCCGCGCCAGTGCGCGCAGCCGGCGCAGCGGCCGGTGCGCCACGCCCACCGCCACCAGCGCCGCCAGCAGGCCCGCACCCAGCACGCCCAGCAGCATGGTGCGGCGCGCCTGGCGCGCCTGCGCCAGGGCGCTGACGGCGTCCTCGCGCACCAGCAGTTTCCAGCCGGCGCCGCCGGCGGGCGTGCCGGCATCGGCGCGCGGGCTCGGGCGGCCCACCAGGTAGCGGCCCTGCTCGCTCGGGTCGGCCAGCGGCGCGCCCTCGGGCACCTCGGGCGGGCCGGCCAGCAGGCGATCCTGCGCATCGAGCAGCAACAGCTGCAGCGGGGCACCGCCGGCCAGGGCGCGCAGGCGCGCGTCCAGCTCGGCCTGCAGCCACAGCCAGGGCAGCTGCGCCACCAGCACGCCGGCCGGCGGCGCGCCGGCGGCGGCCAGCGGCACGCTCAGCACCAGCGCGTCGTCCGCGCCGGCGGCGCGCGCGCGCTGCACGATGAGCTGCGGCGCGCGCAGGGCCTGCGCCATGTGCCCCTGCAGGGCGGCGGGCGCCGCGGCATCGATGCCGTCGGTGGCGGCCAGCAGCTGGCCCTGGGCGTCGCGCAGGCCGATCCAGCCCAGCACCGGCTGCGCGCGCTGCAGCGCCTGCAGGCGCGCGGCCCAATCCGGCGCGCCCGCGCCGTCCAGCGGCCACTGGGCGGCGCTGGCCTGCAGGGCGGCCAGCAGCACCTGCACGCGCGCGGCCAGCGCGTCGGCGGCCTGGCCGGCGGTCTGGCCCAGGCGCGCCTGGGTGTCGGCGCGCACCTGGCGCTCGGCCGTGCCGGCCGCCAGCTCGGCCGCCACCAGCGCGCCGACGACGACCAGCACGAACACCGCCCAGCCGACGGCGGCGGCGATGTGGCGGCGCGGGTCGAGCCGCTGCGCCAGCGGCTCGCGCGGCGCGCCGTCATCCGGCGTGGGCGCTTGCGATAAGCTTGATGTCATGCCATGCCAGCACAGATCCAGGGTGCGCCCATTGTCGGCCAGCGGGCCGCGCCGGAGCGCCCGATGAGCGTCGCGCCGGGCCGCCCCAAGCCAGCTCGCATCCCAGTGCGTAGCACGGAGGTACTGCCGTGAGCGAAGCCGCGTCAGCGCCGCTGCGCCTGCTGGTGGCCGACGACCAGCCCATCATCCGCCGCGGCCTGGCGCTGATGCTGGACGCCGAGGACGACATCGCGGTGGTGGGCCAGGCGGCCGACGGCCAGCAGGCGCTGGAGCTGGCGCGCGCGCTGCGGCCCGACGTGGTGGTGATGGACCTGCAGATGCCGCGCCTGGGCGGCGTGGCCGCCACGCGCCAGTTGGCGGCCGAGTTGCCGCGCGTGCGCGTGGTGGTGCTGACCACCTTCGACGACGACGAGCTGGTGTACGAGGCGGTGCGCGCCGGCGCCCACGCCTATCTGCTGAAGGACGCCGCCGAGGCCGAGGTGCTGGACACCGTGCGCGCCGTGCACCGTGGCGAATCGCGCCTGTCGCCAGCGGTGGCGCGCAAGGTGCTGGAGCAGTTTCGCACCCTGGCGGCCGACGCCAGTCACGCGGGCAGCCCGCCGCCCTACCCCGGCACGGCCCGCGCGCCCGCGCCGCACGCGCTGCAAGAGCCGCTGTCGGACAAGGAAGAGCGCGTGCTGGCGCTGCTGGCCGACGGCCTGTCCAACAAGCAGATCGCCGAGCGCGTGTTCCTGGCCGAGGGCACGGTGAAGAACTACGTCAGCCGCATCATGGACAAGCTGCACGCACGCAACCGCACCGAGCTGGCGGTGATGGCGCAGGGGCGGCACGGTTGAGGCGCTGAGCACGTTGAGAACGCTGGGCGAGCGGTGGCGCGCCAAGGAGCTTGTGCGGGCAGCTCCGCTCCTGTCCCCCGCTGTCCGTCTGCGACGGCCATCTCCTCCTTGACCTCGCTGCGCTGCCCACCCAAGCCCCTTGGCGGGATGCGGCGGTCACCCACCAGGCGGCCGGCTCGGCCAGCAACGCCACGGATCAGGTCGTCGGGGTGCCCGGCGCAGTGAAGTGAAGGAGGAGCCGGCCGCAGGCCGGTGGGGGACATGAACGGAGCCGGGCGCCCCGACGGCCTGATCCCGCCCCGACGCTGGCATGTTTTGCCTTTTCGAATGCGGGACCGTATGAGCCATCACTGCATGAACCAGCCGTGGCTGACCACCAGCGACTGGCCGGTGAGGGCGTTGCTGGGCCAGGCGGCAAAGGTCAGCGCGGCCTGCGCCACGTCGTCGGTGGTGGTGAACTCGCCATCGACGGTGTCCTTGAGCATCACGGTCTTGATGACGTCGGCCTCGCTGATGTGCAGCTCGGCCGCTTGTTCGGGAATCTGCTTTTCGACCAGCGGCGTGCGCACGAAGCCCGGGCAGATGACGTTGGCGCGGATGTTGTGCGCCGCGCCCTCCTTGGCGATGACCTTGGCCAGGCCTTCCAGGCCGTGCTTGGCGGTGACGTAGGGCGCCTTGAGCTTGGAGGCCTCCTTGGAGTGCACCGAGCCCATGAAAATGATGGCGCCGCCGCGCCCCGAAGCGATCATCTGCCGCACCGCCGCGCGCGCGGTGAGAAAGCCGCCGTCCAGGTGCACGGCCAGCAGCTTCTTCCAGTCGGCGAACTTGAAGTCCTCGATCGGCGCGACGATCTGGATGCCGGCGTTGCTGACCACGATGTCGACCGCGCCCAGCGTCTTTTGCACCTGCGCGAAGCCGGCCTCCACCGCGGCCTCGTCGGTCACGTCCATCACCACGGCCAAGGTCTTGACGCCCTTCTTGGCGATCTCGTCGGCGGTGGCCTGCGCGTCGGCCAGCTTGAGGTCGGCGATGACGACGTTGGCGCCGGCATCGGCGTAGACCTCGGCAATGCGCTTGCCCAGGCCGCTGGCGGCGCCGGTGACGAGGGCGGTCTTGCCCTTGAGGCTGAGGGTGGTGCTGGCTTGGACTTGGGGGTTGCTCATGAGGATGCTCCGGTTGAGATTTAAATGAAATCGGGCTCTGGCGCCCGTCGATCAAGCGTCAACAGCTATAAAATTGATACTATTTGGCATTCTTGCCGGCGCCGCTGTCGGCCAGGTAATCGTGCACCACTTCGCCCAGGCCCAGGGTCAGGTCGGTCAGGATGTGCACCGCGCCCACCACCTCCAGCACCGGCAGGCGCGCCACGGGCGCCAGCACGTGGTCGAACAGCTGCAGCGCGGCCGGGCCTTCCCAGGCGCCCTTGATGGTCACGTCCTGGCAGTGGTAGCGCACCAGCTCGCAGATGCGCGGCGTGCAGTCCACGTGCGGCATGATTTTCAGCAGGTAGTTGGCCCCGGCGACGGCCGCCAGCGCCTTGGCGTGGTCGAACGGCCGGTGCTTGTAGCCCATGGTGCCGGTGGCCACGCGGATGTCGCCGTAGTCCAGCGTGCCGACCAGCACGTCCTTGTCCACGCGCAGGCTGGGGCCGGCCAGCTTCTTGGGAAAGCCCCAGATCTCGCGCCCGCCGGCGATCGGCGCGTCGTCGTTGAGGAACATGTTGTGCGAGTAGGTGCCGGGCTCGCCCTTGAAGGTGACGGGGATGACCTGGCCCGACTCGGTGTAGTCGCCGAAGCCGGTGGAGTCGGGCATGCGGATGAATTCCATCTTGACGATGCCGCCCGGCGCGGGCTTGAGCGGCGCCGGCACCACGGCCTCCAGCAGCGCCGGGTCGGTGCGGTAGCTGATGACCATGAACTCGCGGTTGATGAAGCGATACGGCCCGCGCGGGTAGATCGGGCTGGTCAGCGGCATGGCCCAGGCCTGGGCGCGAACGTCGTGCTGATTCATGATGGTTTGTCCTTCGAGGTGACGGCGGGGGAGCGGCGCGGCATGGGCGCGTCGGGATGGGGGTCGAGCACGCGAAATTCGCCCGGCCCGGGCGCGCCCTGGCGGCCCAGCAGCTGCAGCGCGGCCCCCATGTCGGCGCCGCCGGCCTGCCAGTGCTCGGCCATCGACAGGTGCGAAAACTCGTAGTCCTTGGTCTGGGTCTCGCTGTCCTTGCGCCGGTGGATCACGTGCACCAGGGTGATGGGCGCGTCCAGCGTGCCGGCCAGCAGGGCCTGCACCTCGGCGCTGCCGCGCTGGGCCCTGGGCAGCAGCGCGGCCAGGCGGCGCAGGCGCTGGTGCAGCTGGTGGCGCGCGCGCACCTCGTCGCTGACCAGCCGCGTGCGGCTGGAGTAGCGGATGTCCTTCTCGCGCTCGGCCGCGTCGGCCAGCGTCTCGGGCACGCGCCCGCGGGCGCGAAACAGGTCGATCTGGAACACCGTGACCGGCTGCCGGGAGCCGGCCGGCAACTGGTCCATCACGTAGGTGAGCGGGGTGTTGGACACCAGGCCGCCGTCCCAGTAAAAGTGCTCGCCGATGGGCACCGCGCCGAAGCCCGGCGGCAGCGCGCCGCTGGCCATCACGTGCTCGGGGCCGATGCGCTCGCGCCGGTTGTCGAAATAGGTGAAGTTGCCGCTTTGCACATCGACCGCGCCGACCGAAAAGCGCATCGGACCCTGGTTGAGCAACTCGAAGTCCACCAGCTCCAGCAGCGTGTCGCGCAGCGGCGCGGTGTCGTACCAGCTGGCGGGTGGCTGCGGCCACCAGGCCAGCGGCGGGCGCGGGGCAAAAAAGCCCGGCACGCCGACGGCCGCGCCCCACAGGGCCATGGCGTTGTCCCACCAGCCGCGCACCGGCGCCACCCACTCGGCCTGCGGGCGCAGCGGCAGCGCCAGGCTCACGCGCTCCCAGAACGCGCGCAGGCGCTCGACGCGCCGCCCCGGCGGATTGCCGGCAATCAGCGCCGCGTTGACCGCGCCGATCGAGATGCCCGCCACCCAGTCCAGCGCCTGCGCGCGCAGCGCCAGCGCCTCGTAGGCGCCGCCCTGGTAGGCGCCCAAGGCGCCGCCGCCTTGCAGCACCAGGGCGGTCAGGGGTGCTTTCAATGCGTGGGAACCTGCGAGTCGCGGCATGGATGGGGCCTGAGAGGAGTTGGCAGTGTGTCGATCCGATTCAGCCCGTTCGGTGGTCTATCGCGTGCAGCGCATCACCATCAACGAGCCCAATGGCCGCGGAGCAAGCCGGGCCAGCGACCGCCGCGGCCGGGCTTGCACCGGCCGCTGGCGGTGCCCCCTCGAGGGGGGATGCCGAAACATCGCGCAGCGAGTGGAGCAACGGGGGTGGGTCATATCATCCAGTGGAAGTTGGCGTCCATGCCCTTGGGGCCGATGTGGATCTCGCGCGTCAGCGTGTCGCCCCGGTAGTCCGCGGTGACGCGGTAGTCACCCTGGGGCAGCTGCACGTAGGTCATCGGGCCGGCGTCCTTCAGGCGCAGCACGGCGCGGCCGCTGTGGTCGAACACCTTCAGCTTGACGTCGGCGACGAATTCGTTGCTGGTCTTGTCCGAGAAAGTCATGCGCAGCGGCCAGTGGCGCGCGTCCTTGTGCATGCGCTCTTCGCTCAACTGGCCGACGCCGCCGTTCAGGTAGGTGGTGCCGGGCACGACGTCGAACATCGTCACGTCCTCGTCGACCACCGCGGGCTTGTTGGCGGGGGCGGTCTTGGCCGGCGCGGTGGTGGCGGGCGCGGCGGCCCAGGCGGGGGCGGCCAGGGCGCCGCCCAGCGTCAGGGCGGCCAGCGCCACGGCCGTGCGCAGGCCGGCGCGTTGGATGGTGATCGTGTTCATGATGGGCTCCATGTTCATCGGCGCTTGGGGGATGCCTGCGAAACGCCGTTGCAGTGACGACCTCGGGAGGTCATCGGGCATGGCCCACACGATAGGCGCCGCCGCCGCGCCGGCACAGTGCCGATGGTCACGACTTGCAGTGACCGGCCGCACGATCGCGGCCGTGCCCGGCTCAGCCGCCGGTGGACGCACCCGGCGTGCGGCGGCGGAACATGCCATAGCCGTCCATCAGCAGCACCTGCTCGCCGCGCTGGTTGAACATCTCCCAGAGGGTGCGCACCAGGCCGACGTCGGGGCGCGACTTCATCGGCCGCGTCTCGAGCACGCGCTGGCGCAGCGTGAGCGTGTCGCCCGGAAACACGGGCCTCCGCCACTGCAGCTTTTCCAGCCCGGGCGAGCCCAGGCTGGACGATTCGAGCAGGAAGTTGCGCACCATCAGTCCCATGGCCATGCTGCAGGTGTGCCAGCCGCTGGTGGCCAGCCGGCCGAAGATCGACTGCGCGGCGGCCTCGTCGTCGAGGTGAAAGGGCTGCGGGTCGTAGCGGCCGGCAAAGGCCAGCGCCTCCTCGCGCTCGACGGTGACGCTGCCCAGCTCGATGGTCTGGCCGGCGTGCAGGTCTTCCCAGTAATACTTGATGGTCTTGTCGGCCTTGGCTTGCGGCATGCGGGTTTCCATGAAAAATCGGCGGCGGGCCGGCCGAACGCGCGGGCGGCCGCTCTCTGCTAAAACAGGCCCATTATTCGCAAGGTTCGCCATGTCCCGCACCGTCGACTACTTCTTCACCCCGCAAAGCCCCTGGGCATACCTGGGCCACGCCCGCTTCGTCGAGCTGCTGCGCGCCAGCCGGCGCGCGGTGCGCGTGCTGCCGGTGGACTACGGCCGCATCTTTCCGCTCTCGGGCGGGCTGCCGCTGGGCCAGCGCGCGCCGCAGCGCCAGGCCTACCGGCTGGTCGAGCTGCGCCGCTTTGCCGAGCATCTGGGCGTCGCCCTGCACCCCGAGCCGCGTTTCTTCCCGGTCGACGGCGGCCCCGCCGCGCGCCTGATCACCGCCGTGGCGCAGGCCGACGGTGCGGACGCCGCGCTGCGCCTCGCCGGCGCCGTGATGGCCGCCTGCTGGGCCGAGCAGCGCGACATCGCCAGCGCCGGCACCTTGGCCGAGCTGCTGGACGAGAGCGACCTGCCGCCCGAGCGCCTGGGCGCGGCGCAGGCGCCCGAGGTGCAGGCGCGCTACGAGGCACAGACCCAGTCGGCCATCGACGCCGGCGTGTTCGGCGCGCCCACCTACGTCATCGAGGGCGAGCTGTTCTGGGGCCAGGATCGGCTGGACTTCGTGCGCCGGGCGCTGGGGCTTTGAAAAAGCCACTGCAGAACAGCCGAACGCAGAGGACGCAAAGGAATCGCAAAGGGCGCAGAAAATTCAAGCTTGGGTTGTGGCGCGCGTGACCATGGAACGCCCAACGATCCATACAGGAGCAAAAGCATGGGGCAATGGATTGAACTGAAAGCCGCCGACGGCCAGGCCGTCACCGCCTGGCAAGCCGAGCCGGCCGGCGCGCCGCGCGGCGCCGTGGTGGTGCTGCAGGAAATCTTCGGCGTCAACGCGCACATCCGCGCGGTGGCCGAGGGCTACGCGGCCGAGGGCTATTTGGCGCTGGCGCCGGCCACCTTCGGGCGGGTGCGGGCCGGGGTCGACCTGGGCTACGACGAGGCCGCCATGCAGACCGGCATGGGCCTCAAGCGCGCGGCCGAGGCCTTGCCCGCGCCCGGCGTGCTGCCCGACATCCAGGCCGCCATCGATCACGCGCGGCAGGCGGGCGCCGGCAAGGTGGGCGTGGTGGGCTTTTGCTGGGGCGGCCTGCTGGCCTGGCGCGCGGCCAGCGGCTGCGCGCACCTGAGCTGGCGCGCGGCCAGCGGCTGCGCGCACCTGAGCGCCGCCGTGTGCTACTACGGCGGCGGCATGACGGCGCCGGCCGAGCTGGCGCTACAGCCCCGGGTGCCGGTGCAGGCCCACCTGTCGGATAACGACAAGTCGGTGCCACTGGAAGGCGTGGCGGCGCTGCGCCAGGCCCACCCGGCGGTCGACGTGCACCTGTACCCCGCGCCGCACGGCTTCAACTGCGACCGGCGCGCGGCCTGGAACGAGGCCGCGGCCACGCTGGCGCGCCAGCGCACGCTGGCGTTTTTTGCCCAGCATCTGCGCTGACTGCGTCGGTATCGGCGGCTCAACCGGTGCTGGATGCGCCGGCCTCCGCGTGCCGGAAAGCCTGCGCAAATTCATCCAGATGCGCCAGCAGCGCGCGCAGCGCGGCGCTGTTGTGGCGGCGCTGGGTGTAGACCGCGTGCAGCCAGATGTCGGTGGGTGAAAACGCCTCCAGCGCCGGCTCCAGCTCGCCACGCTCGAAGTGCGGTGCCAGGGCCCGGCGCGAGCCCCAGAGCACGCCCACGCCCTGCAGCGCCAGCGTCACCAGCGGCATCTGGCTGGTGGCGGCAAAGCGCGGCTGCAGCGGCAGCTCCAGCGGCTTGCCCTGCACGCTGAAATGCCAGCGCGGCGCCTCGCCGAACAGGTTGTGCGCCAGTTGCGCGTGGGTGAGCAGATCGCGCGGATGGCTGGGCTTGCCGTGCGCGCGCCAGTAGGCCGGCGCGGCAGCGGCGACGAAGTCGATCGGCACCAGGCGCCGCACGATCTGGTTGGCGTCGTCGATGGGGCCGACGCGAAAGGCCAGGTCGATCCCCTCCTCGACCAGATTGAGCACGCGGTCGGTCACGTGCAGGTCCAGCGTCACCTCGGGGTACTGCAGCATGAACTGGCCCAGCAGGGCGGGCAGGTCGGTCTGCATCAGCCCGTGCGGGGCCGTCAGCTGCAGGCGTCCGCTGGGGTGCGTGGCGCGCTCGTGCAGCTCGCCCTGCGTCAGGTCGATCAGCTCCAGCAGCGCGCCGCTGCGCTCGAACAGCAGCTGCCCGGCGTCGGTCAGCGACACCTTGCGCGTGGTGCGGTTGAACAGGCGCAGGCCGAAGCGCGTCTCCAGCTGCACGATCGACTTGCTGACGCTGGCCGGCGACACCCCTTGCGCGCGCGCCGTGGCCGAGAAGCTGCCGCGCCGCGCGACTTCACGAAAGGTCTGGATGAGATCGAGCGAGTCCATGCCGACATTATTTCCAATCGGGAACAAGTGAAATCGTTCGGGATGGCTTTTTTAACCCCCCTGATCGGCCCAAACTGCGTTCCATCGAAGGCCCAAACAACTCAACCTTCGTGCCCCGCATGGCCGGTCGGCCACGGGACCCACTTGCCGATATGAAGGAATGCATCATGAAAAAGCTCAACACCACCCTCGCCGCCGCCGCCCTGCTGCTGTCGGGCACTGCCTTTGCGGGCAGCCTGCAGCCGGCCGCCGGTGAAGCGCCGTTTGCCGGCCAGGACGTGGTGCTCGCCAGCAGCCTGCAACGCCAGGACGTGCGCGCCGACGCCGCGCGCCAGCTGCCGGCCGCCGGCGAGTTGAGCGCCCAGGCCACGCCCGAGCCGGCCAGCAGCGTGACGCGCGCCGAAGTGCGCGCGGCCACGCGCCAGGCGCTGGCCCAGGGCTTTCACCCGGCCTCTGGCGAAGCCGCCTGATTCAGTGCGCCGGCCCCCCGGGGGCCGGCTGCCACGACCGAACCCCGCCGGCACGCGTGCCGGCGGGGTTTGCGGTTTTCAGAAGGTGTGATTCCATTTCTAATTCAATAGCGCATCAATAATCCACGGCCAGGCGACGATGGATCGGATCCGTTCGCAGTTGCTCTCGAAGTCTCGCAGGGCGAGCTCAAGGTGATCTTCGAGCGCCTCCAGGCTGTCGAAGACGCGGTTGTGGA
>JAFKGE010000059.1 GCA_017307865.1 Burkholderiales bacterium | reverse complement strand
GACCTTGCTGCGTTATGTGGCCCTGTACAACCACCAACTGCCGCAGTCAGCGCTGGGCAGCAAGACGCCTATGCAGGCCATGAAGCAGTGGTATCAGGAGAGCCCGCATCTGTTTCACAAGCGACCTTATGATCGTCCGGGATGCGACAGCAACTCACCGACTGGCCCGCGCTGGAGTGCGTGAGTCGCGCGCAGGGCTTGCTGGCGGGGCGCTTGGCCGATGTGGGGCTGGCCGCCCAAGGCCAGGCCAGTCTGGCGGCGCTGACCGAGGACGTGGTCAAGACCAGTGCGATCGAGGGCGAGGCGTTGCCGGTGGCATCCGTCCGTTCGTCGATCGCGCGGCGGCTGGGGGTGGACATCGGCGCGCTGGCGCCGGTGGATCGGCATGTGGAGGGCGTGGTGGCGATGGTGCTGGACGCCACGGGCCGCTGCGACGCGCCTTTGAGCGCGGAGCGGTTGTTCGGCTGGCATGCGGCGCTGTTTCCCACCGGGTACAGCGGGGTCGCGCGCATCTGCGTGGGGGCCTGGCGCGACGATGCGGCGGGGCCGATGGAAGTGGTTTCCGGCCCGGTGCAGCGCCAGCGCGTGCACTTCGTGGCGCCGCCGGCCACGCGGCTGGCGCAAGAGATGGACAACTTTCTGGCCTGGGTGAACGCGCCGACCGGCGAGCCGGGGCTGATCAAGGCCGGGCTGGCGCACCTGTGGCTGGTCACGCTGCATCCGTTCGACGACGGCAACGGGCGCATCGCCCGCGCGGTGGGCGACCTGCTGCTGGCGCGCGCCGACGGCATGGCGCCGCAGCGCTACTACAGCCTGTCGGCGCAGATTCAGCGCGAGCGCAAGGCCTATTACGAGATTCTGGAGCGCACCCAGACGGTGACGCGCGCCGACGCGCTGGACGTGACGCCCTGGCTGACCTGGTTCCTGGCCGCGCTGGAGCGCGCGGTGGCGAGCGCGCACGATGGCCTGGATGCGGTGCTGGCCAAGGCGCGCTTCTGGCAGCGTTGGGCCGGCACGCCGATGAACCCGCGCCAGACGCAGATGCTGAACCGCTGGTTCGACGGTTTCGAGGGCAAGCTGAGCAGCAGCAAGTGGGCGGCCATGACCAAGTCCTCGCCCGACACGGCGCTGCGCGACATCAACGAACTGATGGCGCTGGGCGTGCTGCGCAAGCTGGAGGGGGGCGGGCGCAGCACGGCGTACGAGCTGGTGGCGGGGTGAGGGTTGGGGCGCAGCCGTCGTTCGCGCAAAGCTATAAAAATAAAAGCTGCCCGCGCTTGTTCAGCACCGGCCGCAGGCTGTTTCGACCCATAAATTGCTCGCTGCCACGCCGCGCACCACGTCGCCGACCACGATCACCGCCGGGCTGCCCAGGCCTTCGTGTTCGATGCTGCCCTGCAGCCCGCCCAGCGTGGTGCGCACGTGGCGCTGCCGGGGCAGGCTGACGTGCTGGATCACCACCGCCGGCGTGTGCGCGGGCAGGCCTTGCAGCAGGCCCTGCTGGATGTCGGCGCAGCCGGCCACGCCCATGTAGATGACCAGGGTCAGGCGCGCGTCGCGCGCGGTGGCGGCCAGTTGGCGCCAGTCGGTGGCCGCCTCGCCGGGGTGGTTGTGGCCGGTGACGAACAGCACCCCATGCGCGTGCTCGCGGTGCGTGAGCGGCGCGCCCAGCCCGGTCATGCCGGCCAGGCCGGCGGTGATGCCGTTGACCACCGTGACGGCGATGCCGGCGGCGCGCAGATGCTCCACCTCCTCGCCGCCGCGGCCGAAGATGAAGGGATCGCCCCCCTTCAGGCGCACCACCTGCTCGCCGGCGCGCACGGCCCGCACCATCAGCCGGTGGATGAAGGCCTGCGGCGTGCTGCGGCAGCCGCCGCGCTTGCCCACCGGCACCACGCGCGCGCCGGCCGGCGCCAGGGCCACGATGGCCGCGCTCACCAGGTCGTCCACCAGCAGCACGGTGGCAGCCTGGATGGCCTTCAGCGCCTTGAGGGTGAGCAGCTCGGGGTCGCCCGGGCCGGCGCCGACCAGGGTGCAGCTGCCAAGGGTGCGGGTCATGACGGTGTCCTCGCCGTGATGCGCGCGCTCAACTCGACGATGCGATCGACCTGGCGCTGCAGGGCGGCCGGCACCGGCAGCTCGCCCACCAGCACCCGGCGCGTGTAGTTGGCCGTGGTGGCCGTGTCGATGGCGCTCGGCAGGCCGGGCACCTCGCTGGCCGTGCCGGGCTGCTGCTCGTCCAGCACCTCATGCACGCCGGCGATGAAGGCGTCGTGGCGCGGCGAGCGGCGCGGGTCGGCGGCCGGTTCGCCCTCCAGCCCGCGCGACAGCAGCGCGTCCAGGCCCAGGGTGGCGCAGCTGGCGCACAGGGTGTCGAAGTACGCGGGGTGCGTGTAGTTGGTTACCAGCAGCGCCGGGCCGGCGCAGGGTGTGAGCAGCTTGGCGACGCTGTGGCCGGGGTTGCGCAGGCCCAGGGTTTCGCGCGTGGCCAGCAGGCGCGCCAGGCCGGGGTGCAGCAGCGGCGTGGCGACATGGGCGACTTCGCCCGGTGCTATCGGTTTGATGGCGGCCAGCGCAGGCAGATTAAGCGCTGCCAGCACATCGGACGACAGAACCCGGCCGGCCTCGGTGCGCATGCCGTGCAGCAGCACGCGCTGGCCGGCGCGCGCCAGCAGCAGGGCCAGCAGGGGGGTCAGCACCGGCAGCCGGCGCGCGCCGTTGTAGCTGGGCAGCACGATCAGCGGCCGGCCGTCGGCACCCGCCGGAAAGCGGGCCACGCGCGCCTGCGCCGCGTCGACGAAGCCGCACATCTCCTCGGCCGTCTCGCCCTTGATGCGCATCGCCACGCAGAAGGCGCCCACCTCCAGCTCGCTCGCCTGCCCGTCCAGCACCTGACCCAGCAGGTCGGCCGCCTGGGCGCGCGTGAGCCCCCTGGCGCCGCGCGCGCCGCGGCCGATCTGCTTGATGTAGGCGCCGATGCTCATGACGGTTCCGTTGCGGCTCAGGCCAGCGTGCGCGCCGGCGCGGTGCGGGCGTGGGTGGTGTACAGCGTCAGGCCGGTGAAGGCGATGCCGCCCACCAGGTTGCCCAGCACCACCGGGATTTCGTTCCAGATGAAGTAGTCCAGGATGGAGAAGTTGCCGCCCATCATCAGGCCCGAGGGGAACAGAAACATGTTGACCACCGAATGCTCGAAGCCCATGGCGAAGAACAGCATGATGGGCATCCACATGGCGATGACCTTGCCGCTGACGGTGGTGGAGATCATGGCGCCGACCACGCCGGTGGAGACCATCCAGTTGCACAGCACGCCGCGCAAAAAGATGGTGAGCCAGCCCATCAGCCCGTACTTGGCGTAGCCCAGGGTGCGCGCCTCGCCGATGTGGCCGATCTTCTGCCCGATCTCGTTGGGCGGCACCGAAAAGCCATAGGTGAAGATGAAGGCCATCATGCCCGCCACGGTGAGTGCGCCCAGAAAGTTGCCGACAAACACCAGGCCCCAGTTGCGCAGGATGCCGCGCACCGTGATGCCCGGGCGCTTGTCCAGCCAGGCCAGCGGCGTCAGCATGAACACGCCGGTCAGCAGGTCGAAGCCCAGCAGGTAAAGCATGCACACCCCCACCGGAAACAGCAGCGCGCCGACCAGCGCCGAGCCGCTCATCACCGAGGCGGTGACGGCGAACACCGCCGCCAGCGCCAGGATGGCGCCGGCCATGTAGGCGCGGATCAGGGTGTCGCGGGTGGACATGTGGATCTTGGCTTCGCCGGTATCCACCATCTTGGTGACGAATTCGCTCGGGCTGAGGTAGGACATGAGGGGCTTTCGGCTGGGTTGAGGGGGCGGAGCGGGATTCAGGCCAGGGCATGGCGGCGCCGACATGGGCCGGCCACCGGTGCCTGCAAGTCGAGCGCGTGGCTGGCCAGCTCCTGCGTGCTCAGGTACACGATGCCGGCGTCGACCTTGAGCGCGAAGCGCGGCGTGCAGCCGGTGTCGGGCGCGGCGGCCTGGCCGTCGGCCAGCTCGATCGTCCAGCCGTGCAGCGGGCAGGCCACGCTGCGGCCGAACACCAGGCCCTGCGACAGCGGGCCGCCCCGGTGCGGGCAGCGGTCGAGCAGGGCGAACAGCTCGCCCGCGCCGTTGCGGAAGATGGCCACGTCCAGGCCGCGGGCGCGGCGCACGCGGCGCGCGCCCAGGGCGGGGATGTCGTGCACGAAGCAGATGGCGGTCCATTCGGTCATTGCTATTCCTTCAAGAGCTGGTGGCGCTTGCCGTTGGCGGGCTGCAGGTCGATTTGGCATCGAATGGCGCGGCCTGCGGCACGATCGGGATGAACTGGCGCGCATCCACGCGCGCCCGTTCGCCCTCGAACCACGGATCGGGCTCATCCGCCAGCGCCTGCTGCAGCCGCGCCCACAGGGCCTGGCGGTTGGCGGCGTCGTCCAGCACCTTCTTCTTCACGTAGTCCAGGCCCACACGCGCCACGTAGTGCACCGTGCGTTCCAGGTACCAGCCCTCCTCGCGGTACAGCTGCATGAAGGCGCCCGTGTATTCCAGCACCTCGGCGGCGGTCTTGAGCTTGGTGAAGAACTGCGCCACCTCGGTCTTGATGCCGCCGTTGCCGGCGATGTACATCTCCCAGCCGCTGTCCACGCCGATCACGCCCACGTCCTTGATGCCGCTCTCGGCGCAGTTGCGCGGGCAGCCGCTGACGGCGAACTTGACCTTGTGCGGCGCATGCATGCCGACGAAGGCGCGCTCCAGGTCCTTGCCCATTTGCGTGCTGTCCTGCGTGCCCATGCGGCACCATTCGCTGCCCACGCAGGTCTTCACGGTGCGCAGCGCCTTGGCATAGGCGTGGCCGCTGGGCATGCCGATGTCGTTCCAGACGGCCTGCAGGTCTTCCTTCTTCACGCCCAGCAGGTCGATGCGCTGGCCGCCCGTCACCTTCACCGTGGGGATGTGGTACTTGTCCACCACGTCGGCGATGCGGCGCAGCTCGGCGGCCGTGGTCTCACCACCCCACATGCGCGGCACCACGCTGTAGCTGCCGTCCTTCTGGATGTTGGCGTGGCTGCGCTCGTTGATGGCGCGGCTTTGCGGGTCATCCTGCGCCTCTTTCGGCCAGGTGCTCAGCAGGTAGTAGTTGATCGCCGGGCGGCAGCTCGGGCAGCCGTCAGGCGTCTTCCATTCCATGAAGGCGAACACCGCCTCCTTGGACAGCAGATGGTGCGTGCGGATGGCGTCGCGCAAGGCCTGGTGGCCGTGGTCGGTGCAGGCGCAGACGGGCTTCGTCTTGGGCGCGGCCGCATAGGCGCCGCCCACGGTGGCCATCAGGATCTGCTCCACCAGGCCGGTGCAGGAGCCGCAGCTGGCGCTGGCCTTGGTGTGCCTGCGCACCTCGTCCAGCGTGAACAGGCCCTTGTCCTTGATGGCCTTGCAGATCGTTCCCTTGCTCACGCCGTTGCAGCCGCAGACCTCGGCCGTGTCGGGCATGGCGGCGGCCTGGCTCTGGCCGGCGTGGCCGCCCTCGCCGATGTTGCTCTCGCCGAACATCAGCGTGGCGCGGATGTCGGCCACGGGGCGCGCGTCGCGCAGCAGCTTGAAGTACCAAGAGCCATCCACGGTGTTGCCGTACAGGCAGGCGCCGACCAGCTTGTCGTCCTTCAGCACCAGCTTCTTGTACTGGCCGCTGCCCGGGTCGCTGAGCAGGATTTCCTCGGTGTCCGCACCGCCCATGAAGTCGCCGGCCGAGAACAGGTCGATGCCCGTGACCTTGAGCTTGGTCGAGGTCTGCGAGCCGGGGTAGCGGCCGATGCCGAACTCCGCCAGGTGGTTCGCCAAAACCTTGCCCTGCTCGAACAGCGGCGCCACCAGGCCGTAGGCGATGCCCCGGTGCGCGGCGCATTCGCCCACGGCGTAGATGCGCGCGTCGGTGGTGGTCTGCAGCGTGTCGTTGACGACGATGCCGCGGTTCACATGCAGGTGCATGGACTCGGCCAAGGCGGTGTTGGGGCGTATGCCCACGGCCATCACCACCAGGTCGGCGGGCACCTCGCTGCCGTCCTTGAAGCGCACGGCCCGCACCCGGCCTTCGGTATTGCCCAGCAGTTCCTGGGTCTGGGCCTGCATCAGGAATTGCATGCCGCGCTCGCTCAGTGCCTTTTGCAGCATCTGCCCGGCCACGCGGTCGAGCTGGCGCTCCATCAGCCACTCGCCCGCGTGCACCACGGTGACCTGCATGCCGCGTTTCATCAGGCCGTTGGCGGCCTCCAGGCCCAGCAGGCCGCCGCCGATCACCACGGCGTGCCGGTACCGGGCGGCGGCGGCAATCATGGCCTCGGTGTCGGCAATGTCGCGGTAGGCCAGCACGCCCGCCAGATCCTTGCCGGGCAGCGGCAGCATGAAGGGCGTGGAGCCCGTGGCCAGGATCAGGCGGTCGTAGCCGGCCTCGATGGCCTGACCGGCAGCCGTCACGCCGCGCACCAGGCGCCGGCGCCGATCGACCGCGGTCACCGTGCAGCCGGCGTGGAGTTGGATACCGTACTCCCGGTACCAGTCCCAGTCGTTCAGCACGATCTGCGACAGCTGCTGCTCGCCCGCCAGCACCGGCGACAGCAGGATGCGGTTGTAGTTGGGGTGCGGCTCGGCGCCGAACACCGTGATGTCGTAGCGATCGGGCGCGATCTTCAGCAGCTCTTCCAGCGTGCGCACGCCCGCCATGCCGTTGCCCACCATCACCAGTCTGGATCGAGTCACCATCTTCTCCCCGGGGCTTGTCCCCGAACCGCTTGGAAGCCACGGCGGGTGCCGTGCTTGCAAGCAGAGCTCCGCAACTAGCGTGCCAAGCGTGCCGAAGGAGAACAGTCAGCGATGGTGATGGCGCTCTGGCGCTTGCTGGGCAAGCGCAGGGCGCTATCAAAATAGAAATTGATGCCCAGCGTCGATAGCACCGCGCCAAGGCGCCACGCTGCACCGAAGTGGTGCGAGCGCGGGGGCGGCGTTGCCCCGCGCCGTGCAGGCCGAGCTTGGAACCATAATGGCGCGAGCCAGTCCATCGACTCGGCGCCGCGCGCCCTGAGTCGTTCAGGCTTGCGGACCCTTGGGGCCTTCGTCCCGCTTTTCAGACGACTCACTGGGCGGCAACTCGCCCTTCTTGCGCCCCGAAAACATGGTCCACCAGATCATCAGCAAAAACAGCACCAGCACGCCCAGTGCTTCGAGAATCAGGATCGTCATGTCGCGGGGAGTCCGTGTTTTGGCAATGGCCGCCATTGTAGGAACGCTGGCCAGCTGCGCGCTCAAGCCGCCGGCGCCCAGCGTGCCGGCCGCCGGCGCCGAGTCGCCCCTGCCGCCGCTCACCGCCACGCCCGACAGCGTGCCCACCGGCCCCGCGCTGCAGCGCCCGGGCAGCCGCTGGGTGCCGGTGCGCTGGGCCGACCTGCCGGGCTTCGACCAGGACGCCACCTACGAGGCCTGGAACGCCTGGCTGAAAAGCTGCGAGCGCCCGCCGGCCGCCTTCAAGGCGCTGTGCAGCGAGGTGCGGCGCCTGTCGCTGGCCACGCCCGAGGAGCAGCGCCAGTGGATGCGCCAGCGCCTGCAGCCCTACCGCGTCGAGCCGCTGAACGGCAGCGCCACGGATGGCCTGCTGACCAGCTATTTCGAGCCCGTGTACGAGGCCGCGCGCCAGCCCGGCGGCGCCTTCCAGGTGCCCATCTTCGCCCCGCCGCCGGGCCTGAATGCGCGCCAGAGCTGGTACACGCGGCGCGACATCGACACCCTTCCTGCGGTGCGCGCCCAGCTGGCCGGCAGCGAGATCGCCTGGCTGGCCGACCCGGTGGACGCCATGATCCTGCAGATCCAGGGTTCGGGCCGGGTGCGCGTGACCGAGCCCGACGGCAGCCAGCGCCTGGTGCGCCTGGCCTTTGCCGGCACCAACAACCAGCCCTATCGCAGCCCGGGCAGCTGGCTGCTGAGTCAGGGCGCCATCCAGGACGCCACCTGGCCCGGCATCAAGGCCTGGCTGGCCGAGCACCCCGAGCGCGTGCAGGATTTTTTGTGGAGCAACCCGCGCGTGGTGTTCTTCCGCGAAGAGCCGCTCACGCCGCTGGACGAGCAGTTCGGCCCCAAGGGCGCGCAAGGCGTGGCGCTGACGCCCGGGCGCTCGATCGCCGTCGATCCGCAAAGCATTCCCTACGGCACGCCGGTGTGGCTGGTCTCCAGCGGGCCGGTGGCCAAGCTGCAGCGCCTGGTGCTGGCGCAGGACACCGGCAGCGCCATCCGCGGCGCCGTGCGCGCCGACTACTTTGCCGGCTGGGGCGCCGAGGCGGGCGAGCTGGCCGGGCGCATGAAGCAGCCGCTCCAGCTGTGGGCGCTGTGGCCCAAGTAGGCGCGGCGTGCGCGGCGGTTTCAAGCCAAATCGAGCTGTAGCCCGCGTGTATCAATCGCGAACAGCTATTTGTTTGATAGTTATCGGGGCGCTGGCCGGCTGCGCCGCCCTGCGCGACGCACCGCGCCTGGCCTACCAATGCCCCCAGGGCCTCGGCTTCGAGGCGCGGCTGTACGAGGACATGGCCCTGCTGGACGGCCAGCGCGGCCACGCCGTGCTGGAGCGGCGGCCATCGCAGCAGGCCGACGCGTTGATTTACGGCGATGCCACCCTCACGGCCGACTTCGGCCTGGGCGTGGACCAGCGCCTGGTGCGCCTGAGCTACGCCGGCATCCCCGAGGCCGTCACCTGCACCCGCGTGGCGCCCGCCGCCGGCCAGCCGCCCGCGCCGGTGCGCGCCGCGCCGCGCCCGGGCCCGCGCAACCCGCCGCCCTACGACCCCGACGCGCCGGTCGAGACCAACATCCGCTTTGGCGACGGCAACGTGGGGCCGGGGTAGCGCCGCGCCGGGCCGAGGGGCGCAGGGCGATAATCGCCCCATGCCCCTGTCACCGCACGCGACCGGCACCTTGGCGGCCGTCGTCACGGTGGCCTTGTGGACCGGCTTCATCATCGTCGGCCGGGCCTCGGTCTCCCACACCCTGCTGCCCTTCGACCTGGCGCTGGTGCGCCTGGGGGGCGCGGCCGTGGTCACCGTGCCCTGGGCGCTGTGGCTCACGCGGCGCGGCGGGCCGGCGCACGGCAGCGCCTCGCTATGGGGGCTGTCGCCCCTGCCATCCAGGCAAACCGCTTGGGCCGGGCTGTTCGGCGGCCTGCTGTATTCGGTGCTGTGCTACGCGGGCTTTTTCTACGCGCCGGCCGCGCACGCCTCGGTGCTGATGCCCGGCAGCCTGCCGCTGTGGGCGGGCTTTCTGGCGGTGCCCCTGCTGGGCGAGCGGCTGACGCGCGCGCGGCTGCTGGCGCTGGGCTGCATCGCCGGCGGCGGCTTGGTGGTGGGCGGCGCCAGCCTGCGCACGGCCTTGACGGGCGGCGAAGTGTGGAAGGGCGACCTGATCTTTGTCAGCGCCGCCTTTTGCTGGTCGATGTACGGTGTGCTGGCGCGGCGCTTCGCGCTCGACGCGGTGCGCGCCACCATCGCCATCACGGCCTTCGGCGCGCTGTGCTACGTGCCCTTCTTCGTGCTGGGCACGGCGCTGGGCTGGCTGCCCTCGCGGCTGCACCAGGCGCCGTGGAGCGAAGTCATCGCGCAGGCGCTGTTCCAGGGCCTGGGCCTGGTGGTGCTGGCCGGCATCACCTTCGTCGTCATGATCCGGTACTTCGGGCCGGTGCGCACCACCATGCTGACCGCCCTGGTGCCCGGCCTGTCGGCGCTGGGCGCGGTGGCGCTGCTGGGCGAGCCGCTGGGCTGGAACCTGGTCGCCGGGCTGGTGCTGGTGACGGCCGGCATCGTGCTGGGCGTGGCGGCGCCGGCCGCCGCGCGGGGCGACCACGCGTTGCAGGAGGCCGCCTCATGAAGCTGTTGGCCTTCGACACCAGCACCGAGCAGCTGTCCATCGGCGTGCAGCGCGGCGAGCGGCAGTGGCTGCACGCCGGCGCCGGCGGCGCGCAGGCCTCCAGCACGCTGATTCCCATCGTGCTGCGCCTGCTGCACGAGGCGGGCCTCGCGCTGGCCGAGCTGGACGCCATCGCCTTCGGGCGCGGGCCGGGCTCGTTCACCGGCCTGCGCACCGCCTGCGCCGTGGCGCAGGGCCTGGCCTTCGGCGCCGCCGTGCCGGTGCTGCCGGTCGACACCCTGCTGGCCGTGGCCGAGGACGCGCGCGCCGCCCACGGCGGCACGTCCGTGCTGGCGCTGCTGGACGCGCGCATGGACCAGGTCTATGCCCAGCCCTGGGCCTGGACGGCCGGCGCCGGCTGGACGGCTTTGGGCGAGGCCCAGGTGGGCGCGCCCGAGGCCCTGGCCCTGCCGGCCGGGCCGGCGGCGCCCTGGGTGCTGGCCGGCAACGCCTTCGCGGCCTACGGCGCACGCCTGCCGGCCGCGCTGCGGGCGCTGCCGCAACACGCCGCCGCGCCCAGCGCGCACGCCCTGCTGGGCCTGGCGCCGGCGCTGCTGGCCGCCGGCCGTGCGGTGCCGGCCGAGCAGGCGCTGCCGCTGTACGTGCGCGACAAGGTGGCGCAAACCACCGCCGAGCGCGCCGCGGCGGCCGCGCGCTGACGTCAGGCGAGCGATCATGAGCGCCCTGCCCACCCCGCCCCTCGCCGACGCGCTGCCCCGTCCGCCGGGTGCGGCGCGCTTCGAGCCGCTGTCGGCCGCGCAACTGGACGCGGTGCAGACCATCGAGCAGGCCGTCTACAGCCACCCCTGGTCGCGCGGCAACTTCAGCGACAGCGTTGCCGCCGGCTACCTGGCGCAGTGCCTGTGGGTCGGTGACGAGCTGGCGGGCTACTTCGTCGCCATGGCCGGCTACCGCGAGGTGCACCTGCTCAACATCACCGTCGCGCCGGCCTACCAGCACCAGGGCTGGGCGCGCGCCATGCTGGACGCGCTGGCGCTGTGGTCGCGCTGGCAGCAGGCCGAATGGCTGTGGCTGGAGGTGCGCGCCAGCAATGTGCGCGCTCAGCAAATCTACCGCCAGCACGGCTTTGCCCAGGTCGGCCTGCGCAAGGCCTATTACCCCGCCGGCCGCGGCCAGCGCGAGGATGCGGTGGTGATGAACCTGCGGCTGGCGGATGGGGGTGCGGCGTGAGCGCCGCCCGGCCGCCCGAAGGCGCGAACGCCCCCTCGGGGGGCAGCGCACCACGCGAAGCGGGGGAGCGTGGGGGCATGATGACTTTGGATCTGGATGCGCGCCAGCGGGCGATGCTCGCGGAAATGGGCGTGCGGCTGTGGGCACCGCAGCCCAGGGCGCCCACGCCGCCGGCCGAACGGGTGGCGGCAGTGGCGGCCGAGGCGGTGCCGCCCGTGCAGCCTGCGACGCCCATGGCCCCGGCCGCATCGCCACCGCCGCGCGTGCGCGCCACGCCGCCCGCCCCCGCTGCACCAGCCGCAGCGCCCGCGCCCGCCGGCGACTTCGTGCCCAGCCCGCGTCCCGCCGGCATCGAGGCCATGGACTGGGACGCGCTGCAGGCCGCCGTGGCCGGCTGCCGCGCCTGCGGGCTGTGCGTGGGCCGCACGCAGGCGGTGTTCGGCGTCGGCAGCCGCACGGCCGACTGGATGGTGGTGGGCGAGGCGCCGGGCGAGACCGAGGACCGCCTGGGCGAGCCCTTCGTCGGCCCGGCCGGCAAGCTGCTGGACAACATGCTGGCCGCCATCGGCCTGTCGCGCACCATCGATGATGCTATCAAAGCGGAAGCTGACAGCGCTTATCCAGTGGGCGCTGGAGGCCAAAATGGCTTGAAGCACGGCGTCTACATCGCCAACGTCATCAAGTGCCGCCCGCCGGGCAACCGCAACCCGCTGCCGGACGAAATGGCGCAGTGCGAGCCCTACCTGCGCCGCCAGGTGGCGCTGGTGCGCCCGCGCATCATCCTGGCCATGGGGCGCTTTGCCGTGCAGGCGCTGCTGAACACCAGCGAGCCCATCGGCCGCCTGCGCGGGCGCGTGCACCACTACCAGGGCGTGCCGGTGATCGTGACCTACCACCCGGCCTACCTGCTGCGCGCCCTGCCCGACAAGGCCAAGGCCTGGCAGGACCTGTGCCTGGCGCTGACCACCGTGCAGTCGGTTGCGGACGCCGCCGAGTCATGACCGTCGCCGCGGCGCCGGCCCCCGCCGCGCCCGACGCGCGCCAGCGCCGCTGGGTGCTGGCCGGCCTGATGGCCATGATGCTGCTGGCCGCCATGGACACCAACATCGTGGCCACCGCCATCCCGCAGATCGTGGGCGATCTGGGCGGCCTGGCCCTGGTGAGCTGGGTGTTCTCGATCTACGTGCTGGCGCAGACCGTGACCATCCCGATCTACGGCAAGCTGGCCGACCTGCTGGGCCGCAAGCCGGTGCTGATCGGCGGCGCCCTCATTTTTTTGGCCGGCTCGGCGGCCTGCTCGCTGGCGTGGAGCATGCATGCGCTGATCGTGTTTCGCGGCCTGCAGGGCCTGGGCGCGGGCGCGGTGATGGCCACCGTCAACACGCTGGCGGGCGATTTGTACGCGGTGTAAGAGCGCGGCGCCGTGCAGGGCTGGCTGTCCAGCATGTGGGGCATGGCGGCCATTGCCGGGCCGCTGCTGGGCGGCGCCTTTGCCCAGTACGCCAGCTGGCACTGGATTTTTCTGGTCAACCTGCCGATCGGCGTGCTGGCGCTGGGCCTGATCGGGCGCTTTCTGCACGAGCGGCGCCAGCTGCGCCGCCCGCGCATCGACTGGGCCGGCGCCGCCCTGGTGCTGCTGGCGCTGGGCGCGCTGATCGTGGCGCTGCTGGAGGGCGGACAGGCCTGGGCCTGGGGCTCGGCGCCCTCGCTGGCGCTGCTGGCCACCGCCGCCGCGGCCTTGGCGGCGCTGGTGTGGGTGGAAGGGCGCGCCGCCGAGCCGGTGATGCCCGGCTGGCTGTGGCGCGACCGCGCGCTGGCCGGCTCCAACCTCGTGATGATCGCCATGGGCCTGGCCATGATGGCGCCCAGCATCTATCTGCCCACCCTGTTGCAGTCGGTGCAGGGCCTGGGCGCCATTGCCGCCGGCCTGGTGCTGGCCAGCCTGAGCCTGGGCTGGCCCGCGGCCTCGGCGCTGTCGGCGCGGCTGTACCTGCGCATCGGCTATCGCGACACGGCCTTGCTGGGCGCCGCGCTGGCGCTGGCGGCGGCGCTGGGCTTTCGCGCCCTGCCGCAGCCGCAGCCGGTGTGGGCGGTGGTGCTCGACCAGCTGGTGCTGGGCGCCGGCTTCGGCCTGCTGTCCACCGCGCTGCTGGTGGGCGCGCAGTCGGTGGTGGGCTGGCAGCAGCGCGGCGTGGTCACCGGCGGCAACATGTTCGCGCGCTACCTGGGGCAAAGCCTGGGCGCGGCGGTGTTCGGCGCCCTGTTCAACCACGCCATGGGCCAGCGGCTGGCGCAGGCGCCGCCGGCGCTGCGCGGCGAGCTGCCGGCCGGCGTCGACTCGGTGCTGGCGCTGCTGCAGGGCGGCGCCGCGCCCGCCGCGGTGCAGAGTTGGCTGAAGGCCGCGCTGGCGGCCGCCACCAGCGAGCTGTACGTCGGCATGGCCGTGGCCGCCGTCTTCATGGCGGCGGTGCTGCTGGCGGTGCCGCGGCGCTTTGCCATGGACGGCGTCGCGCCGCGCTCAGGCTGAAGGCGGATTCGGCGCGGGCGGCGCGGGCGCGGCGGGCGGGCTGATCAGGCCCAGCTCGGCCAGCTGCGGCAGGATTTCGCGCGTGGCGGCGCGGCCGGCGTCGATGGCCTCGGCCGCACGGTGAAAGTCCAGCAGCGCCATGTGCGCCAGGCGTGGCGCCACCACCGCCTCGGGCGGATCGCCCGCCATGCGGCTGCGCGTGATGCGCACCTGCATCACGTTGATGCTGTCGCTCACCACGCTCAGCAGCGAGGGCAGCGGCGGCTCGGCGTCGGGCGCCGGCGCGTCCTTGCCCAGCGGCCACAGCGCGCCCAGGCCCTGCTGCAGCGACTGCATCCAGCCGGCCGATGCCTCGGGCGGCTCGGGTTCGGGCGCCGACGCCGGCGTGTCGTGAAAGTAGCGTGCCAGCTTGTCGTGGTTCAGATCGACCGCGATCACCCAGTCGGCACCCAGCGCGCGCGCCAGCGTCACCGGCACCGGGTTGACCAGGCCGCCGTCGGCCAGCAGGCGCCCGTCCTGCCACACCGGCGTGAACAGGCCCGGCAGCGCGAACGAGGCGCGCACCGCGTCGGTCACCGAGCCGCTGCGCAGCCACACCTCGTCGCCGGTGTGCAGCGCCGTGGCGACGGCGGCAAAGGGCATGGCCAGCGCCTCGATCGGCTGGGCGTCGAAGTGCTCGCGCAAGGTGGCCACCAGCCGCCCGCCCTTGAGCATGCCGCCGCTCAGGTTGAAGTCCATGAGCGACATCACGGCGCGCCGGTCCATGCCGCGCACCCAGTCCTCGAAGCGGTCGAGCTGCCCCGTGGCATAGGCCGCGCCCACGATGGCGCCCACCGAGGCGCCGCACACCACGTCGGGCTTGATGCCGGCCTCCAGCAGCGCCCGCAGCACCCCGATGTGCGCCCAGCCGCGTGCCGAGCCGCTGCCCAGGGCCAGGCCGATGCGGGGGCGGCGGTGGATGGGCGACGTCGGCATGGCGCAGCCCGGATCAGGACAGATGCTGGCCCACGATGCCCGCCAGCTTGAACATGCCGACGCTGTCGGCGCCGAAGACGGGCCTCAGCTTGTCGTCGGCGCGGATGCTGCGCTTGTCCTGCGGGTCTTGCAGTTGGTGGGCCTTGATGTAGTCCCACAGCTTCTTCATCACCTCGCCGCGGCCGAAGGGGCCGGCGCCGATGACGGCCTGCAGGGCGGCGCTGGGCTTGAGCGTGCCGGCGCGCGGGGCCTTGGCGGTCTTTTTGACGGGCGTGGCGGCTTTCTTGGCGGTGGCCGCGGTTTTTGAGGTTTTTGGGGCTGCAGCGCCCGTGGATCGAGCGCCGGCAGCTCCTGATTTTGTAGTTTTGGCAGCGGCGGCGGCGGCCGCGGTCTTGCGCGGCGGGTATTTGCGGCCGCCTTCGCGCGGCTCGAACTCGAAGCCGACCTTGCCCTCCTCGGCGTTCCAGGCCAGGCGGGCCTTGAAGGGGCGGCGCGTGCGCATGCTGACGAACTTGTCCAGCACGTCGGTCTTGCCGTCCTGCAGCAGCTTTCTCATCTGCGCCGGCTCCACCGGCTGCTGCAGGATGACCTGGCCGCTCTTGAAGTCGCAGCTGGGCACCGGCTGCTGCGCGGTGGGCACGCTGCGCTCGCACACGTAGCTCTTGCCGAAGGCCTTGACGGCGCCGCCGCACTTGGGGCACGGCCCCAGGTTCTCGACCGCCGACAGGTCGACGATCTCGCCCGTCTGCTCGGCCTTGGCGTCGTCGCCGAAGTCGAACTCGAGCTTGGGGATGCCCGTCGCCTCGTCGGGCACCAGGGTCAGCTCGGCGCTGAAGGGCCAGCCGGCCTTGCTGCGAAAGCCGTCCAGCGGGCCGATGCGGCGCTCGCGCAGGAACGTTTCGGCCTCCTCGGTCGAGAAGGTGCGCCCGCCCGGCGTCTTGGTGAAGGAAAAGCCGCAGCCTTCGGCGGCGCCGTCGACCCCGGAAAGTGAAGCGTCGTCCGACCGGCCGACGCAGGCATAGCGGCGGTAGTTTTCCTTCACCACGCCGCCGCAGTGCGGGCAGGGCGTGTGCAAGGTGGCGTAGTCGCCCGGCACGCTGTCGCGGTCGAACTCCTTGGCCTTCTGGACGATGCGCTCGGTCATGGCGGCGATCTCGCGCATGAAGGCCTCGCGACTGAGCTGGCCCTTTTCCATCTGCGCCAGCTTGTATTCCCACTCGCCGGTCAGTTCGGGCTTGCTGAGTTCCTCGACCTGCAGCCCGCGCAGCAGCGTCATCAGCTGGAACGCCTTGGCGGTGGGGATCAGCTCGCGGCCCTCGCGCAGCAGGTATTTCTCGCCGATCAGGCCCTCGATGATGGCCGCGCGCGTGGCGGGCGTGCCCAGGCCCTTTTCCTGCATGGCCTCGCGCAGCTCGTCGTCGTCGATGGTCTTGCCGGCGCCTTCCATGGCGCCCAGCAGGGTGGCTTCGCTGTAGCGTGCCGGCGGGCGCGTGCGCAGGGCCTTGATCTCGGTCGATTCGTGCTGCACCCGCTCGCCGGGGCGCACGGCCACCAGCGACTTGCCGCTGTCGCCCTCCTTTTTCTCGACCTCGTCGTCCGCCTCCTTGCCGTAGATGGCCAGCCAGCCGGGCTGCACCAGCACCTTGCCGTTGCTCTGAAAGTCGTAGTCCTTGCCCTCGTGCGTGGCCGTGGTGACGCGGGTCGTGACCTGGTATTCGGCGCTGGGATAGAACACCGCCATGAAGCGGCGCACCACCAGGTCGTACAGGCGCCGCTCGGCCTCGGACAGGCTGCCGGGCTCCTGCAGCGTGGGGATGATGGCGAAGTGGTCCGACACCTTGCTGTTGTCGAAGATGCGCTTGCTGGCGCGCACGTAGCCCGCCTCCAGCGCCTTGCGCGCGTGCGGCGCCAGGTGGCCCTGGTGGCCGCCGGCCAGCATCTCGAAAGTCTTCCTGGCCACCGCCAGATAGTCCTCGGGCAGGTGGCGCGAGTCGGTGCGCGGGTAGGTCAGCGCCTTGTGGCGCTCGTACAGGCTTTGCGCCAGCGCCAGCGTGGTCTTGGCCGAATAGCCGAAGCGGCCGTTGGCCTCGCGCTGCAGGCTGGTCAGGTCGAACAGCAGCGGGCTGGCCTGGGTGCTGGGCTTGCTTTCCTCGCGCACGCGGCAGCGCTGGCCCTGCACGGCGGCGGCAATGGCCTGCGCCTGCGCGGCCTGCCACAGGCGGTCGGCGCGCTGCTCGGCGTCGTCGGGGTTTTTCTTCCAGGCGGCGTCGAACCACTTGCCGACGTAGCTGCCGGCCTCGGCGCCGAAGCTGGCGTGCACCTCCCAGTAGTCGCGCGCCACGTGGGCGCGGATCTGCTCCTCGCGCTCCACCACCACCGCCAGCGTAGGCGTCTGCACCCGCCCGACGGTGGTCAGGAAGAAGCCGCCGCCCTGCGAGTTGAAGGCCGTCATGGCGCGCGTGCCGTTGATGCCGACCAGCCAGTCGGCCTCGCTGCGGCTGCGCGCGGCGTCCTGCAGGCCGCGCATCTGCGCGTCGCTGCGCAGGTGCTCGAAGCCGTCGCGGATGGCCTGCGGCGTCATGCTTTGCAGCCACAGGCGCTGCACCGGCTTGCGCTGCGCCTTTCCGCGGGCTGGAGCGGCGGCTTCATCGCCGCCGAAGGCGTACTGCTCGATCAGGCGAAAGATCAGCTCGCCCTCGCGCCCGGCGTCGCAGGCGTTGATCAGGCGGTCGACGTCCTTGCGCCGCGCCTGCTTGACCACCGCGTTCAGGCGCGTCCTGGTCTTGTCCACGGGCTTGAGGTCGAAGTGCGGCGGAATCACCGGCAGGTGGGCGAAGCTCCATTTGCCGCGCTTGACGTCGTACTGCTCGGGCGCCTGGATCTCGACCAGGTGGCCGACGGCGCTGGTGACGATGTAGTGCGCGTTCTCGAAATGCTCGTCGTGCTTGTCGAAGGCGCCCACGACGGGCGTGAGGGCGCGCACGATGTCCTGCGCGACCGAGGGTTTTTCAGCGATGACCAGTGTCTTCATGGGGCTCTTTAGAATCCGATGCTCTCACGCGCGCGCGCCTGCGCACGCACATGCATGAATTCAACATAGCAAATTTCCCGTGGCCCACAAATCTCCCGCTTCGTCCCCGGCCCAATCCAGCACGGGCCGCCGCATCCAGGTGCGCCGTTCGGGCGTGCACGGCAAGGGCGTGTTCGCGCTGGTGGACATCCCGCGCGGTACCCGCATCATCGAATACGTGGGCGAGATCATCGGCTGGGACGAGGCGCAGCGGCGCCACCCGCACGACCCGCAGGATCCCAACCACACCTTCTACTTCCACATCGACGAAGATCGCGTGATCGATGCGCTGCACGGCGGCAACGCCTCGCGCTGGATCAACCACAGCTGCTCGCCCAACTGCGTGGCCGACGAGGAGGACGGGCGCATCTTCATCACCGCGCGCCGCGCCATCCCGGCCGGCACCGAGCTGAACTACGACTACGGCCTGGTGATCGACGAGCCGCTCACGCCCGAGCTCAAGGCCGACTATCCCTGCCGCTGCGGCAGCCGCAACTGCCGTGGCACCCTGCTGTCCAGCGACCTCGAAACGGCCGAGGGCGCCGATCGCAAAAAGTCAGGGCGCGGCAAGGCGCCCAGCAAACGCTGAGCCGACCATGAGCGCCGCACGGCCGCCCGAAGGCGCGAAGGCCCCCCTGGGGGGCAGCGCACCACGCGCAGCGGGGGAGCGTGGGGGCGAAATATCGAGCGCCGCACGGCCGCCCGAAGGCGCGAAGGCCCCCCTGGGGGGCAGCGCACCACGCACAGCGGGGGAGCGTGGGGGGCTTCATTTCATTTGGCCGGCGGCCGATCTGCGCGCAACGCTGGAGGCCCTGCTGCCCGGCGCAACGGTGGAGCTGCGCGCCCGCATCGATTCGACCAACACCGAGCTGATGCGCCGCGCCCGCGCCGGCGCCACCACGCCGGCGCTGCTGGTGGCCGAGCAGCAAAGCGCCGGGCGCGGCCGCCTGGGCCGGCCCTGGCAAAGCGGCGCGCCGGGGGCGGCGCTGTCGTTTTCGCTCGCCCTGCCGCTGGCGCCGCGCGACTGGTCGGGGCTGTCGCTGGCCGTCGGCCTGGCGGTGGCCGAAAGCCTGCACCCGGCCATCGGCCTGAAGTGGCCCAACGACTTGTGGTGGCAAGACCGCAAGCTGGCCGGCATCCTGGTCGAAACCGCCGTCGCCCCCGCGCAGGCCACGCGCCAGGTGGTGATCGGCGTGGGCTTGAACATCGCGCCGCGACCGGGCGAGGGCTTTTCCACCCCGCCCGCGGCGTTGCAGGAGCTGCTGCCCGGCGTGGACGCGCCGGCGGCGCTGGCGCGCCTGCTGGCGCCGCTGGTGCGGGCCGTGCGGTGCTTCGAGCAGGACGGCTTTGCGCCGCTGGCGGCGCGCTTCAACGCGCGCGACGTGCTGGCGCGCCGCCCGGTGCGCCTGTCCGACGGCACCGAAGGCCTGGCCCTGGGCGTGGGGCCGAGTGGCGCGCTGCAGGTCGACACCGCGGCCGGCCGGCGCGAGATCAGCAGCGCCGAGGTCAGCGTGCGGCCCGCGGAGGGCGGGCGCTGATGCTGCGCGCGCTGGTGCTGGTGCTGCTGCTGGCCAACGCCGGCCTGTGGGCGTGGTCGCGCAGCGCCGCCGGCAGAGCCGCCGAGACGCCGCGCCCGGCGCCGCTGCACGCCGAGGCGCTGCGGCTGCATGCGCTGGCCGAGGACGCCCCCGCCGCCGCGCCCGCGCGCCGCGCCGAGCCGGAGCCGGCACCCGCCCCGGCCGTCGCCGCGGCGTGCCTGCAGGCCGGCCCCTTCGACGAGCAGCAGGCCAGTGCGCTGCGCAGCGCCGTCGCCGGCCTGCCGGCCGGCAGCTGGCGCCTGGACGGCACCGTGCTGTCGGGTCGCTGGATGGTCTACATCGGCAAGCTGGCCGACGCCGACGCGGTGCGTGCCAAGCGCGCCGAGCTGCGCGAGCTGGGGATGGACACCGACCGCCCTGGCGCGGCCTTCGAGCCCGGCATTTCTCTGGGGCGCTATTCGACCGAAGAAGCCGCCCAGCGCGCGCTGGGCGAACTGGGCCGCAAGGGCGTGCGCACCGCGCACGTGGTGGCCGAGCGGCGCGACAGCGCCAGCTACCAGCTGCGCCTGCCGCAGGCCGACGCCGCGCTGCGCGCCCAGGTGCTGGCGCTGGGCCCGGCGCTGGCGGGCCGGCCGCTGCATCCCTGCGAATGAACCCGCGCCGATTGAGCCCGCCGCGCGTGCGCGGTATGCTGCCCAGTCCATTTCGTCGTCCTTCAGGATCTCGCCATGACCCTCAAGCTCTACTACGCCAGCGGCGCCTGCTCCTTCGTGCCGCATTCCATGCTCGAACTGGCCGGCGCCACCTTCGAGCCGATGCTGGTCAAGCTGCACAAGAATGAACAAAACAGCCCCGAGTACCGGGCCATCAACCCGCGCGGCCAGGTGCCTGCCCTGGTGCACGAGGGCCAGGTCATCACGCAGATCCTGGCGCTGGTGACCTACATCGACGGCCTGTTTCCAGAAAACGCCTTCATCCCGCGCGAGCCGCTGGCGCGCGCGCGCTTCGTCGAGGCGCTGGCCTGGATGAACAACACGGTGCACCCCACCTTCACCCACATCTTCATGCCGCACAAGTTCAGCGACGACGCGGCGGCGCAGAAGGCCATCCAGGCCCATGCGCGCGCGCAGTACCCGGCGCTGCTGGACGAATTGCAGGAGCGGGTGCGCGCCGCGCACGCGGGCGGCCACGACTGGTTGGGCGGCGCGCACTGCGGCCCGCTGGACACCTACGCGCTGACGCTGACGCGCTGGGGCAGCCTGGCCGGCATCGACCCGGCGCAGCGCGCGCTGCTGTGGACGCACGTGCAGCGCACGGCCCAGGTGCCGGCGGTGGCGCGCGCCATCGAGCGTGAGCGCCTGCAGCTCAACCTGTATCGGCCGGCGACGGAAAGCGCACCGTGAAGCAGGCGCCCGGCGGCTGCTGCCCCGGGTGCGCGTCGTCGACCGCGACCGTCGCGCGGTGCTGGCGCGCGATCTCGTCGACGATCGACAGGCCCAGGCCCGAGCCGTCCACCGCGCTGCCCAGCACGCGATAGAAGGGTTGCAGGACGTGCGCGCGCTCGGCGGCGGGGATGCCGGGGCCGTTGTCCTCCACCTGCAGCACGCGCGCGTCGTGCAGGCCGCCGATGCGCAGGCGCACCGTCACCACGCCGGGCTGCGCCGGCTCGCTGGGGGTGTACTTGAGCGCGTTGTCCACCAGGTTGCGCACCAGCTCGTGCAGCAGGGTGGCGTTGCCCGTCAGCACGGTGCCGGGCGTGCCGGGCGGCGGGCCGTCGTAGCCCAGGTCGATGCGCTGGCGCAGCGCGCGTGGCACCGCCTCCTGCACGGCGTCGCGCGTGATGGCGGCCAGGTCGCAGGGCTGGCGCGCCAGCTCCGTGCTGCCGCTTTCGGCGCGCGCCAGCGCCAGCAGCTGGTTGACGGTGTGCGTGGCGCGCATGCTGGCGCGGCCGATCTGCTGCAGCGACTGCTTCAGGTCGGCCTCGCTGGCGTCGGCGCGCTGGGCCAGGTCGGCCTGCATGCGCAGTCCGGCCAGGGGGGTCTTGAGCTGGTGCGCGGCGTCGGCCAGGAAGCGCTTTTGCGTGGCGATGGAGTCCTTCAGCCGCGTCAGCAGCTCGTTGACCGAGTCCACCAGCGGGCCCACTTCCTGCGGCACGGCGCTTTCGTCCAGCGGCGACAAGTCGTCCGGGCGGCGCCCGCGGATGCGCCGCTCCAGCTCGGACAGCGGCCGGATGCCGCGCACCAGCGCCAGCCACACCAGCAGCACCGCCAGCGGCAGGATGGCGAACTGCGGCAGCATCACGCCCTTGATGATCTCGGCGGCCAGCACGCTGCGCTTTTCGCGCGTCTCGGCCACCTGCACCAGCGCCGGGCCGGCCAGGCCTTCGACCGGCACCCACAGCGCGGCCACGCGCACCGGCACGCCCTGGTATTCGGCGTCGCGCAGCTGCGGCTCGGCGGCCGGGGCGCCGGCATCGGTCGCCGGCGCCTCGGGCGGGTGCGGCAGCGCGCGCGCGCCCGAGACGAAGGCGCCGCCGGGCCCCAGCACCTGGTAGTACACGTTGTCGGCATCGTCGGCGCGCAGCAGCTCGCCGGCGGCCTGCGGAAAGGCGAACTGCAGGCGGTGGTCGGGCCCGACGCTCAGGTACTGCGCCAGCGCCTGGGTGTTGTCGACCAGGGCGCGGTCGAAGGGCTTGTTGGCCAGGTTCTGCGCCACCAGCCAGGTCAGCGCCAGGCTGATGGGCCACAGCAGCAGCAGCGGGGTGAGCATCCAGTCCAGGATCTCGCCGAACAGCGAGCGCTGGGTGCGTTGAAAGAGCTTCACGCCGATACTTCTGTTTTTATAGCTGCTTGCGCAGATGGTACAAGGGCCGCAGGCCAATCAGCCTTGAATTTTTTCCAGGCAGTAGCCCAGCCCGCGCACGGTGGCGATGCGGATCGGCCCCTGCTCGATCTTCTTGCGCAGGCGGTGGATGTAGACCTCGATGGCGTTGTGGCTGACCTCCTCGCCCCACTCGCACAGGCGCTCGACCAGCTGCTCCTTGCTGACCAGCCGGCCCGAGCGCTGCAGCAGCACCTCCAGCAGGCCCAGCTCGCGCGCCGACAAGTCGATCAGCTGGCCGTCGATGTGGGCCACGCGGCCGGTCTGGTCGTACTCCAGCGGGCCGTGGCGGATCACGCTGCTGGCCGCGCCCATGCCGCGGCGCGTGAGCGCGCGCACGCGCGCCTCCAGCTCGGACAGCGCAAAGGGCTTGGCCATGTAGTCGTCGGCGCCCAGGTCCAGCCCCTTGACGCGCTCCTCCACGCCGTCGGCGGCCGTCAGGATGAGCACCGGCAGCGACTGCCCGCGCGCGCGCAGGCGGCGCAGCACCTCCAGGCCGTGCAGCTTCGGCAGGCCCAGGTCCAGGATCAGCAGGTCGAACTCGGTGGTGGTCAGCAGGGCGGTGTCGGCCTCGGCGCCGCTGGCCACGTGGTCGACCGCCGCGCCGGCGGCGCGCAGGCTGCGCAGCAGGCCATCGGCCAACACCTGGTCGTCTTCGGCAATGAGGATGCGCATGGGTGTCTCCGGCGGTTGCGCCACGGCGGGCGTTCGAAGGGAAATTCTAGTGGCGCGCCCCGCCCTTCAGGGGCCGCTGGCGTAGGCATCCAGCCCCAGCGCCACCACCGTGGCCACCTCGGCGCCCACGGCGGCGCGAAATTCCGCCTCGGCCTGCGTCACGGCGGCCTGGAAGGCGGCCAGCCAGTCCAGCCCGGCGATGGTGAAGGCGATGCGGCGCGCGCGCGCATCGTGCGCGTCGCGCTCGCGCGTGACCAGGCCCCAGGCCTCGCACTGGTCGACCAGGTCGCCCATGGACTGCTTGCTCATCCCCGCCCAGAGCGCCAGCTCGGTCAGGCGCGCGCCGCCCAGCGGCAGATGGCGCGTGACGTGCACGATGGCCGCGCCCACCTTGTCGCGCGCCGCCAGGTTGGACAGCGCCAGCGGGGCGCGCTCGCTGGCCGCCATCAAGCTCAGCACGCGCTCGTCGAAGCGCCGCATGGCGTGCCCCAGCAGGCGCCCCAGGTGGGTCTGGCGCCAGCGGTCGTCGGCGGCTTCGGCAATCATGTGCAAATGGTAAGCCAAACTGACTTAAAAATCGGTTTACCGAATTAAATGTATTCCTGTACAGTCCTGTTCATGCATCCAGATTACCCCGCTCATCGGCGGGACCGAATGCACCAAGCCACTGAATCACAAGGAGAAAATCATGGACATGGCGGTTGCCGACAAGACCGAGAAAGCCAAGGCCCTGCAGGCCGCGCTGGCCCAGATCGAAAAGCAGTTCGGCAAGGGCACCATCATGCGCCTGGGCGAGGGCGAGGCGATCGAGGACATCCAGGTCGTCTCCACCGGCTCGCTGGGCCTGGACATCGCCCTGGGCGTGGGCGGCCTGCCGCGCGGCCGGGTGATCGAGATCTACGGTCCGGAAAGCTCGGGCAAGACCACGCTCACGCTGCAGGTCATCGCCGAGATGCAGAAGCTGGGCGGCACCTGCGCCTTCATCGACGCCGAGCACGCGCTGGACACGGGCTACGCGCAGAAATTGGGCGTCAACCTGTCCGACATGCTGATCAGCCAGCCCGACACCGGCGAGCAGGCGCTGGAGATCGTGGACAGCCTGGTGCGCTCGGGCGCGGTCGACCTGGTGGTGGTCGACTCGGTCGCGGCGCTCACGCCCAAGGCCGAGATCGAGGGCGAGATGGGCGACAGCCTGCCCGGCCTGCAGGCGCGCCTGATGAGCCAGGCGCTGCGCAAGCTGACGGCCACCATCAAGAAGACCAACTGCACGGTGATCTTCATCAACCAGATCCGCATGAAGATCGGCGTCATGTTCGGCAGCCCCGAGACCACCACCGGCGGCAACGCGCTCAAGTTCTACGCCAGCGTGCGCCTGGACATCCGCCGCATCGGCACCATCAAGAAGGGCGACGTGGCGATCGGCAACGAGACCAAGGTCAAGGTGGTCAAGAACAAGGTCAGCCCGCCCTTCAAGACGGCCGAGTTCGACATCCTGTTCGGCGAGGGCATCTCGCGCGAGGGCGAGATCATCGACATGGGCGTGAACGCCAAGGTGCTGGACAAGAGCGGCGCCTGGTACGCCTACAACGGCGAGAAAATCGGCCAGGGCCGCGACAACGCGCGCGAGTTTCTGCGCGAGAACGCCGATCTGGCCAGGGAGATCGAAAACAAGGTGCGCGACTCACTGGGCATTGCCCTGCGGCCGGCAGCGGCACCGGCGGCCGCGGGCGACGAGCAGGATTGAGGCGGTGGGCGGTCCGGCCGCGCGCCCCGGCCCGTCCCTCAAGGCGCGAGCCTTGCGTTATCTGGCCGCCCGCGAGCATTCGCGCGCCGAGCTGGCGGCCAAGCTGGCGCGCTTCGTCACCGACGAGGACGCGCCCGGCGCCGTGGAGCGCGTGCTGGACGAGCTGGCCGCCAAGGGTTTCATCGACGAGGCACGCGTGGCCGAGTCGCTGGTGCATCGCCGTGCGGCCCGCGTGGGCAACGCGCGCGTGCTGCAGGAGCTGCGCGCCAAGGGCGTGCCCGAAGAGCTGATCCGCACGGCAGCCGGCGCGCTGCGCGACACCGAGCTGGCGCGCGCGCAGGAGGTCTGGCGCAAGAAATTCGGCCAGCCGCCGCGCGATGCGGCCGAGCGGGCGCGCCAGATGCGCTTTCTGGCTGCGCGCGGCTTCGGCGGCGAGGTGGTGCGGCAGCTGCTGAACCACCCGCCGGCCGAGGACGAGCCGGGCTGATCCCGCCCGCGCCGATGTCCGGACGCATCCGGCGTGACATTTGTCGCGCGCAGCGTGACGGCCTGCGCCGCGGCGACCGGCAGCCCATTGACGGCGCCCCTCGGCCTGCTTTCCAATCGGCGCTTGTCCGGTGCGGCTCGAGCGTCGCCGGACGGAACGGCCCGGTACGAAGCGGCCGCCAGGGAGAGAACAACAATGGACACCGTCTTCAGCTTGAGCCCCAAGGGTCGGCGCGAATGCGCGGCCGAGCAACCGCTGCTGCTGCGCGAGCTGCACGCGCTGCTGCGCATGGTCGATGGCCGGCGCACCCGCGCCGACCTGCTGAATTCCGTGGGCCGCAACGCCATCACCACGGGTGGCCTGCGCTGGCTGCTGGCCGCGGGCTATATTTTTCCCGACTCGGCGACGACGACCCGCCCGACGGCGGGCGGCCGGGCCACGCGATCCGGAGCGGCGTCCGAACTGCTGGCCAGCGTGCCGCAAGACCTGTCCTCCTTTGCTGCGCCGATGGCCAGCCCGCGCGGCGAACCGAGCGTGCACGAGGCACTGGGGGACTTCATGCTGCGCTCGATCGAGCGCCATCTGGGCGACACCGGCGCGCCCTATCGCTGGCGCGTCGAGCGCGCGGCTCAGGTGCCCGAACTGCTGCCCCTGCTCAACCCGCTGCTGGAGGCCATCCTGGCGCGCGCGGGCCGCACTGCGGCGGGCGAGTTCGCCCATGCCGCCGCCCTGCTGCTGCAGCCGCTGGAAAACGGCGTGCCCTAAGCCCGGGCTTCAGTCCAGGTTCAGCATCAGCTGCAGGTTTTGCACCGCGGCGCCGCTGGCGCCCTTGCCCAGGTTGTCCAGGCACGCCACGGCCACGGCGTGACCGGCATCCTGATTGCCGAAGACGCGGATTTCCAGGCGATCGCTGTCTTTCAGCGCCACCGCGTCCAGCTTGCCGGACTCGTGCGCCGGCTCCACGCGCACCCACTCGCTGCCGGCGTAGTGGGCGGCATAGATGTCGTGCAGCCGCCCGGCGCCGGGGCGACCGGGCAGCAGGTCCAGGTGCAGCGGCAGCTCGACCAGCATGCCCTGGTCGAAGTTGCCCACGGCCGGGATGAAGATCGGCCGACGCGTGAGGTGCCCATATTTCACGATCTCGGGTAGGTGCTTGTGCTTGAGGCCCAGGGCGTACAGCTCGTAGGCGGGGGCCTGGCCGGCCTCGTAGGCCTCGATCATGGTGCGCCCGCCGCCGGTGTAGCCGCTCACCGAGGGCAGGGTCACGGGGTAGTCGGGCGGCAGCACGCCGGCGTCCACCAGCGGGCGCAGCAGCGCGATGGCGCCGGTGGCGTAGCAGCCGGGGTTGGCCACCCGCTCGGCGGCCTGGATGGCGGCGCGTTGGCCAGGTGCCAGCTCGGCAAAGCCGAACACCCAGCCCTCGGCCACGCGGTGCGCCGTGCTGGCGTCGATGATGCGGGGCTTCTTGCCCGGCAGGGCGTCGATCATGGCCACCGACTCGCGCGCCGCGTCGTCGTGCAGGCACAGGATGACCAGGTCGACCGCGGCCATGATCTCGCGCTTGGCCGCGGGGTCCTTGCGGCGCGCCGGGTCGATGCTGACCACGCTCACGCCGGCCATGTCCTGCAGCCGCTCGCGGATCTGCAGGCCGGTGGTGCCGGCCTCGCCGTCGATGAAAATCCGAGCCATGCGCGCTGTCCTCGTGCGAATGAAAAGGCATCCCGCGCGGCGGGCCCAATGCCCGGCCGGCCGTGATTGATGCACCGCAGCATGATACATTCACGGGCGCATCACGTTGCTGCACGCACGCGGGCGGCGCCAGCCCTGCTGGACCCGCGGCCCGGGCGTTTCCGTTCCCACTCCGAGAGAGCCTCATGAAAATCCACGAGTACCAGGGCAAGGAGATCCTGCGTCAATTTGGCGTGCCCGTTCCCCGCGGCATCCCCGCGTTCACCGTTCAGGAAGCCGTCGAGGCGGCGCAAAAGCTGGGCGGCCCCGTGTGGGTGGTCAAGGCCCAGATCCACGCCGGCGGGCGCGGCAAGGGCGGCGGCGTCAAGTTGGCCAAGTCCATCGAGCAGGTGAAGGAGCTGGCGGGCCAGATCCTGGGCATGCAGCTGGTCACGCACCAGACCGGGCCCGAGGGCCAGAAGGTGCGCCGCCTGTACATCGAGGAAGGCGCCGACATCCAGAAGGAGTACTACCTGTCCGTGGTCACCGACCGCGCGACGCAGAAGGTAGCCTTCATCGCCTCCAGCGAAGGCGGCATGGACATCGAGGAAGTGGCGCACAGCACGCCCGAGAAGATCGTCAAGGTGTTCGTCGACCCGCTGGTCGGCCTGACCGATGCACAGGGCCAGGAACTGGCCACGGGCGTGGCCATGCCCGCCGGCTCGGTGCCGCAGTTTGTGGACGTGTGCCGCAAGCTGTACCAGTGCTACATGGCGACCGACGCCAGCCTGGTCGAGATCAACCCCCTGAACCGCGACAGCAAGGGCAACATCATCGCCCTGGACGCCAAGTTCAACTTCGACGCCAACGCGCTGTTCCGCCACCCCGAAATCGTGGCCCTGCGTGACCTGGACGAGGAAGACCCGGCCGAGGTGCAGGCCAGCAAGTTCGACCTGGCCTACATCAGCCTGGACGGCAACATCGGCTGCCTGGTGAACGGCGCGGGCCTGGCCATGGCCACCATGGACACCATCAAGCTGTTCGGCGGCGAGCCCGCCAACTTCCTGGACGTGGGCGGCGGCGCCACCCCCGAGAAGGTCACCGAGGCGTTCAAGATCATGCTCAAGAACCCCAAGGTCAAGGGCATCCTGGTGAACATCTTCGGCGGCATCATGAAGTGCGACACCATCGCCACCGGCGTGATCACCGCCTGCAAGGCCGTGAACCTGTCCGTGCCGCTGGTCGTGCGCATGAAGGGCACCAACGAAGAACTGGGCAAGAAGATGCTGGCCGAGTCCGGCCTGCCCATCATCAGCGCCGACACCATGGCCGAAGCGGCCACCAAGATCGTCGAGGCCGTCAAGTAATGACTTTGGGGACAGGCCTCCAGCGCTGTCCCCGACTGACTAGGTAGGACACATCATGTCGATTTACATCAACAAAGACACCAAGGTCATCACCCAGGGCATCACCGGCAAGACGGGCCAGTTCCACACCGAGAAGTGCATCGAGTACGCCAACGGCAAGAACTGCTTCGTGGCCGGCGTGAACCCCAAGAAGGCCGGCGAGAAGATCTTCGACGTGCCGATCTACGCCTCCGTCAAGGAAGCCGCCCAACAGACCGGCGCCACGGTTTCCGTGATCTACGTGCCGCCGGCGGGCGCCGCCGCCGCGATCTGGGAGGCCGTCGAGGCCGAGCTGGACCTGGCGATCTGCATCACCGAGGGCATCCCGGTCAAGGACATGCTGATGGTACGCAACCAGATGAAGGCCAAGGAAGCCAAGGGCGGCAAGAAGACCCTGCTGCTGGGCCCCAACTGCCCGGGTCTCATCACGCCCGACGAGATCAAGATCGGCATCATGCCCGGCCACATCCACAAAAAGGGCCGTGTCGGCGTGGTGTCCCGTTCCGGCACGCTGACCTATGAGGCCGTGGCACAACTGACCGAACTGGGCATCGGCCAGTCGAGCGCCGTGGGCATCGGCGGCGACCCGATCAACGGCCTCAAGCACATCGACGTGATGAAGGCCTTCAACGACGATCCCGACACCGACGCCGTGATCATGATCGGCGAAATCGGTGGCCCGGACGAGGCCGATGCCGCCCAGTGGTGCAAGACCCACATGAAAAAACCCGTGGTCGGCTTCATCGCCGGCGTCACCGCGCCTCCGGGCAAGCGCATGGGCCACGCCGGTGCGCTGATCTCGGGCGGCGCCGACACCGCGGACGCCAAGCTGGCGATCATGGAAGAATGTGGCTTCCACGTCACGCGCAACCCGTCGGAGATGGGCAAGCTGCTCAAGACCCTGCTGTAAGCGGCGCCGCTGCGGCACGCCAGCATTTCTTGCAGCCGGACGCTCGACGCGGGTGATCCGGCTGCCTTGTTTCGGCGGCGCCGCCGCCACGAGAACGAAAGAGACATGATCGAAGAATTCCTCACCCCGCACTTCTGGGTCGCCGTCGGGCAGATCATCATGATCGACATCCTGCTCGGGGGTGACAACGCGGTGGTGATCGCCCTGGCCTGCCGCAAGCTGCCCGACAACCAGCGCACCAAGGGCATCGTGTGGGGAACGGTCGGCGCGATCGTGCTGCGCATCATCCTGATCGCCTTCGCCCTGGCGCTGCTGCAGATCCCCTACCTGAAGTTCATCGGCGCGCTGCTGCTGCTGTGGATCGGCGTCAAGCTGATCGCCCCCGACGACGAGGACGAGCACGGCAACATCCAGTCCAGCGACAAGCTGTGGACGGCCATCAAGACGGTGATCGTCGCCGACCTGGTGATGAGCATCGACAACGTGGTTGCCATCGCCGCCGCCGCGCAGGGCGCAGGCGAGAAGCACGAACTCGCGCTGGTCATCTTCGGCCTGCTGGTCAGCATCCCCATCATCGTCGGCGGCAGCCAGATCATCCTGCGGTTGATGGACCGCTTCCCGATCATCATCACCCTGGGCGGCATGCTGCTGGGCTGGATCGCCGGCACCATGGCCCACACCGACCCGGCGCTGGTGCCCTGGCTGCCGCAGGATCGCACTTGGCACTATGCGCTCGGCGTGGCGGGCGCGCTGCTGGTGCTGGTGATCGGCAAGTGGCTGCAGCGCCGCCGCGCCGCCGCTCCCGCCGGCTGAATCCCGGGAGGTCCGGGCCCATGCAGCTCACCTACTGCGCCCTGACCGACGTTGGCTGCGTGCGCGCCAACAACGAGGACGCGGTGCGCGTGGACGAAGCCCGTGGCATCGCCGTGCTGGCCGACGGCATGGGCGGCTACAACGCGGGCGAAGTGGCCAGCGCCATGGCGGTCGAGCACATCGGCCATGCGCTGGGCGCGTGGCTGGACCAGGCGGCTGCCGAGGCTTCGGCGCCCGAGGTGCTGCGCGCCATGGAGGACAGCACCGACCGGGCCAATCGCCAGATTTTCGAAGCCGCCAACACCCATCCCGACTGCGCCGGCATGGGCACCACCGTGGTGCTGGCGGTGCTGCACGAGGGCCAGGTGCTGGTCGGCCACGCCGGCGATTCGCGCGCCTACCTCTGGCGCGACGGGGCGCTGGCGCAGCTGACGCGCGATCACTCGCTGCTGCAGGAGCAGCTCGACGCCGGCCTCATCACGCCCCAGCAGGCGGCCGTCTCGGGCTATCGCAGCTGGGTGACGCGGGCGCTGGGGGTGGAAGACACCGTGTTGCTGGAAACCCGCCAGCATCCGTTGCGCGTGGGCGACATCCTGCTGCTGTGCTCGGACGGCCTGACCGAAATGGTGCCCGACCGCGCGATCGCCGCCATCCTGGCCGACCCCGTCCCGCTGCCCGTGCAGGCGCAGCAACTGATCGACGCGGCCAAGGCGGCGGGCGGACGCGACAACGTCTCGGTGATCCTGGTGCACGTGGGGCAAATGATAAAAAAGTCAGGAAACGCCGGAAAATGGTGGAAGAAGTAGCTACAAAGCAAGCCGATTGACGGTATCTTCCTGTGATCCGAAAAATGAAATGAAGCCGGGAGCCGCGTGGGTCGCCGGCCTCGCCGTGCCACAGGGAGTGTGTCCATGCCCAAGTTGATCGTCTCGATCGACGGTGTCGTCATCAAGGAAGCGCTGCTGACCAAGGACCGGTCCACCATCGGCCGGCGGCCGTACAACGACGTCGTGATCGACAACCTCGCCGTCAGCGGCGAGCACGCCGTCATCCAGATGGCGGGTCCCGACGCCGTGCTGGAAGATCTGGGCAGCACCAACGGCACCTTCGTCAACGGCCGCGCGGTGCGCAAGCACACCCTGGCCGACGGCGACGTGATGGAAATCGGCCGCTGTGCCGTGCGCTATCTGGTTCACGCGGGCGCCGCCGTCGACGATGCGCCGTCCTCCGAGATCGAGGGCCTGGAGAGCGACCTGGCGGCCTTGCCCGAGCCGCCGGCCGGCCGGGGTGCACGGGTGCGCGTGCTGACGGGCGCTGCCCGCGGGCGCGAGCTGCCGCTGACCAAGCCGGTCACCACCATCGGGCGGGCCGGGTTCTCGGTCGCGGCCATTCGCCGCAGTGCGCACGGCTTCGAGCTGGCCCATGTGGAGGGGGCACACGTCCCCAGCGTCAACGGCGTGTCGGTCGAAGGCGGCCCCATCGCCTTGCAAAACCGCGATCAGATTGCCATGGGGGCGGTGCGCCTCGAGTACCTGGACGTCTGATCGGCCCCCTGCGGCCCGGCGTCGCCCGCGCGATGGGCACAATCGCGCCATGTCTGTCTCCCCGCGGCGCCTGGGCCTGGTCGTGCTGGTGGCCCTGCCCTGGCTGTGGCCCTTTACTTCCGGCCCGACCGCGGGCGTGCAGCCGTACCTGGTGTCGCTGGCTTGCGCCGCGCTGCTGCTGGCGCTGTGGCCGTCGGGGCGGGATCCGCAGCGTGTCGTCGACACCGTGGCGGCCGGCTGGTTCACGGCGGCGCTGATCAGCGCCGTCATCGCGCTGCTGCAGTACTTCAGCCTGGAAGGGCCGCTGTATCCGTGGGTCAACAGCAGCGCAAACGCGCGTGCGTTCGGCAACCTGCGCCAGCCCAACCAGCTGGCCACGCTGCTGCTGATCGGCCTGCTGGCCCTGCGCGCGCTGGAGCAGCGTGGGTGGGTGGGCGGGCGGTGGGCGGCGTGGCTGGGCACGCTGTTGCTCGTTGCCCTGGCGGCCACGGTGTCGCGCATCGGCCTGGTCGAGCTGCTGGCCGCCGCCGCCGTGATCGCATGGTGGGAGCGGGGGGCGCGGCGCGCATCATGGCGCGTGGGGCTGGCGGTGCTGCTGTACGCCGTGGCGGCGCTGCTCTTGCCCCTGCTGGCGCAGTGGGGTGCGGTGCCGAGCGGACAGGACATGGTCGAGCGCCTGCGCGAGGGCGACAGCCTGTGCGGCAGCCGCGTTGCTTTGTGGCACAACGTGCTGCACCTGATCGCCCTCAAGCCGTGGACGGGTTGGGGCTGGGGCGAGCTGGCCTGGGCGCACTACGTCACCTTGTTTCCGGAACTGCGCTTTTGCTACATCCTGGACAACGCGCACAACCTGCCGCTGCACCTGGCCGTGACCTTGGGCGTGCCGCTGGCCTTGGCGGCGTGCGCCGCGCTGGCCTGGCTGCTGTGGCGCGGCGCGCCCTGGCGCGAGCCCGATCCGGCGCGGCAATTGGCCTGGGGCGTGCTGATGGTGATCGGGCTGCACAGTGCGGTCGAATACCCGTTGTGGTACGGGCCGTTTCAGATCGCCGCGCTGATCAGCGTCTGGCTGTTGTGGCGCACGCGGGCGGCGGCGCCCGCACAGGCCAGGCCTGCATTCGCGCCCGGCCTGCGCCTGGGCGCGGCAGCGCTGCTGCTGGCTGCCACCCTCTATGCGGGCTGGGACTATTGGCGCATCAGCCAGGTCTATCTGCCGCCCGCGCAGCGCACCGCCTGGTGGCGCGACGATCCGATGGCGGCGGCGCGCCAGTCCTGGCTGTTTGCCGGCGCGGTGCGCTTTGCCGAGGTGACCACCCGGCCCGTCACGCGCGCCGACGCCGCCTGGATGCTGGCCGCCGCCCGCCAAAGCCTGCACTATTCGCCCGAACCGCGCGTCATCACACGCGTGATCGAAGCCGCCAGCCTGCTGGGCCGCGACGACATCGCGCTGGCGCAGATGGCGCGCTTTCGGGCCGCCTTTCCGGCCGATTACCGCCGCTGGACGCAGGACAACGCCCGTCTGCTGCAGGGCCTGCAGCACCTGCAGCCGGCGGCCAGCAGCGCCAGCCCGGCCGCAGCACGCTGAACACTAGGGCTGGACGTCGGCCCGGTAGTGCCCCGACTTGCCGCCGCGCTTTTCCAGCAGGCGCACGCCGGTGATGGTCATGGCGCGATCCGCCGCCTTGCACATGTCGTAGATGGTCAGCAGCGCGATCTGCACCGCCGTCAGCGCTTCCATTTCCACCCCGGTCGGCCCGGTCGTTTCCGCCGTTGCGGTGCAAAAAATACCGTTGGCGCCCGTTGCATCTGCGCTGACAGCTATGAAATTGATAGTGACCCGCGACAGGGCCAGCGGGTGACACAGCGGAATTAGCTCGCTGGTTTTCTTGGCCGCCATGATGCCGGCGATGCGCGCCACGCCCAGCACGTCGCCCTTCTGGGCCGTGCCCGCTTCGATCAGCGCCAGCGTGGCCGCCTGCATCTCGATGCGCCCGCCGGCCACCGCCACCCGGTGCGTGGCGGGCTTGGCGCCGACGTCGACCATGTGGGCCTGGCCCTGGGCGTCGAAATGGGTGAGCGGCGAGGCGGCGGATTCGGGCATGGCAAGCGGTCACAAAGGCCCGGGAACACGCGGGCGGATGGGGCATCATAGGGGCAGCGCTGTCGCCCTGCCGCCCGATGAACCTGCCCTTTCACTCATCCACCCGGCGCGCCGCGCTGGCCGCCGTGTCGACGGCGGCGCTGCTGCTGGGCGCGCCGCCGGCCGCGGCCCAGGGCGGCGCGGCCGGCGGCGCCCTGCCCTCGCTGGGCGAGGTCGGCGAGATGACGCCGTTGGAAGAGCGCAAGCTGGGCGACGCCATTGCGCGCGAGCTGTACCGCGACCCGGACTACATCGACGACCCGGTCATCGGCGAATACGTCGACGGCATCTGGCGTGCGCTGCTGGCGGGCGCGCGCACGCGCGGCGAGCTGCCGCCCGAACTGGACGAGCGTTTCGCCTGGCAGGTCTTTCTGGGGCGCGACCGCAGCATCAATGCCTTTGCGCTGCCCGGCGGCTATTTCGGCCTGAACCTGGGGCTGGTGGGCATGGTGCGTACGCGCGACGAACTGGCCTCGGTGCTGGGCCACGAGATGAGCCACGTCACCCAGCGCCACATCGCGCGCCTGCTGGGCCAGCAAAGCCGCCAGACGCCGCTGCTGATCGCCGCCATGGTGGCGGGCGCCATCGCCGCCAGCAAGAACCCGCAGGCCGGCGCCGCGCTGGCCGTGGGCGGGCAGGCCGCCATCGCCCAGCAGCAGCTCAATTTCTCGCGCGACATGGAGCGCGAGGCCGACCGCGTGGGCTACGCTGTCATGAGCCAGGCCGGCTTTGCGCCGCAGGGCTTCGTCAGCATGTTCCAGAAGCTGCAGACCGCCGCGCGCGTGGACGACAACGGCGACTGGCCCTACCTGCGCAGCCACCCGCTCACCACCCAGCGCATCGCCGACATGCAGCAGCGCGTGCAGGCCCTGCACCTGCCGCCCGAAGGCACGGACTGGGAGACGGTGCTGGTGGCCGCGCGGGCGCGCGTGCTCTCGCGCCCCGGCGTCGACGTGCTGCGCGCTTGGGCCGGCGAGCCCGCGCAGCCCGACTTTGCCCGCCAGCCGCTGGCGCAGCGCGCCGGCGCGCTCTACGCCGCCGCCCTGGCGCGGGCCGAGCTGCGCGAGCTGCCCCAAGCGCAGACACTGGCCGAGCGGCTGGCCCCCCTGATGGCCGAGCACCCGCGCGCGCTGCGTCAGGTGCATCTGCTGCAGGCCGAACTGGCATTGCGCGCCGACCAGGCGCCGCGGGCACTGGCGATCCTGGCCACGGTCCCGACCACCGCCAGCGTGCTGGCGCGACGGGAAGCGGCGAGCGCCCCCTCGGGGGGCAGCGCAGCGGGCGCAGCCGCGGAGCGTGGGGGCCAGCCCGAGCCGCCGCCGGGCCGCCCCAAGGCGGCGAGCGCCCCCTCGGGGGGCAGCGCAGCAGGCGCAGCCGCGGAGCGTGGGGGCTCATCGACCAGCCAGGCGGGCCGCGCCGTGCTCATGCTGCGCACGCAGGCCCTGCTGCGCACCGGCCAGGCGGGCGAGGCGGCGTCGCAACTGCGCACCTGGGTTGCCGATCACGCCCATGACAGCGGCGCCTGGCAGGCGCTGGCGCAGGCCGATGCGGCGCAGGGGCAGATGCTGCGCTCGTTGCGCGCCGAGGGCGAGGTGGCGCTGGCGCAGCTGGACTACGCCGGCGCGGTCAACCGCTGGCGCGCCGCGCAGGACTATTCACGCCAGCACCCCGGCGACAGCGCGGCGCTGATCGAGGCCAGCATCGTCGATGCCCGCATGCGCGAGGCCCAGGCGCTGCTGCAGCAGCAACGCCTGGAGGAGCAGAAGAACCGTTGATCAGCCCAACGCCTGGTTGATCAGCACGCCCAGCGCCGAATACATCAGCGAGCCCAGCAGCGCCGCGCCGAAGCCGTTGACGTGAAAGCCCGACAGCAGGCCCGAGGCGGCCCAGAACATCAGCGCGTTGATGACGAACAAAAACAGCCCCAGGGTGATCACCGTGACCGGAATGGTCAGCACCACCAGCACCGGCCGCAGCACGGCGTTGAGCAGGCCGATCACCAGCGCCGCCCACAGCGCCGAGCCGAAGCTGGCCACCTGCACGCCGCCGTACAGGTAGGCGATCAGCAGCAGCGCGCCCGCCGACAGCAGCCATTTCAGGATCAGGATCATGCGCGCAGCTTAGCGCAGTCGGGGCGGCGACCTCAAGCCGCGTCGGTGCCGCGCGGGCGGCGCGTGGCCCAGCGCGCGGCGCCCAGCACGCCCACGATGGCCAGCGCCGCCACCGCCCAGCGCAGCACCTGCTCGGGCGCCTCGCGGGTGCCGAACCAGCCGGCCAGCAGCGGCTCGCTGGTGACCATCGAGGCGGCGGTGTAGGCCAGCACGGCGGCGCCCAGCTGGATGATGATCGGAAAGCGCTCGACCAGCTTGAGCACCAGGGTGGAGCCGAACACCACGATCGGCACGCTGATCAGCAGGCCGATCACCACCAGGTCCATCGCGCCGTGCGCCGCGCCGGCCACACCCAGCACGTTGTCGATGCCCATCAGCGCGTCGGCGATGACGATGGTCTTCATCGCGCCCCAGAAGGTGCTGGCGGGCGGGCCGTGCTCCTCGCTGCCGGTGTCGGTGTCGGCCACCAGCCGGTAGGCGATCCACAGCAGGCCCAGGCCGCCGACCAGCATCAGGCCCGGGATATTCAGCAGCCACACCACGATCAGCGTCATCAGCGTGCGCACGCCGATGGCGCCCACGGTGCCCCACACGATGGCCTTGGTCTGCAGCGACTTGGGCAGGTTGCGCGCGGCCAGGGCGATGACGATGGCGTTGTCGCCGGCCAGCACCAGGTCGATCAGGATGATGGCCAGCAGAGCGGACCACCAGGGGGCGGACATGAATTCCATGAGAGCAGGTTCCTTGTTTGCAAGACGTCGATCGCGCGGACGCGCGTCGATCGAGCGGGCTTGCGACAAGAAAGGCAAGGAATGCTTGCGGCAAGACCGGTGACTTCGACCAACGCACCCCGAACGGGGTTGGGTCGAAGGTCTTGCTCGGTGGCGCGCCCTTGCCTGGACGCACCACCCACCGGCCCGGAAGACTGTGCAAACCTCGTGGCCTGCATGCTTCGTATTGACGAACCGGCGATGCCGCGCTGCTAAACCGCGCGGCGGGGAGCTACTCCCCTTCAACAACCCAGTATTGGAACATCGATCGCGGCTTTTGGCAAGCGCGGCCCCGGACAGCAGGGTCAGCGCGCGCGCTCCGCATAGCGCGTAAAGCGCAGCGCCGTGCCCTCGCGCGTGATGCGCCGCCACACGGCGCGCTTGGCCCAGGGGCCGAGCGCCGGCCAGTCGCGCACCTCGGCCTCGGTGCGTCCGCAGCCCTTGCACACCGCATCGCCCTGGGCGGTGGAGCAGACGGCGATGCAGGGCGCGTCGGGCGTGCCGGCGTACCAGGCCAGCCAGGCGCGGCGCGCGGCGGCGGGCAGGTGCGCGGCGTCCAGCTCGTCGCGGTGCTCGATCACCATGCGCGCGTACACCTCGGCCAGCGCCGCCAGCTCGGGCGCCAGCGCGGCGCCGGGGCCGGCGGGCGCGCGCTGGCGCCAGTGGTTGATGGCGGCCTCGAGGTCGGTGATGTGCAGCACGTCCATGGCGGGCAGTATCGCGCGTCATCGGGCAGCAAAAAGCGCGCCCGCGGGCGCGCCTTGCTGCGATGGGGGCGAGCGCCTTACTTGCGCGCCATCACCCGCACCATGTCCAGGCAGCGGTTGGAGTAGCCCCACTCGTTGTCGTACCAGCTGACCAGCTTGACGAAGGTGCCGTCCAGCGCGATGCCGGCGTCGGCGTCGAAGATGGAGCTGCGCGCATCGCCGCGGAAGTCGGTGGCCACCACCTTGTCCTCGGTGTAGCCCAGGATGCCCTTGAGCTTGCCCTCGGACTGCGCCTTCATTTCGGCCTTGATCTCGTCGTAGGTGGCGGGCTTTTCCAGCTCGACCGTCAGGTCGACCACCGACACGTCCGACGTCGGCACGCGAAAGCTCATGCCGGTCAGCTTCTTGTTCAGCGCCGGGATGACCTTGCCCACCGCCTTGGCGGCGCCCGTGCTGCTGGGGATGATGTTTTCCAGAATGCCGCGGCCGCCGCGCCAGTCCTTGTTGCTGGGGCCGTCCACCGTTTTTTGCGTGGCGGTCGCCGCGTGCACCGTGGTCATCAGGCCGCGCTTGATGCCCCACTTGTCGTGCAGCACCTTGGCCACCGGGGCCAGGCAGTTGGTGGTGCAGCTGGCGTTGCTGATGATGGCCTCGCCCTTGTACGTGTCGTCGTTGACGCCGAACACGAACATGGGCGTGTCGTCCTTGCTGGGCGCGCTCATCATCACTTTCTTGGCGCCGGCGGCCAGGTGCTTCTCGGCCGTTTCCTTGGTCAGGAACAGGCCCGTGGATTCGAGCACCACCTCGGCGCCGACCTCGCCCCACTTCAGGTTGGCGGGGTCGCGCTCGGCGGTCAGGCGAATCTTCTGGCCGTTGACGACCAGGGTGTTGCCCTCGACCTTGACCTCGCCCTTGAAGCGGCCGTGCACGCTGTCGTAGGTCAGCATGTAGGCCAGGTAGTCGGGCTCCAGCAGGTCGTTGATGGCGACGACCCGGATGTCCTCGTGGCGCGCGATGGCGGCGCGAAACACCATGCGCCCGATGCGCCCGAAGCCGTTGATGCCGATCTTGATGGTCATGACACGTTTCCTTTTTGCTAAGTAATTGATAGCTGCTTGCGCTTGATGGGTGCTGGCTTCAGGCCGATTTGGCTTGAAACCGCGCTCAGCGGCGGCCCAGCGCCGCGCGCACCGTGGCGGCGACGTTCTCAGGCGTGAAGCCGAAGTGCTCGAACAGCACCGGCGCCGGCGCCGACTCGCCGAAGCGGTCGATGCCGACGACGGCCGCGCAGCCGTACTTCCACCAGCCGTCGGTCACGCCCATCTCGACGGCGATGCGCGGCAGGCCCGCCGGCAGCACCGCCTTCTGGTATTTGGCGTCCTGCTTGTCGAAGGCCGTGGTGCTGGGCATGGAGACCACGCGCACGGCGATCTTTTGCGCCGCCAGCAGCTCTTGCGCCTTCAGCGCCAGGTGCACCTCGCTGCCGGTGGCGATGATGACGGCCTGGGTCTTCTTCTTCAGGCCCACGTCGGCGGGCTCGGCCAGCACATAGGCGCCACGGCTGATGTCGCCCAGGTCGCGCTTGGGCAGGTAGGGCAGGTTCTGGCGACTCAGCAGCAGGGCGGTGGGCTGGTGGCGGTTTTCCAGCGCCACGGCCCAGGCCACCACGGTTTCGGCGGTGTCGGCCGGGCGCCAGACGGACAGGCCCGGAATCAGGCGCAGGCTGGCGGCGTGCTCGATGCTCTGGTGCGTGGGGCCGTCCTCGCCCAGGCCGATGCTGTCGTGGGTGAACACGTGCACCACGCGCTGCTTCATCAGCGCCGCCATGCGGATGGCGTTGCGGCTGTAGTCGCTGAAGGTCAAAAAGGTGCCGCCGTAGGGGATGAAGCCGCCGTGCAGGGCAATGCCGTTCATGATGGCGGCCATGCCGAACTCGCGCACGCCGTAGTTGATGTGGCGCCCGCCCTGGCCGGCCTCGTTCTTGACCACCGCGCCCTGCTCGTCGAAGCGCAGGTTCAGCGTGTGCGCCGTCAGCGTGAGGTTGGAGCCCGTCAAATCCGCGCTGCCGCCCAGCAGCTCGGGCAGCTCGGCGGTCAGCGCCTCCAGTGCCAGCTGGCTGGCCTTGCGGCTGGCCACGGTCTCGGCCTTGGTGTGGGCCTCGACGGCGGCGTCCACCGCCACCTGGGCAAAGTGGCGCGGCAGGTCGCCCCCCACGCGGCGCGCGAACTCGCTGGCCAGCGCCGGGTGCACGGCGGCGTAGTCGGCAAAGGCGTCGTCCCAGGCCTGCTCGGCGGCCTGGCCGGCCACCTTGGCGTCCCAGTCGGCATACACGTCGGCCGGAATCTCGAACGGGCCATACTCCCAGCCCAGCGCGCTGCGCGTGAGGGCAATTTCGTCGGCGCCCAGCGGCTCGCCGTGCGCCTTGGCGGTGTCCTGGCGGTTGGGGCTGCCCTTGCCGATGTGCGTCTTGCAGATGATCAGCGTCGGCTTGCCGCTGGCGCGCTTGGCCTGCTCGATGGCGCGGTCCACGCCGTTGACGTCGTGGCCGTCGATCGGGCCGATCACGTTCCACTGATAGGCCTTGAAGCGGCCCGCCACGTCGTCGACGAACCAGGGCTGCACGCGCCCGTCGATGCTGATGCCGTTGTCGTCGTACAGCGCGATCAGCTTGTCCAGCTTCCAGGCGCCGGCCAGCGCGCAGGCCTCGTGGCTGATGCCCTCCATCAGGCAGCCGTCGCCCAGAAAGACGTAGGTGTGGTGGTCGACGATGGTGTGGCCGGGCTGGTTGAACTCGGCCGCCAGCAGCTTCTCGGCCAGCGCCATGCCCACCGCGTTGGCCAGGCCTTGGCCCAGCGGGCCGGTGGTGGTCTCGACGCCGGGCGTCACGCCCACCTCGGGGTGGCCGGGCGTCTTGCTGTGCAGCTGGCGAAAGTGCTTCAGCTCTTGCATGGGCAAGTCGTAGCCCGTCAGGTGCAGCAGCGCGTACAGCAGCATCGAGCCGTGGCCGTTGGACAGCACGAAGCGGTCGCGCCCCGGCCACTGCGGGTTGGCCGGGTTGTGCCGCAGATGGCGCGCCCACAGCGCCACCGCCATGTCGGCCATGCCCATCGGCGCGCCGGGATGGCCCGACTTGGCTTGTTGAACGGCGTCCATGGCCAGCGCGCGAATCGCGTTGGCCATGCGAGAGGGGTTTGCCATGAGGCGGCTCCAGTGGGCGGGTGCGGCGGGGGTAAACCCCTGATTTTACCGGCCGCCAATGGCCCTGCGAGGCGGCCCCTTAATGGGGGTCAGATCATCTTTTTGCTGTCGCCTGCGACAACCGCCGGCGCCGCGCGAGCCGCTATGCTGGCCCGTTGCCTTGCATCCGGAGTCCTCTCGTGTCCCCCTCGCATCCCGCCATCCCGCCCGGCTTTCGCCCGCTGTCTGCCGACAGCGGCTTCATCGGCGTCAACGGCCCGCTCTATCTGCTGCACCAGGGCGAGGACGTGCGCCTGGGCCTGCGCGTGGAGCCGCGCCACGTCAACCCCATGGGCAACCTGCACGGCGGCATGATGGCCAGCTTTTGCGACATGCTGATCCCGCTGACGGTGCACCGCACCAGCCAGCAGCCCGGGCGGCGCTTTCTGCCCACCATCAGCCTGCAGATCGACTACCTGGCGCCCGCGCCGCTGGGCTGCTGGATCGAGGGCCGGGCCGAGCTGCTGCGCGCCACGCGCACGCTGGTGTTCGCGCAGGGCCTGGTGACGGCCGACGGCGTGCCCTGCGCGCGCGCCAGCGGGGTGTTCAAGATCGGGCCGGAGTTGCCGGCGGGGTTTGGGGTGTGAAGTCCGTCTGACTTGCGCGAGCGGGCAGGAAGTCCTCGCTGACCCGCGGGCCATCCAGAAAGAATCCATCCCAGCTGCGCGCTGGCCCAATCGGCGCTGCGCCGGACTCCTTGGGCGGCTGTTTGGGGCGGGGCTTGTGCCGGGTCATTGCGGCTGCTCCATCGGCTCGATGGTCAGGCTGAAGCCCAGCGCGCGGATGACCTTCAGCAGCGTGTCCGAGCTGGGCGCGCGCTCGCCCGAGAGGCTTTTGTACAGGCTCTCGCGGGACAGCCCCGTGTCGCGCGCCAGCTGAGTCATGCCGCGCGCGCGAGCGATGTCGCCCAACGCTGCGGCCAACTCGATCGGGTCGCCGTCGTGCAGCACCTGGCGCAGGTATTCCGCCATCTCCTGCTCGCCCGGCAGGTGCTGCGCCATGTCAAACGGGCGGGTCTTGATCTTGCTCATTGCTCAACTCCTGCGCCATCGAATGCATGTGGGCAGGTCGCGCAGGCCGTTGATCCACCGCGTGAAATGCTCGGTTTCGACGACCGTGAACATCGTCGAAGTGTAGCCCAATGGCTACGAGTGTACCAGTCACCCCCGCCACCCCACTTCGCCATCCACCGCCACCGCCTGCGCGCGGCCCAGGGCTTCCAGGGTGGCGAGCAGGGTGGGCAGGCTTTTCTTCCAGGGGCCGCGGCCCTTGAAGTGCGCCTCGATGGCGGGCAGGGGCAGGGGCGCCTTGGCCTGGGCCAGCACGGCGGCGACGGCGCGCACTTGGTCGGGCAGGGCCGAGGGCCAGGGCTGGGGGGCGAACTGCTCTGGTTTCGATAGTGATTTTTCAGTGCTCGAATCGGCCTCTGGCGCTCGATGGTCAAGCGCGATCAGCTCTTGTTTCAATAGTGATTTTTCAGGATTCTGGAACGCCGGGCGCAGCCAGCGCACCTGGCCGGCGGCTTCTTCCTGGGCGCGCTGGGCGTTGAGCTGCACCAGCTGCTGCAGCACGGCCTCGGTGTCGGCGGCAGGCGGCAGGCCGTAGGCGGCGCGCACGGCGGCGTCCAACTCGTCGTGCAGCTCGCGCAGCACGCCGACCAGGCCTGCGCCGTGGATGGCCTTTTCCTTGGCCGTCAGCGCGCGGCCCGCGCGCAAGGCGGCCAGCACGTTGTACAGGCCGGTCAGGGTCAATTTCTCGCGCCCCGGCTGTTGCTCCCTCCCCCGCTGGG
>JAFKGE010000018.1 GCA_017307865.1 Burkholderiales bacterium | reverse complement strand
GGCTAAAGCGGCGGCTCTCCGGGTCATTCCGGGAGCCATTTTCGGAAACGACTTTGACTCGGAGAGGCCTTCATCGTGACCCAGCTCACCACCCAGCTCCAGCGTATGCACCGCTGACCTAGCGCCTGTTCAAGCACTGCCAGGAAGCGCCGCGACCGCGGTGATGCGCCTTGCTGCGCCCAAAGCCTCCCCAAGCGGAGCTTTGGCGCCGCAGATGCAGCACCGAAACGCGGGCGGGGACAACTCTTGCCCTCGCCCTCAGCGTGTCGCGGCGTGTTCCGGCATCCACTGCAAAGGAGCTATCTCATGTCGAACACCGCATTCGTGGAATCTCAATCCGCCGACCCCATCGAGCAGGCCATCGCCCGCAAGGTGCTGCGCCTGTTGAACGACAAAACCCTGGAGCGCCAGCAACGCATCGAGCTGGTGCGCCAGGCCCAGCGCCAGCTGCTGGGCCACCGGCGCCAACAACGCGAGGCCATCGAACTGGCGGCCCGCGTCAGCGCCACGGCTCTGCCCAAGGGCTACCGGGCAGTGAGCGTGCAGGTTCGCCGCGGCCTGGTGCAGGTGGGCGCTGCCAGCGATGGCGGCTTCACCTGGATCGATGCGGGCCCGGTGCCCGAGGGTCTGGCGGCCAGCCTGCCGCCGCGACCGCTGAAGACCCTGCGCAAGACGTCCCGAGGGCCGCGCATCGACCCCATCGCCGCCCGACGTAGGGAACTGCAGGCCCGCCCGGCCTGATGCACAGGACGGGGCGACCACCCGCTCGCCCCCTCTGCCACAGCCTTGCCCATCACCGAACACCGAATACCCAGATCCGCCGGAGTTGCCCATCATGTCCACGCTTCCATTCAACGCCACCGCCGTCGAGCACGAGCGGCAGGCCTTCATCCTCAACCGCCCGGAGCACGACGTGGCCTTGCAGTGGCTCGAGGCCCAGCAGCAGGTCGACGCCTTCGAGGGCGAGCTGCAGGCCGCGGTCGACAGCGCCTACCAGCGCGGCCTCAGCGAAAGCCTGGGCGAGGACATCGAGACCACCCTGGCTGCCCTGCGCCGCGACGTGGACGAATTGCGTCAGGTGTCTGAAGCCTTGCGCCACGACCTGCGCGAAGCGGCCGACTGGCTGACCAGCGAGCCGGCGCGCCTGATCGCCCAGCGCCGCCAGGCCGCCGCCGCATTGCGCATCCGTGCGGCCCGTCCGCTGCCGGCCGCTTGCCATTGATTCTGATGCCAACGGAGGCAACCATGACAACCCTGATCCCCTTCCTCAGCGCCGGTGATGTGACTTACAGCGCCCAGGTGCGCCCGCTGCAGGCCCCGGGCCAGCCGCTGCATGTGCGCATCAGCAGCCGCCACAGCGATGCCCGCCATCCGCAGGCCGAGCGCACCCAGTTCGAAATGACCCTGAGCCGGCACGAGTACGAGGCCCTGTTGGCCATCCTGCGTGGCGGCTCGTGCTCCATCTGAGGCGACTGCAGGAGAAACCCCCAATGAACTGCACGATGTTTCAAGCATTGCCCACCCCCATCGGCGATGGCACCACCAAGCTGCCAAGCTCGATTTGGTTCGACCCGGTGATGCTGGCGCCACCGACTCCCAGCCTGCGCGGCCCACTCGGCCCGCCGCCGCAGCATCTGCGCGAGCTGCACTGGCCGGCGCTGCTGGAGGAATGCGTGGCTCGCATACGGGCGGCGCTGGCCCGGCCGATCCAACTCGAGCGCGCTGGGCCGCTTCGGCGCGTCGCGCTCCTGGGCGTACTGATCTACGAGCGCCAGCCCGAGGGCCAGTACCGCCTGTACGAATGGCGAGCGGGAGAGGTTCTGCCCGACCCCGATGGCGGCCACCAGGTGGGCCTGCCCTGGCTGCGACGTGTGCCCGATGGCAAGGTGGTTGCCGACGGCGCACCCTACCAGGCGCTATGGCTGAGCTGCTACGCCGAAGGCTTGCGCCAGGCGCTGCAGCTGCAATGGCCCGAGCATCCCCTCATCGACCACTATGTCGACTGGGTGCAGCTGCGGCTGGAGCAGGCGTTGTGGACCGACAGCACCCAGCAGCGCGTACGCGCCCTGCTTGCCCAGGCCCTTGGCCTCGATGCCTCGATCGTGCGCCGTGCCCGCCGCTGGCTGGCGCACCCGGACGGAACCCCGATCCGCCTGGCCGACTACAACCTGACCCTCTGGCGCCGCCAGCAGGGGCCGCGCCTGCAGGCCGAGTCACCGCAATGGCTGCCGCTGCTGACCGCGCTGTGGCGCCACCTGCCGACCGAGGGCGAGCCCTTGGCCAAGCTGCGGGCGCTGCTGCTGAACAACGGCCTCAGTCCCGCCATGTGGCGGCTGCTGCACCGCACGGGCACCCACTGGATCAGGCCGCTGCGCAACTACTACACCAAGGAGAGCCGCCACAATGGGCGCGCCGCGCTCGAGCTGCTACTCAAGGCCCAGAAGTTCGGCACCAGCCAGTTGGTACCGCGCTGGCTGCTGCGGGCGCTGATGAATCTCGATGGCAACCCGAACCGGCCCCGCAAGAGCTACCTGAAGAATCCGGAAGATCCCATCGACGCGCCGATGGCGGCGTGCCTGGGGCACTGGGCCACCGACATGGCCCGCTCGGGCGACGAGTCGGGGCTGCAGCGACTGCAGGAGCAGTGCCACCTGCTGCTGAACTGGGCGACGGCGCACCCACAGGTCGTGACCAGCCGCACCCTGCGGCAGGTGACGCTGCCGGGGCTGTGGCGCAAGGCCGAACAGTGGCACCAGCAGGAGCTGGCCAAGGCCAGGCAGCTAAAGCCTTGGCGCACGCCGTTCGACCTAACAGTGATCGAGCACGACGAGCTGGAGATAGTTGCGCTCACCAGCGCGGCGCAGATTCTGGAGGAAGCCCTGGCCATGCGCCATTGCGCGGGCAGCTACGTCGACCGGTGCGCGAGCGGCAGCTACATCCTGCTGTCGGTGCGGCGCAAGGACACGGGCAAACGCCTGGCCACGGTGGGCCTGCAGTGGGCCGATGGCGCGCTGCAGCTGCACCAGATGACCGGCTTTGCCAATACGCTGGTGCCGCCACAGATCGCCGCCTTCGCCCAGCAGGCCGTGGCGTGCCTGAAGATCAACCCACCGGAGCCCATGATGCCAAAAAGCAGCAAGCCAAGAGTCCATGTCCGCCTCACCGCGATGTGGGGCAACGACGATGCCGATTCGACGATCAAGGTCAGCCGGCGGCGCTGGCAGCAAATCCTGAACGGAGAGTCTTACGACACGAGCGCATGGTCCTGGTACGAGGGCACGCGCACGCGCACGTACTGGTCGTTTGATGGCGGCAAGCTCACCCTCTCGCAAGACGACGGCATGGAATGCTGCCACCTCACGGCCAGGCAACTGTACGTGGACGAGGTCACATCGACACCGAGACCGCAGAAATGACCGTGCTCCAAAAATCGTCCGCTGCCGCATCGATCATCGATCCGGGCACGATTCAAGCCTACCAGGAAACGGAGTATCGGGTGCTTGGGGGCCAGCCCTTCACCCTGCGGGTGGGCCAGGCCAGCGCCGACTTGCTGACGACCCACAAGTTGCATCAGGTCGATGGCAGCGCCTTCCTGACCGCTTGCAATCCGTTCAGCCAGCGCTTCGATGACGGCAGCAACGCGAACCGGCAGTCCGCACTGGCCGCGGAGCTCACGCGGCGCGGCTTGGCGTTCGCTGCCGGCATCGGCCAGCACCCGTGCAACGACTGGCCCGGCGAGGACAGTTTCATGGTGTTCGGCCTCGATCTCGAGGCGGCCAAGTCACTGGGTGCGCGCTTCGAGCAGAACGCCCTCATCTGGAGTGGCGCCGATGGCGTACCGCAGCTGATCTTGCTGCGCTGAAACTCAAGGCGTGGTCGGCCTGCCCGCAGGGGCGCTACGACCGGGGGGATTTGATCCAGCTTGCCGCCCCCGACAGCTCGTCAAAGCGGCTAAACAGGAGTGTTGACATGTTCGTCAATGGCATGGGCCTGGCCCTGTTGATGGAGGTCCGGTCATGAATCACCCCATCATCCAGCAACAGGCCCAAACGCCCGCGTCCATCCACCTGCTGCGTTACCTGCCCCGGCGACGCGACTTCAACTGGCGCGCGCTGGAGCCGGCCGCGGTTCGATCGGCTGGCGATCTGCCACCCTACCTGATCCTGGGCGAGTTGGACGAAGCCAGCTTCAAGCGCTCGAATGAGGGCTGGTCGGCGCGCTGGCGGGGCACCGAGGCCGACACCTGGTTCGAGCTGGCACATGACGCCGCTGGGCAGCAATGGGTGGCCGAAGACCGCTGGCGCGGCATCAAGGGCTCCATCACCATCTACAAGACGTGCATCCCGCTGCCGGTGGTGATCGGCCAAGCCATGTACGGCTGCTTCCCCGAGAACTGGGACCGGGCTGCAAAGACGCGGCTGGAGGCGAGCTACCAGCTGCAGGTGATCGAGCCGCAAAAGGGGGCGCCGTCGATGTGCGGCATTCCGGACGGGCCGGTGCGGACCCTTGCATTCCCGATCGCGGTAGGCGAGCTGCGCGGCTTTCGCGATCACCTCAGGCGATGCCTGGAGCGTTGGCAGCTGCCCTATCCGGTGGCAGCCGAAGCCCGGCTGACCTACCAAGGGGTCTGCTGGCACGAGGGTGAGGCGCCCAGTTGGGCCGACACCACCCGGCCCGAAGACGCCTTCCGGCAGTCGGTGCAGGACACCGGCCTCGTGCCGTTCGGCTACCCGCGGCGCAGCGAGGTGCCCGACAAACCGGCTGCCTGGACGCACACGCGTGAGCTGTATTTCGTCTACCTGACGCTGCCCTTCGCTGGCCTGACCGACTTGTTGCGTCGGCTGGCCAGCAGTCAAGGGCCGGTGCGGCGCCTTGACGATCCGCCCCTGCCCTTCGAGTGGCGGCCCATGGTCTTGTCGGCGGGGCTGGAGCACCTGGTGGCCGACCTGACCCTGGACGATGATCCCAGAACCACACTCGTGTACTTGCGCTTCCAACCGCTGGCGCAGTGGGGCAAGGCCGTGACGGTTGGCAAGCTGGTCGACCAGATCCGCAGCGCCGAGGATGACCTGGCGCGTGCCGAGGCGATCAGCGCGGGCATCGTGACGCACATCGAGCGCATCGTCGAGCGGATGGACAAGAAGTGAGCTTGCCCCCGAGGAGTGGAGTTCTTAGCCCTTGTTGGAAATGCCGACGGCTTGGGTTGCGGGCCATTTTGGTGTCGCCGCGCCGGCCAGGCGCTGTCCTTGTCGTTCAGGGTGAGCGCAGCTGGCTCATGGCGTGCGCGAAGGTCTGCGCGCTGGACCAGTTCGATGCCAGGCACAGGCGAGCGCCGCGTGTTGCGCGTCACCACGGCCGCCACTTTGAGCAGTTTGATGCGCAGCGTGTCCACCTGCGCCGTGGCCAACTCGGTGCCTTGCAAAGCCAGCGCGCGCAGCCGCTCGATCAGCACGTAGCCCAGTGCGGCCAGCAGCATGCGCAGCTGGTTGGAGCGCAGCACATGGCAGCTCGTGCGGGTTGCGAACAGGCCGATTTGCGCGTGGCGAACCCATCTTGAACAGAGGCTGAGAGGCGGTAACGATGTTGTCCAGTTAGGAGAAGCTGGACACGATGGCAACGGAGATAGTCAGAAGGCGCAGGCACTACAGCGCCGAGTTGAAGGAGAAGGTGTTGCTCGAATGCGCGCAGCCGGGCCCGTCGGTGTCCATGGTCGCGATGGCCTACGGCATCAACGCCAACACTCCTTGGTGGAAAACGCCCGGTTCTTGCCCTTGTTCTCGACGAAGCCGAACCTCTTGGAGAACTCGGTCAGGCGCTTCTTGTTGCCGCCGAAGTCCGACGAAGGCGTAAGGGCGATGTGCTGGTATTGGCCGAATTGCCGAAATCCGCTTACATCCGCCATTACATCGCGCCAGAAAGAAAAAAGCGCACTACAGTTTATGTAGCGCGCTTTCCTTATGTGGCTTGGTGGGCCCTGTAGGGGTCGAACCTACGACAAACGGATTAAGAGTCCGCTGCTCTACCAACTGAGCTAAGAGCCCCGAATTTCGTCCGTTGCGGGAAATCCGAAGCTCGCCATTATAGGGGAATTTCAGGCTTGTCCGAGCCAGGCCAAACTCCGTCGCAAGCCGCCCGCGCCTGACCGAAAGCCCCTGCGCCCCCTTCGTGCGGCGCGGGCTGTCTACACTGAAAGCTGCTTTCATCCCCTACGCAAAATCTCCCTCACCATGACTGAATTCGACCTCGACCTCTTCGTCATCGGCGGCGGCTCGGGCGGCGTGCGCGCGGCGCGCTTTGCGGCGCAGCGCGGGGCGCGCGTGGCGATGGCCGAAAGCGGGCGCATGGGCGGCACCTGCGTCAACGTCGGCTGCATCCCCAAGAAGCTCTACAGCTACGGCGCGCACTACGCCGAGGCCTTTGCCGAAAGTGCGGGCTTCGGCTGGCGCCTGCCGGGCACGCCCACGCTGGACTGGGCCACGCTCAAGACCAACCGCGCCAAGGAGATCACGCGCCTGAACGGCATCTACGACGGCCTGATGTCGGGCGCGAACGTACTGCGCCTGCAAGGCCATGCGCGGCTGCTCGATGCGCACACCGTCGAGGTTGCGCTGGAAGGCGGCGCCACCGTGCGCCACCACGCGCGCCACATCCTGATCGCCACCGGCGGCACGCCCTTCGTGCCCGACGTGCCGGGGCGCGAGCTGGCCGTCACCTCGGACGACATGTTCGACCTGCCGGTGTTTCCCAAACGCCTGGCGGTAGTGGGCGGCGGCTACATCGCCTGCGAGATGGCCAGCATCTTCCACGGCCTGGGCGCGCAGGTCACGCTGCTGTACCGCGGCGAGCAAATCCTGCGCGGCTTCGACGACGAGGTGCGCGACTTCACCGCCGGGGAGATGCGCAAGCACGGCGTCGACATCCGCACCCACGCCGACGTGGCGCGCATCGAGGCGGCGGGCGCCGCGCGGCGCGTGCACCTGAAGGACGGCAGCGCCATCGAGGCCGACGTGGTGCTGTACGCCACCGGCCGTCACGCCAACACCGCCGGCCTGGGGCTGGACGCGCTGGGCGTGCGGCTGTCGCCCAGCGGCGCCATCGAGGTGGACGAGCGCTTCGCCACCAGCGTGCCCGGCATCTACGCCATCGGCGACGTGGTGGGCCGGCTCGAACTGACCCCGGTCGCGCTGGCCGAAGGCATGGTGCTGGCCGACGAGCTGTTCGGCCCGCCGCCCGGCCAGGCCGCGCGCCGCATGGACTACGGCAACATTCCCACCGCCGTCTTCACCCACCCGCCCATCGGCACCGTGGGCCTGAGCGAGCAGCAGGCGCGCGCCCAGTTCGGCGCCATCCAGGTGTTTCGCAGCGACTTCAAGCCGCTCAAGCACACCGTGAGCGGCGGCAGCGAACGCACCCTGGTCAAGCTGATCGTCGACGCCAAGACCGACCGCGTGATCGGCCTGCACATGGTCGGCGCCGACGCCGGCGAAATCGTGCAGGGCTTTGCCGTGGCGCTGAAGTGCGGCGCCACCAAGGCCCAGTTCGACGCCACCATCGGCATCCACCCCACCAGCGCGGAAGAATTCGTCACGCTGCGCCAGGTCAGCCGGACCTAAGAAGGTGTGAACGAACCCCTGATGCCCGCCTTGACCGCCAAAACCCGCCCGCCCGGCGTTGCAAATGCTCGCCGTAGCTCGGGCTACGGCTGTGCTTTGCGCCTTGATCGGACGCGTTTTGGCGATCCCTTCGGGCACTCGCGATTCATTCACACGTTCTGATCCACGCCCACCGAAGGAGCCAGCATGAGCGATCGACTCTTCGTCTACGGCACCCTGGCCCCCGGCCGGCCAAACGAGCACGTGCTGGCCCCGCTGCACGGCACCTGGCAGGCCGCCAGCGTGCGCGGCACCCTGCTGCCCGAAGGCTGGGGCGCCGCCGCCGGCTACCCCGGCATCGTGCTGGATGAGGCCGGCGAGCCGGTGCAAGGTTTTGTCTTCACCTCGCCCGAGCTGCACCTGCACTGGACCAGGCTCGATGCCTTCGAGGGCGACGGCTACGAGCGCGTCGCGGTGCTGGCCGAGTTGCCCGATGGCCAGCGCGTCGAGGCGCAAATCTATGCGCTGCGCAGAAGCCAAAAATGGCACCCAAACCACTCGCAGATGTGCGATGTGCACCCTTTTCAATCCACCTTCAACCAAAAGGAGTTTCCTTCCATGACCACACCCTCACGCCGTCACGCGATCCTGCTGGGTTCCCTGTGCGCCCTGCTGCCGTTCACCGCATGGGCTCAAGACACTTGGCCGAGCAAGCCGATCAAATTCATCGTTCCGTATCTCGCCGGCGGCACCACGGATTTGGTGGCACGCACCACGGGCGACTACGTCAGCCGGAAGCTGGGGCAACCGGTCGTCATTGAGAACCGTCCGGGGGCTGGCGGCAACATCGGTATGGAAGCGGTCGCCCGAGCAGCGCCGGATGGCTACACGATTGGCTTCGGCGCAATCTCCACCAACGCTCTCAATCCGCACATCTACAAGAAGATGTCTTTCGATCCGCGCAAGGACTTCACGGCCATCAGCATGCTCGGGTATTCGACCATCGTGTTGACCGTCGCCCCCGACAAGATGTCTGCAAAGACAGTGCCGGAATTCATCGCCTACGCCAAGGAACACCCGGGCCTGCCCTTCGGTACGGCCGGCGCGGGTACATCCATGCACCTGGCGGGAGCCATGTTTGCGCAGATGGCAGGTATCGAGTTGACCCACGTAGCCTACAAAGGCAGCGCCCCCGGCATCAACGACATGCTGGGCGGTCACCTGACCGTCATGTTCGACAACCTGCCGGCCAGTCTGCCCCACATTCAGGCTGGCAAGCTGCGCGCCCTGGCGGTGGCTGGCAAGTCGCGTTCGCCACAGCTGCCGAACGTTCCCACCATTGCCGAGACGGGGATCAAGGGATATGGCGTCGATCCATGGTTTGGCGTGTTCGGGCCTGCCGGGATGCCCCAGGCGGTAACCGATCGGCTGTCGGCCGCATTCCGCGAGGCCCTTGCGGACCCAGCGATCAAGGACAAGCTGCTGAAGGCAGGGTTCACCCCCGAGGGTTCGACGCCCAGCGCGCTCGCAGATCTGGCGCGCGCCGAATATGACCGCTTGGGCAAAGTTGCTCAAGCAGCGCATATGGCGGTCGATTGAACAAGGTGAGGCGAGTGAGTTCCGCGCTGGATCAGCGGCGCGGCTAAGCCATATTCCTCACCGCCCGCGCACTCACCCACCCCAGCAGCCAGCGCACCACCCCCGCCGTCACCAGCAGACTGCCGGCCGCCGCCTGCCAGAAAGCGGCGGGCGACAGCTGCGGCGCCAGCGGCCCCAGGCCGTGATAGGCCAGCAGGTAGCCGCCGCCCAGGCCCACGCCCCACAGCAGAACGCAGTAGACGACAAAGGGCGCCAGCGTGACCCGGTAGCAGCGCAGCACGAAGATCGACACGGTCTGCATCGCGTCGGACACGTGCAGCAGCGCCACCCAGGCCAGCAGTTGCGCGGCCAGCAGCGCCACGCCGGCGTGGGCGGTGTAGATGTCGACGATCCAGCCGCGCAGCAGCAGCACCGCCGCGGCCATCAGCAGCGCCAGGCCCAGCGCCAGCTTGACGGCCAGCAGGGCCAGCGCGCGGGCGCGCGCCTCGTCGCCGGCGCCGCGCCAGTAGCCCACGCGCGCGCTGGCGGCAATCGCCAGGGCCAGCGGCGTCATGTAGAGCAGCGCGGTGACGTTGGCGGCGATCTGGTGCGCCGCCGTGGCCGTGGTGCCCAGGCGCGCGACGAACAGCGCCATCAGCGTGAACGAGGTGATCTCCACCACCAGCGTCAGCGCCGCCGGCACGCCCAGGCGCGCAAAGGCTCGCAGCGTGGGGCCGTGCGGCGGCTCCACGCGTCGCCACAAACCCAGCGCGACAAAGAAGGGCTGCGTGCGCAGCAGCCACAGCGCCAGCGCGCACAGAAAGAAGTTGACCGCGAACGTGGCCCAGGCGCAGCCGACCACGCCCAGCTCGGGCAGGCCCCAGATGCCGAAGGTCAGTCCCACCGACAGCGGCACCTTGACGGCCAGCGCCACCACCTGCAGCCAGCTCACCAGCTGCGGCTTGCCCAGCGCCTGGCTGAGCGTGCTGAAGGCGCGAAACAACAGCGACGCCGGCAGGCTCCAGCCCACCACGGCCAGGTATTCGGCCGCCACCGTGCGCAGCTCGGGCGGCACCTGGGTGGCGCGCAGGATGGGCTGCGGGTGCAGCAGCAGCGCCATGCCCAGCACGCTGGCCGCCGCGCACAGGTACAGCGACTGCCGCGCCGAGGGGCCGATGGCCGCCAGCCGGCGCCCGCCGTGCAGCTCGGCCCAGATCGGCAGCAGCGCCGTCAGCAAGCCGTTGAGCGACACGTAGACCGTGACGAACACCGACGAGCCGATGGCCAGCGCCGCCAGCGACAGGTCAGAATGACGGCCGGCCACGATGGTGTCGACCGCGCCGAAGGCCATCACCGCCACCTGCCCCACCCACACCGACGCGGCGTGACCGGCCATGGTCCTGAGCTCTTGCGGGGGAACGGATGAGGGAAAAGCGGCCGCGGTCACGGCGGGCATTGTGCCAAGCGGCGGGCGCCTGAAAGCGACTACGATCGAACGACCTGAGGAGAGACGATGACCGACCTGAGCAAGATCACCTGCATCGAAGACCTGCGCGTGCTGGCCAAGCGCCGCGTGCCGCGCATGTTCTACGACTACGCCGACAGCGGCAGCTGGACCGAGGGCACCTACCGCGCCAACCAGGCCGACTTCGCCCCCATCCAGCTGCGCCAGCGCGTGGCCATCAACATGGAAGGGCGCAGCACCGCGACGACGATGATCGGCGAGCCCGTGGCCATGCCGGTGGCGCTGGCGCCCACGGGCCTCACGGGCATGCAGCACGCCGACGGCGAGATTGCCGCCGCACGCGCGGCGCGCGCCTTCGGCGTGCCCTTCACGCTGTCGACCATGAGCATCTGCTCGATCGAGGACGTGGCCCAGCACGCCGGGCCGGGCTTCTGGTTTCAGCTGTACGTGATGCGCGACCGCGACTTCATCGAGCGCCTGATCGACCGCGCCAAGGCCGCCGGCTGCGGCGCGCTGGTCATCACGCTGGACTTGCAAATCCTGGGCCAGCGCCACAAGGACATCAAGAACGGCCTCTCAACCCCGCCCAAGCCCACGCTGATGAACCTGCTGAACCTGGCCACCAAGCCGCGCTGGATCATGGGCATGGCGGGCACAAAAAGGCGCCAGTTCGGCAACATCCACGGCCACGTCAAGGGCGTGACCGACATGAGCAACCTGGGCGCCTGGACGGCCGACCAGTTCGACCCGCGCCTGAACTGGGGCGACGTCGAGTGGATCAAGAAGCGCTGGGGCGGCAAGATCATCATCAAGGGCATCATGGAAGCGGAGGACGCACGCCTGGCGGTCGACAGCGGCGCCGACGCGCTCATCGTCAGCAACCACGGCGGCCGCCAACTCGACGGCGCGCCGTCGGCCATCCACGCCCTGCCCGCCATCGTCGATGCCGTCGGCCGCCAGATCGAAGTGCACATGGACAGCGGCATCCGCAGCGGCCAGGACGTGCTGAAAGCCTGGGCCCTGGGCGCCCGCGGCACCTACATCGGCCGCGCCTTCTTGTGGGGCCTGGGCGCGGCGGGCGAAGCGGGCGTGGCCAAGGCGCTGGAGATCATCCACAAGGAGTTGGACACCACCATGGCGTTTTGCGGGCATACGCAGATTGGGAATGTGGATCGGAGCATTCTGCGGGCGGGGACGTTTCCGGTGGGGTGATGCTGACGCGTGCAATGAAAAGCGCTGCCTACGTCTACGCTATCGGGCAGCGACTGGGGAGAAATCGCGGACCTTCGCTTGTGCGATCTGCGCCGAAGAAATCTATTCTTGGAGAGTACTGAATGAAGACAATTCGTGTGCTGGTTTTTGGTGGAACCGGAATTGGCAAGACCAGTTTATGTAACACCATCACCGGTGGCGCAGAGCCCACCGACAATGGTGCCAAGGGGGTTACTTCCAGTTCTTTCATCTACCCGCCATTTCAATCTCAAGATGTTTTCATAGAACTAGTTGACACTGTCGGACTTCATGAAAGTGCTCACGGCACCGTACCCGCAGAAAAAGCCGTTGTGGAATTGATCTCATTACTCGAAAAATCTCGTGATGGCTTCAATCTTCTGATACACGTCACCAAAGCTGGGCGCATCACAAAGGAGCATGATGAGGACTACGCGTTTTTTGTGAAAAAAATGACTGAGGGTAAAATCCCGGTCGTCCTCGCAATTACCGGTTGCGAGAATGAGGAACCCATGATGGGTTGGGTCACAAAAAATAGCGATGCATTTACGCGGTTCAACTACAAGGCGCTGATTCCCGGCTGTTTTGCATCAGGCGGCCGATTGGAAGACCTCTTCCGCCCTTTACGGGAAGAGTCAAAGCAAAACCTTATTACCGCTATCCACACATTTGCCTTGAGTGAAGCTTACATGCTTTATGGCGAGCAAACTGGCATCTCGTTCAATGCTGCTCTGACACGCATCTGGAATGAATTCGTACTACTGGCAGGGTTACCAGACAAATACCGCCGCCAAGTCAATGAATCCATTTTCGCATTGATGAGGCGTCTAGGAGTTTCAGAAAAAATCGCTCGAGCTGCGGTTACCCACATTCCTGATTTATTGGAAGAAGTCGGCAACAAAACACCAATTCCACATGGAGGTAAAATGTTGAAATTTCTGTCGAGGGCATTTCTTGAAAAGCTGACGGGCAAAATCGCCGGCGAATAAATTTTCGTGTTTGAGAAATTGAGGTCGGAGGAAAAATTTGGTCTGACCATCATCCACAAGAAGCTGAATCTGAGGATGGCCTTCTGCGACCGTACGCAAACTGGCAACGTAGACCGGAGCATCCTGCGGCCGCGGACCTGCCCGACCACCTGAGCACACATCTCACCCCAGCGCCTGCCCCAAATCCGCCACCAAATCATCCGCGTGCTCGATCCCCACGCTCAGGCGGATCATGCCCTCGCCCACTCCCGCCGCCTCGCGCGCCTGTTGCGAGACAAAGCTGTGCGTCGTGCTGGCTGGGTGGCAGGCCAGGCTGTCCACGTCGCCCAGGGACACGGCCTGGGTGAACAGGTGCAGGCGGTCGAGCACGCGGGCCGCCTCGGCACGCTCGGCGCGCGCCAGCTCGAAGGTGACCATGCCGCCAAAGCCGCCCTGCAGCTGGCGGCGCGCCAGATCGTGCTGCGGGTGCGTGGGCAGGCCGGGGTAGTGCACGGTGCGCACGGCGGGGTGGGATTGCAAAAACCGCGCCACCGCCAGCGCGCCTTCGCAGTGCGCCGCCATGCGCAGCGGCAGGGTCTTGATGCCGCGCAAGAACAGATAGGCCTCGGCGGGGGCCAGGTTGCCGCCGACGTGGCCCAGGCCGGTCTTGCGCACGGGCGCGATCAACTCCGCGCTGCCGGCCACGATGCCGCCGGTGGCGTCGCCATGGCCGCCCAGGTACTTGGTCATGGAGTGCAGCACCACATCAATGCCCAACTCCAGCGGGCGCGCCAGCATGGGCGTGCAGAAGGTGTTGTCGGCCACGCTGATGGCCCCGTGCGCGCGCGCCAGGCGGGCCACCTCGGCCAGGTCGTTGACGCGCAGCGTGGGGTTGGTGAGCGTTTCGACCCAGACCATGCGCGTGGCGGGGGTCATGGCCGCCGCCAGGCCGCTGGCCGTGGCGTCTTGCACCCGGATGCCCCAGCGCTCGCCCATGCCGCGCAGCAGGCCTTCGGTGCCGCCGTACAAAGGGCCCAGAAAGACCAGCTCGTCGCCGGGCTGCAGCAGGCCCAGCAGCAGCGACGAGCAGGCCGCCGTGCCGCTGGCGAAGGCGACGGCCGCCTCGGCGCCTTCCAGGTCGGCCAGCTTGGCCTCCAGCGCGGCCACGGTGGGGTTGGCGAAGCGGCTGTAGCGGTAGCCGTCGGTCTGGCCGGCGAACAGGGCGGCGCCCTGCTCCAGCGTGCCCAGGGCAAAGGCGGTGGTCTGGGCGATGGGCGTGGTGATGGCGCCGGTGGCAGGGTCGGGGTGCTGGCCGGCGTGCACGGCGCGGGTGCGCAGGTGGGTCATGGGATGTCTCGGTTACAGGGTCGAAAAATCACTGCCATTTTGACCTCTGGCGCTTGTCCACAAAGCGCGAGCAGCTATTGTTTGATGAGCAACGGGCCATCATGCGGGATCGTATTCGAGTCGATCAAGCATGCCGGCCTCGGGGTGGGATCAGGCCGTCGGGGCGCCCGGCTTCGTTCATGTCCCCCACTGGCCTGCGGCCGGCTCCTCCTTCACTTCACTGCGCCGGGTACCTCGACGGCCTGATCCGAGGCATCGCCGGTCGAGCTGGCCGCCGGGTGCGTGACCGCCGCTTCCCGCCAAGGGGCTCGGGTGGGCAGCGCAGCGAGGAGGAGATGGCCGTCGCAGACGGACAGCGGGGGACAGGAGCGCAGCTGCCCACCCGAGCCCCTTGGCGCGCCGCCCATCGGCACCGGAAAGTCCTGGTTTGATAGCTGCTCGCGCTTGATTGGCGCTGGCTAGAGCCGAATTTGGCTTCAAATCGACGCCAGCGCCTGCGCCTGCCCCTCGGCCAGCACGGCCGCCGCCTGCGCGGCCACCTCGGCGGCGGGCAAGGGCTTGCGCCGGTGGTCGCTCCAGATCTGGCGCCACAGGCGCGCGCCGCGCTCGCCATGGTGCAGGCCCAGCATGTGGCGGGCAATGGCGGACCAGGGCGTGCCGTCCTCGATGGCCTCGCGCTGCATGTAGGCCACCATGGCGGCCTCGACCTCGGCGCGCGTGCGCGGGTTGGGCGCGCCGCCCAGAAAGCGCGCGTCCCAGCCGGTCATCGGCCAGGGGTGGTGATAGGCCTCGCGCCCCAGCATCACGCCGTCCACCTGCTGCAGATGGGCGGCGATCTGCTCGTCGCTCGTCACGCCGCCGTTGAGCACGATGCTGAGCTGCGGGAAGTCGCGCTTGAGCTGGTACACCAACTCATAGCGCAGCGGCGGGATTTCGCGGTTTTCCTTCGGGCTCAGGCCCTTGAGCCAGGCGTTGCGCGCGTGCACGATGAACACGCGGCAGCCGGCATCGGCGACGGTGCCGACAAAGTCGCGCACGAAGGCGTAGCTCTCCTCGTGGTCGATGCCGATGCGGTGCTTGACGGTGACGGGCACCTCCACCGCGTCCACCATCGCCTTCACGCAATCGGCGACCAGCGTGGGCTCGGCCATCAGGCAGGCGCCGAAGGCGCCGCGCTGCACGCGCTCGCTGGGGCAGCCGCAGTTCAGGTTGATCTCGTCGTAGCCCCAGCGCGCGCCGATCCGCGCGCAGCGCGCCAGCTCGTGCGGCTCGCTGCCGCCCAGCTGCAGGGCCACGGGATGCTCGCAGTCGTCCAGGCGCAGATGGCGGCGCTCGCTGCCGTGCAGCAGGCCGCCGGTGGTCACCATCTCGGTGTACAGGCGGGTCTTTTGCGTCAGCTGGCGATGAAAGAAGCGGCAGTGCTTGTCCGTCCAATCAAGCATGGGCGCGACCGACAGCCGCCACGGTGAAAGGTCGGTGGGCATGGGGCGAATTATCCCCGTCGCCGGTTCGCGATAAAATGCGAATCTCTCCTTGAGCACCCCCATGGTCTCGCACGCCGCCCTTTCATCGTTTGCCACCCGCACGGCCATCGTGCCCGCTGGCCGCGTGCGTGCGTCCAACCCTCCTTTCGGCTTTTCTGTCGCCCCGCCCCCCGCGGCGGGCAGCGCGCCGCCCGGCGTTCACCCGCCCTGCGCGCGCGCGCCGGGCTGATTCTTCAGCCCTTTCGCGGTTTTTTTCGCGGCCCCTCCCGTTGTTGCAACGGCCGTCTCGACGCCTGGCGTCGGTGACGGGCCGGGGTCGCCTCTCCGTTTCGACAGACAAGCCAAATCATGACTTCAAAATCCTTCTCCTGGACGGCCGCGCTGGCCATGTCCACCTTTGTTCTGCTGTGGGGCAGCGGTGCCATCGCCACCCGCTGGGCGCTGGACCACAGCTCGGTCGTCGCCGTGCTGATGCTGCGCTACGGCCTGGCGCTGGCCGCCCTGCTGGCGCTGGGCATGCGCGGGCGGCGCTGGTGGCCGCTGGCCGGCACGCGCTGGTACGTGGCGGCCACCGGGCTGCTGCTGATCGGCTTTTATTCGGCCTTTTACTTCCAGGCCATGGCGCACGGCATCACGCCGGGGCTGCTGGCCACCTTGCTGGGCATCCAGCCGATCCTGACGCTGCTGCTGACCGAGCGGCGCTTTTCGGCCGGGCGGCTGGCCGGCCTGCTGCTGGCCCTGGGCGGGCTGGTGCTGGTGGTGTACCAAAGCCTGGTACAGGCGCAGATATCAACCCTGGGCCTGCTGCTGGCGCTGGGCGCGCTGCTGTCCATGACCTTTGGCGCGCTGATGCAAAAGCGCATCCGGCAGACGCCGGCCGAGGTGCTGCCGCTGCAGTACGCGGTGACGCTGGTGCTGTATGCGTTCTTCCTGCCCTTCGAGCCGTTTCGCTTCGAGTGGAATGCGCAGTTTCTGCTGCCCCTGCTGTACCTGGGGCTGGTGATCTCGGTCGGCGCGCAGCTGCTGTTTTACCGGCTGATCCAGCGCGGCAACCTGGTCAACGTCACCAGCCTGCTGTACCTGGTGCCGGTGGTCACGGTGATCCTGGACTACCTGCTGCTGGGCAACGCCATGGCGCCGCTGGCGCTGGCGGGCATGGTGGGCATCCTGGCCGGGCTGGCGCTGGTGTTCCGCGAAAAAGCCGCGCCGGCGCTGGCCTGACGCGGCCGCAAAAAAGCCCCGCCTTGGCGGGGCTGGTGCACAGGGCGCGGGCCCTCACTCCATGTGCAGGCCGCCGTTGCAGGCGAAGTTGGCGCCGGTGGTGAAGCCCGAGTCCTCGCCGGCCAGCCAGGCGACGATGGAGCCGATCTCCTCGGGCGTGCCCAGGCGCTTGACCGGAATGGTGGCGACGATTTTCTCCAGCACGTCGGGGCGGATGGCCTTAACCATGTCGGTGCCGATGTAGCCGGGGCTGATGGTGTTGACGGTGACGCCCTTGTTGGCCATTTCCTGCGCCAGCGCCATCGAGAAGCCGTGCATGCCCGCCTTGGCGGCCGAGTAGTTGGTCTGCCCCGCCTGGCCCTTCTGGCCGTTGACCGAGCTGATCTGGATGATGCGGCCCCAGCCGCGCTCGACCATGTCGGGCACCACCTGCTTGGTGACGTTGAACATGCTGTTGAGGTTGGTGTCGATCACCGCGTCCCAGTCCTCGCGCGACATCTTCAGGAACATGCGGTCGCGCGTGATGCCGGCGTTGTTGACCAGCACGTCGATCGGGCCGTGCTCGGCCTTGGCCTTGGTGAAGGCGTCGGTGGTGGACTGCCAGTCGCTGACGTTGCCGACACTGGCGTAGAAGGTGTAGCCGTCGGCCTTCTGCTCGTCCAGCCACTTTTGCGCGTCGCGCGTGGGGCCGCAGCCGGCAATGACCTTGAAGCCCTCCTTGTGCAGGCGACGACAAATCGCGGTACCGATCCCACCCATGCCTCCGGTGACATAAGCTACTTTCTGACTCATTTGCTGTCTCCTGGTTTGACTACAAAACTGATAGCTTGCTGCGGCCGATGCGGGCCGCCAGCCAAGCCAATTTAACTCAAATCGGGGCGCCTGCCGAATGCGGGTTTGCGTCGGTCGCCCGCCGCGTCACCGCCACAGCCTCACACGCGCTCGACCGCCATCGCCGCGCCCATGCCGCCGCCGATGCACAGGCTGGCCAGGCCCTTCTTGGCGCCACGGCGCTGCATCTCGTACAGCAGCGTGACCAGGATGCGGCAGCCGCTGGCGCCGATGGGGTGGCCCAGCGCGATGGCGCCGCCGTTGACGTTGACCTTGGCGGCGTCGATGCCCAGCAGCTTGTTGACGGCGCAGGCCTGCGCGGCAAAGGCTTCGTTCAGCTCGAACAGGTCGACGTCGCCCACGCCCCAGCCGGCGCGCTGCAGCGCCTTCTTGGTGGCCGACACCGGGCCCAGGCCCATGGTGGCGGGGTCGAGCCCGCTCATGCCGTAGGCCTTGATGCGCGCCAGCGGCTTGAGGCCCAGCGCCTGCGCCTTCTTGGCCGTCATGACGACCACGGCGGCGGCGCCGTCGTTGATGCCGCTGGCGTTGCCGGCCGTGACGCTGCCGGCCTTGTCGAACGCGGGCTTGAGGGCGGCCAGCACCTCGGCGGTGGACTTCTTGTTGATGTGCTCGTCCGCATCAAAAACGATGGGGTCGCCCTTGCGCTGCGCAATGCTGACGGGCGTGATCTCGTCCTTGAACCGGCCGGCGGCCTGCGCCGCGATGGCCTTGGTCTGGCTGGCCAGCGCCAGCTCGTCCTGCATGGCGCGCGTGATGCCCTCTTGCTTGGCCACGTTCTCGGCGGTGATGCCCATGTGGTAGTGGTTGTAGACGTCCCACAGGCCGTCGACGATCATCGAGTCGATCATCTTCCAGTCGCCCATGCGCTGGCCGTCGCGGCTGCCCAGCAGCACGTGCGGGCTGGCGCTCATGTTCTCCTGACCGCCGGCCACCACGATCTCGCTGTCGCCCGTGGCGACGGCCTGCGCGGCCAGCATCACCGCCTTCAGGCCCGAGCCGCAGACGGCGTTGATGGTGAGCGCCGGCGTCTCCTTGGTGATGCCGGCCTTGATCAGCGCCTGGCGCGCCGGGTTCTGGCCGCTGCCGGCACACAGCACCTGGCCCATGATGACCTCGCCCACCTGGTCGAGGCCGAGCTTGGCGCGCTCCAGCGCCGCCTTGATGGCGATGCTGCCCAGCTCGGTCGCCGGCACCTTGGCCAGCGAGCCGCCGAACTTGCCGACGGCGGTGCGGACGGCCGAAACAATGACGATGTCTTCCATGATTTGCTCTCCTATTGATAGCTTTTTGCGCTTGATGGATGGGGGCCAGCGGCCAATTCAACCTTAGATCAGGCCTTGGCCTTGACGTAGCGGCCCGGCGCCGGCTCGATGGCCTTGTACTTGCCGGCCTTGCCGTAGCTCTTGGGCGCGGCGATCTGCTTGCCGGCGTGGCGGGTCAGCCAGGCGGACCAGTCGGTCCACCAGCTGCCGGGCTTTTCGGTGGCGCCGGCGATCCAGTCCTGCACGTTCTTGGGAAACTGGCCGTCCTCGCGCAGCCAGTGGCTGCGCTTGTTGGCCGACGGCGGGTTGATGACGCCGGCGATGTGGCCCGAGGAGCCCATGACGAAGCGCCGCTCGCCCGGCAGGTGCTGGGTGGACGCATAGGAGCCGGCAATCGGCACGATGTGGTCTTCGCGCGAGCCGTAGACGTAGATCGGGATGTCGAGCTTGCGCAGGTCGATCTTCTCGCCGCACACGGTGAGCTTGCCGGGCTTGACCAGCTCGTTTTGCAGGTAGGTGTGGCGCAGATACCAGGTGTAGAACGGCCCCGGCAGGTTGGTCGAGTCGCTGTTCCAGTACAGCAGGTCGAACGGCGGCGGCGTCTCGCCCTTGAGGTAGTTGCCCACCACGTAGTTCCATACCAGGTCGTTGGGCCGCAGGAAGCTGAAGGTGCTGGCCATGTCCTGGCCCTTCATCATGCCGCCCTTGCCCATCTGCATTTCGCGGAACTTGACCACGCCCTCGTCGACGAAGACATCCAGGATGCCGGTGTCGCTGAAGTCGATCAGCGTGGTCAGCAGCGTCAGCGCCGCCACCGGCTTTTGGCCGCGCGCGGCCAGCACCGCCAGCGCGGTGGTCAGGATGGTGCCGCCGACGCAAAAGCCCAGCGCGTTGATCTGCTTGGCGCCGCAGATGTCCTGCACCGTGGCGATGGCCTTGATGGCGGCCTGCTCGATGTAGTCGTCCCAGGTGGCCTTTTCCATCGACGCGTCGGGGTTGCGCCAGCTGACCACGAAGGTGCGCATGCCCTGGCTGACGGCGTAGCGGATGAAGGAGTTGGTGGGCTGCAAATCGAGGATGTAGAACTTGTTGATGCACGGCGGCACCAGCAAGAACGGCCGCTCGTGCACCTTGGCGGTGAGCGGCTTGTATTCGATGAGCTGGAAAAACGCGTTTTCGAACACCACCGCGCCCTCGGTGGTGGCCACGTTCTTGCCGACCTCGAACAGGCTCTCGTCGGTCATCGACACATGGCCCTGGCGCATGTCGGTCAGCACGTTCTGCACGCCGCGCGCCAGCGACTCGCCCTTGGTGGCCACGGCCTTGGTCAGCGCCTCGGCGTTGAAGGCCAGGAAGTTGCTGGGCGCGCTGGCGGCCGCCCACTGCTCGACGGCAAAACGCAGGCGCGCCTTGGTCTTGGCGTCGGTCTCGGCCGCCTCGGCCAGCGACATCAGCGTGCGCGCATTGAGCAGATACACCGCGGCGGCAAACGAGGCCATGGGGTTGCGCTCCCAGGCCTCGCCCTTGAAGCGCCGGTCACCCAGCGACAGGCTGGACTGCAGCGACTGGTTCCACAGCTCGGCGGCTTCCTTCAGGTAGCCCTGGTGCACCTCTTGCAGCTGCTGCGGCTCGAAGCGAATCTGCGGCACCGCGCCCTGGCCGGCCGACAGGCCCAGCTCGCCCGCATCGAAGTTCTGGAACTGCTCCAGCGCCTTGGTCCAACCCTCTTGCAGGCTGCCCTGCATGGACGGAAACCCGGGCGGTGTGCCGCCACTGAACCACTGCTGCCAGGCGGAAAGAATCTGCTCCGGGTTCATGCTCCGTCTCCTTCAAAAGCCATGGTGTCTTGCTGCCAGGTGGGCCGATGGCGGCGCCGACGCATGCGATCGGCATCGCCCATGCCACGCCGCCATCATGGCACAGCGCGCATGCCACCTTCAAAGCATTTTCATTTTTATACGCGCGCGGCCATGGCGCGGCAAGCGGCAAAGCTCAAACCCGCCAGATGCATGCGGCCATGCGGCCGCTGCCGCCCAGGCGCCGCTGGTCGCGCCGGTAAGAGAAGAAGCGCGCCGCGTTGCCCACGGTGCACCAGTCGGCGCTGCCGTCGTTGCCGTACGCGCGCGCCACGCCCGCCGCGGCCAGCCGGCGCCGCGCCAGCGCGGGCAGGTCGGCCAGGTACTTGCCGTCGGCCTGGCCGATGAAGCAGGCGGCGGCACCGGCATCACCGTCGACAAAGGCGGCGCGCACTTCGGGCCCCACTTCGAAGGCCTGCGGGCCGATGCAGGGGCCGAGCCAGGCGATGATCTCGCTTGCTTCTTTATTGATAGCTGCTGGCGCTTGCTGCATGCCGGCCAGAGCGCGAAATTGCTTCAAGGTCGCTTCCAGCACGCCGCCCGCCAGGCCGCGCCAGCCGGCGTGGGCGGCGGCCACCGCGCGCCCCAGCCGGTCGGTGAGGAGCACCGGCAGGCAGTCGGCCACCATCACGGTGCAGGCCAGGCCGGGCCGGTCGGTCAGCGCGGCATCGGCACGGGCGCCGTCGGGCGTGTCGGGGCGCAGCGCCAGCACCTCGCTGCCGTGCACCTGGTTCAGGTAGATCGGACGCACGCCCAGCACGCGCCGCAGGCGCTCGCGGTTGGCGGCAACGGCCGCCGGGTCGTCGCCCACGTGATCGCCCAGGTTGAAGAAGTCGAACGGCGCGGCAGATGCGCCATCCTGGGCGCCTTGGCCGCGCGTGCTGAACACGGCGCGCACGGACGGCGGCGCCGGCCAGTCGGGCACCAGCCCCTCGGCGCCGCGCATCATTCGGCGTCGGGGCAGGCCGAGGGCTGGGCTTGCTGGAAGGCGCCGAGCTGCATGCAGGCGTCGAACACCGCCATGGTGCGCGGCAGGCCGCTCAGGTCGCAGTCGAAGCGCTGGGCGTTGAAGATCTGCGGCACCAGGCAGCAGTCGGCCAAGGTGGGCTCGTCGCCATGGCTGAAACGCCCGGGCTGCTCGGCCAGATGCGCCTCGTAGGCCAGCAGGCCCAGGCGCACCCAGTGCTTGTACCAGTCGTTCTTGGCGGCCTCGGGCACCTTCAGCTCGTGCACCAGGTACTTGAGCACGCGCAGGTTGTTGAGCGGATGCACCTCGCAGGCAATGACCTGCGCCAGCGCCCGCACGCGCGCGCGGCCCAGCGCATCGGCGGGCAGCAGCGCGGGCTGCGGATGGGCCTCGTCGAGGTACTCGATGATGGCCATCGACTGCGTCAGGCGCCGGCCGTCCGCCAGCTCCAGCACGGGCACCAGGTGTTCGGCCGTGACGGCGCCGAAGGCATCGGCCTTCTGCTCGCCCTTGGCCAGGTGCACCGGCACGTAGTCATACGCCAGGCCCTTGAGTTGCAGCGCGATGCGCACCCGAAACGAGGCCGAGGAACGGAAGTAGTTGTAGAGCTTCATGTCGGATGTTCGCGGCGTCGATGCTCAGCGCGCCGGCTGGCCGACCGGGGCGTTGTAGGTCGGCGCCGGCGCGGCCGACGAGGTCTGCGCGGCGCGCTCGCCCAGGTAGATCTCGACCCGGCGGTTCTGCGCGCGGCCGGCCTCGGTGGCGTTGCTGGCAATGGGCTCGTGCGAGCCGCGGCCTTCGGTGCGAATGGTGCGCGCCGGCACGCCGCGCGCCGACAGGTAGTCGCGCACGCTGTTGGCGCGCGCCAGCGACAGCGGGTTGTTGATGGCGTCGTTGCCGGTGGAGTCGGTGTAGCCGACGATGTTCACCTCCATGCCCGGCTGCTGGCCCAGGCCCTGCGCGAACTGGTCCAGGATGGGACGCAGGCGCGGCTCGATGGCGGCGCTGTTGGTGGCGAACGAGACGTCGTTGGGAATGTTCAGCTTGAGCTGGTTGTCCGGCGTTTGCGTGACCTGCACGCCGGTGCCGGCCGTGGCCTGCTGCATCTGCGCGCGCTTGTTTTCCATGTAGCGCGACCAGGCATAGCCACCCAGGGCGCCCACGCCCGCGCCGATGACGGCGCCCTTGCCGTCACCGATCAGGCCGCCGGCCACTGCACCCACGCCGGCGCCGATGGCCGAGTTGCGCTGGGTTTCACTCATGTTGGCGCAGCCCGCCAGCAGCAGCGCCGACGCGGTGACGGCCGCCACGGCGGCGCGGGAAGTACGGATGGAAGAAGCGTTCATGGTTGATTCCTTTCACAAGCGATGCCGCCCGCGGCCCCCTGCCACGTCTGGCATCCCACGCGTTCGATTAAACACGAAAGCGGTCGATCAAGTGTGTCTTGACGTTGCCCGGGGCGACGCTGAACAAGCCTGCGCGATGCGGCGCGCCTTGGATCGGGATGGGCTGCAAGGCGAGAACCGCAGCGATACCGGGTGGTATCGCGAGGATTCTCAACGCCGCAGACCGCCCGAGGCCAAGGATGCGGCGCGCGCGAAGGCTGGTTCGGCGTTGCCCTAAACTGATCGGGTGAAGCACCACGACCCGATCAAGTATTGCCAGGCCTGCGGCACGCCCGTGGTCTATCGCGTGCCCGACGACGGCGACACGCGCGAGCGCGCCGTCTGCCCGGCCTGCGGCAAGATTCATTACGTCAACCCGCTGATGGTGGTGGGCACCGTGCCCTACCTGGACGATCGCGTGCTGCTGTGCAAGCGCGCCATCGAGCCGCGCCTGGGCAAATGGACGCTGCCGGCCGGCTTCATGGAACTGGGCGAGACCATGGCCGAGGGCGCGGCGCGCGAAACCGTGGAGGAAGCCGGCGCCGACTTCGAGCTGGGCGCCTTCTTCAGCGCCATCAGCATTCCGCACGTGGGCCAGGTGCACTTCTTTTACCTGGCGCGGCTGCGCAGCGCGCGCTTCGACCCCGGCAGCGAGACACTGGAGGCGCGCCTGTTCAGCGAGGCCGAAATCCCCTGGGACGAGATCGCCTTTCTGACCGTGCGCGACACGCTCAAGGCCTATCTGGCCGACCGCGCGCTCGGTCGCTTCGGCGTGCACGAGTCGGCCATCGCCTGGTCCCCCAAGCAATGAGCGCCACGCCGGCGCTGCCGGTGCTGCGGCCCGGCGCGCCGTTTCCACCCGCCAGCCAGGCCTGGTCCGAGCACTCGCCCGCGCCTGGCCTGGTGGCCGCCGGTGGCGCGCTGGACGTGCCCAGCCTGCTGGCCGCCTACGGCTCGGGCCTGTTTCCGTGGTTCAGCGCCGGCGAGCCCATCCTGTGGTGGAGCCCCGACCCGCGCATGGTGCTGGCGCCGGCGCGCTTTCGCCTGCACCGCTCGCTGCGCCGCACGCTGCAGCGCTTCGTGCGCGACGGGCGCTGCGAGATCCGCATGGACAGCGCCTTCGATCGCGTCATCACCGCCTGCGCACAGGCGCCGCGCCCCGGGCAGTCGGGCACCTGGATCGGCCCGGCGATGCGCCATGCCTACCAGGCGCTGCACGCGGCCGGCCACGCGCACAGCGTGGAGACCTGGGTCGACGGCCGCCTGGTGGCGGGACTGTACGGCGTGGGCATCGGGCGCATGGTGTTCGGCGAATCGATGTTCACCACCGTCACCGACGGCTCCAAGCTGGCGCTGGCCGCGCTGGTGGCCTGGGCGCGCCACCACCGCCTGCCGCTGATCGACTGCCAGCAGCAGACCGGGCACCTGGCCTCGCTGGGGGCCGCGCCGATGCCGCGCGGCGCCTTCGTCGAGCAGGTGCGGGCGCTGGCGACCGAGCCCGCCCCCGCGTGGCAATTCAAGCCCGTATACTGGACCGAGTTGACGTTGGGCCCACCGTGACGCACCTCAAGGATCTGCCGCTCCAAACCCTGCAGTTTTACGCCACGGCGCCCTACCCCTGCAGTTACCTGCCGGGCCGCCAGGCGCGCTCGCAGGTGGCCACGCCCAGCCATCTGATCAGCACCGACATCTACGCCGACCTGGTGCGCCAGGGCTTTCGGCGCAGCGGCATGTTCACCTACCGCCCCTGGTGCGACGGCTGCCACGCCTGCGTGCCGGTGCGCGTGCGCGTGGCGGACTTTCGGCCCGACCGCAGCCAGCGCCGCGCCCGGGCGCATCATGGGCAACTGCAGGCGCGCGTGCTCAAGCTGCGCTACGTGCCCGAGCACTACCAGCTCTACCTGCGCTACCAGACACGCCGGCACACCGGCGGCGGCATGGACCACGACAGCATCGACCAGTACACCCAGTTCCTGCTGCAAAGCCACGTCGACTCGCGCCTGGTGGAGTTTCGCGAGCCCGGCACGGGCGGCGCCCCCGGCGCGCTGCGCATGGTCTCCATCGTCGATCTGCTGCGCGACGGCCTGTCGGCGGTCTACACCTTCTACGACCCGGACGCCCGCGCCAGCTTCGGCACCTGGGGCGTGCTGTGGCAGATCGAGCAGGCGCGGCGCCTGGGCCTGCCCTACGTCTACCTCGGCTACTGGATCGAGGGCAGCCCCAAGATGGCCTACAAGGCGCGCTTTCGGCCGCTGGAGCGCCTGCTGGACGGACGCTGGCGCAGCGACGGCGCCGTGCTGGCGCCCGCCCGGCCGATCAGCGTATCCTTGCGGCGCCCCACCTGAGCCCCGCCACCATGCGCAAGCCCCGCCTCGACACCCACCAGACACCGACGATCCAGGTGATCGAGCGCATGTTCACGCTCATCGAGGTGCTGGCCGGGCGCGAGGAGGCCATGGCGCTGAAGGACATCAGCGAGCAGGCCGGCCTGCACCCCTCCACCACGCACCGCATCCTCAACGACCTGACGGTGGGCCGCTTCGTCGACCGCCCCGAGGCCGGCACCTACCGCCTGGGCATGCGCCTGCTGGAGCTGGGCAACCTGGTCAAGGCGCGGCTGTCGGTGCGCGACGCCGCCCTGCAGCCCATGCGCGAGCTGCATCGCCTGACCCAGCAGCCGGTGAACCTGAGCGTGCGCCAGGGCGACGAGATCGTGTATGTCGAGCGCGCGCTCAGCGAGCGCTCGGGCATGCAGGTGGTGCGCGCCATCGGCGGGCGGGCGCCGCTGCACCTGACCTCCACCGGCAAGCTCTTTCTGGCCACCGAGGACCTGCAGCGCGTGCGCGCCTACGCCACCCGCACCGGCCTGCCCGGCCACACGCGCAACAGCATCACGCAGCTGCCCCAGCTCGAGCGCGAGCTGGTCAAGGTGCGCCACGCCGGCGTGGCCTACGACAACGAAGAGCTGGAGCTGGGCGTGCGCTGCATGGCCGCCGGCATTCACGACGATCAGGGCAACCTGATTGCCGGCCTGTCGATCTCGGCGCCGGCCGACCGGCTGGACGACGGCTGGCTGCCCAAGCTGCAGCAGACGGCGCGCGAGATTTCAGCCGCGCTGGGCTACGGCGCGGCGGGTCACTGATTCAGAGTCAAATCGGGGTGTAGCCAGTGCCAGAAAAGCGTAGGTAGCTATTCAATCGACAGCAATATCAACCGGCAAAGCCGTGGCCGGCCACCGTGCTGGGGTGCGGCAGCATCTCCACCCAGCGGCGCACGCGCTCGGCGTCGGCAATGCGGCTGTACTTGCCGGCCGAATCCAGGAACACCATGATCAGCTTGCGCCCCGCGATGCGCGTCTGCATCACCAGGCAGCGGCCGGCCTCGTTGATGAAGCCGGTCTTTTGCAGGCCGATGTCCCACTCGGGGCTCTTGACCAGGCCATTGGTGTTGTTGAACTGAAGCAGGCGGTGGCCGACCGCCACCTCGTGGCTGGGCGAGGTGGTGAGTTCGCGCAGCTGCGGGTTCTGGTAGGCGGCGTTCACCAGCAGCGCCAAGTCCTGCGCGCTGGACTGGTTGGCGCTGGACAGGCCGGTCGGCTCGACGTAGCGCGTGTCCTTCATGCCCAGCTGCTGGGCGCGCGCGTTCATCAGCGACACGAAGTAGTTCAGCCCGCCCGGAAAGGTGCGCCCCAGCGCATGGGCGGCGCGGTTTTCGCTGGACATCAGCGCCAGATGCAGCAGCTCGCCGCGCGACAGCTCGGTGCCCACGGTCAGGCGCGAGCGGCTGTTCTTCTCGGTGTCGACGTCCTCGTCGGTGATGGTGATGACCTGGTCCATCGGCAGGTGCGCCTCCGACACCACCATGCCGGTCATCAGCTTGGTCAGCGAGGCGATGGGCAGCACGGCGTGCTCGTTCTTGCCCAGCAGCACCTGGTGCGTGTCCTGGTCCACCACCAGCGCCACGCTGGATTTGAGGCCCAGCGGGCCCGCGACCTCGTGCAGGCCCGCCATCTGGCCGAAGGACAGGCGCGCCGGCGGCTCCTCGCGCGTGGCACGGGCCGTCTTCTCGCGCAGCGACAGGCGGTTGGTCCTGGAGGCCACGCGGGCCTTGCCATGGCGCCGCTCGGCGGCGGTGGGCCGCCCGCCCAGCTTGGCCGAGACGCGCGCGCCGCGGCGGCTGGCCTTGGATTCGGTCTTGCGCTGGGCGGTGCCGGCCTTGGCCGGATGGGCCTTTGCGGGATGCGCCTTGGCGGCCTTGCCCGGAGCGCGGTGGCTGGTGGCGGCCTGGGTGTGTTTCTTGCCCGCGGCCTGGGCGGGCGAGAACGGCAACAGCGCCAGCACGGCCAGCAGCACCGCCCCGGTCCATCCGCGCAGGCCTGCCGCCCACCCGCCTGTTGCCACCCATTTGCGCATCATTGAACCCCGAGCCAGAACAAAAGCTGGGCGCCAGTGTACAAAAACAAAAAAAGATACGCAACAACAATCAGTTGCGCATCTTTATTGAAGCGGCCACCAAAGAGTCGGTGAAAACCCTAGCCTTGCGCCGCGATTCGATCCGATTTGCTGTGCAACTTGTTGAGAGCGCTCAGATATGCCTTGGCTGACGCGACGATGATGTCGGGGTCGGCCCCCACGCCGTTGACCACGCGCCCGGCATTTTGCAGCCGCACCGTGACCTCGCCCTGCGCATCGGTGTTGCCGCTGATGGCGTTGACCGAATACAGCACCATCTCGGCGCCGCTTTTCACGTGCGCCTCGATGGCTTTCAGCGATGCGTCGACCGGGCCGTTGCCGTCGGCCTGGCTGCGCACCTCCTTGCCGGCCGCGGTGAAGACGATCTCGGCGTGCGGCTGCTCGCCGGTTTCGCTGTGCTGCGCCAGCGAGATGAAGCCGTAGTGCTCTTTTTCGCCCTGCACGCTTTCGTCGCTCACCAGCGCCAGGATGTCCTCGTCGAAGATCTCGCTCTTGCGGTCGGCCAGTTCCTTGAACTTGGCAAACGCGGCCATCACCTCGCCCTCGGACTCCAGCTCCACGCCCAGCTCCTGCAGGCGCTGCTTGAAGGCATTGCGACCCGAGAGCTTGCCCAGCACGATCTTGTTGGTGCTCCAGCCCACGTCTTCGGCGCGCATGATCTCGTAGGTGTCGCGCGCCTTCAGCACGCCGTCCTGGTGGATGCCGCTGGCATGCGCGAAGGCATTGGCGCCGACCACGGCCTTGTTGGGCTGCACGACAAAGCCGGTGGTGGAGCTGACCATCTTGCTGGCGGCCAGGATCTGCGAGGTGTCGATGCCGACGTCCAGGCCGAAGTAGTCCCGGCGGGTCTTCACCGCCATCACCACCTCCTCGAGCGAGCAGTTGCCCGCGCGCTCGCCCAGGCCGTTGATGGTGCATTCGATCTGGCGCGCGCCGCCCAGCTTGACGCCCGCCAGCGAGTTGGCCACCGCCATGCCCAGGTCGTTGTGGCAGTGCACCGACCAGACCGCCTGGTCGCTGTTGGGCACCTTTTCGCGCAGCGTCTTGAGGAAGTTGCCGTACAGCTCGGGAATGGCGTAGCCCACGGTGTCGGGAATGTTGATGGTGGTGGCGCCCTCGCGGATCGCGGCCTCGCACACGCGCGCCAGAAAGTCCATGTCGCTGCGGTAGCCATCCTCGGCACTGAACTCGATGTCGCCCTGCAGGTTGCGCGCAAAGCGCACCGCCAGCTTGGCCTGCTCGAACACCTCCTCGGGCGTCATGCGCAGCTTTTTCTCCATGTGCAGCGGGCTGGTGGCGATGAAGATGTGGATGCGCGCGTTGTCGCTGCCCTTGAGCGCCTCGGCGGCGCGCGCGATGTCGCGGTCGTTGGCGCGCGCCAGCGAGCACACGGTGGAATCCTTGACGGCGCGCGCGATGGCCTGCACGCACTCGAAGTCACCATTGCTGCTGGCGGCAAAGCCGGCCTCGATCACGTTCACCTTCAGGCGCTCGAGCTGGCGCGCGATGCGCAGCTTCTCGTCCTTGGTCATGCTGGCGCCGGGCGACTGCTCGCCGTCGCGCAAGGTGGTGTCGAAAATGATGAGCTGGTCGGTCATGAGGCAATCTCCGAGTGGGGTCTGGGTGGAGCACCCGCGAGCAAAATGTCTGCGCCAAACAAAAAGGCCCGCTGCGGGTGCAAACGGGCCTTTGCTGGAAAACTCGCGCGCGCTATCGCACCTGCCCGTTTGGCACGGCCAGTAGTCGTAGGGCGAGCGAATGGTTCATGGGCACAAAATATAGCACAGCCGGCGCGCGTCAGTCGCCGTGCAGGCCGCGCTCGTCGGGCTCGTCGGTCGAGGTGCTGACGATGCTGACCGGCTCGCCCTTGGCCTTGCGCCAGGCGTAGATGACGTAGCCCGACAGCGCGTAGCCCACGAACAGCAGGAACAGGATGGTGGCCGGCTCGATGCTGATGACCGCGATCAGCAGCGCCGCCAGCACCAGCACCACGAAGGGCACGCTGCGCGCGCCGCGCATGTCCTTGAAGCTGTAGTACGGCGTGTTGGTGACCATGGTCAGGCCGGCAAACAGGGTGATGGCGAACATCAGCCAGGCGAAGTCGCCGCGCGCCACGCGCTGCCCGCCCAGCATCGAGAGCAGCTCGCGAAACAGCGGCACGTCGCGCTGCGCCTCCAGCATGGCGCTGGTCAGCCAGATGAAGCCGGCCACCAGGGCCGCCGCCGCCGGCGAAGGCAGGCCCTGGAAGTAGCGCTTGTCCACCACCGCCGTGTTGACGTTGAAGCGCGCCAGGCGCAGCGCCGCGCAGGCGCAGTAGACGAAGGCGGCGAACCAGCCGGCCTTGCCCAGCGGCTGCAGCGCCCACATGTAGGCCACCAGCGCCGGCGCGGCGCCGAAGCTGACCATGTCCGACAGCGAATCCATCTGCTCGCCGAACGCGCTTTGCGTGTGCGTCATGCGCGCCACGCGGCCGTCCAGGCTGTCGAGCACCATGGCCGCGAAGATGCCGGCCGTGGCCAGGCCGAAGTGGCCGTTCATGGCCATCACGATGGCGTAGAAACCGCCGAACAGCGCCGCCAGCGTGATCATGTTGGGCAGCACGTAGATGCCCTTGCGGCGCGGGCGCGGCGGCGGTGGGGAAGAAAAATCGTTGTCGGGCATCGGTTCAGGCTCCAGCCCATCCCGGCAAGGACGGCGGACTGGCGGCAGTGTAGCGGCTGGTTTCAATCCGTGGCCTGGCGCAGCGTCTGCACCACCGGCCGGCGCAGCACCTCGCGCAGGCTCCACCAGCCCGCTGCCAGCGCCAGCAGCGCGCCAGCCAGCGCGCTGGCCAGCACCACCCAGGGGGGCGGCGCCCAGTTGAAGTCGAACACCTGCCGCGCCAGCGCCCAGCCCACCGCCATCGCGGCCACGCTGGCCAGCAGGCCGGCCAGCAGGCCGACGCCGGCCAGCTCGGCGCGCTGCAACTGGCGCAACAGCTGGCCGCTGGCGCCGACGGCACGCATGATGGCGAACTCGCGCGCGCGCTCTTCGCGCGTGGCCCCCACCGCCGCAAGCAGCACCAGCAGGCCGGCCGCCAGCGTGAAGCCGAACAAAAACTGCACCGCGCCGATCACCTGGTCCAGCACGCGCTGCACCTGGGCGATGGACTGCGCCGTGTCGACGTTGGTGATGTTGGGAAACTGCCGCACCAGTGCGTTGTCGAAGCCGGCACTTCCATCGCCGGGCCGCCCCAAGGTGGAAGGCGCACCCCCGGGGCTGAGGGCTGCGGCTCCAGGCTCGCCTGCGCGAGGCTGGACAGCCTGAAGAGCGGTCGACTCCGGAGGCTGCGCGGCCTGCAAGGCCAGCGAATCATGCGAAGCAGAGGAGCGTGGGGGCCACGTTTCGGGCGCCCGGTAGGCGGCGATGTAGGTGATGGGCAGCTCGGGCATCTCGGCGCGCGGGAACATGACGAAGAAGTTGACCCGCATCGACGCCCAATCCACCTTGCGCAGCGAGGTGATGCGCGCCTCGACCTCCATGCCGCCGATGTCGAAGCGCAGGCTGTCACCCAGCTTCAGGCCCAGCGTCTGCGCCAGGCCCTCCTCGACGCTGATGGCGTCCGCCTCATCGGGCTGCCAGCGGCCGGCGACGATCTCGTTGTAGGGCGGCTGCTCGGCAGCGTTGGACAGGTTGAACTCGCGCTCGACCAGGCGGCGGGCGCGGTCGTCGGCGTAGCGCTCGGGGGTCACGGCCTCGCCATTGACGGCCACCAGCCGGCCGCGGAACATGGGGTACCAGTCCATCTTGCCCACGCCCGCCTGCTGCACGGTGTGGCGAAAGGCCTCGGCCTGGTCGGGCATGATGTTGATGACGAAACGGTTGGGCGCGTCGGGCGGCGTGGCCTGGCGCCAGCTGTCGACCAGATCGGTGCGCAGCAGCACCAGCAGCACCAGGGCCAGCAGGCCCACCGCCAGGCTGCTGATCTGCACCACGGCGTACACCGGGCGCGCGGCCAGCTGGCGCGTGGCCAGCACCAGCCAGCGCGGCGCCGTCTGCTCGTGCACCGAGCGCCGCAGCAGCGCCATCGCGCCCCAGGCCAGCGCGGCGAACAGCGCGGCGGCGCCGGCAAAGCCGCCGACGGCGATCAGGCCCAGCGTGCGGTCGGCGCTCAGTGCCAGCAGCAGCGCGGCAAAGCCCAGCGTGCCCAGGGCCAGCACTGCCAGCGACGCCGCCTTGAGCGCGCCCACGTCGCGCCGCAGCACACGCAGCGGCGGCACCTGCGCCAGCTGCAGCACCGGCGGCAGGCCGAAGGCCACCAGCAGCGTCAGACCCAGGCCCAGGCCGGCCAGCGCGGGCCAGGCGCTGGGCGCAGGCAGGCTGGCCTCCAGCAACCCCGCCATCAGGCCGACGAACACGTGGTGCAGCCCCCAGCCCAGCGCGATGCCCACCGCGCTGGCCGCCAGCCCGGCCAGCAGAAACTCCAGCGCATACGCGCCCGCCATGGTGCGCTGCGGCAGGCCCAGCACGCGCAGCATGGCGGCGGCGTCGAGCTGGCGGGCGGCAAACGCGCGCGCCGCCAGTGCCACCGCCACCGCCGACAGCAGCGCCGCCAGCAGCACCACCAGGTTGAGGAATTTCTCGGCCCGCCCCAGCGTCTGCTGCATTTCCGGGCGGCCGTTGGCCAGCGACTCCAGGCGCACGCCACGCACGCCGGGCTGCTTGAGCTCGGCGTCGGCCCATACGGTGAAGCGCTGCACCGCGCCTTCCGGCCCCGCCAGCGCCAGCCGATACGTCACGCGGCTGGCCGGCTGCACCAGCGCGGTGGCCGGCAGGTCGGCGGCGTTGATCATCACGCGCGGGGCAAAGCTCATGAAGCCGGCGCCGCGGTCGGGCTCCTGCGCGATCAGCGCGGCGATGCGCAAGCTGGCGTCGCCCAGCAGCACGCTGTCGCCCAGGCGCAGGCCCAGGGCTTCCAGCAGCGCCGGGTCGACCCAGGCCTGGCCGCGTGCCGGAATGGCGCGCGTGGGCGTGCCGGTGAAGTCACCCGGCTGCTGCGTCAGGCGCATCTGGCCGCGCAGCGGATAGCCGCCCTCCACCGCCTTCAGCGCCACCAGGCGCGTGGCGCCGCCCTGCGCGTCGCTGGCGCGCCCCATGGTCGGAAAGCTCAGCGTCAGCACGCCCTGCAGGCCGTCGGCACGCGCGCGCTCCTGCCAGGCCGCGGCGGGCGGCTGGTCGCTCACCACCACCACGTCGCCGCCCAGCAGCTGGCGCGCGTCGCGCTGCAGCCCGCCCTGCAGGCGGTCGGAGAAAAAACCCACACTGGTCAGTGCCGCCACCGCCAGCGCCACCGCCAGCACCAGCAGGCGCAATTCGCCCGCGCGCACGTCGCGCCACAGGTTGCGCCAGCCAAGGGAAAACCACGAGTTCTGCATCCCTCGGACGATAGCCGATATGGGCCAGCCGCGCGGCTACGATGACCGATTCACCCGAAAGACCCCCATGCCCGCCTTCGACACCCTGCGCATCGACAAAGACCCCCGTCAGCCGCGCATCGCGCGCCTGCTGCTCAACCGCCCCGAGCGCCTGAACGCCATCAGCGACGACATGCCGGCCGAGATCCGCGCCGCCGTCGAGTGGGCCGGCAACGACGACGAGGTGCACGTGATCGTCGTCGAGGGCGCGGGCAAGGGCTTTTGCGGCGGCTACGACCTGGCCGCCAGCGCCGAGCAGCACATCGAGCACCCCTGCCAGCAGGAAACCATGCCCTGGGACCCCATGCGCGACTACCGCACGATGAAGCGCTACACCGAGGACTTCATGAGCCTGTGGCGCTGCCACAAGCCGACCATCGCCAAGGTGCACGGCGCGGCCGTGGCCGGCGGCAGCGACATCGCCCTGTGTTGCGACCTGCTGGTGATGGCCGAGGACGCGCGCATCGGCTACATGCCCACCCGCGTGTGGGGCTGCCCCACCACGGCGATGTGGACCTATCGGCTGGGCGCCACGCGCGCCAAGCAGCTCATGTTCACCGGCGACATCATCGACGGCCGCACCGCCGCCGACTGGGGCCTGGCCAACCAGGCCGTGCCCGCGGCCGAGCTGGATGCGACCGTGATGCGCCTGGCCGAACGCATCGCCGGCGTGCCCATCGGCCAGCTGCAGATGCACAAGCTGATCGCCAACCAGGTGATGCTGGCCATGGGCCTGGAGCAGTCGCAAATGATGGCCACCGTGTTCGACGGCATCACGCGCCACAACCCCGAAGGAATGTGGTTTCGCCGCCATGCGCAAGAACACGGCTTCAAGGCCGCGGTGCAGTGGCGCGACAGCGGCCGCCCGATTCCGGAAGGGGCCGAGGCGCAGGCGCTGATCCGAGCGATGGAGCGCAAGGCTTAGCGTGCGCCCACGCGCTCGATTTGGCCGCAGGCGATCGGCAGCGTGACCTGCGCCGGGATCGGCCCGAGCGATTGCACGCTGGCGGGCAGCGCGGTGCCGGCCGGCACGCCGTGGATGAACACCACGCGCTTGTTCAGGTCGAGCTGCTGGCCGGGGAAAGCCTTGGCAAACGCCTGTTCGAGCGCCGGCAGCGACACCGTCTCGTGATAGTGGTAGTTGCCTCGGGCATCGGCCTTCGGATAGCTGCCGTGCGCCACGTCCATGCTGGCCGGCTGCGTGATGAAGGGCACCATGGTGGTGCCAGCCACCTGGCCGGTCTCGATCAGGTCGATGATGCCGTCGCCGTTCTTGTCCGAACCGATGGCCGGGCAGACCGCCTGCTGGCCGTCGGCAAAACCGTGGAAGTGCTGCCAGTGCACCATGTCGGGCGGCGCGCCGTGCACGCGGATGTCGATGGTGAGCCGCTCGCCGTTGATGGTGAAGCGCGCCTCGCCGGTGGTGGCCGTTTTGGCGACCTTGGTGTTCAGCGGATACAGGTGCGCGGCGTAGGTCGCGTGCGCCGGGGCGGCGGCCTGCACCGCCCCCAGGGGCGCCAGTGCCAGCAGACCGGCGGCCACCGCAAGCAGGCTCTTGTGAAGTGCATTCATTGAAATTTCCACATTCGTTCGAGGTGAACCGAGTCTAGGCACGCCGCCGACAAAACGCGTCGGCAGCACACGAATACAAGCGGCGCGAGGCGGGTTACGCGCAGGGCGCAACAATCGACACACTGGCGGTCTGTATCGATCGCACGCCAGGCTCCCGTGGTGACGGCTCCTAGAATGGGCCGCTTGCCGACTCGAACGCAAGGAGAACCCCATGAAAGGCGACGCCACCGTCATCAAGCACCTGCAGGCCCAGCTCAAGAACGAGCTGACCGCCATCAACCAATACTTCCTGCATGCGCGCATCCAGCGGCACTGGGGGCTGGAACGGCTGGCCAAGAAGGAGCACGAGGAATCCATCGGCGAGATGAAGCACGCCGACCGCCTGATGGAGCGCATCCTGATGCTGGACGGCCTGCCCAACCTGCAGGACCTGGGCAAGCTGATGGTGGGCGAGGACGTGCCCGAGATGCTGGCCTGCGACCTCAAGCTGGAGCAGGCCGCGCAGGCCACCATCAAGGACGGCATCGCGCACTGCGAGACGGCGCGCGACTACGTCTCGCGCGACCTGCTGCAGGACATCCTGGACGACACCGAGGAGCACATCGACTGGCTGGAGACGCAGATCGAGCTGCTGGCCAAGGTGGGGCTGCCCAACTACCTGCAAAGTCAGATGGGCGAAGCCAGCTGATCGATCGCGCTCGCTGCATCGACCCATCGGGGCCTCACGGCCCCTTTTTCATGCCCGCCAGGCTGGCCATGGCATGAATTTAAATAATAATGATTCTCATTTATGTAGAATCCAGGCTTTCATCGCAGCCAGCCAGCGGCGGCGGACGTGCCCTCGGCACCCGCATGCATTCCGTCAGCCAGCGTCTTTCTCCACCCGCTTGCCGACGCGATCATGCCGACTGCTCAAGAAATCAAACCCAATCGACCTCCCGCCCTTACCAGTCAAGCGCAGCCAGCTACTGAATCGGTAGTAAAAACGGCACCCCTTCTGCCCTTGGGCGCCCTGCTGCTGGCCGGCTCGCTGGGCACCGCCGCCATGGCCCAGACGCCCGCCACCGCCCCCGCCAGCGCCGCCTCGGCCCCGGCCGACACCCTGGGCACCGTCACCGTGCGCGACACGGCGATCGACGATGGTTCGACCACAAGCAAGGCGCTGCTGCGCGCCAGCAAGACCGAGATCGGCAAGGGCGAGCAAAGGCTGCTCGACATCCCGCAAAGCGTGACGGTGATGACCGAGAAGCTGATGCAGGACCGCAAGCTGGACGACCTGCGCGAGGTGCTGCGCGCCACCGCCGGCGTGACGTTTCAGGCCGGCGAGACGGGCGAGGAAGACGTGCGCCTGCGCGGCTTCTCGCTCGGCCAGGCGGGCGACATCTACCGCGACGGCATGCGCGACGCGCCGCTGTACGAGCGCGACACCTTCGACGACGACCGCGTCGAGATCATCAAGGGCTCGGCCTCGATGCTGTTCGGCAAGGGCTCCACCGGCGGCGTGGTCAACCAGGTCAGCAAGCAGCCGTTTCTGATGACCCAGCACGAGGCCAGCGCTACCGTCGGCAGCGGCAACGAGAAGCGCGTCACCGGCGACTTCAACTGGCAGACCGGGCAAGACTCGGCCTTTCGCCTGAACGTGCTGGGCCACGACGCCGACAACTGGGGCGCCCGGCAGCGCAAATGGGGCATCGCGCCGACGCTCCGCTGGGGCATCGGCACGCGCGACGAGTTCTCGCTGGGCCTGTACGCGCTGGACGTGCGCGGCCGGCCCAACTACGCGCACCCGTGGGTCATCGGCGCGGACGGCAGCATCCGCCCCACCCTGCCGGCCAAGAACTTCTATGGCCTGGCGGGCGACCACCTGGACACCTCGGCCAGCTACGCCACGCTGGGCCACGTGCACCGCTTCGACGACGGCGGCGAGCTCAAGACCCGCCTGCGCGCCGGCCATTACACGCGCGACCTGCTGGGCAGCCCGATCGGCTTTGCCGCGCCGCGCCCGACGGCGCTGGCCGACATCACCGACGCCACGGCGCTCACACGCCAGTCCAAGGGCCGCATCGGCGACAGCGACATCGTGATGCTGCAAAGCGACTACAGCAAAACGCTGGATCTCGCCGGCAAGAAGCACGCGCTGCTGGCGGGCGTCGACGTGTTCGACGAGCGCGCCCGGCGCAACAACGCCTACGCCCTGCCAGCCACCCCGGCGCGTCCCACCACGACGGTGGGCACGCCCAACGACGGCGCGTGGGTGCCCGACACACGGGTGTTTCCGGTGCCGAGGAACCGCTTCGCCTCGCGCAGCATCGGCGCCTACGTGCAAGACACGATGCAAATCACCGACGCCCTCAAGCTGATGGGCGGCCTGCGCTTCGACCACTTCAGGGGCAGCTACCGCAACGCCGACGGCAGCCTGAGCAACGCGCGCACCGACAATCTGTGGAGCCCGCGTCTGGGCGTCATCTACCAGCCCGACGAGCTGACGTCCTACTACATCTCCTGGGGCACCTCGTTCAACACCTCGGGCGATGCTTACCAGTACGGCGTGCAGCTCAACAGCGGCACGGGCCGCAGCGCCAAGACGCCGCCCGAGAAAAGTCGCAACCTCGAGATCGGCGGCAAGTGGGAGCTGTTCGACCGCCGGGTACTGGCCGGCGCGGCGCTGTTCTACAGCCAGAAATACAACGAGCGCAACACCGACCCCGATACCGCCGCCCAGCAGGAGCTGCTGTCGGGCCGCCGCCACGCCGCCGGCATGGAGTTCAACCTGGCCGGTCGCATCACGCCCGCGTGGGAGCTGTTCTGGAACCACACCTGGATTCCCAGCGCCCGCATCGACCAAAGCAACGTCGCGCTCAGCGCCACGGGCGGCGGCGCGCAGGTGCAGGGCGACCGACCGGCGCTCACGCCGCGCCACAGCGGCAGCGTGTGGGCCAGCTACCGCATCGGCCCGCAATGGCGCCTGGGCGTGGGCGCCAACTACCGCGGCCGCCAGAACCCCGAAGGCCAGCGTGGCTACACGGCGCGCGGCTTCGTCAGCTTCGACGCCATGGCCGAATACAGCCTGAGCGAGACCGTCTCGCTCAAGCTCAACGTCACCAACCTCGGCAACACCCTGTATGCCGACACGCTGTACCGGGGCTTCTACCAACCGGGCGCGCCGCGCCGCGTCGACTTGACGCTGAAAGTTCTGTTCTGATGCCGGTCCACCTGAAGCAGCTGCTCACGCCCGACGAGCTGGCCCAGGCGCGCACCCTGCTGCGGGCGCCGGGCGCCCCCTGGATCGACGGCCGCCACAGCGCCGGCGCGCAGGCCCAGCAGGTCAAGAACAACCGGCAGCTGGCGCAGGACTCGCCCAGCGCCGGCACGCTGCGCACCATGGTGCTGGCGGCGCTGCAGCGCGACGCGCTGTTTCTGTCGGCCGCGCTGCCGCGCAAGATCTTCAACCCGCTGTTCAACCGCTACGAAGGCGCGGCCAACCACTACGGCGCGCACGTGGACAACGCCGTGCTGCACGCGCGCGAGCCCGACCAGTGGGTGCGCGCCGACCTCTCGTGCACGCTGTTCCTGACCCCGCCCGAGGACTACGAAGGCGGCGAGCTGCGGGTGCACGAGCGCTTCGGCCACCAGGACGTCAAGCTGCCCGCCGGCGACGCCGTGCTCTACCCTGCCAGCACCGTGCACGAGGTGCGCCCGGTCACGCGCGGCGCTCGCCTGGCCAGCTTCTTCTGGGTCGAGAGCATGGTGCGCTCGGACGAGCAGCGGCGCCTGCTGTTCGACATGGACATGGCCTTGCTGCAGCTGCGCCAGCGCCACGGCGACAGCCCCGAGGCCACCCGCCTCACCGGCACCTATCACAACCTGCTGCGCCTGTGGGCCAGTACGTGACGTGAAGGCCACGAGAGCGTTTCAAGCCAAATCAGGCTCCAGCGCTTATGGATCAAGCGCGAGCAGCTATCGAACATGAAGCAAATTTCCGTCACCCTCGCCGACCAGGCCGCCGCCGCGCGCCAGCGGCTGGACGCCGCCACCTGGGCCTGGCTGCAGGGCGGCGCGGGCGACGAGCGGACGCTGCAGGCCAACCAGAGTGCGTGGCAGCAAATCCCCCTGTGGCCGCGCGTGCTGCGCCCGCTGGCCGGCGGCCACACACGCATCACGTTGGCGGGGCGCGAATGGGCGCACCCGATCATGCTGGCGCCGATGGCGCTGCAGCGGCTGGCGCACCCGGATGGCGAATGGGCCAGCGCGCTGGCGGCGGCGGCGCAAGGCGCGGGCGTCATCCTGGGCACGCAGTCCAGCGTGCCGCTGGAGCGCGTGGCGCAGGCCGTACTGGGCGACGCCGGGCGCGGCCCGCTGTGGTTTCAGCTCTACTGGCAGGCCGATCGCGGCTTCAACCACGCGCTGGTGCAGCGCGCCGAGGCGGCCGGCTTCGAGGCCATCGTGCTGACGGTGGATGCGCCCGTGCAGGGCGTGCGCGACGCCGAGCGCCGCGCCGGCTTCGCGCCGCCCGCCGGCATCCAGGCCGTGCACCTGCAGGACGCTCCGGCGCCGCCGCTGGCGAGCGACACCTACTGCGCCGGCCTGCCCGCGCACGCCCCCACTTGGGACGACGTGGCCTGGCTGCAGCAGCGCACGCGCCTGCCGGTATGGCTCAAGGGCGTGCTGCACCCGCTGGACGCGCGCCAGGCGCTGGGCCTGAACGTGGCCGGCCTGATCGTCAGCAACCACGGCGGGCGCACGCTCGACACCGCGCCCGCCACGGCAACCGCCCTGCCGCGGGTGCGCGCCGCCGTGGGCGACGCGCTGCCGCTGATCGTCGACGGCGGCATTCGCCGCGGCACCGACGTGCTCAAGGCCATGGCCCTGGGCGCGCGCGCCGTGCTGGTCGGCCGCCCCGTGCTGCACGCGCTGGCCGCCGGCGGCGCCGTCGGCGTGGCCCAGATGCTGCGCCTGCTGCGCGACGAACTGGAGGCCGCGATGGCGCTGACCGGCTGCCGCACCCTGGCCGACGCCGGGCCGGCCGTGTTGGCGCCGGGCTCAGCTCCATGAACAAGGTCCGCCGTCAACCCAGGGCCGCGTCAGGGCGCATCGTGGAACAACAGCTCCAGGCCGATGCGTTCGCCCTGGCGCACGCGGCTGACGGCGTGCTTGAGGTTGACCCGGTAGCAGCCCCTGGCGCCCCTGACCGGGCGCTGCGCCGTGACGATGACGGCCATATCGCCGAGCTGAAGCGGCACCACCACCGGACGCGACTGCATGCGCGGGCGTTGCTCCGTCAGCACGAACTCGCCGCCCTGGAAGTCGGCGCCCGGTTCGGACAGCACGGCGACGATCTGCAGGGGAAACACCTGCGCCCCGTCATGGTGCTGGTGCAGCGCCACATGGCCTTCGGCGCCGAGCCGGCTCAGATGCGATTGCGCCCGCGTCTGGCCTGCCTTGTGGTTGCGCCGCAAAAAATCCTCCAGCTGCGCCGGATAGCGCTGGGCCACACCCAAAGCTTCGTTCCAGCGATTGGCGATGGCCACCAGGCGGCGGTACAGCGCCGTTCGCCACGGCTCCAGCGGCGCCGGCAGACCAGCACCGAAGTAGAACAACTCGCCGCGGCCCCCATCGCGAGACTCCAAAGTCTCTCGGCGAGTACCCGGTGCGGCGGTCTGTCGCGCCAGATCGCGCGCCACGTCAGCGCCCAACAGGCCGGGCAGCACGGCGCAACCCTCGGCATCGAGCTGCAAGCCGATGTCCGTCCAGTTCAGGCCATCGAGGGTCGCGTCCAGCGAAGCCACGAGAAGGCTGTCCATCATGTCCTGGCTTCGCGGCGCAGCAACTCGCGCTTGCGATCCACGCCCCAGCGATAGCCGGAAATGTCCCCATCGCGCCGCACGACACGGTGGCAGGGAATGGCCACGGCAAGGTGGTTCGTGGCGCAGGCCTGCGCCACCGCGCGCACCGCCTTGGGCGAGCCGATGCGTTCGGCGATCTCGGCGTAGCTCACCGTGGTACCCGGCGCAATCTCGCGCAGCGCCCGCCAGACACGCTCCTGAAAGGCCGTGCCTCGCACATCCAGCGGCAGCTGCAGCCCCGTCGCCGGCGCTTCGACGAAGCCCACGACCTGCGCCACCAACTGCTCGAATGCGGCGTCGCCACCGATGAGTTCGGCCTTGGGGAATTGGTCCTGCAGATCACGCACCAGCCGCTCGGGGTTGTCGCCCAGCAGGATCGCGCAGATGCCGCGCTGGCTCTGGGCCACCAGGATCGCCCCCAGCGAACATTGGCCCACCGCGAAGCGGATCACCGCACCGGCGCCACCGGCCCGCCAGTCCCGCGCGCGCATGCCCAGCAATTGCCCGGAGGTTTCGTAGAAGCGGCTGCTCGCGTTGAAGCCCGCGCCATAGATGGCATCGGTGATCGAGGCGTCGGCGCTGCTCAGCTCCTCGCGCAGCTTGCGGGCGCGCCAGGCCACGCTGTACGCCTTGGGCGTCAGGCCCGTCTCGGTCTTGAACAGGCGATGAAAATGGAACGGGCTCATGCCCACTTCAGTGGCCAGCTCGTCCAGCCGCGGCGGCGTTTCGGACGTCTCGATCATGCGGCAGGCGCGAGCCACCAGGGCCGCGCGCTCGGCCGCCGCACGGGTCTGGTCGCCATGGGCGCGGCGGCTGGGCCGATAGCCCGCCACCTCGGCGGCCTGGGCCGAGTCGAAAAACGCCACGTTCTCGCGCTTGGGCAGCCGCGCCGTCGAACTCGGCTGGCAGTACACGCCCGTGGTGCGCACGGCGTAGACGAAGTGGCCGTCGGCGGCGGCGTCGCGTGCCTGCACGGCGGTCCAGCGCTCGTCTTCGGTTGCGTAGGCAAGGGCCATGTTCATGGCAGAGGTGTCATCATCGATCACAGGCTCAGATTACGCAGAGTTTCGATCGCAAGCACTCCGATTCTTGCGGTTGAACTCCAGAATCAGCCAGCCTTGCGAAAGGTGAAATTGATGCGCTGGCTCCCGAGCAGCGCATGGGGCTCGTCCTTGAGCGGCATCACGCCGTGGTAGCGCAGGCGATCGACACCGCCCCACACCGCCACGTCGCCGTGGTGCAGTGGCACCTTCACCGTGGGATCGGTGCGCGCATGGCCGCCAAACAGGAAAGTGGCCGACATGCCCAACGACACCGAAACGATGGGCGCGTCGTAGTCGCGCTCGTTCTTGTCCTGGTGCAGCGACAGCCGCGTGCCCGGCATGTAGCGGTTGACGAGGCAGGCGTCGGGCTCGAAATGCTCGAATCCCGCCGCCTTCGCGGCCTGGCTCGCCAAGCGGGCCAACGCCTCCGGCATGACCGGCCAGGGACGGCCGGTGTCTGGATCGACGGAGGCATAGCGATAGCCCCGCCGGTTGCTGGTCCAGCCCAGCGCGCCACAGTTCGTCAGCGCCACCGACATGGTGAAGCCGCCCGGCGTCACCATGTGCCGGAATGGCGACGCGGCCTCGACGATTTCAATCGCGGGCATCAGCTCCGGCACATACGGCAGCGCGAAGCCGCGCAACACCAGCGCGGACGGCCCCAGGCGCTGGCACGGGTCTTGTGCCGGTGCCTCGAAGAGTTCGAGCGTTTCCATGCTCACTTCGCGTCGTGAAAGATCAGGCCCACGGTATGGCGCTGGCCGCTGCGGATGCGGCTGACACCATGCCGCATGGCGAGCTTGCGGATTCCGCGCCGCCCTGACCCGGTGGGTGGGGCGGGCCGTTGATGGACGGTGAACACCACCGCGTCGCCCTGGCGCAGCGCGACGACATCCGCGCGCTGGCCCTTGTTCGACCGCTCCGTCATGATGAACTCGCCGCCGGTGAAGTCCCTGCCGGGTTCCGACAGCAGGATGGCCACCTGCAAGGGAAAAACGTGATCGCCGTAGAGATCCTGATGCAGGCAGTTGTAGTCGCCTTCGCCGTACCGCAGGATCAGCGGCGTCGGCCGGGTCTGGCCGGCCTCGTGGCAGCGGCGCAAAAAGGCGTCCAAGTCAAGAGGGTACTGCGTGGCCATCTTCAACTGCCGATTCCAACGGTTGGCGATCGGCGCCAGCCAGGGGTACAGCGCGTGGCGCAACTGGTCGAGCAGCGGTGGCAACGGGTAGGCGAAATACTTGTACTCGCCCCGCCCGAATCCGTGGCGCGCCATGACGATCCGCGAGCGATAGCCATCGTCACGCGGATAGAGCGCCGCGAGCTCATCGCATGGCCCCGCCGTCAACAGGCCGGGCAGCACCGCGTTGCCATGCGCGTCGAGCGACTGTCCGATGCCTGCCCAGTCGTAGGCTCCCACCTTCGCGACGCTGTCCCGGCTCGCCATGGCTGTCATGCTGCCCACTTCAGGGCCTTGGCCGCTTCGTCGGCCAGCAGCGCACGCTTGCGTGCCACACCCCAGCGATAGCCGGAGACCGAACCATCGCCGCGCACCACGCGATGGCAGGGAATGGCGATGGCCAGGACGTTGGCCGCGCAGGCACCCGCCACGGCACGGACGGCCTGCGGCACACCGAGAGCACGCGCGACATCGGCGTAGCTGCGGGTTTGGCCGGCCGGGATGCCGCACAGCACCTGCCAGACCTTCTGCTGGAACGCCGTGCCACCGATGTCGAGATGGATAGACCCCTCGCACGGGCCTTCGTCGATGAAGCCGATGACCTGCTCGAGCTCGTGCTGCAGACCCGCCTGGTCGGGCTGCAGTTCGACCTTCGGGAATGCGGCCGCGAGCTGATCGCGCAGAGCCCGCGCATCCTCGCCGAGCAAGATGGCGCAAATCCCGCGCTGGCTCCGCGCGACCAGCACCTGACCCGGCACGGCCTGGCCGACGGCGAACCGGATGGGGCCTTCTACCTGGCAGCCTCGAGCGCGAAAGTTGTACTTGAACGTGGAAACGGCACGGCTGTTCATGGCAATGTTTCTCGGTAGTGACAGGATGAGGGCAGTTTAGGAATCCACGCTCCTCTTGAAACTCCGCTCCTTGCGGTTGAATTTTTTTCATTGTGATTCACACGACCCAGCCCGATGCCACAGTCGGTGCGAAATGAAAAAAGCCACCCCGAAGGGTGGCTTGCCAAGCGGGCAATCGGATGATCAGTCCAGCGGGGTCTTCTTGCCGCCGGGGTAGCTCGACAGCGTGATGGCCGGGTTCTTGATCTCGTGGTTGGGCTCGAACGCAATGGTCGCCGTCACGCCCTTGTAGTCGGACTTCATCAGCTCGGGCAGGTAGACCTTGGGGTCAACCGAGTTGGCACGCTTCATCGCATCGGCGATCAGCATGGTGGCGTCGTAGGTGTAGGGGCTGTAGATCTGGAACTGGCCAGGGAACTTGGCGTCGTAGTCCTTCTTCCACGCCACCCCGCCGGGCATCTTCTGCAGCGAGGTGCCGCCCTCGGCGCACACCGTCTTGGCCAGCGACTTGGCGTTGTTGGCCAGTTCGGCCAGCTTCACGGTGCAGATGCCGTCGCCGCCGAAGTAGTACGTGCCGCTCATGCCCAGCTGGTCCATCTGGCGCAGCATGGGGCCGCCCTGCGGGTCCATGCCGCCGAAGAAGATGGCGTCCGGCTTCTTGCCCTTGATGGCCGTCAGGATGGCCATGAAGTCGGTGGCCTTGTCGGTGGTGAACTGGCGGTCCACCACCTGCATGCCCAGCTTCTTGGCGGTGTCGGCAAAGATGTCGGCCAGGCCCTGGCCGTAGGCCGTGCGGTCGTCGATGACGGCCACGGACTTCAGCTTGAGCTTGTCGTGCGCGTAGTGCGCCAGGCCCGCGCCCAGCGAGCTGTCGTTGGCGATGATGCGGAAGATCTCGGCGTAGCCGGGCTTGGTCACGTCGGGGTTGGTGGCGGCGCCGGTGATCATCGGGATGCCGCAGTCGTGGTAGACCTTGGACGCCGGAATGGTGGTGCCCGAGTTCAGGTGGCCGACCACGCCGTTGACCTTCATGTCGCACAGCTTCTGCGCCACGGCCGTGCCCTGCTTGGGATCGGCGGCGTCGTCCTCGACCTGGGCTTCCCACTTGATCTTCTTGCCGCCGATGGTGATGCCCTGCTTGTTCAGGGCTTCGACCGCCATGATCACACCGTTGGCGTTGTCCTTGCCGTAGTGCGCCTGACCGCCGGACATGGGCGCCACGCTGCCGATCTTGACGACCTGCTCCTGCGCGCTGGCCATGCCGAAGGCGGCCATCAGGGCCGCTGCCACGGTCAGTTTCAGTTGAAGCTGCATACAAAGTCTCCTGAAGTTGGGTGACGCAACAGCGCGTCAACGGGCGCGAACGATAGCGCAGTTCAAGAGCAAAACATATAGGGAACACGCTAATCCGCCACGGCCCCCGAGCGCGGGTTTATCCCGACATCGGGCCGTGCCCCCGATCGCGCAGGGCCATGTCCACGGCGTCCTGCACCACGTCGGCCACGGCGCGGCGCACCCGGGCGTGCAGGCCCAGCATCTGCTCGTGCAGCGCCTGGGCGATGGCCTCGCTGATGCGCCGGTCCAACTCGGGCCCCAGCAGCGCCAGCACCTGCTCGGCCGTGACGCCGGCCGACACCGCCGGCGCGGCGGGCGCGCCGGCGGCCGGCTGCCCGATGTCGACCACCACCTCGGTCAGGGTGGGCACGTAGCGCGCGGGCGCCGGCTGGGGCGGGAATTCTTCATGGGGCATGGTGGGCCGCGTCGTGGGTCTGGATGGGGTAGCCGCGCTGCTGGTAGTGGCGCCAGCGCAGGCGGGCCTGCTCGCGGTCGGCGGGGTCGGCGCTGACCAGCTCGATCAGGCGCCGGGCGCGCTCGAAGCCGCTGGGCAGCGCCTGGCCCAGGTGCACCAGCACGGGGCGCTCGTCCAGCGCCTGGCCGTCCAGCGCCAGCACGATGGGCGAGGCGGCCCGCATGGCGGCCGGCGCATCAAAGCCGCAGTGGGCGACGAAGTCCGGCGCCGAGAAGGTCCACAGCGCCACGTCCAGCTCGCGCAGGGTGTCGGCGTCGGCCAGCACCCCCACGCGCGCGCCGCCGGCCTGGGCCTTGCGCAGCAGCCGGCAGGCGTAGTGCACCTTGTCCGGCACGTTGAAGTGAAACGTGACCTCGGTCATGTTGGCCGCCCCGCCCTGTCGCTCAGGCCTTGGCCTTGGTCTTGCTCTTGGCCCCTGCCTTGGCCGGCTTGCGCGGCGTGCGGACCGCGGCCGGCGCGGGCGTCTCGGCCAGCCCCAGCAGGTATTCCACCAGCAGGCCCACCGGGCGGCCGGTGGCGCCCTTGGCGGCGCCGCCCTTCCAGGCCGTGCCGGCGATGTCCAGGTGCGCCCAGTCGAAGGCGCCGGCAAAGCGCTGCAGGAACTTGGCCGCCGTAACGGCGCCGGCCGGGCGCCCGCCCACGTTGGCGACGTCGGCAAAATGGGTTTTCAGGCCCTCGGCGTAGTCGTCGTCCAGCGGCAGGCGCCAGCAGGGGTCGAGCGCGCGCTCGCCGGCCGAATGCAGCGCGTCGGCCAGCGCGTCGCTGGAGGCGAACAGGCCGCTGCGCACGCCGCCCAGGGCGATCACGCAGGCGCCGGTGAGCGTGGCGATGTCGATCACCGCGCGCGGCTTGAAGCGCTCGGCGTAGGTCAGCGCGTCGCACAGCACCAGGCGGCCCTCGGCGTCGGTGTTGAGGATTTCGATGGTCTGTCCGCTCAGGCTGGTGACCACGTCGCCCGGTTTGATGGCGCGCCCGTCGGGCATGTTCTCGCAGGCCGGCACCAGGCCCACCACGTTGATGGCCGGCTTCAGCTCGGCCAGCGCGCGAAACACGCCCAGCACGCTGGCGGCGCCGCACATGTCGAACTTCATCTCGTCCATGGCGGCGGCGGGCTTGATCGAGATGCCCCCGGTGTCGAAGGTGATGCCCTTGCCCACCAGCACCACCGGCGCCGCGCTCTTGGCGCCGCCGCCGTAGCGCAGCACGATGAAGCGCAGTTCCTCGCCCGAGCCGCGCGCCACCGCCTCGAAGGCGCCCATGCCCAGCTTGGCGACCTCCTTGGGCCCCAGCACCTGGCAGTCGATGCCGGGGTGCTTGGCCAGGGCGCGCGCCGCGCCGGCCAGCAGCGCGGGCGTGGCATGGTTGGCCGGGCGGTTGGCCCATTCGCGCGCCAGCGTCACGCCCTGGGCGGTGCCGAGGGCACGCGCGAACTCGCCACGCGCCGCCGCCACCTCGGGCACGCCCACGGTGGCGCGCCGCAGCCTGGACGGCGGCTCGGCCTTGCCGCGCGTGGCCTGGTAGCGGTAGCTGGCGTCCTGCAGCGCCTGCGTGGCGGCCTGCACGGCGCTCGCGCCCGGGGCCTGGGCAAAGCACAGGGTCAGCGCCGCAGCGCCGCCGCCGTGCAGCGCGGCCACGGCGGCCGTCACCGCCTTGCGCACGGCCGCCGCGCCGCCCTCGCCCACGCCGGCCAAGAGCAGGCGCTCGGCGGCCAGGCCGGCGGCGCCGTAGGAGTGCAGCAGCCGGCCCGCCTCGGTCTTGAAGTCGCCGCTGGCGCGCGCCTTGGCGATCCAGGCCGACAGCGCGTCGTCCCCCGGGGCAAAGCCGTCGGCCACCAGCACCAGCAGCGCGGGGGTGCGGCGCGCGGCCGCGGCGGGCAGGTCCAGACGGGCCAGTTCAACGTCGATAATCACAGGTGACTCCTTTCAACCTGAAAGCGGCGGCTGGATGCACTTGCCGGTGCCGTTATCGGCGTGCCAGGCAAGGCGCGACAACGCGGCGGGCTGGTGCCCGCAAGGCGGAGCAACGCCGCATGGCGCGGTGAGAACGGTGCCGGCGAGTGCATAGCGCGGTCGCCGAATCGGTGCGGACGATCGGAGCCGGTAAAGTCAGGCATTGCGTAGCGTTCGAGAAAGTTGCAAGCGGTCAGCTGCCGATTTCAGGTTCACCCCATGTTATTCGATTCCTCTTTCCGCAAGGAGCTGGGCCGCAGCTTCGGCGCCACCCTGGTGGTGCTGATCACCGTGGTGATGACGGTGATGCTGATCCGCACCCTGGGCCAGGCCTCGGTGGGCCGCGTCAACCCGTCCGAGGTGCTGCTCGTCATGGGCCTGACGGTGCTGGGCCACCTGCCCACCATCCTCACGCTGAGCCTGTTCGTCACCATCACCCTGGTGCTCACGCGCATGTACGCCAGCAGCGAGATGGTGATCTGGTTCGCCTGCGGCCAGGGGCTGGACGCCTTCGTGCGGCCGCTGCTGCGCTTTGCCTGGCCGGTGCTGCTGGCCGTCGCCGCGCTGGCGCTGCTGGCCTGGCCCTGGTCCAACCAGCAGATCCAGGATTTGCGCGAGCGCTTCCAGGGCCGGGGCGACATCGAGCGCGTGGCGCCGGGGCGCTTCATCGAGTCGGCCGGCGGTCAGCGCGTGTTCTTCATCGACAAGGACAGCGCCGAGGCCGATTCGGGCACCAGCATCTTCATCGCCGCCAGCGAGCGCGGCAGCGAGGCCGTGATCTCGGCCGAGCGCGGCCACCTGGTCACGCTGGGCGAGGGGCGCGCGCTGCAGCTGGACCAGGGCTTTCGCCTGCAGACCAACGACGCCACCGGCGCCATGCGCGTGAGCGAGTTCGCCGAATACAGCAACCGCATCAATGCGCAGATCATCCCGGCCATGCGCGACGACGCGCCGCGCCTGCAGTCCAGCCTGGCGCTGCTGCGCAGCGGCTCGCCGCCCTACCTGGCCGAGCTGTCCTGGCGCCTGGGGCTGCTGCTGGCGGCCGTCAACTGCGTGCTGATCGCGCTGGCCGTCACGCGCGTCAACCCGCGCGTGGGGCGCAGCGCGGGGCTGGTGTTCTCGCTGTTCGCCTTTGCCACCTACTACAACCTGATCGGCCTGGGCCAGGGCTGGATCGAGCAGGGCCGCGTGGGCGCCTGGGCCTTCATGCTGGGGCTGCACGGCGGCATCGCCCTGGCCGCCTTGGCCTCGATGGCCTGGCGCCAGCGCAACTGGCGCGTGCGCGCCAACCGCGAGGCGCGGGCATGAGGACCATCCGCCGCCTGATCTACAACGACGTGCTGCTGTCGGTGGGCTTCATCGCGCTGGCGTTCCTGCTGCTGTTTTCGTTCTTCGACCTGGTCGACCAGCTGGGCGACCTGCGCGATCTGGCCACGCGCGGCTATTCGCTGGGCTACGCGCTGCTGTACGTGGCGCTGCAAATGCCCGGCCACCTGTACGACCTGCTGCCCATCGCGGTGCTGATCGGCACCATCTTCGTCATGGCGCGGCTGGCCGAAAGCTCCCAGTACACCATCTTGCGCACCAGCGGCCTGGGCCCGCTGCGGGCGCTGCGCACCCTGCTGCTGCTGGGCCTGGGCTTCGTGCTGCTCACCTTCGCCATCGGCGACTACGTGACACCCGCGGCCAACCGCGCGGCCACCGCCATGCAGGCGCGCTTCGTGGGCGACATCACGGTGGGCCGCACCGGCGCCTGGATGAAGGACCGCCAGGGCGAGCGCAGCTATTCGGTCAACGTGGGCGCCGTCAGCCCCGACGGCACGCTCAACCAGGTGCGCATCTTCGAGTTCGACACCCGCACCTCGCGCCTGCTGGCCACCGTCAAGGCCGCGCACGGCGCGTTTGCCGAGCACGGCTGGGCGCTGCGCGAGGTGCAGCGGCGCAGCTTCGAGCACGTCGACGCGCCCGAGCCCCGCGTGACGGTGCAGCAGCAGGACGACTGGTTCTGGCCCACCGCCATCTCGATCGACATGGTGGCCGCCGCCCTGCTCAGCCCCGACCGCATGCAGACCGTGGACCTGTACCGCTACATCCAGCACCTGCAGGACAACGGCCAGAGCGCCCAGCGCTACGAGATCGAGTTCTGGCGCAAGGTGTTCTACCCGCTCAGCTGCCTGGTGATGATGGTGCTGGCCCTGCCCTTTGCCTACCTGCACTTTCGCTCGGGCAACATCGCCGGCTTCGTCTTCCTGGGCGTGCTGGTGGGCATCAGCTTCTTTCTGCTAAACAACGTGTTCGGCTTCATCGGCAACCTGCGCAACTGGGTGCCCTGGATCGCGGCGGCGGCGCCCGGCATTTTGTATTCCATCCTGGCGCTGGCCACCTTCGGCTGGCTGGTGTTGCGGCAGTAGATCGGCGGGCTCGGGCGCGGCCCTTAGATTGAATCCGCCATAATGGCGGGCTTCAATATTCCAGATGCCATGAACCTCCATCAATTCCGCTTCGTGCAGGAGGCCGTGCGCCGCAACCTGAACCTGACCGAGGCGGCCAAGGCGCTGCACACCTCGCAGCCGGGGGTGTCCAAGGCCATCATCGAGCTGGAGGAAGAGCTGGGCGTGGAGATCTTCGCGCGCCACGGCAAGCGCCTCAAGCGCGTCACCGAGCCCGGCCAGCATGTGCTGGAGGCCATCGCCATCATCCTGCGCGAGGTCGGCAACCTCAAGCGCATCGGCGAGCAGTACAGCGCGCAGGACAGCGGCACCCTGTCCATCGCCACCACCCACTCGCAGGCGCGCTACGTGCTGCCGACGCCCGTCACCCGGCTGCGCGAGCGCTACCCCAAGGTCAACATCAGCCTGCACCAGGGCGCGCCCGACCAGGTGGCGCGCATGGTGCTGGACGAGGTGGCCGACATCGGCATCGCCACCGAATCGCTCACCGACTACCCCGACCTGGTCACCCTGCCCTGCTATGAATGGCAGCACGTGCTGGTGCTGCCCGCGCAGCACCCGCTGGCCCAGCGCGAGCGGCTGACGCTGGAGGACATCGCCGCCGAGCCGCTGGTGACCTACCACCCCTCCTTCACCGGCCGCGCGCGCATCGACCACGCCTTTGCCCAGCGCCACCTCACGCCGCGCATCGTGCTGGAGGCCATCGACTCCGACGTCATCAAGACCTATGTGCGCCTGGGCCTGGGCCTGGGCATCGTCGCCGAAATGGCGGTGCAGGGCGAGGCCGACAACGCCGACCTGGCGCTGCTCCCGCTGGGCCAGCTGCTGGGCCACAACCTGGCGCGCGTGGCCCTCAAGCGCGGCGCCTACCTGCGCGACTTCGTCTACTACTTCGCCAGCCTGCTGTCCGACCGCCTGGACAAGAACCTGATCCTCAAGGCCATGAGCGGCGAGGCCACCACCTATGAGCTCTGAACGCACGCCCGCCTTTCCCTCGCGCCTGCCGGCCGTCGGCACCACCATCTTCACCGTCATGTCGGCGCTGGCCGCCGAGCATCAGGCGGTCAACCTGGGCCAGGGCTTTCCCGACTTCGGGTGCGATGCGCGCCTGACCGAGGCCGTGACCGACGCCATGCGCGCCGGCCACAACCAGTACCCGCCCATGCCCGGCGCGGCGCCGCTGCGCGCGGCCATTGCTGCAAAAATCGAAGCGCTGTACGCCCGCCGCTACGACGCGGGCAGCGAAATCACCGTCACCGCCGGCGCCACCCAGGCCATCCTCACGGCCATCCTGTGCTGCGCCGGCCCGGGCGACGAAGTCATCGTGCTGGAGCCCAGCTACGACAGCTACGTGCCCAACATCGAACTCACCGGCGCCACCGTGGTGCGCGTGCCGCTCACGCCCGGCACGTTTCGCCCCGACTTCGACCGCATCGCCGCCGCGCTCACCCCGCGCACCCGCGCCATCCTCATCAACAGCCCGCACAACCCCAGCGGCACCGTCTGGTCGGCCGCCGACATGCAAAAGCTGGACGAGCTGCTGGCGCCCACCAACGTGCTGCTGATCAGCGACGAGGTGTACGAGCACATGGTCTACGCCCCGCTGCGCCACGAAAGCGTGGCGCGCTGGCCCGGCCTGGCCGCGCGCGCCTTCATCGTCAGCAGCTTCGGCAAGACCTATCACGTCACCGGCTGGAAGGTGGGTTATGTCGCCGCGCCCGCGCCGCTCACCGCCGAGTTCCGCAAGGTGCACCAGTTCAACGTGTTCACCGTCAACACCCCCATGCAGCACGGCCTGGCCGCCTACATGCAGGACCCGGCGCCCTACCTGCAACTGCCGGCGTTTTACGCCGCCAAGCGCGACCTGTTTCGCGCCGGCCTGGCGCAAACGCGTTTTCGCCTGCTGCCCTGCGAAGGCACCTACTTCCAGACCGCCAGCTACGCCGACATGCCAGGCCCCGAGCGCGAGCTGGGCGAAGCCGACTTCTGCCAATGGCTTACGCGCGAGCACGGCGTGGCCGCCATCCCGCTGGCGGCCTTCTATGGCGACGGCTTCGAGCAACAGACCATCCGCTTTTGTTTTGCCAAGCAGGACGACACCCTGCGCGCCGCGCTGGCGCGGCTGGCGCGGCTGTAGGGCGCGCCGCGCCCCGCATCAGCCGATACTACTGATTCGATAGCTGTCCGCGCTTGATGGGCGGGCGTCAGAGCCCGATTTTGCTTGAAACCGGCACCCGCTCAGGCGGCCGGCGCCATCAGACGTCGATGGCCGCCGCCGACCCGGCCTGCTTGCGCAGCTCGAACTTCTGGATCTTGCCGGTGCTGGTCTTGGGCAGCTCGCCGAACACCACGGCGCGCGGCACCTTGAAGCCGGCCAGGTGCTGCTTGCAGTGGGCCACGATGTCGGCCTCGCTCACCTGGGCGCCGGCCTTCAGCTCGATGAAGGCGCAGGGGGTCTCGCCCCACTTGGGGTCGGGCTTGGCGACCACGGCGGCCGCGAGCACGGCGGGGTGGCGGTACAGCACGTCCTCGACCTCGATGGAGGAGATGTTCTCGCCGCCCGAGATGATGATGTCCTTGCTGCGGTCCTTGATCTTGATGTAGCCGTCGGGGTATTGCACCGCCAGGTCACCCGAGTGGAACCAGCCGCCGGCAAAGGCCTCGGCCGTGGCGGTGGGGTTCTTCAGGTAGCCCTTCATGGCGATGTTGCCGCGGAACATGATCTCGCCCATGGCCTCGCCGTCCAGGGGCACCGGCTGCATGGTCTGCGGATCGAGCACGCGCGCGTCGCGCTGCAGGTGGTAGCGCACGCCCTGGCGGGCGTTCAGCGCGGCGCGCTCGCCGATCGGCAGGCCGTCCCAGCCAGCCTGCTTGGCGCACACCGTGGCCGGGCCGTAGACCTCGGTCAGGCCGTAGACGTGGGTCAGGTCGAACCCCATCTGCTCCATGCCCTCGATCATGGCCGCCGGCGGCGCCGCGCCGGCCACCATGCATTTGACGCCGCGCGGCACGCCCGCCTTCAGCTCGTCGGGCGCGTTGACCAGCAGGCCGTGCACGATGGGCGCGCCGCAGTAGTGCGTCACGCCGTGCTCGCGGATGGCGTCGAAGATGGCCTTGGCCTCGACGCGCCGCAGGCACACGTTGACGCCGACGCGCGCCGCCACCGTCCACGGAAAGCACCAGCCGTTGCAGTGGAACATGGGCAAGGTCCACAGGTAGACCGCGTGCTTGGGCATGTCCCATTCGAGGATGTTGCTGATGGCGTTGGTGGCCGCGCCGCGGTGGTGGTAGACCACGCCCTTGGGGTTGCCGGTGGTGCCGCTGGTGTAGTTGAGCGCGATGGCGTCCCACTCGTCGGCCGGGTAGAGCCACTCGAAATCCGGGTCGCCCCGATCGAGAAAGGCCTCATAGCTCGTGCTGCCGATGGGCTGGCCGGGGCCGAACAGCGCGTCCTCGACGTCGATGACGAGCAGCGGCGCCTTCGACTGCCGCAGCGCCAGCGCCTTCTTCATCACCGGGGCGAACTCGGGGTCGACGATGACCACCTTGGCCTCGCCGTGGTCGAGCATGAAGGCCACCGCCTCGGGGTCGAGCCGGGTGTTCAGCGCGTTCAGCACGGCGCCGGCCATGGGCACACCGAAATGCGCCTCCACCATGGGCGGGGTGTTGGGCAGCATCACGGCGACGGTGTCGTTCTTGCCCACGCCGGCCTGCTGCAGCGCGCTGGCCAGGCGGCGGCAACGCCGGTAGGTGTGGTCCCAGCTCTGGCGCAGCGTGCCGTGCACCACCGCCAGGCGCTCGGGGTAGACCTCGGCCGCGCGCTGGATGAAGGCCAGCGGCGTGAGGGGGGCGAAGTTGGCTTCGGTGCGGGGCAGGTCGGTATCGAAGATCGAGGGCATCGCGGGCTCCGGCATGATGATCCGCCCATGATAGACAAGTGGCCCGGCGCGGCCCGTGCGCGACAATCGCCCGGTGGCCATTCCCCAGCATTTCATCCAGGAGCTTCTGGCGCGCGCCGACGTGGTCGAGATCGTCGGCCGCTACGTGCAGCTGAAGAAGACCGGGGCCAACTTCTCGGGCCTGTGCCCGTTTCATGGCGAGAAGACGCCCTCGTTCACCGTCAGCCCGTCCAAGCAGTTCTTCCACTGCTTCGGCTGCGGCAAGAACGGCAACGCCATCGGCTTTCTGATGGAGTTCACCGGCGCCGGCTTCGTCGAGGTGGTGCACGACCTGGCGCAGCAATACGGCCTGCCCGTGCCCGAGGACGAGCGCAGCCCGGCCGAGCGCGCGCGCGCCGCGCAGGAAACCGAGCAGCGCGCCAGCCTGACCGACGTGCTGGCGCGCGCGGCCGACGCCTACCGCCAGCACCTCAAGAGCTCGCCGCGCGCCATCGACTACCTCAAGCGGCGCGGCGTCTCGGGCGCGGTGGCGCGCGACTTCGGGCTCGGCTACGCGCCCGAGGGCTGGCGCACGCTGGCTGGCGTGTTCCCCGATTACGCCGACGCGCAGCTGCAGGACAGCGGCCTGGTCATCGTCGGCGAGGACGACGATGACAAGCGCTACGACCGCTTCCGCGACCGCATCATGTTCCCGATCCGCGACGTCAAGGGCCAGGTGATCGGCTTTGGCGGGCGCGTGCTGGGCGATGAAAAACCCAAGTACCTCAATTCGCCCGAAACCCCGGTGTTCCACAAGGGGCGCGAGCTGTACGGCCTGTTCGAGGCCCGCGGCGCGCTGCGCGAACATGGCTACGCGCTGGTCACCGAGGGCTACATGGACGTGGTCGCCCTGGCCCAGCTGGGCTTTGCCAACGCGGTGGCTACGCTGGGCACGGCCTGCACGCCCGAGCACGTGCACAAGCTGTTTCGCTTCACCGACAGCGTGGTGTTCAGCTTCGACGGCGACGCCGCCGGCCGGCGTGCCGCGCACAAGGCGCTGGCCGCCGCCCTGCCCCTGGCCAGCGACGTGCGCAGCATCAAGTTTTTGTTCTTGCCGCCCGAGCACGACCCCGACAGCTTCGTCCGCGCCGAGGGCGCCGGCGCCTTCGAGCAGGCGGTGCAGGCCGCCGTGCCGCTGTCACGCTTCGTGCTGGACGCCGCCGCGCAGGACTGCGACATGGAGACGGCCGAAGGGCGCTCGCACTTTGCCGCCAACGCCCGGCCGCTGTGGCAGCTGCTGCCCGCCGGCGCCCTGGCCGCGCAGCTGCTGGGCGACATCGCGGCGCAGGTGCGCATCGGCGTGCACGAGCTGCAGCAGCTGTGGGGCCTGCGCGGCGCGGCGCGGCCGCCGCGCGAGCGGGCCCACGCGCCCGCTGCCGATCGAGGCGCCACGCGCGGGCCGGCGGCGCCCACCCGCCCGCCGCTGCGTGCAGCTGCGCCGCGCACCGCCCCCAGCAGCCGCGCGCACCGCGCGCTGCAGATCGTGCTGACGGCGCCCGGCAGCTGGCAGGCCCTGAGCGGCAGCGACCACCAGCTGCTGTGCGAGCAGGCCGCGCCCTACGGCCCGCTGTTTGCCTGGCTGGACGGCCAGGTGCTGGAGCACGGCCCCCAGCCCTGGAGCGCGCTGCGCGAGGCGCTGCGCGGCCACCCGCAGGAGGACGCCGCCGTGCGCGCCATCGAGGGCCTGCACGACGAGATCGACTCCGACCCCCGGGAGCTGCAGGACATCCTGCGCCAGGAGCGCCCCGTGCACCTGAAGCAGCGCATGGACGCGGCGCTGGCCGCCGGCGACGTGGCGCTGTACCAGAGCCTGCTGCCCGAGCTGGCCAAGGCCAAGACCGGCGAGCGCGAAGCGGGTGGGTATTGAGGGCCGGGGTGGCCGAATTCGCCCTGCGATGCCTCTTGACGCCTCTTGAAATTCGGCGAATTGTTATAATGTAGGGCTTGTCACCGGCAAGAGCGACAGCAGCACCTCCGGATCGGCCCTCGCGTCGTCAGCGCACGCGCCCCATGCATGGGGTGGCCACATCACCGCAAGGACTGCACCCCAAATGTTCGCCCGACCATCTTGCCCATGACGGTGGAGTGCCCGCATTGGCCGCCGGTCGGCCGAGGGGCGCCGCCGCGATGCCATTCTTTTTGAGTTGAGTCCGAGAGGAGCCCCGCCCGGGCGGCCACGCCGCCGCTGGGCGACTCCGATCCGTACCGAGGTCGAACCATGCCCACCAGCGCCAAAACCGCCAAGTCCACCCCCAAGGCCAAGGCTACCCCCAAGGCCAAGTCCGCGACGGCCGACGAGCTCGAGCCCAAGGCCGCGCCGGCCAAGAAGGCCGCCCGCAAGTCCACCGGCCCCGCCAAGGCCGCGGCCGAAAAGTCCGCCCCGCCCAAGCGCGGCAAGGCCGGCAAGGCCGGTGCCCGCGAGGAAGACGACACCGACCTGTCCGACATCGAGGCCGACCTGGAAGGCGAGCCCGAGGCGGCCGCGCCCGAGGTGGTCGAAAAGGCCAAGCCGCTGCGCATGAAGATCAGCAAGGCCAAGGAACGGGCCTTGATGAAGGAGTTCGGCCTGGACGAAGGCGTGCTCTCCGAGGAGGAGATGAACACCCGCCGCGCCAACCTGAAGGCCCTGCTGAAGCTGGGCAAGACGCGCGGCTACCTGACGCACGGCGAGATCAACGACCACCTGCCCGACAAGCTGGTGGACGCCGAGACGCTGGAGGCCGTGGTCTCCATGCTCAACGACCTGGGCGTGGCCGTGTACGAGCAGACGCCCGACGCCGAGACCCTGCTGCTGACCAACACCGGCACCAGCACCGCCACCGAGGAAGAGGCCGAGGAAGAGGCCGAGGCCGCCCTGTCCACCGTGGACAGCGAGTTCGGCCGCACCACCGACCCGGTGCGCATGTACATGCGCGAGATGGGCACGGTGGAGCTGCTGACGCGCGAGGGCGAGATCGAGATCGCCAAGCGCATCGAGGGCGGGCTGATGGAGATGATGGAAGCCATCAGCGCCAGCCCGACGACGATCGCCGAAATCCTGAAGATGGCGGGCGAGATCCGCGAGGGCAAGGTGGTCATCAACACCATCGTCGACGGCTTTGCCGACGCCGACGAGAACGACGACTACGTGGCCGAGGAAGACTTCGACGAATACGACGAAGAGGACGACGACGACGGCAAGGGCGGCTCCAAGTCGATGACGCGCCTGCTCGAAAAGCTCAAGGCCGAGGCGCTGGAGCGCTTCGACGAGGTGGCGGCGCTGTTCGACAAGGTGCGCCGCGCCTACGACAAGGAAGGCTGGGGCTCGCCCACCTACGTCAAGGCCCAGCACGCGCTGTCCACGCGCCTGATGTCGATCCGCTTCACCGCCAAGACGATCGAGAAGCTGTGCGACCTGCTGCGCGGCCAGGTGGACGACGTGCGCAAGTACGAGCGCGAACTGCGCCGCATCATCGTCGACCGCTGCGGCTACCCGCAGGACGCGTTCATCGCCGACTTCTCGGGCCGCGACAAGAGCGGCAACCGCGTGCGCTCGCACCTGCTGGACCTCAAGTGGGTCGAGCGGCAGGCGCATGCCGACAAGCCCTGGAGCGCGATCATGGGCCGCAACATCCCGCCCATCCAGGACTTGCAGCAAAAGCTGACCGACCTGCAGGCGCAGGTGGTGGTGCCGCTGGACGAGCTGAAGGCCATCAACAAGCGCATGAACGAGGGCGAAGCCGCCAGCCGCGACGCCAAGAAGGAAATGATCGAGGCCAACCTGCGCCTGGTCATCTCGATCGCCAAGAAATACACCAACCGCGGCCTGCAGTTCCTCGACCTCATCCAGGAGGGCAACATCGGCCTGATGAAGGCGGTGGACAAGTTCGAATACCGTCGCGGCTACAAGTTCTCGACCTACGCCACCTGGTGGATCCGCCAGGCCATCACGCGCTCTATCGCCGACCAGGCGCGCACCATCCGCATCCCGGTGCACATGATCGAGACCATCAACAAGATGAACCGCATCTCGCGCCAGCACCTGCAGGAGTTCGGCTTCGAGCCCGACGCCGCCCTGCTGGCCGAGAAGATGGAGATGCCCGAGGACAAGATCCGCAAGATCATGAAGATCGCCAAGGAGCCGATTTCGATGGAGACGCCGATCGGCGACGACGACGACAGCCACCTGGGCGACTTCATCGAGGACAGCAACAACACCGCGCCGGTGGACGCCGCCATGCAGGCCGGTCTGCGCGACGTGGTCAAGGACATCCTCGACAGCCTGACCCCGCGCGAGGCCAAGGTGCTGCGCATGCGCTTCGGCATCGAGATGGACAACGACCACACGCTGGAAGAAGTGGGCAAGCAGTTCGACGTCACGCGCGAGCGCATTCGCCAGATCGAGGCCAAGGCGCTGCGCAAGCTCAAGCACCCGAGCCGCTCCGACAAGCTGCGCAGCTTTACCGACAACACCTGATCGTTTTTTAATCAAATCGGCGTCTGGCCCATATGCAATATGCGCCAGGCGCTATTTTATTTGTAGTATTCAGATAGTTGATGAACCCCGACGCCGCCCAAATCTGGAAGGCCCCGCGCTGGGCCCTGGCCATCTTGCTGGCCATGCTCGGCATGCTGGGGCCGTTTTCCATCGACACCTACCTGCCGGCCTTCGCGGCCATTTCGCAGTCGCTGCACGCCACGCCGACCGAGATGCAGCAGACGCTGTCGGCCTACCTGTTCGGCTTTGCGTTCATGAACCTGTTTCACGGCGCGCTGTCGGACAGCTTCGGCCGCCGGCCGGTGATCCTGGGCGGGCTGGTGCTGTTCACCCTGGCTTCGATCGGCTGCGCGCTGTCGCAGACCGTGGGGCACCTGATCTTCTTTCGCGCGCTGCAGGGCCTGTCCACCGGCGCCGGCGTGGTGGTGTCGCGCGCGGTCATCCGCGACATGTTTCCGCCCGCCGAAGCCCAGCGCGTGATGAGCCAGGTCACCATCTTCTTCGGCGTGGCGCCAGCCATCGCGCCCATGATGGGCGGCGTGCTGTCCGAGTACCTGGGCTGGCACGCGATCTTCTGGTTTCTGGTCGTCGTGGGCGTGGTGCTGATCGTCGCCAACCTGCGCCTGCTGCCCGAGACCCTGCACGTGCGGGATCGCCAGCCGTTTCAGTTCGGCCACCTGCTCAAGGGCTATTCGGCGCTGCTGTCCGATCCGCGCTTCTTCTTGCTGGCGCTGGCCTCGGGCGTGCCCTTCAACGGTCTGTTCTTGTACATCCTGGGCGCGCCGGCCTACCTGGGCGAGGTGCTGCACCTCAAGCCCACGCAGTTCTTCTGGTTCTTCGCGCTCAACATCGGCGGCATCATGATCGGCTCGTGGATGTCGGGGCGCATGGCGGGCCGGGTGGCGCCCAAGAACCAGATCATGCTGGGCTTTCGCATCATGGTGGCGATTTCGCTGTTCAACATCATCGCCAACGCGCTGTTCGAGGCCGAGGTCTGGTGGTCGCTGTGGCCGATCGCGCTGTTCGCCTTCGGCTGGGCGCTGATGGTGCCGGTGGTGACGCTGCTGGTGCTGGACTTGCACCCCGACCGGCGCGGCATGGCCTCGTCGCTGCAGTCGGTGGTGGGCTCGGTGGCCAACGGCATCGTGGCCGGCGCGGTGGCGCCGCTGGTCATGCATTCGGCCCTCGGCATGGCGCTGATGTCGGCCGTCTTTTTGGTGGTCGGGCTGGTGTCCTGGCTGTGGCTGCACCAGCGCTGGCCCGAGATCGGCGATCCGCGCCGCCAGGCGCCGGCGCCCGGTCAGCGGCTGGGGTAGTTGGCCAACCGCGCGACGTCCGGGATGTGGATCTCGCGCTTGTCGACCTCGATCAGCCCCTGCGTGGCCAGTTCGCTCAGCACGCGCGAGAAGTATTCGGGCGTGATCGACAGGCGCGAGGCGATGGCCGCCTTGCTGACCGGCAGCGTGACCGTCATCGACACGCTGCCCGGCTCAGGAATGGAGCGCCCGCCCAGCAGGTAGCCGATCACGCGCTGCGTGCCGCTGTGCAGCGACACCGACTCCACGTCCTGCACCAGGCCCTGCAGCCGCCGCGACAGGCCGGCCAGCATGCGCAGCGAAAAGGCCGGACTGCGCTCGATCTCGCGCAGCACCGCGGCGCGCTCGATGGTCAGCAGCAGGGTGTCGGTCAGCGTCTGCGCCGTGACCAGGTAGGGCGCCTGCATGAACATCACGGCCTCGCCGAAGCTGCGTCCCGGCCCGCACAGGTGAATGACCTTCTCCACCCCCGTGGGCGACATGGCGAACAGCTTGACCTGGCCCATCACCACCACGTGGAACTCGCGGCAGGCATCGCCGACGTGAAAGATGGTGCGCCCGCGCTCCAGGCGGCGCAGGTGGCAGTCCTGCGCCAGCCGCTCGCGCTCGGGCTCGGTGATGTTGGAAAACAGCGGCAGCGTGCCCAGATAGCGCGCAACGTCGAACTTGTCGTGACTCACGGGGCGGGTGGTGGTTGAACTGCAGCCGAGTGTACGGACGAATGGCCGCGGCGGCGCCCTGCCCTCATTCGGCCTTCTTGCCGCCCACCCCCAGGTAGGTCTCGATCACGCGGCGGTCGGTCAGCAGCGCGCTGGCCTCGCCGCTCAGCGCCACGGCGCCCATCTCCAGCACGTAGCCGCGGTCGGCCACCTGCAACGCCGCGCGCGCGTTCTGCTCGATCAGCAGCACCGACACGCCCAGTTCGCGCAGCGAGGCCACGATGTGCAGCACCTCGCGCACGATCAGCGGCGCCAGGCCCAGCGAGGGCTCGTCCAGCATCAGCAGCTTGGGGCGCGCCATCAGCGCGCGGCCGATGGCCAGCATCTGCCGCTCGCCGCCCGACAGCGTGGCCGCCAGCTGCGCGCGCCGCTCCTGCAGGCGCGGAAACAGCGCGAACACCTCGCCCATGCGCTCGGCCTGGTCGCGCTGGCCGCGCCGCCAGCGGGCAAAGCCGCCCAGCAGCAGGTTGTCCTCGACCGACATTTCGCCGAACAGCTCGCGCTTTTCTGGCACCAGGCCGACGCCGCGCGCCACCATCGCCTCGACGCTGGGGCGGGCGATCTTGTTGCCGGCCAGCTGCACGCCGCCGGTCGAGGGCAGCAGGCCCATCACCGCGTTCAGCAGCGTGCTCTTGCCGGCACCGTTGGGGCCGATGACGGTGACGATCTCGCCCTCGCCCACCGTCAGCGCCACCTGGTGCAGCGCCTCCACCGGGCCGTAGCAGACGCTGAAATTCTGGATATCCAGCAGCGGGGCGGTCATTGGACGACCCTCCGCGCTGCGCGCTGCGGGATTCGCGCTTGGGAGCGGCCCGGCGCGTGGATCTGGCAACCCCTCCGCGCTGCGCGCTGCGGGATTCGCGCTTGGGAGCGGCCCGGCGCGCTCATGCAGCGGCTCCGACGACGTCGCTGCCCAGATAGGCTTCCATGACGCGCGGGTTGGCCTGCACCTCGGCCGGCGTGCCCAGGGCGATGACGGTGCCGAACTCCAGCACGGTGATGCGATCGGCCAGGTTCATGACGAATTCCATGTCGTGTTCCACCACCAGCACGGCCAGGCCTTCGGCGCGCAGCTGGGTCAGCAATTGGGCCAGGGCCTGCTTTTCGAGGTGGCGCAGGCCGGCGGCCGGCTCGTCCAGCAGCAGGATCGAGGGCTGGCCGGCCAGCGCCCGCGCGATCTCGACGATGCGCTGCTGGCCCAGGGGCAGCGAGGCGGCCGGGGTGTCGATGTACTGCATCAGGCCGCAGCGTTCGATCTGGTGGCGGGCCTCGGCCAGCAGGGCCGCCTCCTCGCCGCGGTCGGCACGCAGCATGGCCGCCAGCCAGCCGCGCCGCGCCCGCAGGTGCGCGCCGACGGCCACGTTCTCGAGCACGCTGCGCTGGCCCAGCAGGCGCACGTGCTGGAAGGTGCGCCCCAGCCCCAGCGCGGCAAAGGCGCGCGAGGGCTTGCCGGCCATCGCCTGTCCCAGCAGGGTGACGGTGCCCGAGGTCGGGTCGTCCACGCCCGAGATCATGTTGAAGAAGGTGCTCTTGCCGGCGCCGTTGGGGCCGATCAGCGCGTGCACCTCGCCCGACTTGACGTCTAGGTTGACGTCGTTGTTGGCCACCAGGCCGCTGAAGCGCTTGGTGACGTCCTTGGCCTGCAGCACCACCTGCCCGGCCGGCGGCAGGGTGTGGCGCGCCAGCGGGACGATGGCGGCGCCCTGCGCGCGCGGCTTGACCGGCTTGAGAAACTTGTTGACCCAGGCGGCGATCAGCGGCCACAGGCCTTCGGGCGCGCGTTGCAGCACCAGCAGCATCAGCAGGCCGAACACGATGACCTCGAAGTTGCCGCTGGCGCCCAGCAGACGCGGCAGCAGGTCTTGCAACTGCTCCTTCAGCAGGGTGATCAGGGTGGCGCCGAGCACGGCGCCCCACAGGTAGCCCGAGCCGCCGACCACGGCCATGAACAGGTACTCGATGCCGATGTTCAGGTCGAACGGTGTCGGGTTGACGAAGCGCTGCAGGTGCGCGTACAGCCAGCCCGAGACGGCCGACAGCAGAGCCGCCAGCACGAACAGCTTCATGCGCTGGCGCGCGGTGTCCACGCCCATGGATTCGGCCATCACGCGCCCGCTCTTGAGTGCGCGGATGGCGCGGCCCTCGCGCGAATCCAGCAGGTTGTGCAAGCCCCAGATGGCCAGCAGCAGCACCGCCCAGATCAGCACGCCCAGCACGCGCGGCGAGCTCAGCTCGTAGCCGGCGATGGACAGCGGCGGCACGCCGGTGATGCCTGTGAAGCCGCCCAGGCCTTCGAGGTTGCCGAAGATGTAGTACAGGCTCAGGCCCCAGGCCAGCGTGGCCAGCGGCAGGAAGTGCCCCGCCAGCGGCAGCGTGACGGCGCCCAGGAACCACGCGATCAGCGCCGTCACCACCAGGCCCAGCAGCAGGCCCAGCCAGGGCAAGACGCCCGCGGGCAACGCCGACAGCGCCTGCGTGGCCGTGGGCGAGGTGCAGATCCAGGCCGTGGCGTAGGCGCCCAGGCCGACGAAGGCCGCCTGCCCGAAGGAGGTGATGCCGCCCACGCCGGTCAGCATGACCAGCCCCACGGCCACCAGCGAATACAGGCCGATGTAGTTCACCAGCGTGATGGTGAAGGCCCCGAACAGCGGCCAGCACAGCGCCAGCAGCGCGATGGCCAGCCAGGTGAGATGGCGACGGGTCATTCCTCGTCCTCCACGTGGCGGGTTTTGAGCGAGCGCCACCAGAGCACCGGGATGATGAGCGTGAACACGATGACTTCCTTGAAGGCGCTGGCCCAGAACGAGGAGAAGGATTCAAGCTGGCCCACCAGCAGCGCGCCCAGCACCGACATCGGATAGCTGAGCAGCCCGCCGACGATGGCGGCGACAAAGCCCTTCAGGCCGATCAGAAAGCCGGTGTCGTAGTAGATGGTCGTGATCGGCGCGATCAGCAGGCCGCAGACGGCGCCGATCAGGGCCGCCAGCGCAAAGCAGATGTCGCCCGACAGGTCGGTCGGAATGCCCATCAGGCGCGCGCCCACGCGGTTGATGGCGGTGGCGCGCAGTGCCTTGCCGATGATGGAGCGCTCGAAAAACACGTACATGGCCGCCAGCAGCACCACCGCCGCGCCGATCACCACCAGCGACTGGCCGCTGACCGGCAGGCCGCCCACGTTCCAGCGCGCGTCCCACATGGAGGCGGTGCGTGCACCCTCGGCGCCGAAGAAATACAGCCCCAGGCCCACCATGACCCAGTGCAAGGCCACCGACACGATCAGCAGCATCAGCACGCTGGCGTGCGCCAGCGGGCGGAACACCAGCCGATACAGCAGCGGCCCCATGGGCACGATCAGCAGCAGGGCCAGCAGCGCCTGCGCCCAGGCCGCGGTCGGCTTGACCGCCAGCGCCAGCACCGCGGCCACGGCCGGAAACGCGACGGCCCACACCGCCGTGGAGCGCCAGTCCACGTGCGCACCGCGCCAATGGCGCCAGCCCTCGACCACCAGCGTGATCACGGCCAGGCCCAGCAGCAGCCAGATGGCCGAGGGCACGCCCCCGGCCTGGATGGCCGCCATCGACAGCGCCGCATAGGTGACGAATTCGCCCTGCGGAATGAAGATGACGCGGGTGACGGAAAACACCAGCACCAGCGCCAGCGCCATCAGCGCATAGATGGCGCCGGTGACGAAACCGTCCTGCGCCAGCATCAGGGCTATTTGTGCGTCCATGAATCAAAACACCGGTGGTTCATCGCGGAAATCATCCCGAATGAGCCCGGCGCGCGCCTCGCGGCAACCGTCGGGCTCGAAAAATCGATTATTAAACATCAACAATTGACAAGGCCGAACAAGGAAAACCACTAGCCTCGATTATCCGGTCGCCACGCAAGCGCCACGCCATACCCAGTTGCGCGAACAGGGCGACCGCCGCCGGCACGTCGCCCTGTTCCTGAATCCACCGGCAAGCCCCTACCGCTGCCGGCGGCCGATCACTTGCTGGGCTGGTAGACCCACTTGCCGTTCTCGATCTTGACCATCACCACGCCGCGCTGGTCCAACCCCAGGTGGTCTTGCGCCGACATGTTGAAGATGCCGTGCGCGCCGGCCACGTCCTTGACCTGCTCCAGCGCGTCGCGCAGGGCCGAGCGGAAGGCCTCGGTGCCCGGCTGGCCGCCCTTGAGCGCCACCGGCACGGCGGCCGCCAGCACCTTGCCGGCATCCCACACGTGGCCGCCGAAGGTGGACACGCTGCCCTTGCCGTAGGCGGCCTCGTAGGCGTGGATGTACTCCAGCGAGGACTTGCGCACCGGGTTGCTGGCCGGCAGCTGCTCGGCCACCAGCACCGGGCCGGCGGGCAGCAGGGTGCCGTCGACGTCCTTGCCGCCCACGCGCAGGAAGTCGTTGTTGGCCACGCCGTGGGTCTGGTAGATCTTGCCGGTGTAGCCGCGCTCCTTGAGCGTCTTCTCGGGCAGGGCCGCCGGCGTGCCCGAGCCGGCGATGAGGATCGCGTCCGGCTTGGCGGCCATCAGCTTGAGCACCTGGCCGGTGACGGCGGTGTCGGTGCGGCCGTAGCGCTCGTTGGCCACCAGCTTGATCTTCTTGAGGTCGAGTGCCTTGACGGTTTCCTTGTACCAGCCCTCGCCGTAGGCGTCGGAAAAGCCGATGAAGCCCACCGTCTTGACGCCGTGATCGGCCATGTGGCCGGCGATGGCCAGCGCCATCATGATGTCGTTTTGCGGCGTCTTGAACACCCAGCGCTTCTTGGCGTCCTGCGGCTCGATGATGGCCGCCGAGGCGCCCAGCGAGATCATCGGCGTCTTGCCCTCGGCCACGGCGTCGATCATGGCCAGCGAGGCCGGCGTGGTGGACGAGCCGAAGATGATGTCCACCTTCTCGGACATCAGCTTGCGCGCATTGGTGACGGCGCCGGTGGTGTCGGACGCATCATCCAGCACGATGTAGTTGACCTTTTGCCCGCCCATGGTCTTGGGCAGCAGCGCGACGGTGTTTTTCTCGGGAATGCCCAGCGACGCCGCCGGCCCGGTGGCCGAGAGCGTGACGCCCACGTTGATGTCGGCCCAGGCGGACAGGGAAAAGCCGGTCGCGGCAATGCACGCCAGGGCGATGTGTTTGATCTTCATGGGTTTGGCTCCAACGGGAAACAATGAAATCGCGCGGCGCCGATCCAATATTCGACCGGCACAATAAGGCGACCGCGCGGTCGGTTAATGATTGTATCGGCCCGGCCCGCCCGAAATATCGTCATCGGGCTGGGAATTTCCCTAGGCCGGCGCCGGGCAAAACCGTGCTTCATCCCAGCACGTGCGCCACCGTCAGCAGCGCCAGCAGCAGCAGCCACAGCGCCACCATGCGCCAGACCAGGCCCACCACGCGGGCAAAGTGCAGCACGCTGGGCGCCTCGCCGGGCAGCGCGTCGTCCGGGCTGGTGCCGAGCGCAACCTCGCCCAGCGGCTGCCCGGGCGCGGCGCGCGCCGGCATGGCCCCCAGGCGCACCCCCACGGCGCCGGCGGCCGCGGCCAGGATCACGCCGTCGTTGGCGTTGCCGAAGCGGTCGGCGTGGCGCCGCCAGGCATCGATGGCGTCCTCGAAACTGCCGACGATGGCCAGCGCCAACGCGGTGCAGCGCGCCGGCAACCAGTCGATCCAGGCCCAGGCCGCCTGCGTGACATCGGCCAGCGCGGCACTGACCGATGCATCGGACGAGGACGAGCCGCTGGCGCGCCAGTCACGCGCCAGGGCACCCGCCTGGCGGTAGAACACCGCGCCCGCCGGCCCCAGGCCCACCACCTCCAGCAGACAAAACCACAGCATCACACCGAACACATGGCGGTGCGCCGCCAGCACCGAGTGCTCCAGCACCAGGCGCATCAGCTCGCCGCGCGCGATGCTGGACTCGTCCACCTGCTGCCAGCGCGCCAGCAGCTGCCGCGCGCGCTCCTCGTCGCCCACTTCAAGGGCGTCGCGGATGGCGACGAAGTGATGGCTGAACTGGCGAAACCCCAGGCTGACATACAGCACGGCGATGGTCCACAGCAGGGCCAGCGGCCAGCCGGCCAGCCACGTCAAGGCGACGTGGACAAGCGCCACCGCCAGCGTCGGCCCGAGCACCGCCAGCGTCCAGGCCAGCCACGCGTGCTGGGGTGCGCCGGCATCCACGTTGCGCGCCACCGCCTGCGCCCAGTGCCGCAGCGCGTCCAGCACCGGATTGCGCGGCGCCAGCGGCCACACCTGCTCCAGCAGCAGGGTGGTCACGATGGCCAGCAGGATCATCCCGCGATGATAGTGAGGCGCCGCCTTATCGTGCCGTGCCGGGCGTGCCCGAACGGTTCAGGCCAGCAGGAATCTGTATAAATTTCGCAACATGCCGGCCGTGGCGCCCCAGATGTAGTGCTCGACCGGCGGCGCGCCGGCCGCGGTAGGCGCCGGTTCGCGATAGGGCATGGAAAACCACTCGCGCGAGCCGCCCGCCCACTCGAAGCGGTGGCGCCGGTGGTGCGCGGGGTTCATCAAGAAGGCCAGTGGCACCTCGAAGGCGTGCGCCACCTCGCCCGCGTTGGGCTGCAGCACGAAGCCCTCGCGCACCAGCGCCACCACCGGCGTCACCAGAAACTGCGAGCCGGTCGCGTACACCGGCAACTGGCCCAGCACGTCGATGAAGCCGGGCGCCAGACCGACCTCCTCGCGCGTCTCGCGCAGCGCCGCGTGCACCACGTCGCCGTCGTCGGGCTCGATTTTGCCACCCGGAAACGCCACCTGCCCCGGGTGCGAAGGCAGGCTCATCGAACGCTCGGTCAGCAGCACCGACAGCCCGCCGGTGCGCGCCACCAGCGGCACCAGCACGGCCGCATCCACCGGCGCGCGGTCGACGAAGCGCGGCTCGCGCCGCACCTCGGGCTGCCAGCGCGGCGGCGCCTGAAAGCGCTGGCGCAGGGCCTGCGGGGTCAGGCGCTCGGGCGGCACCGCGGGCAGGTCGTCGTCCACGCCGGTGACGGGCACCTGGCGCGGGTCGAACGCGGGCAGCAGCGAAGGGATGGAGGTCATGGTCGAAGGACGGCGCCCAAGCAAAAACCGCCTGCACGCACAAGGCGGCAGGCGGCTCGCAGCGGATGAAGACGACGCCCGCGAAGGCGGCGCCCGGACATCACGCCTTGTCGGCCTGGGCCGTGGCGCGGCCGGGCAGCTTTTCCTTGATGCGCGCCTTCTTGCCGCTCAGGCCGCGCAGGTAGTACAGCTTGGCGCGGCGCACGTCGCCGCGGCGCTTGACCTCGATCTTGGCGATCAGGGGCGAATAGGTCTGGAAGGTGCGCTCCACGCCTTCGCCGCTGGAGATCTTGCGCACCGTGAAGCCGCTGTTGAGGCCCCGGTTGCGCTTGGCGATCACCACGCCTTCATAGGCCTGCACGCGCTTGCGGCTGCCTTCGACGACGTTGACGCTGACGATCACCGTGTCGCCGGGGGCGAAGTCGGGGATGTTCTTGCCCAGGCGGGCGATTTCCTCTTGCTCGAGGGTTTGAATCAGGTTCATCACGTTTCCCGTCTCGATCGTGCTCACGCTACGCTAGGGGCGGCCGACCTGACGCAAGGGGCAGATCAGGTGCGGCCGCGGCGGGCAGAGGATCGAAAAGCCTTTGATTATAGCTTGGAAGCCACGTTTTTCAGCAGCTGTTCGTCCTGGCCGCTCAGTTGCCCGGCGGCGCGCGCAGCGGCGATCAGCGCCGGGCGCGTGCGCGCGGTGAGTTGCAGGCGCTGCGCGCGCCGCCAGGCCTCGATTTGCGCGTGGTGGCCGCTCAGCAGCTCGGCCGGCACGCCCAGGCCGCGCCACTGCTCGGGCCGGGTGTAGTGCGGGCAGTCCAGCAGGCCGTCGATGGCCGGGTTGAAGCTGTCTTGCTGGTGGCTGCCCTCGTCGCCCAGCACGCCGGGCTGCAGGCGGGCCACGGCGTCCAGCAGCGCCAGCGCCGCGATCTCGCCGCCCGACAGCACGAAGTCGCCCAGGCTGATCTGCGCATCGATGCAGGTATCGATGAAGCGCTGGTCGATGCCCTCGTAGCGCCCGCAGACCAGGATGGCGCCGCGGCCTTGCGCCCAGGCCTGCACGCCCGCGTGGCGCAGCGGCTCGCCGACCGGCGAAAACAGCACCGCCGGCACCTGCTGCGCGGGCGCCTCGGCGCGCTCGGCGCGCACCGCCTGCAGGCAGCGCGCCAGCGGCTCGGCCATCATCACCATGCCGGGGCCGCCGCCGAAGGGCCGGTCGTCGACGCGGCGGTAGTTGCCCTCGGCCCAGTCGCGCGGGTTCCACAGCTTCAGCTCGATCTGGCCGCTGGCGTAGGCGCGGCGGGTGATGCCTGCTTCGACAAACGGAGCAAACAGCTCCGGAAACAGGGTGATGACGTCGAAGCGCATGCGCGGGCGGCCCGGCGCTACTGCACCGAGCCGGGCTGGGGCGGCTGCTGCGCGGCGGGGGTGAACAGGCGGCCGACGTCGACCGCGTCGAAGCGCTCCTGCTGGCCGCAAAAGTCGCAGCTCACCTCGACCTGGCCCTGCTCGCGCAGGATGGATTCGGCCTCGTCGCGGCCCAGGCCCTTGAGCATGGCGCCCACGCGCTCGCGGCTGCACGAGCAGGCAAAGCGCGGGCCGCTGGCGCCCTGCCGCGGCTCGAAGCGCTGCAGCGGCTCCTGCCAGAACAGGCGGCGCAGGATGGTGTCGGCGTCCAGTTGCAGCAGCTCCTCGCGCTTGAGGCTGCGCGCCAGCAGCGACAGGCGCTCGAAGGCGTCGTCCTGCTCGCCCTCTTCGCGCGCCACCTGGCTTTGCCCCAGGTTGTGCTGGCCCTGCACCGGCAGGCGCTGCAGCAGCAGGCCGGCGGCGCGCGTGTCGTCGGCGGCCAGCACCAGGGTGGTGTCCAGCTGCTCGGACTGGCGCATGTACTGCTCGATCACCTCGGCCATGCCCCGCAGCGCCACGCCGCCGGGGCCGGCCAGCGGCACCACGCCCTGGTAGGGTTGCTGGCCGGGCAGGCGCAGGCGCGGGTCGAGCGTGATGGCGCAGCGGCCCTGGCCGCGGGCGTTGACCAGCTGCGCCAGCGTGGCGTCGGGCGCCACGGCGCCGGTCACCGAGGCGGTGGCGCGCAGGCGCAGGTCGGACTGCACCTCGGCCACGGCCAGCTTGACCGGGCCGTCGCCAAAGATCTGCATCACCAGCGCGCCGTCGAACTTGATGCCGGACTGCATCAGCACGGCGGCGGCGGCCATCTCGCCCAGCAGCTCGGCCACCGGCGGCGGGTAGGCGCCGGTCTGGGTGTTGGCCGCGCGCCGGCGCAGCACTTCTTGCCAGGCGTCGTCCAGCACCACCAGCGCGCCACGCACCGGCAGGCCTTCGAAAATGAACTTGTGCAACTCGGACATGCAGCCCAGATGCGGCCTCAGGGGAGCTTCTTCAAGCCGGCGCGAAACCGCCGGGCGTTGTCGATGTAGTGCCGCGCGCTCTGGCGCAGGCCCTCGATCTGCTCGGGCGTGAGCGGGCGCACCACGCGCGCCGGGGCGCCCACGATCATGCTGCCGTCGGGAAACTGCTTGCCCTCGGTCACCAGCGCGCCGGCGCCGACCAGGCAGTTCTTGCCGATCTTCGCGCCGTTGAGCACCACCGCGCCGATGCCGATCAGCGACTCGTCGCCGATGGTGCAGCCGTGCAGCATCACCTTGTGGCCCACGGTGACGTGGCGGCCGATGGTCAGCGGCTGGCCGAAGTCGGCGTGCAGCACGCTCAGGTCCTGGATGTTGCTGCCCTCGCCCACCGTCATGTGCTCGGTGTCGCCGCGCAGCACGCAGCCGAACCACACGCTGGCGTCGGCCCCCAGGCTGACGTCGCCGATCACCTCGGCCGAGTCGGCGATCCAGGCGCTGGCGTCCACGCGCGGCGCCTTGCCATCGAGTTCATACACCGCCATCGCTGTGCCCTCCGGTCAAATCCTAGAATTGTAGGGATGGAGATGCGCGCCCTCGCCCTGCAGGCCCTCGCGGCCGACAACATCGAAGAAAAACTGGCTCGGGTCGGCGCGCTGTCTGCGCAAGCAGCTTCTCTTCCGATAGCAACCGAGCAGGCCATCGCAGAGCCCCCCGGCCTGCCCGGCCGCCCCGTGCGGCCGCTGCTGATCGAGCCGTCCCAGGTGCCGCGGCGCCCGGTGCACACGCCCGCCGGCCGCGCAGCGCTGGTGCATGCCATCTGCCACATCGAGTTCAACGCCATCAACCTGGCGCTGGACGCGGTGTGGCGCTTTGCCGGCCTGCCCGAGGTCTATTACCGCGACTGGCTACGGGTGGCCATCGAGGAGGCGCATCACTTCAGCCTGCTGCACGCGCACCTGCAGACCCTGGGCCACGCCTATGGCGACTTCGCGGCGCACGACGGCCTGTGGGCGATGTGCGAAAAGACCCGGGACGACGTCACCGCCCGCATGGCCCTGGTGCCACGCACGCTGGAGGCGCGCGGGCTGGACGCCACGCCGCTGATCCAGCGCAAGCTGCGCGCCACCGGCGCCCCCGACGCGCTGGCCGCCTGCGCCATCCTGGACCTCATCCTGCGCGAGGAGATCGGCCACGTGGCCATCGGCAACCACTGGTACCGCTGGCTGTGCGCCCGCCAGGGCCTGGAGCCGCTGGCGCACTACCGCCAGCTGGCGCGCACTTACCGCGCGCCGCCGCTCCGCGGGCCGCTCAACCTGGCCGCGCGGCAGCGCGCCGGCTTCAGCGCCGAAGAAATGGCCGAATGGAGCGCGCCGGCGCGCGGCGACTGAAGCGCCGGCAGGTCGATCTCAGCCGCGCGGATGGTGCTGCGCGTGCAGGTCCTTCAGCCGCTGGCGCGCGATGTGGGTGTAGATGGTGGTGGTGGAGATGTCGGCGTGACCCAGCAGCATCTGCACCGCGCGCAAGTCGGCGCCGTGGTTCAGCAGATGGGTGGCAAAGGCGTGGCGCAGTGTGTGGGGCGACAGCGGCGCGCTGATGCCGGCCTGCAGGGCGTAGCGCTTGACCAGGTTCCAGAACATGATGCGCGACATGGCGGTGCCCGGCGTGCGGCCGGCGCTGGTGACGAACAGCGCCTCGCTGGCGCGCGCGCCCAGCAGCGCGGGGCGGCCGTCCTGCAGCCAGCGCTCCAGCCAGTCGCGCGCCAGCTCGCCGAAGGGCACCAAGCGCTCCTTGCTGCCCTTGCCCAGCACGCGCAGCACGCCCTCGTTCAGGCCCAGGTGGATGACCTTGAGGCCGACCAGCTCGCTCACGCGCAGGCCGCTGGCGTACATCAGCTCCAGCATGGTGCGGTCGCGCAGGCCCAGCGGCGTGTCGGTGTCGGGCGCAGCCAGCAGAGCCTCGACCTGCGCCTCGCTCAGCGTCTTGGGCACGCGCAGCGGCTGCCTGGCGGGCAGCAGCTTGAGCGTGGGGTCGGCGGTGATGAGCCCCTCGCGCAGCGCCCAGCGGAAGTAGCGCTTGAACACCGTCAGGCGCCGGTTGGCCGAGCTGGCGCGGGTGTCGGCGCGCGCGGCGAAGTAGGCCTGCAGCTGATGCTCCTGCGCGTGGACCAGCTCGACCTGCTGCCGATCGGCCAGCCAGCGCGCGGCCAGCGCCAGGTCGCGCCGGTAGGCCGCCAGGCTGTTGGCGGCCAGGCCGTCTTCCAGCCACAGGGCGTCGATGAAGCGGTCGATCGAGGCGTCGGGGCTCGGCACTGCCGGTTTCATGCCAAATCGGGCTGTAGCGCCCGTCCAGCAAGCGCAAGCAGCTATTGTTTTGGTAGTTTTCGGCCTAGAGGCTGAGCTTCTGGCGCGCCACCACGCGCTGGTACACGGCCAGCTCGTCCTTGATTTGCTGGGCAAAGGCCTGGGGCGAGTTGCCGATGACGATCGAGCCGGTGTCTTCGATGCGCTTCTTGACCGCCGGCTCGCCCAGCACCTTGAGCATGGCGGCGTTGATCTGCTCGACGATGGCGGCGGGCGTGCCCTTGGGCGCCAGGATGCCGTAGTAGGCCATGCGGTTGACCTGCTCCAGCCCCACCTCGGCAAAGGTGGGGGTGGCGGGCAGCTCCTTCAGGCGCTGGGATGAGGCCACCACGATGGGCGCCAGCTTGCCGCCCTGGATGAAGGGCAGCGCCGAGGGCACGTTGTCGAAAATGATGGGCACCTGGCCGGCCACCACGTCGTTCAGCGCCGGGCCGGCGCCGCGGTACGGGATGTGGGTGATGAACAAGCCCGCCAGGCTCTTGAACAGCTCCATCTGCAGGTGGCCGATGCTGCCGGTGCCGGGCGATGCGTATGAATATTTGCCCGGCTCGCGCTTGATCAGGGCGACGAAGGCCGCGTAGTCCTTGGCCGGCACGGCAGGGTTGACGGCCAGCACGTTGGGCGTGGCGGCGATGTTGACGATGGGCGCGAAGTCGGCCACCGGGTCGTAGCCGACCTTCTTGTTGATGGCCGGGTTGGCCGCCGTGGTGGACACGGTGCCCATGCCCAGGGTGTAGCCGTCGGGCGCGGCGCGCGCCAGCTCCTGCGCGCCGATGGCGCCGCCGGCGCCGCCCTTGTTGTCGACCACCACCGGGCGGCCCAGCACGCGGCCCAGCGGCTCGGCCACCACGCGGGCGATGATGTCGGTGGTGCCGCCGGGCGCAAAGGGCACGATCAGCCGGATCGGCCGGCTGGGCCAGGCCTGCGCCCAGGCCGGGGCGGCGGTCGTCGCCGCGCTCGCGGCGGCCAGGGCCATCAATTGGCGGCGTTGCATGTCTCGCATCTCCTCGCAAGGGGGTTGTCGTGATCGGGCTGCGTCGGCATTATGCGCACGCGGGGCGCCGCGCGGCCCGCATCCGCACTTGGGGCGCCGCGCGGCCCGCATCCGCACTTGGGACGCCGCGCGGCCCGCATCCGCACTTGGGGCGGGGCGCGGCCCGCATCCGCACTTGGGGCGCCGCGCGGCCCGCATCCGCACTTGGGGCGCCGCGCGACCCGCTTTGGCGCCCGGGGCTCGGCTATCCTCGCCCGATGCGCGACGCCCAGCTGCTGCTGCCCGACTTCTCCCTCATCCTGGTCGGCTACCTGCTGTGCCGCTTCACGGCGCTGGACCGGCCGGTGTGGCAGGCGGTGGAGCGGCTGGTGTACTTCTTCCTGTTTCCGGTGTTCCTGTTCCAGTCCATCGTGCGCACGCCGCTGGATCTGCACGCCGCATCCACGCTGATCGGCGCCGGGCTGGCGCTGATGGGGTGCGGCATCGCCATGGCCTGGTCGCTGCCCTGGCTGCCGGGGCTGCGGCGCGTGATCGACGTGCGCGAGCACGCCGCCAGCGCGCAGATCGCGTTTCGCTTCAACTCCTTCATCGGCCTGGCCATGGCCGAGCGCGTGCTGGGCGCGCCCGGCCAGCAGCTGGTGGCGGTGCTGGTGGGCGTGAGCGTGCCGCTGGCCAACGTGGCGGCGGTGTGGCCGATGGCGCGCCACGGCCAGCGCTCGTTCGCGGTCGAGGTGGTGCGCAACCCGCTCATCATCGCCACCGCCGCCGGCCTGGCGGCCAACCTGGCCGGGCTGGCGCTGCCCGACTGGCTGCAGACCACGCTGGGGCGCATCGGCGGCTCGTCGATCGCGCTGGGGCTGCTGACGGCCGGCGCCGGCATGCAGCTGGCCAGCCTGGCGCGCGGCAAGGCGCTGGGCACCGCCGTGCTGGCCATCCGCCACGCGCTGCAGCCGCTGGCGGCCTGGCTGCTGGCGCGCGCCTTCGGGCTGGGCGCGGCGGAGACCACGGCGCTGCTGATCTTCTCGGCCCTGCCCACCTCGTCGAGTTGCTACGTGCTGGCCGCGCGCATGGGCTACAACGGCGCCTTCGTGGCCGGGCTGGTCACGCTGTCGACGGTGCTGGGCCTGGCCAGCCTGAGCGGCGCGCTGCAGCTGGCCGGCGCGCGCTGAACACGGCTTGACAAGGCGCGGCAAACGCTATAAAAACAGCAGCATGTTGCGCAATCCGGACGCCGGCGACAGCCCAAAAATGCTTGAAAACTACCGGCCCTCAGCGCTGCAGGGCCCAGCGCACGTGTTCGCGCACCATGGCGCTGGGGTGATCGGCGCGTGCCTGCAGGGCCGCGCGCAGGGCGGCCACCTGCGGGTCGTGGGCGGGCAGCGCGGCGATGGCGTTGCCCATGGCGGTGGCCACGTTGCGCAGCCAGCGCTCGTGGCCGATGCGGCGGATCGGCCCGCCTTCGGTGCGGCGCAAGAACTCGTCCTCGGTCCAGGCCAGCAGCTCGATCAGCGTCGCGCCGCTCAGGCCCGCGCGCGCGTCGAAGTCGGGCAGCTCGCTGCGCTGGGCGTACTTGTTCCAGGGGCACACGGTCTGGCAGTCGTCGCAGCCGTAGACGTGGTTGCCCATCAGCGGGCGCAGGGCCTCGTCGATGGCGCCGTCGTGCTCGATCGTCAGGTACGAGATGCAGCGGCGCGCGTCCACCCGGCCCGGCGCCACGATGGCGCCGGTGGGGCAGGCGTCGATGCAAGCGCTGCAGCTGCCGCAATGCGCCTGCACAGCCGGCGTGGGTGGCAGCGCCAGGTCGACGAACAGCTCGCCCAGAAAAAACATCGAGCCCGCCTCGCGCGTCAGCACCAGCGTGTGCTTGCCGCGCCAGCCCAGGCCGCTGCGCGCGGCCAGTTCGCCCTCCAGCACCGGGGCCGAGTCGCTGAACACGCGGTGGCCGAAGGGGCCGACTTGCGCGGCAATGCGGTCCTGCAGCTTTTGCAGCCGCGCGCGCACCACCTTGTGGTAGTCGCGCCCCCGGGCGTATATCGAAACCACGCCCTCGCCGGGCCGCGCCAGGCGCGCGCGCTCGCGCTCGGGCCAGTCGGGCGCTTCGGTGCGTGGCAAATAATTCATGCGTGCCGTGATCACGCTCACGGTGCCCGGCACCAGTTCGGCCGGCCGCGCGCGCTTGAGGCCATGCGCGGCCATGTAATCCATGCTGCCGTGGAACCCGGCGGCCAGCCAGTGCATCAGACCGGCTTCGGCGCTGGCCAGGTCCACGCTTGCCACGCCGATGTGCGCAAAGCCCAGCTCGCGCGCCCACTGGCGAATGTCGGCCAGCAAGGCCTCGGAATCGATTCGAACCCCATGTCCCATCACGCTCCGATTGTAGAAAGCCCCCCCGCCCTCGCGCTGACCTGGCGCACCGAGGACGACACCGCCGCCTTTGCCGCCCGCCTGGCCGCGCGCCCGCTGCTGCGCAACGCCTTCATCGCCCTGCACGGCGAGCTGGGCGCGGGCAAGACCAGCTTCGTGCGCCACCTGCTGCGCGCACTGGGCGTGACGGGGCCCATCAAGAGCCCCACCTACGCCGTGGTCGAGCCGCACCAGGCGCCGGACGGCCTGGCCATCGCGCACTTCGACTTCTATCGCTTTGCCGACCCGCGCGAGTGGGAAGACGCCGGCCTGCGCGATGCGTTTGCCGCGCCCGGCCTGAAGCTGGCCGAATGGCCCGAGCACGCCGCGCCCCTGCTGCCCGCGGCCGACCTGGACGTGCACCTGCAGGTCGACGCCGACGAGCAGCGGCTGGTGCACCTGGTGGCGGGTACGCGCGTTGGAGAGCAATTGCTGCAGGATTTGCGCGCATGACCGCACCGCTGTACCCCTCCCCCTCCTCGCCCGGGCGCCGCCGCCTGCTCAAGACCGGCTCGCTGGTGCTGCTGATCGGCGCGCAGCAGATCGCCCACGGCGCCGGCATCGTGGCCGTGCGCATCTGGCCGGCCGAGGACTATTCGCGCGTCACCATCGAGTCCGACCGCCCGCTGCAGGCCACGCACACCCTGGTGATCTCGCCGCCGCGCCTGGCGGTCGACATCGACGGCCTGCAGCTCGACCCCACCTTGCGCGAGCTGGTGGCCAAGGTGCGCGCCGACGACCCCAACATCGCCGGCATCCGCGTCGGCCAGTTCACGCCCAGCGTGGTGCGCCTGGTGATCGACCTCAAGCACGACATCCGGCCCGAGGTCTTCACGCTGGCGCCGGTGGCGGCCTACCGCAACCGCCTGGTGTTCGACCTGTACCCCGCCGTCCCGCCCGACCCGCTGGCGCAGCTGATCGCCCAGCGCCTGAACGGCCCCACGCCGGCCAGCGTGCCCAGCGCGGGTGACGGCGCCCCGGCGACCGAGCCGGCGCCCGACACCCTGGGCGATCTGATCGCGCGCCAGATCGAGCGCGCCAACCAGGCCGTGCGCGCCGGCCCGCGCCCGCCCGAGCGCGCCACCGCGCGCGGCCCCGAGCCGCCGGCCGAGCGCCTGATCATCGTCGCCATCGACCCCGGCCACGGCGGCGAAGACCCCGGCGCCACCGGCCCCAACGGCACGCACGAGAAGGACGTGGTGCTGCAGATCGCGCTCAAGCTGCGCGAGCGCATCAACCGCGCCAGCGTGGGCGGCAACCCCATGCGCGCCTACCTCACGCGCGACGCCGACTTCTTCGTGCCGCTGGCCACGCGCGTGAGCAAGGCGCGGCGCGTGCGCGCCGACCTGTTCGTCAGCATCCACGCCGACGCCTTCATGCGCCCCGACGCCAATGGCGCCAGCGTGTTCGCGCTGTCCGAGCGCGGCGCCTCCAGCACCGCCGCGCGCTGGCTGGCCAACAAGGAAAACGAGGCCGATCGCATCGGCGGCGTCAACGTCGACGACAAGGACGCGCACGTGCAGCGCGCCCTGCTGGACATGAGCACCACGGTGCAGATCCGCGACAGCCTGAAGCTGGCCGACGCCGTGCTGCGCCGCATCGGCACCGTCGGGCGCCTGCACAAGGACAGCGTCGAGCGCGCCAACTTCGCCGTGCTGCGCAACCCCGACGTGCCCAGCGTGTTGGTCGAAACCGCCTTCATCAGCAACCCCGACGAGGAGCGCCGCCTGCGCAGCCCCGCCTATCAGGACCAGCTGGCCGACGCGCTGGCCAGCGGCATCCAGAAATATTTTGCGGCCAACCCGCCGCTGGCACGCAACCGGGCGGTGTAGGCTTGGGGCCGTGCGCCGCCAGCGCGCCCCCCATTCGACAGGAGTTCGTCATGGCCCAACCCCATCTGGCCCCCGGCCAAATCGGCAGCGTGTTGCCCCTGGGCAGCAAGCTGGCCCAGACCCCGTCCTACGCCCTGCTCAAGGCGCCGCAACTCGAAGTCATCCGCGTGGTGCTGTCGGCCGGCAAGACCATGCCCGGCCATCAGGTCGCCGGCGAAATCACCGTGCAATGCCTGGAAGGCGTGATCGACTTCGACATCGCCGGCCAGACCCAGCGCATGCGCCAGGGCGACTTTTTGCACCTGGGCGGCGGCGTGGCGCACCAACTGACCGCGCTGGAAGACGCCTCGGCGCTGGTGACGATCTGCCTGGCTTGAGCCTCGCTGCGATCAGACGGCGGCGTGATCCGCGCGCCCGGCCTTCCAGGCGCCGTACAGCGCGATCAGCCCCGGCACCAGGATCAGGGCCCAGATGATCTTGCTCAGGTTGGCCTGCACCCAGGGCAGATTGCCGAACAGATAGCCCGCCGTCACCAACCCCAGCACCCAGATCAGCGCGCCGATCACGTTGAACAGCGTGAAGCGCGCCCGGCTCATGGCCGCCACGCCGGCCACGAAGGGCACGAAGGTGCGGATGAACGGCATGAAGCGCGCCAGGATCACCGTGATGCCGCCGTAGCGCTCGTAAAACGCGTGCGCCTTGTCGAACGCGCGGCGGTTGAACCAGCGCGAGTCCTCCCACTGAAACACCTTGGGCCCCAGCCGATGCCCGATGCTGTAGTTGCACTGGTCGCCCAGGATGGCCGCCGCCAGCAGCACCGCGCAGGCCACCGGCCAGCTCATCAGCCCCGCACCGGCCAGCGCGCCCGCCACGAACAGCAGCGAGTCGCCCGGCAAGAAGGGCATCACCACCACGCCCGTCTCGACGAACACGATCAGAAACAGCAGCGCATAGACCCACGCGCCGTACTGCGCCACGAAGGCGCCGAGGTATTGGTCGACGTGCAGAATGAAGTCGACCAAGTGCATCACATATTCCATGGGGCGTGATTATTCAGGACTTCGACCGCCCGTCGCCCGGCTTTCTACAATTTGACCCAATGACTGCCGCCGCCCCCCGCCCCATCCGCGAACTGCCCGACGAGCTGATCAGCCAGATCGCCGCCGGCGAGGTGGTGGAACGGCCGGCCTCCGTCGTGCGCGAGCTGCTGGACAACGCGCTGGACGCCGGCGCCACGCAGATCACGGTGCGCCTGGCGGCCGGCGGCGTGCGGCTGATCGCGGTGGAAGACGACGGCGCCGGCATCGCGCCGCACGAAATGCCCGTCGCGCTCAGGCGCCACGCCACCAGCAAGATCGCCAGCCTGGCCGAGCTGGAGGCCGTGGGCACCATGGGTTTTCGCGGCGAGGCGCTGGCGGCGGTCAACTCGATTGCCGAGCTGTCGCTGCTCTCGCGCACGGCCGGCGAAGGCGGCGCCTGGCTGCTCGACGGCGGCACGGGCGAGCTGCGCGCCGCGGCGCGCAACGCCGGCACCACGGTGGAGGTGCGCGAGCTGTTTTTCAGCGTGCCGGCGCGGCGCAAGTTCTTGAAGAGCGACGCCACCGAGCTGGCGCACTGCATCGAGGCCGTGCGCCGCCACGCGCTGGCGCGCCCCGACGTGGACTTTGCCATCTGGCACGAGGGCAAGCTGATCGAGCAGTGGCGCGCGCAGGCCGGCGCCGACGCCCTCGATCGCCGCGTAGCCGACGTGCTGGGCGATGACTTTCTGGCGCAGTCGGTGGCGCTCGAGCTGCGCGCCGGCCCCGTGCACGTCACCGGCCGCGCGGGCGTGCCCGACATCGCGCGCTCGCGCGCCGACCATCAGTTCGCCTACGTCAACGGCCGCTTCGTGCGCGACAAGGTCATCGTCCACGCCGCGCGCGCCGCGTACGAAGACGTGCTGCACGGCCAGCGCCAGCCGGCGTACGTGCTGCACATCGCCATCGACCCGGCGCGCGTGGACGTGAACGTGCACCCGACCAAGATCGAGGTGCGCTTTCGCGACGGCCGCGAGGTGCACCAGGCCGTGCGCCACGCGATTGAAAACGCCCTGGCCGCGCCACGCGCCGCGCTGCTGGCCGAATCGGCGCTGACCACGGCGGCGATACCGTCCGAAGTGTCGAATTTCAAGCCTTTCGTGCCTCCAGCCCCCGTCCTTCAAGCGCAAGCAGCTATTCATTTCGAAGCAGGCACCGGCCACGTGGTGCAAGAGCTGCAGGCGCTGTGGCAGCCCAACCCGACGACCGCCGCCGCTGCGGCGCCAGCCGCAACCCAAGCCGAAGCCGAGCCCGACTGGCCCCTGGGCCGCGCCGTGGCGCAGCTGCACGGCATCTACATCCTGGCCGAAAACCGCGCCGGCCTGATCGTGGTCGACATGCACGCCGCGCACGAGCGCATCGTCTACGAGCGGCTCAAGCAGCAGCTCGACCAGGCCCGCATCGCCAGCCAGCCGCTGTTGATCCCGGCCACCTTCGCCGCCACGCCGACCGAGGTGGCCACGGCCGAGGGCGCGACTGCCGCGCTGCAGCAGCTGGGGCTGGAGATCACGCCCTTCTCGCCGAAAACCCTGGCCGTGCGCGCCGTGCCCACCAGCCTGGCCGCCGGCGACGCGGTGGAGCTGGCGCGCAGCGTGCTGGCCGAACTCGCCCAGCACGAGGCCGCCACCGTGGTGCAGCGCGCCCAGCACGAGCTGCTGGCCACCATGGCTTGCCACGGCGCGGTGCGCGCCAACCGCCGCCTGACGCTGGACGAGATGAACGCGCTGCTGCGCCAGATGGAGGCCACCGAGCGCAGCGACCAGTGCAACCACGGCCGCCCCACCTGGCGCCAGCTGAGCCTGCGCGAGCTCGATGGGCTGTTCCTGCGTGGCCGCTGACATCACCCCGCCTGCGATCGAGGCCCTGTGCCTGGCCGGCCCCACGGCCAGCGGCAAGAGCGCGCTGGCGCTGGCGCTGGCCGAGCGGCTGCCGGTCGAGATCATCAGCGTCGACTCGGCCCTGGTCTACCGCGGCCTGGACATCGGCACCGCCAAGCCCACGCCAGCCGAGCGCGCCGCCGTGCCGCACCACCTGATCGACATCCGCGAGCCCACCGATAGCTACAGCGCGGCCGACTTCGCACGCGACGCGGCGCGCCTGATCCCCCAGATCCGCGCGCGCGGGCGCCTGCCGCTGCTGGTGGGCGGCACGATGCTGTACTTCAAGGCGCTGCTGGAAGGCCTGGACGAGCTGCCGCCCGCCGACGCCGCCGTGCGCCGGCAACTGGACGAGCGCGCGCGCCAGCACGGCTGGCCCGCGCTGCACGCCGAGCTGGCGCGCGTCGATGCCGCCAGCGCCGCGCGCCTGCCCGCCACCGACAGCCAGCGCATCCAGCGTGCGCTGGAGGTGTGGCAGCTCACCGGGCGGCCGCTGTCCAGCTTTCATACTACAAAAAAAAGAGCTGCTGGCGCTGATCCGTCGCGGGCTACACCGCTTTTTTCCTTGGAACCCACCAACCGCGCCGCGCTGCAGCAGCGCATCGCCCAGCGCTTCGACGCCATGCTGGCCGCCGGCTTTCTGAGAGAGGTGGAGGCCCTGCGCGCGCGCGGCGACCTGCGGCCCGAGCTGCCCGCCCTGCGCTGCGTCGGCTACCGCCAGGCCTGGCAGGCGCTGGATGAAGGCTGGCCGCTGGCCGAGTTGCGCGAGCGCGGCATCATCGCCACGCGCCAGCTCGCCAAGCGGCAGCTGACCTGGCTGCGCAGCCTGCCCACGCGGCGCGTGCTGCCCACCGACGACGCGCACCCGCCCCAGGCCTGGGCCGCGCCGCTGGCGGCCTGGCTGCAAGGCCGCGCCGATGCGCCCGGCCACGCGCCCGCCTGAGCCGCCGCCCGGTCTGTTTCGACCGCGAGCCAGGCAAGCCGACACAGAAGTATCGGCTTGTATCTAAAATCCCAAGCCATGCCGCCCCCGCCGCCGCCCACCTGCGCCCTGGAGCACTGGGATTCGAGCGCGCTCGCTCCCGCCGAGCGCCTGGCCTATTGGCACGACGTGGCGCACAACTGGGTCGACGTGCAACCCCTGTCGCCGGGCGAACAGCTGCAGGCCTCGTGGTCGCTGCTGCGCGGCGCGGATTGCTTCTTCGGCACCAAGCAGTCCAGCGCCTACGAGATGCGCACCGCCGCGCGCCACGTGCCGCCGGGCGAGGACATGGTGGTCATCTCGCTGCTGCAGTCGGGCCAGATGCGCCTGAACGCCGCGCCCGGCGAGCACCAGCACGCCAGCGCCGGCATGCTGGGCCTGTACGTACCCTACCAGGATGCCTGCTACCGCTGGGGCGCCGGCGCGCGCCAGACCTACATCGCCCTGCCGCGCCGCGAGGTGGCCGCCGCGCTGGGGCGCGAGCCGACCAACATGGCCATCGCGCTGGCGCAATGCGCGCTGGCGCCGCTGCTGGCCAGCCAGCTGAGCCACCTGTCGCTGCTGGCGCGCCAGCCCGAGCAGCTGGACGAATATGAATACGCCGGCCTGCTGGACGCCACGCGCGCCCTCACCCTGCTGACGCTGCGCAACCTGGGCCGCCAGGGCCGCAACCTCGACCGGCCGGACGCCGCCGACCCCCAGCACCGGGGCCGCCACGCGGCCGCGCTGCGCTTCATGCAGCAGCACGCCCACCGGCACGACCTGCACGCCGACGCCATCGCCCACGGCGCCGGCTGCTCGCGCACGCGCCTGTACGAGGCCTTTGCCGCGCGCGGCGAGACAGTGATGGGCACCCTGCGCGAGCTGCGGCTGCAGCGCGCCCGCGCCCTGATCGAGCAGGGCAGTCGCCTGAACGTCGGCGCCCTGTCCTGGCGCTGCGGCTTCGCCGACCCCTCGGGCTTCAGCAAGCTGTTTCGCGCGCGCTTCGGCCTGGCGCCGACCGAGTGGCACCAGCAGGCCCGGGCCGCGCGCCCGATGTAGCGGCCAGATTTCAAGCCAAAACGTGCCGCAGCCCTCGTCGATCAAGCGCGGGAAGCTCATGTTTTTATAGTTCTTCAGCTGCGACTTGGCGTGCCCGCGGCGCGCCACCCCATCGCGCAGGCCTGCGGCCACGCCCGCGGGCGGCATCTTGGGTGCGGGCGTCCCGTCTTCGGTTCATGCGTCCCGCGCCCCTGTGCCGGGCGGCCATCCGGCGGCATGCTGGCAAGCCGAAGCCAGAGCGAACCCGAAACATGGCCGTGCCAGAACCGGGCCGGGGCGAACCGCCCGCCCCGCGCCTTGCATGCCCCTGCACCCGATGAACCAGCCCCACACCCCCCTGCCCCGCCGGCGCGGCTTCATGGCCGCGGCCGCCTCCAGCCTGGCCCTGCCCGTGCTGGCCCAAAACGGCCCCGCACCCGGCGCAGAGCCGAAACCCGCCCAGGGCCTGGAGCGCAGCCGCACCCGCGTGGCCGGCTTTGCCGATGCCGAGATGGACTACCAGCTGCTGCGCCAGCTGGGCACCGCGCGCTATGGCGGCGCCTCGATCGGCGAATGCTTGGCCCTGGCCCAGCGCATCCAGAACGGTGACCCGGCCAGCTGGATCGCCCAGTTCGCCGCCGCCGGCGCGCGCCAGCAGGCCGACGCCCAGGCGCGCGCCCAGCGCGGCCACGCGCACAGCGCGCGCGACCAGTACCTGGTGGCCTGCAACAGCTTTCGCGCCGCCGAGTACTACAGCGGCGTGCTGGACCCGCAGCACGCCCGGCTCGGCCTGCAAAGCCGCGACTGCTTTGCCGCCGCCATGCGCGCGCAGGGCAGCGCGTTCGAGACCTTCACGCTGCCCTGGGGCGACACGCCGCTGCCGGCCTACTACTTTCGCAACCCGCAGGCCGGCACACGCCCCGGCAAGACGCTGCTGATCATCAGCGGCTACGACGGCACGCTGGAGGAAACCTGGCTGGCCTACGGTCGCGCGGCGCTGGAGCGCGGCTACCACCTGATGCTGCTGACCGGCCCGGGCCAGATGGACACGCTGCGCTTTCACCCGCGCCTGGCCTTCGTTGCCGAGTACGAGCGCATCGGCAAGCTGGCGCTCGACCACGTGCTGGCGCGCCCCGGCACCGACGCGCGCCGCGTGGCGCTGATGGGCATCAGCTACGGCGGCTATTTCGCCTCGCGCATCGCCGCGCACGAGCCGCGCCTGCGCGCGCTGATCGCCAACTCGCCCATCGTCGACCTGCACGCCTACATGGTGTCCTTCGCCGGTTTCGATCCGGCCGAGATGCCCGACGCGCAGGACATCCACCTGGCCGACATCGACCACATCCCGCCCAGCGAGCTGCCGGCGCAAACGCGCGAGATGATGCGCAACCTGATGCTGCGCCTGGGCCAGGACAGCTTCAAGCAGGCCTACCAGCGCCTGCGCCAGTTCCGCGTCGACGACGCCGGCCTGGCGCGCATCCGCTGCCCCGCCCTGGCCCTGGTCGGCAGCGGCGAGGGGGCTGAGCCCTTGACCCAATACCGCCATTTCATCAAAACTGTCGGCGGCCCGGTCACGGGCCACGTGTTCAGCGCCGAGGAGGGCGCCGACGGCCACTGCCAAGTCGCCAACCTGGCCTATTCGGCGGCCGTCTCGATGGACTGGCTGGACGAGACCTTCGCCACATGACCCTGCCCCCCCGCATCGCAACGCTGCGCACTGGCCTGGGCGCCGCCTGCCTGGCCGTCGCCCTCGGCGCCTGCGGCGGCGACGGCGACATGCCCCCCACCCCCAACGCCGACACCGTCAAGCAAGCCACCGTTCTGCTGGACACCCTGGTGCCGCAGTGGCTGGCGCGCACCGGCGTGCCGGGCGCGGCGGTGTCGGTGGTGTTCGAGGGCAAGACGGTGTACGCCAAGGGCTTCGGCCTGCGGCGCGTGGGCGAGGCCGCGCCGGTGGACGCCGACACGGTGTTTCAGATCGCCTCGGTGTCCAAACCCGTGGGCGCCACGGTGATGGCCGCCCACATGCCGGGCGCGGACGGCGCCGCGGGCACGCCCGCCATCGACTGGAACACCCCCGTCCAGCGCCTGCTGCCGGACTTTCGACTGGCCTATCCCGACCCGGCCGACAACGCGCGCCTGACCCTGGGCGAGCTGTACGCGCACCGCAGCGGCCTGCCCGACCATGCCGGCGACGTGCTGGAAGACATGGGCTACACGCGTGCCGACATCCTGCAGCGCCTACGCTGGGTGGCGCTCAAGCCCTACGGCAGTTACGACTACACCAACTTCGGCCTCACCGCCGCCGCCCAGGCCATGGCCCAGGCGCAGGGCACGGACTGGGCCACGCTGTCCGAGCAAGCGCTGTACCGCCCGCTGGGCATGGCCCACACCAGTTCGCGCTTTGCCGACTTTGCGGCGCAGGCCAACCGCGCCTGGGGCCATGTGCAGGAAGGCGTCAGCCATGCCAGCTACGGCGCCCAGCCCGCGCACTACATCGTGCAGCAGCCGCCGCGCCAGCCCGAAGCACAGTCGCCCGCCGGCGGCGTCAGCTCCAGCGTGGCCGACATGGCGCAATGGATGAAGCTGGTGCTGGCACAGGGCCAGTGGCAAGGCCGACAGCTGGCCAGCGGCGCGGCACTGCAGGCGGCCATGACGGCGCGCCCGGGCGGCAAATACGGCTACGGCTTCAATGTCGGCCCCGACCCCATGGGCCACGCCAGCGTCTCGCATTCCGGCGCCTTCGTGATGGGCGCGGCCACCAGCTTCATCCTGTGGCCGCAGGCGCAGCTGGGCATCACGGTGCTGACCAACGCCCAGCCGCGCGGCCTGGCCGAGGCCATTGCCCTGGTCTTTGGCGAGCGCGCCTGGGGCGACGTGGCGCCCGATGCCCCCATCGGTGACCACTGGCTGCTGGCCATGCAGGAGATGATGCACAACCTGTACCAGGCCCAGGGGCGCCTGGCCGGTCAGGCGCCGCCGGCCCAACCCGCGCCGCCGCAGGCGCCGACGGCCTACGCGGGCGCCTACGGCAACGCCTATTTCGGCGCCGCGCAGATCGCGTTGAACGCTGCCGGCGACGGGCTCGATCTGCTCATCGGCCCGGTCAACGTGCGCTACGCGCTGCGTCACTGGGATGGCGACACCTTCGTCTTCGAGCCGCGCGGCGAAAGCGCCGCGCCCGGCTCGGTCTCGGCCGTGGACTTCACGCCGGGGCAGATGCAGATCGAGTTGTACAGCGAGGACATCCTTCACGGGCGTTTCACGCGCCTGAACGCAGGATCTTGAAAGCACCTGCCCCCACTCGCGGAACCACGAGAGGTATCCCATGCTCACGCACCTACCCCTGAAGCGGATTTCACCCATCGCGTCGGCTCTGTCCATGACGCTGCTGCTGGCCGCCTGCGGCGGTGACGATGGGCCCATGGTGTACGGCATCGGAGGACCGGGTCTCGGCGCTGGCCCACAAGCCGTCGAGTGCAAGGACTACGACAGCAACCCGGTCATGGTCCTGCCGAAAACCATCACCGTCGTCAACAATTCGGGCGGCGTCATCTACCCCGTCATCGCCACCAGCAAGAACGCCGTCAACGAATGGCTGCAGGGCTGCCGGCGCACGACGGACGCCGTCCCAACCCAGTTCGTCTACAAGCTCTACGTCAACGAAGGCACGGGCTTGCCCGCCAATTCCTCCGTCACCCTCACCCTGCCGCTCTACAGCCAACTGGCCAGCGACCGCTACATCACCTGGTGGAACGGTGGACGGGTGTTGCTGGCCGACCGCAACGACCGCCTGAGCGATGAGTCGGCGACCAGGATCGGCACGCCGGACACCGTCACCTGCCACGCCAGCCATGCGGCTTGCAGCCTGACGACCTACGCCAGCGATGTGCAGTTTCCCGAGAACGTCTATGCCCAGCTGTCGGAGTACACCTTCGGCGACTCGATCATCCCCGCCGGCCAGAGCCTGCGTCTGCTCAAGCCCGAGAACGTGGGCTACAACATCTCCTACGTCGATCACGTCTACATGCCCGTGGCCATCGGGCTCCGAGGCAATCCGTACATCGGCTACAGCGGGTCGGTGCAGCCGCTGGCCCCCTTCAAGCAAAGCCTGAAGAACTTTCTGGCCAGCGACGCCGGCCAGGGATGGCCGGTCTACAACCTGAACGACGTCAAGCTGCCCGGTGGCTACAACATCTTCGCGCAGCGCAGCGGCACCTTGCCGCCCCAGGACAACGTGCCGGTCAAACCCGCACAGGGTTTTCCGCCCGTGCTCACGGTGCAGGCCTGCATCGACGGGCAGTGCAACGACGAGCAAAAGGCCCACCTGCACTTCGGCGAGGCCGTGCAGCGCATGCAGAACCTGTGGGGTTCGTGCGTGGCATGGAACGAGGACCTCAGCCCCTACGTCACCCAAACCATCGCCTGCCCGCAGGACATGCGCGAGCGCATGGAGGTGGTCAAGCAGTTCTTCATCCAGAACCACAAGAACTACCTGCAGTTGTACGCCGCCGGGCAATGCAAGGGCAGCAAGCCCGAGAAGCCCGAGTTCAATTTCTGGGAAGCCATGATGCACATCTACGGCTGGGTGCCGTTCAACGAGGGCTGCGGCGCGGGTGCCAACAAGCTGGCGGACACCCAGATTCCGGACTGGGACCACGGCAAGCTCCAGTCCATGTACATCCACGAACTGCAGTACAACCAGCAGCAGCCCGCCGTAAAAGCCGACCCCAAGCTCACCTTCAACCCCTACGTCAAGCTGGTTCACGACGATCTGGGCATGAACGCCTACGCGTTCTCGGTGGACGACGCGGTGGGCTTCATGAGCGAGTTGGGCGACGGCCTGGTCTTCACCGTTGGCGGGCCGCAGGGACTCGAGAACGAAAAGCAGTTCAGCTACGCCGATGGCTTCACCCTCAACATGGGGCCGCCCAAGGGCGGCGCGCCCAACAAGGCCGCCATCAAGTCCTATGGGGTGTGCGCCGGCACGATGGCGCAATGCGCGCAAGACATGCAGCAGAACGTCGTCATGCCCGACGACAGCGAAATCCTCGGCTTTCGCGTGGGCACGGTGGCCAGCTACCCGGTGGTGGTGCGCTTTACCGACCTGGACGACAACGTCTACACCGTCCCCGTCATGGAGAAATTCGCCCCCTGCCCGAAGGAAGGCAAGTTTCCCTGCGAACGCGACCGCATCCCCAACGCGGCATCCATCATGGACCTGGCGAATTGCAGCGTGCACAAGGGCGGCATCGATGGTCCGCTGCACCCCAATTCAGGGCGATGGTGCGCCGGCGTGAGTCCCAATGAGCAGAAGGAAGGCAAGCAGGCCCAGGTCATCAAGAACTTCCTGACCTTTCCGGTTCCGGTCGATTCGCTGCCATGACTTGGTCCGCCATCCGCGTCGATGCCAGCAGCCTTCTTCGACCCCGCAAGTTTTGAGCACGCAAGAACCCTTCAACTTCATGGAGTGAGCGAGATGAAACTGTTTCACCTGTTGTTGCTCGGCATGGCCCTGTTCATCGCCGGTTGCGGCGGCGACGACAATACGGCCGACAACGGCGATCCGACCCAGCGCATCTACGTGCTGGCCGCCGCCAGCGGCAACGCCGGCGCCGCCAGCGCGGGCCAGGACGTGACGGTGACGCTGAGCGGTGTGGAGCCCGAGGTCGACTGGTACAGCGACCGGCCCGATCGGCTCACCGGCGACGCCAAGACGCAGGCCTTCATCGATGCCGACTGGCAGCAGGTGTACGGCGGCGTGGCGCCCAACGCCCTGCTGCAGTTTCACGTGGCCGGCGACGTGCACGCGCTGTTCGGCAGCGTGCGCGACGTGGCCTACGACGGCAATGCCCGCAGCCTGCGCTTCACCCTGCACGTGGCGAAGGCGTCCGATGCCCTCAGCGCCTCCGCCGGCGGCTTCACCCGCCCGGTGCTCACTCTGCTCAACAACCTCCAGCCGCCCGCCGAGGGCTCCAGCTTCGCGCTGGCGGCCGCGCGCACGGCGCTGGCCAAAGACAGCGCCGGCAACTGGCGGCTGGAGTTGGAAGGCGCCGACCCGAACGTGCTGTGGATGAACAACGCGCCCGCGCGCAGCGCCGACGTCGAAAGCCTGGGTCAGTTCGTCAACCTGTGGCCCGAGCGCTTCAGCGCCGTGCTGCCCAACGCCTCGGTGGCGGGCGACCCCGGCGACGGCGACTACGACATCATGCCGCTGACCCTGTCCGACCCGCGCTACGACGCCGCCAGTGGCCGCCTGAGCTTTGCCGCCACCTTGCTGGCCGGCCCGGGCGTGCCCGACGCCGGCACCGTGCTGAGCAACGCGGTGCTGTTCGTCGACGCCGGCGCGCGCGGCATCCCGTCCGAGGTGTTTGCGCAGACCTGGCGTGGCGTGGCGTACTCGGCCATTCCGGCCAAGTTCCTCGCGCCACCGACAGGCGCCTTCTTCGACTCGGACACCACCGCCGAAGCCTTCCAGGCCTTGTGGGGCAGCAAGAACGGCTGCGGGCGCAACGACCTGGAAGCCATGGCCGCGCAAGGCATCAACCTGGTGCGCCTGTACGACTACAACTACCAGCGCGGCTCCGACAAGTGGGAAACGGGCGGCAACGGCCACATCGCCTTCCTGGACAAGGCGCAGTCGCTGGGCATCAAGGTGATCATCCCGGTGTCCAACTACAACTTCAAGAATCGGGACCGAGAAAACCGCCCGTGGGACAACATCGACAACACCGTCACGCAAATCGTCGCGAGCGTCAAGAAAAACGGCGCCATCCACCCGGCCGTGCACTCCTTCAGCATCGGCAACGAGCTGGACCTGAACCAGGACGGCGAAACCTCGGCCACCCTGATCCCCAAGGCCGTGCGCGTGGCCAAGCTGCTGCACCAGCTGGCGCCCGACCACTACATGACGGTGCCGGTCAGCAACGGCGACGAGAAGAAGTTCTACGCCATGCTGCGCGATCAGTTGCCGGCCGAGCTGTACCAAAGCCGCTTCTACAACGCGGTGCAGACCTTCAAGCTCAAGACCGGCGACGACCTGAAGAACAACATCCTGCAAGCCTACGACGACCTGAAGCTGGGCGTGCCACTGGTGATCACCGAGCTGGGCACCAACAGCAAGGCCATCGGCTCGGTCGACGCCAAGGTCAACGCCGTGGTGGGCCAGGCCAGCGCGGTGCGCGAATACATGGACGCCAACCCGCAATCGCTGGTCAAGGGCTTCGCCATCTTCGAATGGCAGAACGCCAACTGGAAGCGTGACAACAAGCCCGACAACACCGAGAGCACCTTCGGCATCCACGCCTACGACGGCAGCCTGTGCCAGTCCAAGACCGGTGCGTTCGGCATGTGGAATGCACAGAAGCAATACTGGGCCTCCTTCCACGACGATGAAACCTACGACGTGGACAAGCTGGCGCCCCTGACCAGCGCGGCCCATCCCGAGGGGCTGCTCGCGGCGCTGTCCAAGTACTTCAAGTAGGCCCTGTAGCGGCTCAAAAAAACAGCCGCCCGAGGGCGGCTGTTTGCTTGGCGGGGTTGGAGCGCCCGGTCAGGCGGTCTCGCCGTAGACCGAGACGGTGATCTCGGCGTCCACGTCGGTGTGCAAGGACACGGCCACGGTGGTGTCGCCAATGGTCTTGATCGGGCCGTTGGGCAGGCGGATCTGCGCCTTGTGCACGTCGAAGCCCTGCTTCTTCAGCTCGTCGGCGATGTCGTGGTTGGTGACCGAGCCGAACAGGCGGCCGTCGACACCGGCCTTCTGGGTCAGCTTGATGGTCTGTTCGTGCAGCTTGGCGCCCAGCGCCTGGGCGGCGGCCAGTTTTTCGGCGGCGTGCTTTTCCAGCTCGGCGCGGCGGGCCTCGAATTCGGCCTTGGCGGCGGCGGTGGCGCGACGGGCCTGACCGGTGGGGATCAGGAAGTTGCGGGCGTAGCCGTCCTTGACCTTGACGATGTCACCGAGGGCGCCCAGATTGACGACCTTGTCCAGAAGAATGACTTGCATGAGAGGCTCCTTCTTCAGACGCGGTGCTGGTCGGTGTAGGGCACCAGGGCCAGAAAGCGCGCGCGCTTGATGGCGGTGTTGAGCTGGCGCTGGTAGATGGCGCGCGTGCCGGTCAGGCGGGCAGGCACGATCTTGCCGTTCTCGCCGATGAAGTCGCGCAGCGTGTCGATGTCCTTGTAGTCGATTTCCTTGACACCGGCCACCGTGAAGCGGCAATAGCGCTTGCGCTTGAACAGCAGCGACTGGGTGTTGCGCTTGGGACGCTTGTCCTTGTTGAATTTCTTGAAAGCGGGCATTTAAGAGCCTCCGTGAATGTGATCTTGCTGAAAATCCTGGATGTGGAGCACGACGTGCTTGCCTTGACGGGGACTGGCCAGAAAGCCGCTGAAGCACCAGTGCGAGCCGATGGGCTGGCGGGCCAGCCGCTCGGCCACCGTACCCAGCGCCACGGCCCTGAGGGCCGCCTTCACCTGCCGCGGTTGGCCGCCTTCCTCGATGCGCGACTCGTGTTCGAGCCGCAAATCCAGGGCGGGCAGGCCGGCCGGGGTGTGGCGCAGGGCACCGGCTTCGGCGATGGTGGCGCTCAGGCGCGTGAGGTTGATGCCCCCCGCACTTGGCGCGTCCCCGCCTGGGCTCAGTTGCCGGCCTCCGCCTGCTGGGCCTTGCGCGCTTCCTCGCGCTCGACGCTCTTCATCATCGACGAAGGCGCGGTGTCAGCCTGCTTGCGCTGCACCGTCAGGTGGCGCAGCACGGCATCGTTGAAGCGGAAGGCGTGTTCGAGCTCGCCCATCACGGCCTGATCGGCCTCGATGTTGACGCACAGGTAGTGCGCCTTGCTCAGCTTGTTGATCTGGTAGGCCAGCTGGCGGCGGCCCCAGTCTTCGACGCGGTGGATCTTGCCGCCGCCGGCCGTGACCATGCCCTTGTAGCGCTCCAGCATGGCAGGCACCTGCTCGCTCTGATCCGGATGGATCAGCAAAATGATCTCGTAGTGACGCATTCACACTCCTTGTGGATGAAGGGCCATGTGCAAACGGCCCAAAGGGAAAGCCGCCCCCGGCGTCGAGCGGGGTGCGGCAAGGAAACCGACGATTATAGCAGCGCGCTGCGGCTCGAGGACTGAACCGACGCGCCGGCCTTACTTCAGCTTGCTCAGGCGCTCGCGCCCGGCCTGGGCGGCCTCGGACTGCGGATACTGCTTGATCAGGTTGCCCAGCGTGGCGCGCGCGCCGGCCGTGTCCTTCAGCTCGATCTGGCAGTTGGCGATGGACAGCATGGCCTCGGGCGCCTTGGCGTGGTTGGGCGCGCTGGCCAGCAGCGAGCGGAAGTTGCCGATCGCCTCCTTGTAGTTGCGCGTGGCGTACTGGGCGTTGCCCAGCCAGAACAGGGCCGCCGGCGTCAGGCTGCTGGCGGGGTAGCGCTTGACGAAGCCGGCAAACGCGGTCTGCGCCGCCGGCCAGTCGCCCTTGCGGAACACCGCCAGCGCGGCGTCGTAGTCCTGCTTCTCGGCGCCGCTGCTCTCGGGCGCACCCGTCGCGGCGCTGGCGCCGGGCTGCTCGGGGTTGGCCGCGTGCCCGCCCTGCTCCAGCTTGCCCAGGCGCTGATCGACGCTTTCCTGCGTACTGGCCTGGCGTTGCTGCAGCTGGGAGATGTCGCGCGTGAACTGCTCGTCCTGTCCACGCAGGCTCGCCAGCTCGCCGCGCAACTGCTCGATCTGCTGCTGCAATTCGAGCATGCTGCGGCGCAGCTGCGTGTTCTCGTCGACCAGCTTGTTCTGCGCCGTCACGGCCTGGTCGAAGCGCTGGCGCAAGTCCAGGATGGCCTGGCGCGCCTGGTCGTCACCGAACAGCTGCGCCTGCGCCGGCACGGCGGCCAAGCCGGCCCATGCCAGCACCAGCGCCCCGAAGAGATGCCTGGAGGACGCTTTCATGGTCATTGATAGCGGAACTCGACGCGGCGGTTTTGCGCGTAGGCCTCTTCGCTGTTGCCTTCGACCGCCGGCTTTTCCTTGCCGAAGCTGACGGCCTCGATCTGGCTGTCGCTGGCGCCGACCAGGGTCAGCGCGCGGCGCACGGCCTCGGCACGCTTTTGGCCCAGGGCCAGGTTGTATTCGCGGCTGCCGCGCTGGTCGGTGTTGCCCTCCAGCACCAGGCGGGCGTTGGGGTGCGACTGCAAAAAACGCGCGTGCTGGTCGACCACCGACTGGTACTCGGGCTTGACCACGTAGCTGTCGTAGTCGAACAGGATCACCTTGGCCACGCCCACCGGGCCGGCCTTGTCGGCCGCCGACGCGCCGGCCTGCACCTGGGTGACCGAGCTCTGGCCCGTGCCCTGCCCGGCCGCGCCGCCGGCGCCCGCGCCCGCCGCGGTGGACGAACCTTCGGCCGGCTGGTCCAGCTTGACGTCGGAGCCACAGCCGGCCAGCACCAGGGCCGTGGCCATGGCGATCAGCATGAACATGCGTTTGAACATCGAATTTCTCCTGCTAGGGTGTGTCAAAAAAAATCGGTTGAAAATCGGTCAGCGGGTGAACGGCCCCCAGGTGGGCTCGCGCAGGTCGCCGCCCTGGCCGGCCAGGCGCGCCTTGATCTTGCCGTCCACCGTGGTGGTCATCAGGGCCTCGCGCCCACCTTGGCGCGTGGCGTAAACAATCAGCTTGCTGTTGGGCGCGAAGCTGGGGCTCTCGTCGTCGCTGGTGTCGGTGATGGCGGTGCTGTTGCCGCTGGCCAAGTCCATCACGTTCAGCTTGAAGGCGCCGCCGGTGCGCGCGATGTAGGCCATCCAGCGGCCGTCGGGGCTGATGTTGGGCGAGACGTTGTAGTTGCCGCCAAAGGTCACGCGCTGGGCCGCGCCGCCGCCGGCCGGCATGCGGTAGATCTGCGGCGCGCCGCCGCGGTCGCTCACGAAGTACAGGGTCTTGCCGTCGGGCGAAAAGGCCGGCTCGGTGTCGATGCTGGGCGACGAGGTCAGGCGGCGCGGCTCGCCGCCGCCGGCGCTGATCTGAAACAGCTGCGAGCCGCCGTCGCGCGACAGCGTGACCACCAGCGAGCGTCCATCGGGCGCCCAGGCCGGCGCGCTGTTGGAGCCCTTGAAGTTGGCCAGCAGGCGCCGCCGCCCGGTGGCCACGTCGTGCACGTAGATGACCGGCTTGCGCGCCTCGAAGGACACATAGGCCAGCTGGCGCCCGTCGGGCGACCAGGCGGGCGAGATGATGGACTCGGGGCTGGACAGCGCGGGCTGCGCGTTCTCGCCGTCGGCGTCGGCCACCCACAGGGTGTAGCGCTTGCCGTTTTGCGTGACGTAGGCGATGCGGGTGGAAAACACGCCCTTGTCGCCGGTCAGCTTCTCGTAGATGTAGTCGGCGCTCTTGTGCGCGGCCAGGCGCAAGTCGGCCTGCGGAACCACGTAGCCCTGCCCGCCCAGATCGGCGTCGCGCACCACGTCCCACAGGCGAAAGCGCACGTCCCAGCGGCCGTCGGGCTGGCGTGCCACGCTGCCGCCCACCAAGGCGTCGGCGCTGCGCTGGCGCCAGCCGGCCATGTCGGGGCGGGTGGTTTCGTCCATCGCCACGCCCGCCGCCTCGACGCCGCGGAACTGGCCGCTGCGCTCCAGATCGGCGCGGATGATTTCGCTGATTTTCTGCGGCGAGGCCGATTCACCGCGAAACGGCGCCACCGCGATCGGCATCTGGGTCAGGCCGACGCCCGAGACCTCGACCCGGAACTGGGCCAGCGCCGGCAGCGCGGGGGTGAACAGCAGGGCGCCCAACAGGCTGCGCCGGCGGCCGCTGGGCGCTCGGCGAGGGGAGATGTCAAAGTTCATGCAACGCGATCTGGAAACGGCCCGCAGCAGGCAGCGGCTGGCGCCCGATGTTACACATGTGAGGCGGCGCCACGTCACAAACTGTAGCGCGCACCCGAAAAGCGGTCAGAGACGGCGCGCGGGCGTTGGTTCCCGGCATGGCACTGGCGCACCCTAGAATGGTCCGTTTTGCGCGCCCACCGGATGCCCACCGAAACCCCGACCACGCCCGCTGTCGCCACGCTGTCGCTGTGGCAGCGCCTGCGCCGCCTGTGGCCGTATTTCGGCCAGTACCGGGCGGGGTGGTTTCTGGCCATCGGCGCCACCTTCATGAGCGCGCTCACCGAGCCGGCCATCCCCGCCTTGCTCAAGCCCCTGCTGGACGAAGGCTTCACCGAGGGCGACCTGCAGCTGTGGATGGTGCCGACCGCCATCATCGGCTTGTTCACGCTGCGCGGGCTGGCGCAGTTCGCCAGCAAATACGCGCTCTCGCGCATCGCCGCCGACGGCATGGTGGTGCTGCGCCAACAATTGTTCGAGCGCCTGCTGCACGCCGACCTGAGCCTGTTCGCGCGCCAGTCGGCCAGCCAGTTGGCCAACACCATCGTCTACGAGGTGCAGACCGGCTCCACCCTGCTGGTGCAGGCGCTGCTGAACCTGGGGCGCGACGGCTTCACGGTGGTGGCGCTGCTGGCCTACCTGATCTACCTGAACTGGAAGCTGACGCTGATCGTGCTGGTGCTGGTGCCGGCCGTCGCCCTGATCCTGAAGGTGCTGTCGCGCCGGCTGTACCAGGTCACGCGCGAAAGCCAGGACGCCACCGACGAGCTGGCCTACGTGGTGGAGGAAAACGTGCTTTCGCACCGCATGGTGCGCCTGCACCAAGCCCAGGCGCAGCAGGGCCGGCGCTTTGCGCTGCTGAGCCGGCGCCTGCGCGACCTGGCGCTGAAGGCCACGCGCGCCTCGGCCGCCACCATGCCGCTGTCGCAGCTGGTGGCCGCCATCGCGCTGTCCACCGTCATCGCCATCGCCCTGTCGCAGGGGCGTGGTGGCGGCGGCGCCATCACGGTGGGCGGCTTCGTGGCCTTCATCGGCGCCATGCTGATGCTGGTGTCGCCCACGCGCCGGCTGGCCGACGTGGTGCACCCCGTCACGCGCGGGCTGGCCGCGCTGGAGCGCGGGCTGGAACTGCTGGACGGCGTGCAGCCCGAGGCCGAGGCAGCGCCAGATGCCAGCACCGCCGTGCCCGCCCGCGCCCGCGGCGACATCGAATTGCGCGGCGTCAGCGTGCGTTACCGCGAGGACGCGGCGCCCGCCCTCGACGCGGTGGACCTGCATGTGCGCGCGGGCGAGACCGTGGCCTTGGTCGGCTCCTCGGGCTCGGGCAAGACCACGCTGGCCAACCTGCTGCCGCGCTTCGTGCCGCTCACCTCGGGCCAGATCCTGCTGGACGGGCTGGACATCGCCCGTTGGCCGCTGGCCGCGTTGCGCGCGCAGTTCGCGCTGGTCAGCCAGGACGTGACCATGCTCAACGACAGCATCGCCGCCAACGTGGCGCTGGGCGCCGAGCCCGTCGACCGCGAGCGCGTGCAGCGCTGCCTTCGGCAGGCCAACCTGGCCGATTACGTGGCCGCCCTGCCCCAGGGCATCGATACCGTGGTGGGCCACAACGCCACCGAGCTGTCGGGCGGCCAGCGCCAGCGCCTGGCGATTGCCCGCGCGCTGTACAAGGACGCACCGGTGCTGCTGCTGGACGAAGCCACGTCGGCGCTGGACACGCACAGCGAGCGCCTGGTGCAGCAGGCGCTGCACACCGCCATGGCGGGCCGAACCACCCTGGTCATCGCGCATCGGCTGTCGACCATCGAGCACGCCGACCGCATCGTGGTGATGGAGCGCGGCCACGTGATGGAGCAAGGCACGCACGCCGAGCTGATGGCGCGCGGCGGCCGCTACGCGCGCCTGCACGGCCAGTCGCTCGACTTGCCTGCGCAAGCCCATTGAAGCGGGCGCCGGCGCCGCGGCCGGCCTGCCGCGCGGCAAACCCCTGATCGGGGTGAGTTCTTCGCAGACGTTGGAGCATAGGGCCGCGCTCGGCTACCATGGCGCCTGCGCTACCGCGCAACACCAAGGCACGGAGCGCCTCACCCGGCGTGCCGCGCGCACCTGCAACGAGGCACGCAACACGATTGCGTTCGGAGACAGAGCATGACAGAGCACCCAGCCCTTCGGCTGCACGTGCCCGAGCCCACGGGGCGGCCGGGCCACAAGACGGACTTTTCCTACCTCAGCACCTCGCCCGCGGGCTCGGTGCGCCGCCCGCCCACCGACACCCCCGCCGCCGACACGGCCGATCTGGCCACCAGCCTGGTGCGCGTGCTGGGCGAGGACGGCAAGGCCATCGGCCCCTGGGCCCCCGCCATCCACCCCGACCGCCTGCGCCGCGGCCTGCGCGCCATGATGAAGACGCGCATCTTCGACGCCCGCATGCTGACCGCGCAGCGGCAGAAAAAGCTGTCCTTTTACATGCAGTGCCTGGGCGAGGAAGCCATTGCCGTGGCCCACGCGCAGGTGCTGCAGGACGGCGACATGTGCTTTCCCACCTATCGCCAGCAGGGCCTGCTGCTCTCGCGCGACGACATCTCGATGGTCGAGCTGATCTGCCAGCTGATGAGCAACCAGCGCGACCCGATCAAGGGGCGCCAGCTGCCGGTGATGTACTCGTACAAGCGCGCCGGCTTTTTCACCATCTCGGGCAACCTGGCCACCCAGGTGCCGCAGGCCGTGGGCTGGGCCATGGCCTCGGCCATCAAGGGCGACACCAAGATCGCCTCGGCCTGGATCGGCGATGGCGCCACCGCCGAGTCGGACTTCCACACCGCGCTCACCTTCGCCCACGTCTATCACGCGCCGGTGATCATCAACGTGGTCAACAACCAGTGGGCCATTTCCACCTTCCAGTCGATCGCCGGCGGCGAGGGCACCACCTTCGCGCAACGCGGCGTGGGCGTGGGCATCGCCTCGCTGCGCGTCGACGGCAACGACTTCCTGGCCGTGCACGCGGCCTCGCACTGGGCGGCCGAGCGCGCGCGCGGCAACCACGGCCCGACCCTGATCGAGTGGGAAACCTACCGCGCCGGCCCGCACTCCACGTCCGACGACCCGAGCAAGTACCGCCCGGCCGACGACTGGCAGCGCTTTCCGCTGGGCGACCCGATCGAGCGCCTGAAAAAGCACCTGATCGTCATCGGCGAATGGAGCGAGGAGCAGCACGCGCAGGCGCACAAGGCGCTTGAAGTTGAAGTGATCGCCGCGCAGAAAGAGGCCGAGCGCTACGGCTCGCTGCTCGACGGCCGCGTGCCCAGCGCCGCGACCATGTTCGACGACGTGTACAAGGAGCTGCCCGAGCACCTGCGCCGGCAGCGCCAGCAGTTGGGGGTGTAGGCCATGGCACAACACGACAAGGACCCGGCCCGCGTGCCCATGACCATGATCCAGGCCCTGCGCTCGGCCATGGACGTGATGATGGCGCGCGACGACAACGTCATCGTCTACGGCCAGGACGTGGGCTACTTCGGCGGCGTGTTTCGCGTCACCGAGGGCCTGCAGGCCAAGTACGGCAAGACGCGCTGCTTCGACGCGCCGATCAACGAAAGCGGCATCGTCGGCACCGCCATCGGCATGGCCGCCTACGGCCTGCGGCCGGTGGTCGAGATCCAGTTCGCCGACTACTTCTACCCCGCCACCGACCAGATCGTGTCCGAGGCGGCGCGCCTGCGCCACCGCTCGGCCAGCGACTTCAGCGCGCCCATGACCATCCGCATGCCCTGCGGCGGCGGCATCTACGGCGGGCAGACGCACAGCCAGAGCCCGGAGGCCTTCTTCACCCACGTGTGCGGCCTGCGCACGGTGATGCCCAGCAACCCGGTGGACGCCAAGGGCCTGCTGATCGCCGCCATCGAATGCGACGACCCGGTGATCTTCCTGGAGCCCAAGCGCCTGTACAACGGCCCGTTCGACGGCCACCACGACCGCCCCGTCGTGCCCTGGTCCAAGCACGAGCTGGGCAAGGTGCCCGAGGGCTACTACAGCGTGCCGCTCACCAGCGCCGCGGTGTTTCGCCCCGGCAGGGCGGTGACGGTGCTGACCTACGGCACCATGGTCTGGGTGGCCGAGGCGGCCGCGCGCGAGGCCGGCATCGACGCCGAGATCATCGACCTGCGCAGCCTGTGGCCGCTGGATTTGGACACCATCGTCGAATCGGTCAAGAAGACCGGCCGCTGTGTGGTGGTGCACGAGGCCACGCGCACCAGCGGCTTCGGCGCCGAGCTGGTGGCGCTGGTGCAGGAGCACTGCTTCTATCACCTGGAGGCGCCCATCGAGCGCGTCGCCGGCTGGGACACGCCCTACCCGCACGCCCAGGAATGGGCTTACTTCCCCGGGCCTTCGCGCGTTGCCGAAGCCCTCAAGCGCACTCTGGAGGCCTGACGTCATGGGTATCTACGTGATCCGCGTGCCCGACATCGGCGAGGGCATTGCCGAGGTGGAACTGGTGGCCTGGCACGTGCAGCCGGGCGACGCCGTGGTGGAAGACCAGCACCTGGCCGACGTGATGACCGACAAGGCCACCGTCGAGGTGCCTTCGCACGTGCACGGCAAGGTGCTGGCGCTGGGCGGCAGCCCGGGCCAGGTGATGGCCGTGGGCGCCGAGCTGGTGCGCCTGGAGGTGGAAGGCGCGGGCAATCTGCAAGAAAATGAACAAAAAGCGGCTCCAGCCCTCGCCCACCCTGCGGCAGCAGCTCCTGCAACGATAGCAACCACGGCGGCGCCCGCAGTCCCCACGTCCGCCCCCGCGTCGGCACCCAAGCCCGCCGCTCCCGTGCCAGCGCCCGCCCCCGCGCGCAGCCCGGCCCCGGCCCGGCACGCCAGCGTGGCGCGCAAGGAAGGCGAGCGCCCGCTGGCCGCGCCCTCGGTGCGCCGCCGCGCGCTCGACTTAGGTGTAGATCTGCGCATGGTGCACGGCAGCGGCCCGGCCGGCCGCATCGAACACGCCGACCTGGACGCCTACGCGGCCGGCGGCGGCCAGCCGGCCGTGGCCGGATCGCCCTACGTCGAGCGCCATGGCGAGCAGGCGGTGCCGGTCATCGGCCTGCGCCGCAAGATCGCGCAGAAGATGCAGGAGGCCAAGCGCCGCATCCCCCACTTCAGCTACGTCGAGGAAGTGGACGTGACCGAGCTGGAAGCCCTGCGCGCGCAGCTCAACGCCCGGCACGGCGCCGCGCGCGGCAAGCTGACCCTGCTGCCGCTGCTGGTGCGCGCCATGGTGCTGGCGCTGCGCGAGTTTCCGCAGATCAACGCCCGCTACGACGACGAGGCCGGCGTGGTCACACGCTTCGAGGCGGTGCACCTGGGCGTGGCCACGCAGACCGACGGCGGTCTGATGGTGCCCGTGCTGCGCCACGCCGAGGCACTGGATTTGTGGGCCTGCGCCGCCGGCATCGCCCGCGTGGCCGAGGGCGCGCGCACCGGCAAGGCCGCGCCGGGCGAGCTTTCGGGCTCCACCATCACCCTCACCAGCCTGGGGGCGCTGGGCGGCATCGTCAGCACGCCGGTCATCAACCACCCCGAGGTGGCCATCGTCGGCGTCAACCGCATGATCGAGCGGCCCATGCTGCGGGGCGGCCAGGTGGTGGCGCGGCAGCTGATGAACCTGTCTTCGTCCTTCGACCACCGCGTGGTGGACGGCATGGACGCCGCGCGCTTCATCCAGGCCGTGCGCGCCCTGCTGGAAACCCCGGCCCTGCTGTTCGTGGAGTGAATCGATGAGCAAGGAAATCAACACCAAGCTGCTGGTCATCGGCGGCGGCCCCGGCGGCTACGTGGCGGCCATCCGCGCCGGGCAACTGGGCATTCCCACCGTGCTGGCCGAAGGCGCGCAGCCGGGCGGCACCTGCCTCAACATCGGCTGCATCCCGTCCAAGGCGCTGATCCACGCCGCGCACGCCTTCGAGCAGGCACGCCACCAGGCCAAGGGCTCGCCGCTGGGCATCCGCGTGGCCGACCCGGGCATCGACATCGCGCAGACCGTGCGCTGGAAGGACGGCATCGTGCAGCGCCTGACCGGTGGCGTGGGCGCGCTGCTGCGCAAGGCCGGCGTGCAGGTGCTCAAGGGCTGGGCGCAGATCGAGGACGGCAAGACCGTGACCGTCAAGCCGCACGAGGGCGAGCCCGTGCGCGTGCACTGCGAGCACCTGCTGCTGGCCACCGGCTCCGAGCCGGTCGAGCTGCCCAGCATGCCCTTCGGTGGTGCCATCTGGTCGTCCACCGAGGCCCTGTCGCCCACCGCCCTGCCCAAGCGCCTGGTGGTCGTCGGCGCCGGCTACATCGGGCTGGAGCTGGGCATGGCCTATCGCAAGCTGGGCGCCGAGGTGACGGTGGTCGAGGCCATCGACCGCGTGCTGCCGACCTACGATGCCGAGCTGACCCAGCCGGTGCTGGACGCGCTCAAGAAAAGCGGCATCACCTTGCACCTGGGTTGCAAGGTGCAGGGCTGGGACGCCAAGCACGGCGTGCATGTGCGCAACGACGTCAAGGCCGAGGACTTCACCCTGCCGGCCGACCGCGTGCTGGTGGCCGTGGGCCGGCGCCCGCGCACCGGCGGCTTCGGGCTCGAATCGCTGCAGCTGGACATGGCCGGCCGCCACGTCGCCATCGACGCGCACTGCCGCACCTCGATGCGCGACGTGTGGGCCATCGGTGACCTCACGGGCGAGCCCATGCTGGCGCACCGCGCCATGGCCCAGGGCGAATGCGTGGCCGAGCAAGTCGCGGGCCAGAACCGCCGCTTCGAGCCCATGGCCATCCCGGCCGTGTGCTTCACCGACCCCGAGGTCGTCGTCGCCGGCCGCACCCCGGCCGAGGCACGCGCCGCCGGCATCGACTGCATCGAGGCGCAGTTCCCCTTTGCCGCCAACGGCCGTGCCATGACGCTGGAGGCCGGCAGCGGCTTCGTGCGCGTGGTGGCGCGCAAGGACAACCACCTCATCCTCGGCTGGCAGGCCGTCGGCCAAGGCGTGGCCGAACTGGTGGCCGCCTTCAGCCAATCCATCGAGATGGGCGCGCGGCTGGAAGACGTGGGCCACACCATCCACGCCCACCCGACCCTGGGCGAGGCGGTGCAGGAGGCGGCGCTAAGGGCGCTGGGGCAGGCGTTGCACGTTTGATGGGGCGGGTGCCAAGCCCCCTGACCGCCTTGGCGCCCCTTGGTCCGTGTCGCTCACCGGCGATGGCCGCTCGCAACTCGCGGCGAGCGGCGCAAGCGGCATCAACCACAGTTGACATATAGTCAACCATGGTTTACGATCGTGTCGTGTACGAAGTCCTCAAGAGCAGCACATTCGACGCTTGGCTGCGGGCGCTTCGTGACCGTTCTGCAAAGGCGAAGATCGAGGTGCGCATCCGCCGCCTCTCCCTCGGCAACCCGGGGCAGTGTCGCGCCCTCAAGAACGGAATCAACGAGCTCAAGATCGACCACGGCCCGGGCTATCGCGTGTACTACACGTTCAAAGGCAAAACATTGGTTCTTCTACTCTGCGGCGGTGACAAGTCCACGCAAAGCAAGGACATCCAATTGGCAACCAAGATCGCTGCGTGCTGGGAGCAATGAACATGGCCAAGAAAACCGAAACCTTTACCCGCTACGACACCGCCGATTACCTCGAATCCGAGGAAGACATCGCGGCTTATCTTTCTGCCTGCGCCGAGGAGGATGATCCCGCCCTTTTTCTTGCCGCCCTCGGCGACATTGCACGCGCCCGCAACATCACCCAGTTGGCCGCGCAGACCGGCATGAGCCGCATGGGGCTATACAAAGCACTCTCTGGCACCGGCAACCCGAGCTTTGCCACCGTAAGCAAAGTGGCGCATGCGCTTGGCCTCAAGATCACCTTGGCTACCACCTGATCGCCAGGGCAAAGCCAAACCCAGCCACTCCTCCACTCCTGCCACACACGCACCCATGGACTCACCACACCACGATGTCGTGATCGTCGGCGGCGGCCTGGCCGGCATCGTCACCGCGCTCGAACTGCTGCGCGCCGGCAAGACCGTGGCGCTGCTCGACCGCGACACGCCCGAGCGCCTGGGCGGCTTGGCGCTGTGTGCCTTTGGCGGCATGGCGCTGGTGGGCACGCCGCTGCAGGCCAGGATGAAGATCCCCGACACGCCCGAAATCGCGCTGCGCGACTGGCTGCGCTTTGGCGAACTGGATGCGGGCGACGAATACCCGCTGGCCTGGGCGCGCCACTACGTGCAGCATTCGCGCGCGCAGGTGCACGACTGGCTGCTGGCCGAGGGCGTCAAGTTCATGCCCGCAGTCAGCTGGGTCGAGCGCGGGCTGCACGGCGACGGCAACAGCCTGCCGCGCTATCACATCGTGTGGGGCACGGCGCGCCACATGACGGAGCGGCTGATCGCCGCCCTGCGCCAGGCCGGCGCCGGCGGGCGCCTGAGCCTGCTGCACCGCCATCGCGTGACGGGCCTGGACCGCCAAGGCGGGCAGATCGCCGGCGTGAGCGCGATCGACGAGGCGACGGGCGCCGACGTGCGCCTGCAGGCCCCGGTGGTGGTGCTGGCCATGGGCGGCATCAACGGCAGCCATGCCGAGGCACGCAAGAACTGGCCGGCCGACCGCCCCTGCCCCGCCGCCATGCTGAACGGCGCGCACCCGTTTGCGGATGGCCGGCTGCACCACTGGGCCGCCGAGCAGTTGGGCGCGCTCATCACCCACGCGGGCGAGATGTGGAACTACGCCGCGGGCATTCCGCACCCCTTTCCGCACTTCGCGGGTCACGGCCTGTCGCTGATCCCGTGCAAGTCGGCGCTGTGGCTGGACCACACGGGCCGGCGCATCGGCCCCGAGCCGCTGGTGACGGGCTTCGACACCCACTGGCTGTGCCAGCGCGTGGCGGCGCAGGCCAAACCGTGGACCTGGCACCTGCTGAACTGGCGCATCGCTGCCAAGGAGTTCGCCATCTCGGGCGCCGAGCACAACGCGCGCATCCGCGACCGGCAGTTCCTGCCGTTCCTGAAGGAAACCCTGCTGGGCAACCACCGCCTGGTGCGGCAGATGCAGCAGCAAAGCCCGCACTTCATCGTGGCCGACAGCCTGTCGCAGCTGGCCGGCCAGATGAATGCGCTGACGGCCTCGCACGACATCGATGCCGCCGTGCTGCAGGCCACGGCCGATGCCTTCGACGCCAACTTCGCGCACGGCAGCAAGCTGGAGAACGACGAGCAGATCCGCCGCATCCGCCACGCGCGCCAGTGGGGCCCCGACAAGCTGCGCACCGCCAAGCCGGCGCCGCTGCAGATGAAGGGCGCCGGTCCCTACATCGCCATCCACATGCAGCTCATCACGCGCAAGAGCCTGGGCGGCCTGCGCACCGACCTGGCCAGCCGCGTGCTGGACGGTGCCGACCAGCCGATCGCGGGCTTGTACGGCGTGGGCGAGGCGGCCGGTTTTGGCGGCGGCGGCGCCAGCGGCAAGCGCTCGCTGGAAGGCACCTTCCTGCCCGGCTGCATCCTGACGGCGCGCGCGGCGGCGCGCCACATCCTCACCGGTGACACGCCTTGAAGGAACGACCATGAACGGCGCCCAAGCCCTGCTCAAGACCCTGGCCGACGCCGGGGTCGAAGTCTGCTTCACCAACCCCGGCACCAGCGAAATGCACTTCGTCGCCGCGCTGGATGATGAACCGCGCCTGCGCGCCGTGCTGACCCTGTTCGAGGGCGTGGCCACGGGCGCGGCCGACGGCTACGCGCGCATGGCGGGCAAGCCCGCCGCCACGCTACTGCACCTGGGCTGCGGCCTGGGCAACGGCCTGGCCAACCTGCACAACGCACGCAAGGGCAAGGTGCCCATCGTCAACATCGTGGGCGACCACGCGACCTATCACGTCCAGTACGACGCACAGCTGCAGTCCGACATCGAGACCGTGGCGCGCAACGTCTCGCCCGGCTTCGTGCGCACCTCGGCCAGCACGGCCCGGCTCGGCCAGGACGCAGTCGACGCCATCGCCGCCGCGCGCGGCCGGCCCGGCCAGGTGGCCACGCTGATCCTGCCGGCCGACGTGTCGTGGAGCGAGGGCGGCGTGCCCTGTCCGCCGCCGCCACCCGTCGAGCCCAAGGCCGCCGACGAAGCCACGGTGCAGACCATCGCCGGCATCCTGCGCTCGGGCCAGAAGGCCGCGCTGCTGCTGGGCGGCCACGCGCTGCGCAAACCGGCGCTGCTGGCCGCCGCGCGCCTGGCCGCAGCCACGGGCGTCAAGCTGCTGGCCGAGGTTTTCCCGACCCGGCTGGAGCGCGGCGCCGGCCTGCCTGCGATCGAGCGCCTGGCCTACTTTGCCGAGCTGGCCGGCGTTCAGCTGGCGGGCCTGCAGCACCTGGTGCTGGTGGACGCCAAGTCGCCCGTCTCCTTCTTCGCCTACCCCGGCAAGGCGAGCGACCTGGTGCCGCCCGGCTGCACCGTGCACACGCTGGCCGCGCCCGAGCAGGATGCACTGACCTGCCTGCAGCAGTTGGTCGCCGCGCTGGACGCGGGCTCGGCCCAGCCCGCCCTGCAAGCCGCCACCCGGCCCGAGCGCCCCACGGGCGAGCTGACGGCCGCCAAGGCCTGCCAGGCCCTGGGCCACCTGCTGCCCGAGGGCGCCATCCTGGTCGACGAAGCCATCACCTCGGGCCAGAAGCTGGGCGCCATGACGGCCGGCGCGCCGCGCCACGACCTGCTCACGCTCACCGGCGGCGCCATCGGTCAGGGCCTGCCCAACGCCGTGGGCGCGGCCGTCGCCTGCCCCACGCGGCCGGTGATCGCGCTGGTGGGCGACGGGGCGGCCATGTACACCGTGCAGGCGCTGTGGACCATGGCGCGCGAGCAGCTGCACGTGATCGGCATCGTCTTCAACAACGCGTCCTACTCGGTGCTCAATATCGAGCTGGAGCGCGTCGGCGCCGGCGAGCCCGGGCCGCGCTCGCGCGCGCAGCTCGACCTGGGCGCGCCGCAACTCGACTTCGCGCGGCTGGCGCAGGGCATGGGCGTGCACGCCGTGCGCGCCGACAGCGCCGAGGCCTTTTGCGCTGCGCTGGAATACGCCCTCGCCACGCCCGGCCCGCACCTGATCGAAGCCCTGGTGCCCGAATCCATCCGCGGCGCCAAGCGCAAGGTGCTGCCCTGGGTGCTGGGCGCCGCGCCCCACCTGCCGCAGCCGGTGGCGCAGGCGCTCAAGCGCGCGATCGCGCCTTAGGAACCTCACCATGCCCGTACACATCGACCAGCAGGGGCCGGTGGCCGTGCTGACCCTGGACCGACCCGAGAAACGCAACGCCTTCGACGGTGCGCTAACGGCCGCGCTCGACGCCGCGCTGAATGCCTTCGAGGACGAGCCCGCACTGCGGGTGGCGGTGCTGACCGGGGGGACGCAGTTCTTCTCCGCCGGCACCGACGTGGTGGCCTGGGCCGGCGAGCCGACGCCGCGCGGCGGCCCCTACGGCATCGCCGGCCGGCGGCTGCAAAAGCCCGTTATTGCGGCCGTCGAGGGCATCGCGGCCGGCGGCGGCTTCGAGATCGCCCTGTCCACCTCGTTGATCGTCGCCTCCCGCTCGGCCTCTTTCTCGTTGCCGGAAGTGGGCCTGGGCCTGATCGCCGAGTGCGGCGGCCTGTTTCGCGGCCCGCGCGCCCTGCCGATCAACATCGCGCGCGAGCTGCTGCTGACGGGCGTGCCGCTGGGCGCCGAGCGTGCCCACGCCCTCGGCCTGGTGAACCGCCTGACCGAGCCCGGCCAGGCGCTGCCCGAAGCGCTGGCGCTGGCGCGGCAGATCGCCGAGCGCGCGCCGCTGGCGGTGCGCGAGACGCTGGCGGCGCTGGAGCAGCTATACGCCGACAATGACGAACGGGGCTGGGCGCTGACCCAAGCCGCCAAAGCCGTGGCACGCGAGTCCGCCGATGCCAGAGAGGGCGTCGCCGCCTTCAAGGAGCGGCGGGCGCCGCGCTGGCAGGGCCGTTAACGCCTGCCAATCCAGGCCATTGAACTGAACGCCATGACCCGCATGGCGCACCCGTCCTGAAAGGAAACGCACCATGTTTGCCGTCTATGCCGCCCAAGCCAAACCGGACGACCCCTTGTCCTCGCTCGTCGTCGGCGAGCGTCCGGCGCCCGACGTGCCGCCCGGCCACGTCGCCGTCAACGTGCGCGCGGCCAGCCTGAACATGCACGATGTGTGGACGCTGCGCGGCGTGGGCATCCGCGCCGAGCAGTTTCCGATGATCCTGGGCATGGACGGCGCGGGCGTCACCGACGACGGCCGCGAGGTGGTGATCCACGCGGTCATCCCCTCGCCCGGCTGGCGCGGCGACGAAACCCTGGACCCAAAGCGCAGCATGTTGACCGAGAGCTACCAGGGCACGTTTGCCGACCGGGTGGTGGTGCCCGAGGCCAACGTCCTACCCAAGCCGGCGGCCCTGTCCTTCAGCGAAGCGGCCTGCATGGGCACCGCCTGGCTCACCGCCTATCGCATGCTGTTCGTCAAGTCGGGCCTGCGGCCGGGTCAGACCATGCTGGTGCAGGGCGCCTCGGGCGGCGTACCCACCGCCTTGGTCCAACTCGGGCGCGCGGCGGGGCTGCAGGTGTGGGTGACGGGTCGCAGCGAGGCCAAGCGCGCGCTGGCGCTCGAGCTGGGCGCGCATGCCGCGTTCGAGTCGGGCGCGCGCCTGCCCGACCGCGTCGACGGCGTGTTCGACAGCGTCGGCCGCCAGACCTGGTCGCACTCGCTGCGCGCGCTCAAGCCCGGCGGCGTGCTGGTCACCTGCGGCGCGACGACGGGCGACGCCACCGCGGGTGAACTGCAGCGCGTGTTCTTTTTGCAGCTGCGCATCCTGGGCTCGACCATGGGCACGCGCAGCGAACTGGCCGACCTGCTGAGTTTTTGCGTGCAGGCCGGCATCCACCCGCGCATCGGCGCCGAACTGCCGATGACCGAGGCAGCGCAGGCCTTTCAGCTCATGATGGCGGGCGAGACGGGCGGCAAGGTGGTGCTCACCCGCTGACGGATGACAAGCCCCGCGCCGCCCGCCGCTGGCCCCACCAGCCCAGCAGCTCGTTGGCCAGCAGGGCGCCGATGACCAGCGCGCCGCCCTGCAGCACCTCGGGCCGCGGCGCCTCGCCGGCAATGGCCCAGACCAGGCCGATGCCGAACACGATTTCCAGCAGGCCCAGCAGCGACACTTCGGCCGCCGGCAGCACGCGCGCGCACAGCACGGCCAGCACGCTGGGGATGGCCAGCTGCCCCACGCCCAGCGCGGCCAGCCAGCCCAGGTCGCGCGTCGACGCCGCATGGGGCCAGGCCCAGGGCGCCACCGCCAGCGCCGACAGCACGGCGCCCAGCAGCACGGCGGGCACCAGGTCGACCGGCGTGCCATGCGACTGGCCTTGCTGCGACACCGTCCAGTTGACGGCCGAGGCCAGCGGCACGCCCAGCGCGACGATGGAGCCCAGCCAGGCCGCGGCGTCGCCGGCCTCGCCCAACTGGCCGGCAAACATCCAGGCCATGCCGATGCCCGCCACGGCGATCGCCGCCCAGGTGCGGCGCGGCAGGCGCCGGCCGGTGACCACGCGCGACAGCAGCGCCGTCAGGAAGGGGCCGAACGCCATGGTCACCAGCACGCGCGCCACGCCGGTGAGCGAGAGCGCCACCATGAAGGCGGTGAACATGACGGCCCAGCACAGCCCCGACAGCCACAGCGTCGGCTGGCCCCAGGCAATGCGCGCCCACACGCCGCGCCCGCGCCACAGCGGCAGGATGACGAGCAGCGCCAGCGCGGTGAAGGCACTGCGCCAGAAGGTCACCTCCAGGCCCTGGGCGTGCTCGATCTGGCGCGTGACCACGCCCGCCGTGCTCCACAGCAAGGTGGTCAGCACCATCATCCACACCGCGCGGGTGTGCGACCAGGATGGATGGGCCGTCACGATGGGCGTCGCAGGTCAGACTGCCGCTTCGCGGCTGGCGCGCTTGCGGTCGTGCTCGTTCAGGTGGCGCTTGCGCAGGCGGATGCTCTTGGGCGTGATCTCGACCAGCTCGTCGTCTTCGATGAACTCGACGCCGTATTCCAGCGTCAGCTCGATCGGCGGGGTGATCTTGATGGCGTCTTCCTTGCCCGAGACGCGGAAGTTGGTGAGCTGCTTGGTGCGCGTGGCGTTGACCACCAGGTCGTTGTCGCGGCTGTGCACGCCCACGATCATGCCCTCGTACACCGGGTCGCCCGCGCGCACGAACATGCGCCCGCGGTCGTCCAGCTTGCCCAGCGCGTAGGTGAAAATCTCGCCCGCGTCCATGCTGATCAGCACGCCGTTCTTGCGCCCCTCGATCTCGCCCTTGTAAGCCTCGTAGCCGTCGAACAGGTTGCTGATGAGGCCCGTGCCGCGCGTCAGGTTGAGAAACTCGTTGCCGAAGCCGATCAGCCCGCGCGCCGGGATGCGGTATTCCAGCCGCACGCGCCCGCGGCCATCGGGCTCCATGTTGACCAGCTCGCCCTTGCGCTCGCCCAGCGCCTGCATCACGCCGCCCTGGTGGCCTTCCTCGATGTCGGCCGTCACCAGCTCGATCGGCTCGCAGCGCTCGCCGTCGATGTCCTTGAACACCACGCGCGGCTTGCTGACCGCCAGCTCATAGCCCTCGCGGCGCATTTCCTCCAGCAGGATGGTCAGGTGCAATTCGCCGCGGCCGGAGACCTCGAACACGCCGTCCTCGCTGGTTTCCTTCACCCGCAGCGCCACATTGGAGCGCAGCTCGCGCTGCAAGCGGTCCCAGATCTGGCGGCTGGTGACGAACTTGCCCTCGCGTCCGGCCAGCGGGCTGGTGTTGACGCAGAAGTTCATGGTCAGCGTCGGCTCGTCGATTTGCAGCATCGGCAGCGGCTGGGGGTTGGCCGGGTCGGTCAAGGTCTCGCCGATGCCCACGTTCTCGATGCCATTGACCAGCACGATGTCGCCCGGGCCGGCCTGCGTGACCTTGACGCGGTTCAGGCCCTCGAAGGTCAGCACCTCGTTGACGCGCGCCTTGTAGCTGGCACCTTGAGGTCCGGCCATCACCAGCACCTCTTGCCCCGGCTTGATGGTGCCGGCGTTGATGCGGCCCACGCCGATGCGCCCGACGAAGGTGGAAAAGTCCAGCGCCGAAACCTGCAATTGCAGCGCGCCATCCGGGTCGCCCTCGTGGGGGGGAACGTGCTTCAAGACGGTGTCGAACAGCGCCGACATGTCGGGGCCCCACTGCTCACCCGCTTCACCCTCGGTGAGCGAGCTCCAGCCATTGATGCCCGAGGCATAGACCACCGGAAAGTCGAGCTGCTCGTCGGTCGCGCCCAGCTTGTCGAACAGATCGAACGCGGCGTTGATGACGTAGTCGGGCCGCGCGCCGGGTTTGTCCACCTTGTTGACCACCACGATGGGCTTGAGGCCCAGGGCCAGCGCCTTCTTGGTGACGAAGCGCGTCTGCGGCATGGGGCCTTCCTGCGCGTCGATCAGCAGCAGCACGCCATCGACCATGGACAGCGCGCGCTCCACCTCGCCGCCAAAGTCCGCGTGGCCGGGCGTATCGACGATGTTGATGTGCGTGCCCTGCCAGCTCACGGCGCAGTTCTTGGCCAGGATGGTGATGCCGCGCTCGCGCTCGATGGCGTTGTTGTCCATCACCGTGTCGACGACCTTCTCGTGCGCGGCAAAGGTGCCGCTCTGGCGCAGCAATTGGTCGACCATGGTGGTCTTGCCGTGGTCGACGTGGGCGATGATGGCGATGTTGCGAATGGCTTTGGTCATGATGGCTTGGTTTTCAAGGGGTGGCCGCCGCAGGACTGGCCTGGGCGTGCAGGATTTGCTGAATCTCGATGGGGCTGAGCAGCCGCGTGGGGATGAGCTCGCCGGCCTTGACGTGGGCCGCGCCCAGCAGCGCGCGCGGAGCGGCGCCGAACACCGCCACGCGCTCGGCATCGGCCCAAGGCCCGCGCCGGCGCAGGCCGCTTAAAAAGCGCCCGGCATCGGCCTCGTCCAGCGTGATCGGCTGGTGGTCGGTCAGCAGCGCTTCGGGCGGCAGCAATCGGGCCAGGCGCTGCACTTCATCCAGGGCCTCGAACTCGGGCAGCCCGATGCAGTCTGCCTCCCGGAACGGCCCGGTCGCCAGGCGCCGCAGCGCGCTCAGGTGCGCACCGCAGCCCAGGGCGTGGCCGATGTCCTCGCCCAGGGTGCGAATGTAGGTGCCCTTGCTGCACGTAACTATGATATTTATAGCTGACTGCGCTTGATCGGCGGGCGCCATGGCCATATCCAGCTTGGAAATCTGCACTGTGCGCGGCGCGCGCTCGACCTCGATGCCGGCGCGGGCATAGTCGTACAGGGGCTTGCCGTCTTTCTTGAGCGCGCTGTGCATGGGCGGCACCTGGGTGATCGTGCCCAGGAACTGCTGGCGCACGCGCTCCAGTTCGGCCGCGGTGATGGCCGGCACGGCGCGCCGCTCGACGACCTCGCCTTCGGCGTCGCCCGTGCTCGTGCGCACGCCGAGTTGCAGGGTAGCGGCGTAGGTCTTGTCGGCATCCAGGTGCAGGCCGCTGAACTTGGTGGCGGCGCCAAAGCACAGCGGCAGCACGCCGCTGGCCAGCGGGTCGAGCGTGCCGGTGTGGCCGGCCTTTTCGGCGCGCAACAGCCACTTGGCCTTCTGCAGGGCCTGGTTGCTGGACAGGCCCAGCGGTTTGTCGAGCAGCAGCACCCCATGCACGGGGCGCCGGACGACCCTCGTGCGCGGCGCGTGCGGCGCGCCCCCACGCTCCCCCGCTGCGCGTGGTCCGCTGCCCCCCAAGGGGGCTTTCGCACCTTGGGACGGCCCAGCGGTACTCATGGCTTACTCGTCGTCGTCCTTGGAGCGCGAGGCCACCGCCTTGGCGATCAGCGCGTTCATGTCGGCCGCGCGCTCGGTGGTGCGGTCGAACACGAAGTGCAGCGTCGGCACGGTGTGGATGTGCAGGCGCTTGAACAGGCCATTGCGCAGGTGGCCGGCGGCGTGGTTGAGCGCCTCGGCCGTGGCCTGCGGGTCGCCCGTCAGCACGCTGAAGAACACCTTGGCGTGCGCGTAGTCGGGCGTGACCTCGACCGCGTTGAGGGTGACCATGCCCACGCGCGGGTCCTTCAGCTCGCGCGCGATCAGCTCCGACAGATCGCGCTGGATCTGGTCGGCGACGCGAAAGCCGCGGTTGGGGACGGTGCTGCGCTTGGGCATAAAAATTCAGGACGCAGAGGACGCAAAGGTTTCGCAAAAAACGCAAAAGAGACAGAACACCATTGGATGGATTCTTTTGCGCCCTCTGCGTATGTTTCGCGTCCTCTGCGTCCGGTATTGCGGCTTACAGCGTGCGCGCGATCTCCTTGATCTCGAAGAACTCCAGCTGATCGCCTTCCTTGATGTCGTTGTAGTTCTTGAGCTTGATGCCGCACTCGAAGCCTTCCTTGACCTCGCGCACGTCGTCCTTGACGCGCTTGAGCGACTCGAGCTCGCCGGTGTAGATGACCACGTTGTCGCGCAGCAGGCGGAAGTGCGCGTCGCGGCGCACCAGCCCATGCGTGACCATGCAGCCGGCCACGGTGCCGATCTTGGAAGCCACGAACACGGTGCGGATCTCGGCCGTGCCGATGACTTCTTCCTTCTGCTCGGGCGCCAGCATGCCGGACATGGCGGCCTTCAGCTCGTCCACCGCGTCGTAGATGACGTTGTAGTAGCGAATCTCGACGTCGTTGCCCTCGGCCAGCTTGCGCGCGCCGGCGTCGGCGCGCACGTTGAAGCCGATCACGATGGCCTTGGAGGCGATCGCCAGGTTGATGTCGCTCTCGCTGATGCCGCCCACGCCGGTGTAGACCATCTGCACCTTGACCTCGTCGGTCGACAGCTTGAGCAAGGTGGCGGCCAGCGCCTCCTGCGAGCCCTGCACGTCGGCCTTGACGATGATGGGCAGGTGCTTGACCTCGCCGGCCGACAGGTCGGAGAACATGTTCTCCAGCTTGGCGGCCTGCTGCTTGGCCAGCTTGGTGTTGCGGAACTTGCCGGCGCGGTAGGTGGCGATCTCGCGCGCCCGACGCTCATCGGTCAGCACCATGAAATCGTCGCCGGCCTGCGGCACCTCGGCCAGGCCCTGGATCTCGACCGGAATCGACGGGCCGGCCGACTTGGTGGCCTTGCCGTCCTCGTCCAGCATGGCGCGCACGCGGCCGAAGGTCTGGCCGGCCAGCACCACGTCGCCCACGTTCAGCGTGCCGGACTGCACCAGCACCGTGGCCACCGGGCCGCGGCCCTTGTCCAGGCTGGCTTCGATGACGATGCCCTTGGCGGCGGCATCGACCGGCGCCTTCAGCTCCAGCACCTCGGCCTGCAGCAGCACCTGCTCCAGCAGCTCGTCGATGCCCTGGCCGGTCTTGCTGGACACGGCGATGAAGGGCGAGTCGCCGCCGAATTCCTCGGGCACCACCTCTTCGGCCACCAACTCGGCCTTGACCTTCTCGGGGTTGGCGTCGGGTTTGTCGGACTTGGTGATGGCCACCACGATGGGCACCTGCGCCGCCTTGGCGTGCTTGATGGCCTCGCGCGTCTGCGGCATCACGCCGTCGTCGGCGGCCACCACCAGGATCACGATGTCGGTGGCCTGCGCGCCGCGCGCGCGCATGGCGGTGAAGGCCTCGTGGCCGGGCGTGTCGAGGAAGGAGATCACGCCGCGCGGCGTCTGCACGTGGTAGGCGCCGATGTGCTGCGTGATGCCGCCGGCCTCGCCCGCCGCCACCTTGGCGCGGCGGATGTAGTCCAGCAGCGAGGTCTTTCCGTGGTCGACGTGGCCCATGACGGTGACCACCGGCGGGCGCGGCAGCGCCTCGGCGTCCTGCGCCTGCACTTCCTGGTCGGTGAAGGCCTCGGGGTCGTCCAGCGCCGCCACCACCGCGGTGTGGCCCATTTCCTCGACCACGATCATGGCCGTGTCCTGGTCCAGCGGCTGGTTGATGGTGACCATCTGGCCCATCTTCATCAGCGTCTTGATGACCTCGGAGGCCTTGATGGCCATCTTGTGCGCCAGCTCGGCCACGGTGATGGTCTCGGGCACGTGCACCTCGAGCACGCGATGCTCGGCCGGCGCCTCCACCACGGCCTGCTCGTCGCGTCCGCGCTCGCCGCGGCGGCCACGCGGGCCGCCACGCCAGTTGTTGCGCCCCACCCCGCCGCTGCTGTCGCCGCGCGTGGGAATGCCCTTCTTCTTGGCCGGATCGCCGGCCCAGCTGGACGACAGCTTGGCCGACTTGAGCTCCTTGTTGGCGCCCGGCGTCGCCGTCTTGGCCGCGGCGCCGGCGGCGCCCGCCTTGGCCTTGGCGGCGGTCGTGCCAGCGGCGGCCTTGCCCTCGTCGGGCTTCTTGGCCACCAGCACCTTGCGCGGCGCGTTCATCATGGCGCGGATGGCCTCGGCCTCGGCCAGGGCCTTGCGGCGCTTGGCCTCGTGCTCGCGCGCCAGGGCGGCTTCGTCCTCGGCGCTGGGCGCAACGGCCGCGGCCGGCGCTGCAGCCGGCTCAGCTTGGGCGGGCTCGGCCTTGACCGGCTCGGCAGCGGGTGCCTCGGGCTCGCCGGCCGGGGCGACCGCGGGCGCCGGCGCAGCCTGGGCGGCGGCCTGCTCGGCGGCTTGGGCGGCCAGGCGGGCCTGCTCGGCCGCGGCCTGGCGCTCCTGCTCTTCGCGCAGGCGGCGCTTTTCGGCCTGTTCCTCGGCCTGGCGGCGCAGCAGCTCGGCGTGGCGGCGCGCTTCTTCGTCGCGCCGCGCCTGCTCGGCGGCGTCGATGATGGGCGCGGGCGCGGCGGGCGCGGCCGCTTCGGCGGCGGGAGCGGGTGCCGGTGCGGGCGGCGCCAACTCGTCCTCGCGCTTGATGAAGGTGCGCTTCTTGCGCACCTCGACCTGGATGGTGCGCGCCTTGCCCGAGGCGTCGGCCTGCTTGATCTCGCTGGTGGTCTTCTTGGTCAGCGTGATCTTCTTGCGCGCGGCGCCGGTGCCGTGGCTGGCCTCCAGATAAGTCAGCAGTCGCTGCTTGTCGGAGTCGGTCAGCACGTCGGTGGTCGAGTGCTTGCCCACCCCGGCGGCGTGCAGTTGCTCCAGCAGCGCGTCAGCGGGGCGCTTGAGTTCGTTCGCGAAATCGGCAACGGTGGTGTTCGTCATATACGGTGCGTGTCTCCATGTCCTTACTCTTGGCCGGCGAACCAGTGCTCGCGTGCCTTCAGGATCAGGGCTCGGGCTTCGTCCTCGGACTGCCCAGTGATGGCGGTGAGTTCGTCGACGGCCAGGTCGGCCAAGTCGTCGCGCGTCTGCACGCCGGCCTCGGCCAGCTGGCCGATCAGCGCGGGGGTCAGGCCCTCCAGGTCGCGCAGGTCCTGCGACACCGCGTCCATGCTTTCCTCGCGCGCGATGGCCTGCGTCAACAGGGCATCCTTGGCGCGGGCGCGCAGCTCCTCGACGGTTTCCTCGTCGAAGCCCTCGATGTCCAGCATTTCCTGGATCGGCACGTAGGCCACTTCCTCGAGGTTGGTGAAGCCCTCGGCGATCAGCATGTCGGCGATTTCCTCGTCGACGTCGAGCTTTTCCATGAACAGCTTGCGCAGCGAAGTGGTTTCCTCTTCCTGCTTCTGGGCCGATTCGGCCGCGTCCATGATGTTGATCTTCCAGCCCGTCAGGTCGGAGGCCAGGCGCACGTTCTGGCCGCCGCGGCCGATGGCGATGGCCAGGTTTTCCTCGTCCACCACCACGTCCATGGCGTGTTTTTCTTCATCGACCACGATCGACGACACGTTGGCCGGCGCCAGCGCGCCGATCACGAACTGCGCCGGGTCGTCCGACCACAGCACGATGTCCACGCGCTCGCCGGCCAGCTCGTTGGTGACGGCGTTGACGCGCGTGCCGCGCACGCCGACACAGGTGCCGATGGGGTCGACGCGCTTGTCGTGCGAAAGCACGGCAATCTTGGCGCGGCTGCCGGCATCGCGCGCGCAGCTCTTGATCTCCAGCAGGCCCTGCTCGATCTCGGGCACCTCGTTGCGAAACAGCTCGATCATGAACTCGGGCGCCGAGCGCGACAGCAGGATCGGCGCGCCGCGCAGCGTCAGGTCGACTTCCATGATCATGGCGCGCACGCGGTCGCCGTTGCGCAGGTTTTCCTTCGGGATCATCTCGCTGCGGCGCAGGCGCCCTTCGACGCGGCCGCTCTCGACGATGATGTCGCCCTTGTCCATGCGCTTGACGGTGCCGGTGAAGATCTTTTCGCCGCGGCTCATGAAGTCGTTCAGCAGCATCTCGCGCTCGGCGTCGCGGATCTTCTGCAGGATGACCTGCTTGGCCGCCATGGCGCCGATGCGCCCGATCGGCACCGAGTCGACCGGCTCCTCGATGTATTCGTCAACCTCGATGTCGGCAATGCGGTCCCTGGCGTCCATCAGCAGTTCCTCGGCATCGGGGTTCTGCAGGCCCGCGTCGTCGGGCACCACGTGCCAGCGGCGGAAGGTCTCGTAGTCGCCGGTCTCGCGGTCGATCGCCACGCGCAGATCGACGTCGCCTTCGTACAGCTTCTTGGCAGCCTGGGCCAGCGCGGCCTCGACCGCGCCGAACACGACGTCGTGCTCGACGTTCTTCTCGCGCGAAATCGCCTCGACCAGCATCAACAGTTCGCGGTTCATGGTGTCACCTGTTTCAATACTCTCAAAGGAACGGCGCGTGGCGCCTATTCCTGCTTTGCCTCGACCGAATCGCCCCTGGGCTTCCGGCCCTTGAAATCAACCACCGACGCCAGGCGCGCCGAGGCCAGTTCATCCAGCGCGAAGTCCAGCGCCTGCTCGGGCGCCGCCTCGCGCTTCTTGCTCACGCGCACGCCCGGCTTGATCGCCGGCTCGTCGCGCCACACGATGCGCCAGCCCTCGCCTTCACCGCGCTGCAGCGTGCCGCGAAACTTCTTGCGGTTGGCGGCCACCTGGCCGGCCGCGGCCGCGCCGATGGGCGCCTTCAGCACCAAGTCGACCAGCTCGCCCGCGAAGCGCTCGAAGTCCTGCGCGTGGCGCAGCGGCCGGTCGATGCCGGGCGAGGACACCTCCAGGCGCTGGTAGTCCGCGCCCTCGACCTCCAGCACGTACTGCAGCTGGCGCGTGACGCGCTCGCAATCGTCCACCGACACCCCGCGTTCGGCCTGCCCGGCGGCCCAGGGCCAGTCGATCGTCACCCGCAGCAGCCCCCCGGCCGAGCGTTCCAGCTCGACCAGCTCATAGCCCAATGAGCGCACGGTGTCGTCGATCGTCTGTTGCAGTGCCACGTGTGTCGTCGATGAAGCCTGCGGCCGCGCCGCGCCCTTTCGGCGCCCGGCGCTGGCGTTCAGGCATAAAAAATGGGCGGGTGCAAGGCCGCCCATGTGGTCGTCAATCCATCGAATTTTAGCATGAACTTGCCCGCGCGACAACGACTTGGTGGCCAGGCCGCCCTGCGCCGGGCGCGCGGCGGGTCAGGCCGCCGCCAGCAGCTTTTGCGTGTAAGGGTGCCGCGGCGCGCCCAGCACCTGGGCGGCGGCGCCGGCTTCGACCACGGCACCGTCCTTGAGCACCATCACCTCGTGCGCCATGGCCTGCACCACGGCCACGTCGTGCGTGATCAGCAGATAGGCCAGCCCACGCTCGCGCTGCAGCGCCTGCAGCAGGGCCAGCACCTGCTTCTGGATGGTGACGTCGAGCGCGCTGGTGGGCTCGTCCAGCACCAGCAGCTCGGGCCCGACGATCAGCGCCCGCGCCAGGGCGATGCGCTGGCGCTGGCCACCCGAAAATTCGTGCGGGTAGCGGGTCAGCAGGCCCGGAAACGCGCTTTCCGTCAGGCTGACGTCCGCCAGGGCCTGGCGCACGCGCGCAAGGCGCTCGGCCTCGGGCAGCGCGGGCTGATGCACGTGCAGGCCCTCGCCGACGATCTCCTGCACCGTCATGCGCGGCGACAGGGACGAAAACGGGTCCTGAAAGACCACCTGCGCGGCGCGGCGCAGCGGCCGGTCGGCGCCGGCCTTGTAGCGCCAGGGGTGGCCGGCGACCCGGATGTCGCCGCCCACCTGGCGGCGCGCCAGCAGGCCCAGCGCGGCCTGCGCCAAGGTGGACTTGCCCGAACCGGACTCGCCGATCACGCCCAGCGTGCGGCCGGGCGGCAGGCTGAAGTCGGCGCCCTGCAGCGCGACGAACTCGCCCTTCTTGAACCAGCCGCGGATGCCGGGCAGCGGCGTCGGGTAGACCACGCGCAGCCCCTGCGCCGCCAGCACCGGCGTGGCGCCCAGCGGCGCGGGGCGCTCGTCGACGTCGCGCTCGGGCCGGCTGGCCAGCAGCTGCCGGGTGTAGGCGTGGCGCGGCGCGGCAAACAGCGCTGCCGTGGCGTCCTGCTCCACCAGGCGGCCGTGCTGCATCACGGCCACGCGGTCGGCAAAGCGGCGCACCAGATTGAGGTCGTGCGTGATGAGCAGCACCGCCATGCAGGTCTCGCGCTGCAGCTCGCCCAGCAAGGCCAGGATTTGCCCGCGCAGGCTGACGTCCAGTGCCGTGGTCGGCTCGTCGGCCAGCAGCAGCCGGGGCTGGCAGGCCAGCGCCATGGCGATCATGGCGCGCTGGCGCTGGCCGCCCGACAGCTGGTGGGGGTAGGCGCCGGCCCGTCGCGCGGGCTCGGGGATGCCAGTCTTCGCTAACAATTCGATAGCTGCCTGTGCAGACTGGGCGGACGTCAGTGCTCGTTTCAGCCTTAAAACCTCGGCGATCTGCTCGCCCACCGTCATCAGCGGGTTGAGCGCCGTCATCGGCTCCTGAAAGATCATCGCGATGTCGTCGCCGCGCAGGCCGCGCAGCTCGCGCTCGGGCAGGACCAGCAGGTCGCGCCGGCCCTGCGCGGTGTCGAACAGGGCCTGCCCCTGGGTGCGCGCGCCGTGCAGCAGGCCCAGCAGCGCCAGCGCCGTCACCGATTTGCCCGAGCCCGACTCGCCCACCAGGGCCAGGCGCTCGCCCGGCGCCAGCGCGAAGTCCACGCCCTCGACCACGGTCTTGGGACCGAAGGCGACCTGCAGACCGCGCACCTCCAGCAGCGGCGCCGTCATGCGGCAGCCTCTATCGATTTGATAGCTGCTTGCGCTTGACCCATGAGGGTTACAACCCAATTTTCCTTGGAAATCAAGCTTCCCCCTTGCGCGGGTCCAGCGCGTCGCGCAGCGCGTCGCCCATGAAGGTCAGCAGCAGCAGGGTGACGACCAGCACGCCGAAGGTGGAGATCGAGATCCACCAGGCGTCGATGTTGTTCTTGCCCTGGCTCAGCAGCTCGCCCAGGCTGGGCGTGCCGGGCGGCACGCCCAGGCCCAGAAAGTCGAGCGAGGTCAGCGCCAGGATGGCCGCGCTCATGCGAAACGGCAGAAAGGTCACCACCGGCACCATGCTGTTGGGCAGGATGTGGCGCCAGATGATGCGGCTGTTGGGCACGCCCAGGGCGCGCGCGCTCTTGACGTAGTCGAGTTGGCGGTTGCGCAGGAATTCGGCGCGCACGTAGTCCGACAGTCCCATCCAGCCGAACAGGCTCAGCAGCACCAGCAGCAGGCCCAGGCTGGGCGCCAGGACGGCGCTGAAGATGATCAGCAGGTACAGCTCGGGCATCGAGCCCCAGACCTCGATGAAGCGCTGGAACGCCAGGTCGGTCTTGCCGCCGAAAAAGCCCTGCACGGCGCCTGCCGCGATGCCCAGCACGGTGCCCACCGCCGTCAGCGCCAGGCCGAACAGCACGCAGACGCGAAAGCCGTAGATCAGCTGCGCCAGCAGGTCGCGCCCGCGGTCGTCGGTGCCCAGCCAGTTGGCGCGCGAGGGCGGCGCCGGGTTGGGCGCCTGCGCGAAGTAGTTGATGGTGTGCGCGCCATAGGGGTTGGGCGGGTAGACGGCCCAGTTGCCGGGCTTGGCGAACTGCGCCTTGATGAAAGGGTCGAGGTAGTCGGTCTCGGTCTCGAAGTCGCCGCCGAACACCTTCTCGGGGTAGGCCTTGACCAGCGGAAAGTAGAACTGGCCGTCGTAGCGCACCACCAGCGGCTTGTCGTTGGAGATCACCTCGGCCAGCAGGCTCAGGCCCACCAGCAGGGCGAACAGCACCAGGCTGACAAAGCCCAGCCGGTTGCGCCGAAAGCGCCGCCAGGCCCAGCGAGCGGGCGAGGGGCTGGGCGCGGCCGTCTCAGCCATGTGGCGCCAGCAGGTTGACGAAGGGCTCGCGCCCCTTGAAGCGGTAGGTGCCGAAGTCGCGCTCGTCCGTGCTCAGGATGCGCCCGTGGCCCAGGTGCTCGGCCAGCAGCACCAGCGAGGCGTCGGCCAAGTCCATTGGCAACTGGGCGTAGCGCGCCATCAGGTGCGCCAGCCGCTCGGTCTGCGAGGCCTGCCATTGCCACACGGCCACGCCGCCGGCGGCGACGTCGAGCAGCAGCGCCTGGGCGGCGGCGGTGCCGATCCAGCGCGTGAGCAGGTGCGTGGCCTCGGTCAGCACCGGCCAGGTGGTGATCCAGCCCTCGGTCTGGGTATCGAGCGCCTGCACCGCGCGCCCGTGCCAGGCATCGCCGGCATCGGCCAGCGCATAGAAGAACCCGGCGTCGGCAATGATCATGCACGGCCCTTGGGTGCGCGGGGCGCCGGCCACGGCGCGGAGGGTTCGTGCACCGCGGGCGCCTGCCCCTGGTGCTTGTCGGCCCAGGCCTCGGCCAGCCGATCCTTGTAACGGCCGGCCACGTCGCTGCGGCCGCTGCGCCCCTGCCCGACAAAGGCGGCGAAATGGCTCAGGCCACCGCGCTGGGCGCGCAGCTGGTCGTAGTAGTGCTGCACGCTGGTGCGCAGCACCTCGCTCACGCCCAGACCGGTGGCCTGCGCCAGATACATCAGCTGCTGCTCGGCGTCGCCTTCGAATCGTGCATTCACGCGCATGATGGAACTCTCCGAGTTGGGTAGATGAATGGGATAAATCGATTTGTCTTGCATTGTATGACAAATGCGCCGCATCCGTGCCCAGCCCGTCAATCAAACTTCACGCGCGGGTCCACCCACACATAGGTCAGGTCGCTGACCAGCTTGGTGACCAGGCCGATCAGCGTGAACAAATACAGCGTGCCCAGCACCACCGGGTAGTCGCGCCGAATCACGCTCTCGTAGCTCAGGAGGCCCAGGCCGTCGAGCGAAAACAGCGTCTCGATCAGCAGTGCGCCGGTAAAAAACGCGCCGATGAAGGCGGCCGGAAAGCCGGTGACGATGGGAATCAGCGCGTTGCGGAAAACGTGCTTCCACAGCACCTGCCGCTCCGACAGGCCCTTGGCGCGCGCCGTCAGCACGTACTGCTTGCGGATTTCCTCCAGAAAGCTGTTCTTGGTCAGCATGGCGGTGACGGCAAAACTGCCCATCACCATGGCCGTCACCGGCAGCGTGATGTGCCACAGGTAGTCCATGATGCGCGCCGGCCAGCTCAATTCGTCCCAGTTGCCCGACGTGAGCCCACGCAGCGGAAACCAGCCCAGCTGCCCGCCAAAGACCACCAGCAGCGCCACCCCCAGCACGAAGCCCGGGATGGCGTAGCCCGCCAGCACCAGCAGCGTGGTCACCAGGTCGAACCGGCTGCCCGCGCGCACCGCCTTGGCCACGCCAAGCGGCACGCTGATGCCGTAGCTGATGAAGAAGGTCCACAAGCCCAGGCTGATCGACACCGGCATCTTCTCGCGAATCAGCTGCCACACGTCCTTGTTCTGGAAAAAGCTGCGCCCCAGGTCCAGGCGCGCGTAGTTTTTCACCATGATCCAGAAGCGCTCGGGCGCGGGCTTGTCAAAGCCGTACAGCTTCCTGATCTTGGCCAGGCGCTTCTCGTCCACCCCTTGCGCGCCGCGATAGCTCAGGCCCCCGCCTTCAGCCACCCCGCCGGCGCCCGCCTTGGCCTCGGCCAGGTACTGCTCCACCGGCCCGCCCGGCACGAACTGGATCACCACGAAGGTGAGCAGCAGCACACCCAACAGCGTGGGCAGCATGAGCAGGAGGCGCTTGAGGATGTAGGCAAACATGGAAGAAGTCCGAAATTTATATTAAGCCGGATTTTTCTTGCCACCTATCGGACGACGATACAAGTCTTTGAGTTTTTGTTGCACTCCAATCCCCTCCACTTTGGTTCGTCCACCTCGGAGAAGACGATGAAGCTTGTCGCGATGAAGTTTTATCAATCCGGACTTATGGATATTGGTCGACCCTTCCATTTCGACCTTCAACGCCAAACCAATAGAAAGCGGCAAACGTTCAGCCCCAATATCTTTCACAAGATATTCAAAGAGATCGCCGTTTCCGAGTTTATCAGAAGCGCAGGCCAAAAAAAATAAAGATAGAACTTTTATCTCTTCATCCAAAGATTCGCTAATTGAAAGTGCAACACCCTCGAACGCCGGCTTGAAAAAATCGTAAGCTAGAGTCTCTTCAACCAATCCCTTAAAAAGATACAATAAATGCATTTCTGGCAGTTCTCCCAGTCGCGTGGAAGAGTTTCCAGATTTTATGCGAACATATAATCGAGCCACATCAAAAAGCACAACCTTGATATTCTGCTCAATTGCACTGAACTCTGTTTGGTGCGCCGCAAGAAGATAATTTGGAACAGCAATTGCCTTCATCCACTCCTCTTGTTCTGTTTTAGCCTGTATATGATGAAGCTCATCAAGCAATTCAGGACAATCCATTCGAAGACCTGCATAGAAGAATAGAATATTAGAATAGAATGGATCTAATGCCACTTCCTCAACGTTGAGAGATCGCTCGCGATCCTTTCGTTTGGCGCATAAAAACTCCCCAAATGAACGATGACGAAACGATAGTGAATTCTCATCCACATCTACGTTGAAAAGATTGGAGCGTTCGAAAAGAAGCGCCTCCACCTCGTCCACAGGAACTCCCGTATTTCTAACCGAAAGATATGCACGCACCATTTCTTTCGCCTCTATCAGAGACACGTATATCAACTTGTTTTCAACAAAATATGTAGCAAGATGTTCTGCAACCAACAATGCAGTCGTGAATTGCTTCTCAGTGGAAAGTTGCTTCTTCTGCTCCCAACGACCAAGCATAAGATCGACACTCTTGGCATACAACTCAGTCAAATTCTGAGGGATATCATTCTGTTTTTCAGCAAGCAGATTCGAAAACAGAACCGCAGCGATAGGCGATTGAGGTAGTTGTTGAAACAAATGTGAACGCTTCAAGTCTTCATATAGACGGTTCGGTAGATTGGCGTTCTTAAGCAATCCCTCTATAAATTTAATTAATTTTCCTAGACTCATCGGCCGGATGCCGAATGTTCTCCCGCCCTCATAAATTGCGGCTCTATCTTCCAGTGCCCGCAGTGGCCTAGTGCTTATTAACAATCTAAAATTCTTCATTGAATTAATTTGATCAACAGTCGAATCAAATAAATCCGAGATCTGATATTGCCCTCCAATGCACTCATCAATGCCGTCCAAAATTATGAATATATGAACTTCAGGGTTCTCATCAAGAAAATCCTGATGCGGAAATGTACCACTCACCAGTTCATCTATTTTTCCGCCATGAACCTCCATAAAATTCTTAAACGTTGAATAAATTGGGAGTATTTTCTTTTTTTCGTAGACCTCTGCTGATGCGAGCTTTCTAACAAGCCTACGAAGCATGCGACTCTTGCCGAAACCCATTTCTGCCTCGAGCACGGATATTTTTGACTCCAAGGCAACCGCATAAAAGTCCACGTTCTTAATTTCCGGCCGGGTCTGCTGTTGATTCGGATATTTTTTCCTTACCCGCTCAAATGCATCAAGCTCGATATAATAATCGTCTTCTGCCTGGAGTGTGAGCAAGCTCGTGGCTTGATCCATAAGCTGCATTTTGATGCTCAGCATCTGAAAATAGCCGCCAACCTCTTTTGGCAGTTTTTCCCAAAAATATGGGTAATATTCGTCGACGAACCTTAATAGGTCTTCAGATGCAAAGAAGGTTAGGCTGCGCTCAGGAAATCGGTTCTGAATTTTTTCCTTTGCACGCTCAGTATAACCTTGGGGACAGATTACCCAAATTTGGGCACAACGAACCTTTTTGGCGGCTTTGTACGGACGCTCCTCGGCGCATTCTCGTATTTGCTCTTCAATGTCAGGTACATCGCCACCTCCAATTTTCTTACACTTCGCCACCACTCCGATGTAATCTATTCTTTTTGTTGTTTGATTTTCAATTTCAAGTACAAAATCAGCACCTCTCTCCCAAACACCGTGCGTGTACTCATAATTTCTAACCCCGGTCATTTTGGGCAGAACATTTTCTAATAAGGGATGTAGATCTTCCACTTCACGTTTAATTTCCTCCAGTAGTTTTTTCTTGGCAAGAATATCCATTTTATCCTCAATTTAGATATCAGATTATCGAGCGAATTGAATGTTTATTGGTGCCAAATAGGCCATTATTTCGGCGACAAGCGCGCCCACCACACATCGATCGCCCAAGCCTCCCCCTGAAATACGGCGGCGTCACGGCGGGCTTCTGCAGCCGCCAGGCGTTGCACGCTATGCGGCGCGTGCCGCTGAACCACCGGGGAATGAGGGCGCGGCTGTGGATGATGACGCACTCCAGCATGTGGCGGGCGGCCAGGTAGTCAGGCTTGGCTTTGGTTCCGGCCCTGCGGTCGAGGATGGCGCCGACGGCTGGGCCTTTCACGCCGGTTTCTTCTCCACCAACTGTCCCGACACATACTTGTGCAGCACGCTCGCGATTAGGGTTTGATACGGCATCCCTTCCGTCAGAGCAAGCGCCTGAATGTCCATCAGGTCGCCCGACGACAGGCGAATGTTGACGCGCTTGTCTTTCACGGCGGTCGCGCGCGCGGCTTCGCGCAGGCGTTTCAATTCGGCTGCGCTGGCCACGGACACCAACCGACCGGCTTCGTAGTCGCCCAGCAGTTGCTGTTCTTCTTGATCAGGTCGGGGCATCTGCGCCACCTCCTTTCGCGGTGATGAAGTCGCGCGTGGCCTTGCGACTGGGAATGATGGTCTTCAGAAAGAAATGGTCTGCTTCTTCCACATACGGCACCAGATAGGCGTAGCCGGCCACGGCCACAACCATGATCTTCTGACGCGGATAGCGCTCTGCGTTGGGATGGGCCAGCACATCCAGCAAGGCGCCGCTTTCAACAGCCACCGTCACATCCTCGAAACCGATGCCCCGCTCGTGCTTGAGCAGGGCATTCTTTTCTGCCGACCAGCGAAACGGTTTCATGCCGCCATGGTATCTTTTTGTGTGCCTTTTGTCATCTGAATTTACGATGCCAGGTCGCGGGCATCATCCATTGCGCGCCTGAGGATGTAGGCCGACATGGTGCGCGATAGGATAGTGCAAGCGGCCCTCCCCTCAGGCCCGCCCGCGAGAATCCTCATGAAGCTTCACATCCTTTCCGATCTGCACCTGAGCGTGCAGGGCATGGCGCAGCCGCAAACCGATGCCGACGTGGTGGTGCTGGCCGGTGACATCGCCCGGCCGGAGCGCGCCGCGCCTTGGGCATTGGATTTCGGCAAGCCGGTGCTCTATGTCATCGGCAACCACGAGTTCTACGGCTCCAGCCTGCCCGAGGTGAAGGCCGCGTTTCACCGCCTGTTCGACGGCACGCAGGTGCATCTGCTGGATGACAGCGCGCTGGAGTTGGGCGGCGTGCGATTTCTGGGCAGCACGCTGTGGACCGACTTCAAGGCCAACGGTACGGGCGACAAGATGGCCGAGGCCATGCACAAGTCGAGTGAGTTCATGTTCGACTTCAAGCGCGTGCGCACCGCCGCCGCGGCCGACGCCCCCTTGCTCACGCCCGAGGACACGACGCGCCTGTTTGCCGCCAGCACGCGCTGGCTGGACGCCGAGCTGGCCAAGCCCTTTGCCGGCCCCACGGTGGTCATCACCCACCACGCGCCCACGCTGCACAGCATTCACCCACGCTTTGCCGGCTCGCCCTTCAACGCCGCCTTCGTGTCGGATGCGGCCTGGCTGCTGCAGGGCGGGCGCGCGCAGCTGTGGATTCATGGCCACACGCACGACAGCTACGACTACCTCATCGACCGCACGCGCGTGCTGTGCAACCCGCGCGGCTACGTCAAGGATGGCCAGGTGGAGAACGCCCGGTTCAACCCGCAGTTGGTGGTGTCGGTGGCCTGAAACATCAGCTTGACTCAGGGCTGACGCGACCACCAGGTGTCGATGGCCCAGGACTCGCCCTGAAAGTAAGCTGGCACCACGGCCGGCTTGGCCAGCCGCCAGGCGTTGTAGGCCAGGCGATGCACCGGCGAATACCACTGCGGCAGCAGGTAGTGCTCGTGGCTGACCACGCGCTCCAGCGCGCGGCAGGCGGCCAGAAAGTCGGGCTTGGTCTGCGCGCCCACCATGTGGCTGATCAGGCTGTCCACGGCCGGGTTCTTCACGCCGGCCAGGTTGCCCGAGTCTTCGGTGTCCGCGGCCTGGCTGCCGAACAGATCGGCGTATTCCTGCCCGGGGTTGGGCGTGCCGGGATAGGCGATGGAGGTGATGTCGAAGTCGAAGGTCTGCAAGCGCTGCTGGTAGAGCGCGAAATCGACCGCGCGGTAGCTGAGCTGAATGCCCAGCTTGTCCAGGTTGCGAATCCAGGGCGCCACCACGCGGGCGCCGGCCTCGTTGCTGTCCAGGTAGTGCAGCACCATGGCCTGGCCCTGGGCGTTCGTCAGCACGCCGCCCGCCACCTTCCAGCCCGCATCGGCCAGCAGCTTTTGCGCTTGGCGCAGGTTCTCGCGCAGGCCATTGGGGCTCAGGTCGGTGCGCGGCGGCTCGAAGGCGGGGCCGAAGGCGGCAGCGGGAATATCCTGCCGAAACGGCGCCATCAGCGCCTGCTGCGCCGCATCGGGCAAGCCGGTGGCCGCGCACTCGGTGTTGCCGAACAGCCCCTTCACGCGCCGGTAGGAGCCGTAAAACATCTGCCGGTCCATCCACTCGAAGTCGATCGCCAGGCCCAACGCCTGGCGCACGCGCACGTCCTGCAAGAAGGGGCGGCGGGTGTTGAGCACGTAGCTCTGAAAGCCCGTGGGCAGCTTGTGCGCAAACTCGCCCTTGACCAGTTCGCCGGTCTTGAACTTGGGGCCGTTCACGCGCCGCGCCCAGTCGCCGGCCGAATAAAACGCCATCAGGTCGAACTCGCCGGCCTTCAGCGCCTCCAGCCGCGCGGTGTTGTCGCGGTAGATCTTGACCTGCACGCGATCGAAGTTGCCCGTGCCGCGCTTGACGTTGAGCTCGCGTGCCCAGTAGCCCGGGTCGCGCACATAGGTGATGTCCTTGCCGAAGTTGACCGGGCCGATGCGGTAGGGCCCGCTGCCGATGGGCGGCTCCATCACCACCTGGTCGAAGGGTTTGCCTTGCCCCCAATGGCGGCTGAACACCGGCAGGCCACCCACCGTGAGCGGCAGCTCGCGGTTGGGCTGGCGAAAGCGAAAGCGCACGGTGCGCTCGTCCAGCACGTCCGCGCCGGCCACATTGACCAACAGCGTCTTGTACGCCGGCGAGACAAAGGGGCCCACGAGCGTGTCGAAGCTGTATTTGACGTCGGCGGCCAGCACCGGCGAGCCGTCATGAAAGCGCGCCTGACGCCGCAGCCGGAAGCTGGCCGACAGCCGGTCAGGGGCCACCTGTACGTCCTCGGCCAGCAGGCCGTAGGCGGCGCCCTCCTCATCGAGCGAGCCGGTGAGCAGGGTGTCGAACATCAACTGCGCCAGATAGGTGGGCGCGTTGCCCTTGATGGTGAAGGGGTTGTACTTGTCGAAGGTGGAGGCGCGCGAATTGCCCACCAGCCGGATCTCGCCGCCCTTGGGCGCGGTGGCGTTGACGTAGTCGAAATGGCTGAAGCCGGCCGGATACTTCAGCTCGCCCCACAGCGCGTAGCCGTGCGCGGCCCAGGCCGGAAAGCTGCAGGCCAGGAGCAGGGCCGCCAGAACAAGTCGCATGCGACAATTCTGCCGCTATTTTTCGAGGAGCTAGCGCATGACCAACCCGAACGGCTTTCTGGCGGGCAAGAAGCTTTTGATCACCGGCGTGCTGTCCAACCGATCCATCGCCTACGGCATCGCCCGCGCCTGCCACGCGCAGGGCGCCGAGCTGGCCTTCAGCTACGTGGGCGAGCGCTTCAAGGGCCGCATCACCGAATTCGCCGCCGAGTTCGATTCGAGCCTGGTGTTCGACTGCGACGTCGGCAGCGACGAGCAGATCGAGCGCATGTTCGCCGAGCTGGGCCAGGTGTGGCCCAGGTTCGACGGCTTCGTGCACGCCATCGGCTTTGCGCCGCGCGAGGCGATCGCCGGCAACTTCTTCGACGGCCTGAGCCGCGAAAGCTACCGCATCGCGCACGACATCAGCGCCTACAGCTTTCCCGCCCTGGCCAAGGCCGCCCTGCCCTATTTGAGCGACAAGGCCGCGCTGCTGACCTTGAGCTACCTGGGCGCGCTGCGCAGCATCCCCAACTACAACACCATGGGCCTGGCCAAGGCCAGCCTGGAGGCCGCCGTGCGCTACATGGCCGAGGCGCTGGGCGGTCGGGGCGTGCGCGTCAACGGCATCAGCGCCGGCCCGATCAAGACGCTGGCGGCCAGCGGCATCAAGGACTTCGGCAAGCTGCTGGGCTACGTGGCCGCCGCCGCGCCACTGCGGCGCAACGTCACCATCGAGGATGTCGGCAACGTCGCGGCCTTTTTGCTCAGCGACCTGGCCAGCGGCGTGACGGCCGAGATCACCTACGTGGACGGCGGCTTCAGCCAGACGGCGGGGCTGTCGGCTGACATGGTCGGTTGATGGATGGAATTTTGGTCGAATCGACCCCCAGCCAGCGCCAATCAAGCGCGAGTAGCTATTATAAATATAGTTTACGATTGATGAAAGAGCTGGCAGAACCGGCGCAGATCGCCCGGCTCGCACCCGAGTGGCCGGCGGCTCGAAGGCGCAGGAAGAAGATCGCGCCTTGAGCCAAGGTCTGGCCGCTGCCGTCCACCACGAGCTGATCGTCAAGAAAAGCCGTTTCATCGCCTGCGTGCAGCCGGTGGATGGGCGCGCGCAGGCGCTGCAGCTGGTGGCCGCCCTGCGCCAGCAGCACCCCGACGCCACGCACGTATGCTGGGCGCTGCTGGCCGGCGGCGATTCGGCCGCCGTGGACGACGGCGAGCCCGGCGGCACGGCCGGTCGCCCCATGCTGCACGTGCTGCGCCAGCAGGACCTGGACGGCGTGCTGGCCTCCGTGGTGCGCTATTTCGGCGGCGTGAAGCTGGGCGCGGGCGGACTGGTGCGAGCCTACACCGACGCCGTGGCGCAGGCGCTGCTGGCGGCCGACAAGGTGCCGCTGGTGCGCTGGCTGGCGCAGGCCTGCGCCCTGCCCTACGCCCTGGAAGGCGCGGTGCGCCACGCCCTGCAGCAGGCGCCCGTGCGGGCGGTGGATTTGCAGCACACGGACGAGGTGCTGCTGCGCTACGAGGTGGCGGCCGACGCGCGAGTGGACGTGCGCGCGCAGCTGGATGAAATCGGCCAGGGCCGCCTGCGCTGGCTCGAGCCTTGATCAGGCCCTACTTCGGCCGAAACAGCGCGCAGAGCTTGTTGCCGTCCGGATCGCGCACATAGGCCAGGTACAACGCGCCCCCGGCGCCCTCGCGCAGGCCGGGCGGCTGCTCGATGGAGGTGCCGCCATGCGCCAGCGCCGTGGCGTGAAAGGCCTGCACCTGTTCGGCCGATTGACACTTGAAGCCGACGGTGCCGCCGTTGGCGTGGGTGGCCGTCGCGCCGTCGATCGGCTCGGACACGCAGAAGGTGTTGCCCTCGTGCCGATAAAACAGCCGCGTCTGGCCGGTGGCGTTCTGGTTGCGGACGGGCTCGGGCACGCCCAGCTGGCCGAGCACGGCGTTGTAGAAGCGCTGTGAGCGCTCGATGTCGTTCGATCCGACCATCACGTGGCTGAACATGGGCTCGCTCTCCTGTCGACGGGTTTGATGAAGCAAAACGATATCGTACCGAAGCGCCCCGCCGAGGCCGGCTCAGAACGCCGCTTCGGCGTACGCCAGCGTCGCCGCCCCGCCCGCCACGACGGCATGGCGCAAACCGGCCGACCTGGACAAAACGTGGTCGGCGTAGAAGCGGCTGCCGAGGATTTTGTGCGTCAAAAACTCGGATCCAGGATCGGACTTGAGCAGCCGGTCGGCCGCCAGGGCCGCGCGGCCCATCTGCCAGCCGCCGGCCACGATGCCCAGCAGCTCCAGGAAGGGCACCGACCCCGTCAGCGCCGGCTTGGGGCCGCTGGCCCACGACGTCGCGATCGATTCGACGGCGGCCTCGAGATCGCCGATGCCCTTATCCAGTCGTTCCCCGATGGCGCGCAACTCGGCATCCGTATGGGCCTGCAGCTCGGCCTGCACCGCGTGCATGCGCGCGATCACCGCGCCGATGACGCGCCCGCCGTCGCGCCCCACCTTGCGCCCGACCAGGTCCATGGCCTGGATGCCGGTCGTGCCCTCGAAGATGGTCGTGATGCGCGCGTCCCGCAGATGCTGCGCCGCGCCGGTTTCCTCGATGAAGCCGACGCCGCCATGCACCTGGATGCCCATGGACGCGATGTCCAGCCCGACTTCGGTGAACCAGCCCTTGGCGATCGGCATCATCAGCTCGACGAAGGCCTGGTGCTCTTCGCGCACCTGCGCATCGGGGTTGGCCGCCGCCTGGTCCATGCTGGCCGCCATCACGCCGGCGAGCGCGCGCATGGCCTCGATGCGGCACTTCATGTTCAGCAGCATGCGGCGCACGTCGGGGTGATTGATGATGGCCACCCGCTCGTTGCCGGCGCCGCCCTGCTCCACACCCTGCACGCGCTCGCGCGCATAGGCGCGGGCCTTCTGGTAGGCGCGCTCGGCCAGCCCGATGGCCTCCAGGCCGACCGAAAAGCGCGCCGAGTTCATCATGATGAACATGTATTCCAGCCCGCGGTTCTCCTCGCCGACCAGTTGGCCGACGGCACCCTCGTCATCGCCGAAGGCCATGACACAGGTCGGCGTGGCGTGCAGGCCCAGCTTGCGCTCGATCGACACCGCACGCAGGTCGTTGTGCGCGCCCAGCGAGCCGTCGTCGTTGACGAAGCGCTTGGGCACGACGAACAGCGAGATGCCCTTGGTGCCCGCCGGAGCGCCCTCGACCCGGGCCAGCACCATATGGATCACGTTGGGCGTCAGGTCGTGGTCGCCATAGGTGATGAAGATCTTGGTGCCGTGCAGGCGGTAGCTGCCGTCGGCCGCGCGGGTGGCACGCGTGCGCACCGCCGACAGGTCGGAGCCCGCCTGCGGCTCGGTCAGCACCATGGTGCCGGTCCACTCGCCGCTGACCAGGCGCGGCAGATAGCGCTGCTGCTGCTCGGGCGTGCCGACTTCGCTCAGAACCTGCACCGCGCCGCGCGACAGCAGGCCCAGCAGGCCGAAGGCGATGCTGCCGCTGTTCATCATCTCCTCGACCGGAGCGGCCAGCACGCCGGGCAGGTTCTGCCCGCCCAGCGCCTCGGGGACGGCCAGCGTGGGCCAGCCGCCTTCGACGTAGCTCGCGTAGGCGCGCACCCAGCCCGCCGGCATGCGCGGTTGGCCGCCTTCCAGGCGCACGCCTTCGACGTCGCCCGAGTGGTTGAGCGGCACAATGACTTCGGCGGCAAAGGCGCCAGCCTGCTCCAGCACCGCGCGGGCGGTGTCGGGCGTGGCCTCGCCATGGCCGGGCAGCGCGGCGATGTCCTGCAGGCCGGCCAGTTCGTTCAGCACGAACTGCATGTCCTGCAACGGGGGGATGTAGTCACTCATGGGGTCGATTCGGCAGTCGGGTGCGATGTTTTCGCCGGCTCAGCCGTGCATGGTCAGGCCGCCCGACACCGAGAGCACCTGGCCGGTGATGAAGTTGGCGTCGTCGCTGGAAAGGAAGGCCACGGCGCCGGGAATGTCTTCGGGCTGGCCCAGGCGCTTGAGCGGAATGGCGCGCTTGAGGCCGTCGTAGATCTTCTGGCCGAACTCGCCGCCGCCGGTGAAGGACTGCAGCAGCGCCGTGTCGGTCGGGCCGGGGCAGACCACGTTGACGCGCACGCCGGCACGCGCCGTTTCGCGCGCCAGCGTCTTGCTGAAGGCGATGATGCCGCCCTTGCAGGCGGCATAGACGGATTCGCCCGAAGAGCCGACGCGGCCCGCGTCCGAGGCGATGTTGACGATCTTGCCGCCGCCGGCGGCCACCATCAGCGGCACCACGGCGTGCTGCAGACTCAGCGGGCCCTTGAGGTTGATGGCGATCAGCTTGTCCCACAAATCGGGCGTGGTGTCGACGAACTGCTTGGCCACGTCCCAGCCGGCGTTGTTGACCAGGATGTCGATCTGCTTCAAGTCGGCGTGGACCTTCTGCACGGCCCGGGCGACCGCGTCGTGGTCGGTGATGTCGAGTTGCACCGTGCTCAGCTGGCCCGCGTACTGCGGAAACTGGGCCTTGACCTCATCCAGGCCGGCCTGGTTCAGATCGAAGGCGGCGACGCGCGCGCCCTCTTCCAGAAAACGTTGCACCAGGCTGCGGCCGATGCCGCCGGCAGCGCCGGTGATGATGGCGACTTTGTCCTTGAGTCCACGCATGGGAATGCTCCTTTGATGAGAGGGTCGGTCAGTGCTCGCGCTTGGCGATGATCTCGGCGACGTGGTCGCGCAGCTTGAACTTCTGCAGCTTGCCGGTGGCCGTGCGCACGATGGGCTCGAAGATCACGTGCTTGGGCGTCTTGAAGCCCGGCAGCCGGGCGCGGCAGAACTGGATGATGTCGTCCGCGGTCAGCGTGCCGACGTATGGGGGATGCAGCTCCAGCACGGCGCAGGGCACCTCGCCCCATTTCTCGTCGGGCACGGCGACCACGGCGGCCTGGAACACCGCCGGATGCGTGAACAGCACCTCCTCGACCTCGATCGACGAGACGTTCTCGCCGCCCGAGATGATGATGTCCTTGGAGCGGTCCTTGATCTCGATGTAGCCGTCGGCGTGCATCACGGCCAGGTCGCCGCTGTGCATCCAGCCGCCGTGAAAGACCTCGCGCGTGGCCTCGGCGTTCTTCAGGTAACCCTTCATGCCCAGGTTGCCGCGAAACAGCACCTCGCCGATGGTCTTGCCGTCGCGCGCGACGGGCTGCAGCGTGCTCGGGTCGGCGACGATCATGTCGCCCGCCACCGCCGTGCGCACGCCCTGGCGGCCCATGCGGCGCAGCCGCTCGTCGTCGCCCATGGCGGCCCACGCGTCCTGCACCACGCAGGTGGTGTTGACGCCATGCGCCTCGGTCATGCCGTACACGTGCAGCACCTCGAAGCCCAGGGCCTCGGTTTGCGCGATGACCGTGACCGGTGGCGAGGCGCCGGCGCAGGCCACCCAGATGGGGGTTTCGGGCCTGACCCAATCCTTGGGCTTGCCCATGACCAGGGCGCTGAGCACCGCCGGCGCACCGCAGAAATGCGTGACGCCGTACTGGCGGATGGCGGCGTAAATCTCATCGGGCACCACCTTGCGCAGGCACACGCTGGTGCCGCCCACGGCAGCCAGGGCCCAGGCGTAGCACCAGCCGTTGCAGTGAAACAGCGGCAAGGTCCACAGGTAGACCGGCGTACCGGCGTTGAGCCGTGCGTAGAGGGTGGTGCCCAGGGCATTGAGGTAGGCCCCACGGTGGTGATAGACCACGCCCTTGGGGTTGCCGGTGGTGCCCGAGGTGTAGTTGAGCGCGATGGCGTCCCACTCGTCCTCGGGGTAGCGCAGCTCGACATCGGTCGGCGCCTGGGCGAGGAAGCGCTCGTATTCGATCACGCCGAACGGCTCGGCGTCGGGCACGTCGGCGGCGCGGATGTCCACCACGTCCAGTTGCAGGCCGGACAACTTGACGGCCTGGCGCGCCGCGTCGGCGAACTGCTGGTCGACCAACAGCAAGCGCGTCTCGGAGTGCTGCAGGATGAAGGCGATCGCCGGCGCGTCCAGGCGGATGTTGATGCTGTTGATGACGGCGCCCGACAGGGGCACGCCGAACTGCGCCTCCAGCATCTCGGGGATGTTGGCCGCCAGGATGGCCACCGTGTCGCCGCGCCGGATACCGGCGCCAATCAGCGCGCGCGCCAGGCGGCGGCAGCGCTGGGCGTACTCGGCCCATGTATGGCGCCGCTCACCGTGGATGACGGCGATGCGGTCGGGGTAGACATCCGCCGCCCGGTCCAGCAGACCCAGCGGAGTCAGCGGCTGGTGGTTGCCGGGGTTCTGGTCGAGGTCTTGCGAGAACTTGCTGGTCATGGTGGATGAAGGGTGGAAGATTGACGATCAAAGCGAAACCGCCAGGCGCGTGGCCTGGTCGATGGCGCGCACGGCGTCCAGCTCGGCCGCGACGTCGGCGCCGCCGATCACGTGGGTGGGGATGCCGCGCTCGGCCAGGCCGTCGGCCAGCGTGCGGTTGGACAACTGCCCCGCGCAGAGGATGACGGTGTCGGCGTCCCACACGCGGGCCTCGCCGTTGACGCTGTAGTGCAGGCCCTGGTCATCGACCGCGTGGTAGCTGGCGCCGGCCGTCATCGCCACGTCGGCCTTGCGCAGATTGGCCTTGAGGATCCAGCCGGTGGACTTGCCCAGGTTCTTGCCCAGCGACTCGTTCTTGCGCTGGAACATGTGGACGACGCGCCCGGCCGCGTGCGGCGCGGGCGCCTTCAGGCCGCCCGCACCGTGGATGGCCGTATCGACCCCCCAGGCGTCCATGAACACCTGGGGCTGCAGCGACTCCTCGGCATGGCCGACCAGGTACTCGGCCACGTCGAAGCCGATGCCGCCGGCGCCGATGATGGCCACCCGCTGGCCCACCGGTGCGCCATGGGCCAGCACGTCGAGGTAGCTGAGCACCTTGGGGTGGTCGAGCCCGCGGATGTCGGGCTGGCGCGGCAGCACGCCGGTGGCGATCACCACCTCGTCGAACTCGCCGGCGCGCACGCGAGCCGCCAGGCCCTCGGCATCGACCGCGGTCTGCAGATGCACGGCGACCTGCAGCTGCTTCAGCGTCACCCGGAAGTAGCGCAGCATCTCGTTGAACTCGTTCTTGCCCGGCACCTGGCGCGCCAGGTTGAGCTGGCCGCCCAGCTGATCGCCCGCCTCGAACAGGGTGACGCGGTGCCCGCGCTGGGTGGCGTTGATGGCGAACGCCATGCCGGCCGGCCCGCCGCCGACCACGGCGAAGTGCTTGGGATCGGCTGTCTTGCCGTCTTCGAACTCCACCTCGCGCCCGGCGCGCGGGTTGACCAGGCAGCTCGCCACCCGGTCGGTGAAGATGCGGTCCAGGCAGGCCTGGTTGCAGGCGATGCAGGTGTTGATCTGCTCGGCAAGACCCGCGCGCGTCTTGCGGGCGAAATCGGGGTCGGCCAGCAGCGGGCGCGCCATCGACACCAGGTCGGCGGCGCCGGAGGCGATGATGGCTTCGGCCACTTCGGGCGTGTTGATGCGGTTGGACGCCATGACCGGAATGCCGACTGCGCGCTTGACGTTGCGGATCGCCTCGACCCAGGCCGCGCGCGGCACCGGCGCCGCCATGGTGGGCACCGCCGCCTCGTGCCAGCCGATGCCGGTGTTGAGCATGTCGGCGCCCGCGGCCTCGACGCGGCGCGCCAGTTCGGCCACCTCCTCGCCCGTCATGCCGCCGTCCATCAGGTCGATGGACGAGATGCGGTAGATGAGCATGAACCGGGGCGACACCCGCGCCCGCACGGCCTTGACGATCTCGACGGGCAAACGGATGCGGCGCTCGAAATCGCCACCGAACTCGTCCTCGCGCTGGTTGGTCAGCGCGGCCGTGAACTCGTTGATCAGATAGCCCTCGGAGCCCATGATCTCCACGCCGGCGTAGCCCGCCTGCTCGGCCAGCGCCGAGGTGTTGGCAAATCGCTCGATGGTGGCCCAGACCTCTGCGGTCGACAGCGCACGCGGCGCATGGACGTTGATGCGCGCCTTGATGGCCGACGGCGCGACGCAGCTCGCCACCTTGGCATAGCGGCCCGCGTGCAGGATCTGCAGCACGATGCGGCCACCGGCCTGGTTCACCGCCGAGGTGATGACGCGGTGCTCGGCCAGCTGCTCGGACCGGTCCAGCACCAGGCCGCCTTCGTCCATCACGCCTTCGGGCACGGGCGCATAGCCGCCGGTGAGGATGAGGCCGATCTCGCCGGCAGCGCGGGCGGCATAGAAGGCCGCCAGCCGCTCCAGCGGGCGATCCATGGTTTCAAGCCGGGTGTGCATGGCGCCCATCACCATGCGGTTGGGCAGGTCGACCCCGGCAATGCGCAGCGGGCGCAGAAGATTCGGATAGGCAGCCATGCTTGTCTCTCGTCTGGGATGCGGGCTGCCGAATGATCTCCTATTCGATCATTTACGTCAAGTTCATGACATATTTTTCTTGATGGAACCTGATAAATTAGAACGTTTACCCGATAGCAATTCGCCAAACATTGTCAACATGGCGACATAAATCGGCGCCAGCGGCCTAGGTCTCGCGGTCCGCCTTGCGCCCCAGATCGATCTGGCTCATGCCCTCGTTGAGTCGGTTGATGTAGTGCAGCAGCGTGACCTTGTCGTCGAAGCGAAAGCGCTCCACCGCCTGCCGATAAAACTCGTAGATGCGGGGCTGGAGCTCGCCCCAGAAGGCGCGCCCGGCGGGCAGCAGCACCACCTTCTTGGCGCGCCGGTCGGCCGGGTCGACCACGCGCTCGACGTGGCCCTCGCGCTCCAGGCGCTTGAGCACCCCATCCAGGCTTTGCCGGCTGACGACCAGATAGTCCGCCAGCTCGGAAAACGCCATACCCGTCAGCGCCTGCGGACGCGACAGGGCGCCCAGCGTGGCCCACTGCACCGTGGTGATGCCCAGCTCCTTGACGGACTGGCGGTCCAGCGCATTGCCGACCTGGAACAGGCGAAAGAACAGGCGGTTGTGCACCGCCGAGACCGACTGGTCGTAGCTTTCTTGATCGGATGGGGGCATGGCGCGATTCTGACCGTTCGCCGTCGGGCGACCAAACCCGCAGGTTCAAAGCAGGACGATGTCGTACTGGTCCGGCCCGACCGCGCTTTCGGCCTGCAGCGAAATCGGCTTGCCGATGAAATCCGACAGGCCCGCCAGGTGCTGGCTCTCTTCGTCGATCAGCATGTCGATCACGGCCGGCGCGGCGACGACGCGAAATTCGCGCGGGTTGAACTGCCGCGCCTCGCGCAGGATTTCGCGCAGCACGTCGTAGGCCACGGTACGCGCGGTGCGCACGCGCCCGCTGCCCTGGCATTGCTCGCAGGGCTCGCACAGCAGTTGCGCCAGCGATTCGCGCGTGCGCTTGCGCGTCATCTCCACCAGGCCCAGGTGCGAAAAGCCGCCCACCTGAGTCTTGACGCGGTCGCGCGCCAGCTGCTTGCGAAACTCGGCCAGCACGGCCTGCTGGTGCTCGGGCAAGCTCATGTCGATGAAGTCCACCACGATGATGCCGCCCAGGTTGCGCAGGCGCAGCTGGCGCGCAATGGCCTGCGCCGCCTCCAGGTTGGTCTTGAACACCGTCTCGTCGAAATTGCGCGTGCCGATGAAGCCGCCGGTGTTGACGTCGACGGTGGTCAGCGCCTCGGTCTGGTCGACGATCAGGTAGCCGCCCGACTTCAGGTCCACCCGCCTCCCCAACGCCTTGGCGATCTCGTCGTCGACGTTGAACAGATCGAAGATCGGCCGCTCGCCGCGGTAGTGCGACAGGCGCGCGGCGGCGGCCGGCATGAACTCCTTGCCGAAGGCCATCAGCGCATCGAACTGCTCACGCGAATCGATGCGGATGCTCTGCGTGCCCTCGCCCACCAGGTCGCGCAGTACGCGCTGCAGCAGGCGCAAATCCTCGTGCAACAAGGACGCCGGTGGCAGGCGCGTGGCGGCCTCGCGGATGCGCGTCCAGGTCTTGCGCAGATAGGCGATGTCCTCGGCCAGTTCGGCGTCGCTGGCGTCCTCGGCGTTGGTGCGCAGGATGTAGCCGCCCGTCTTGCCCTCCGGCGCGGCGGCGCGCGCCAGCTGCTGCACGCGCTCGCGCAGCGCGTCGCGCAGGCCGGCGGCGATCTTCTGCGACACGCCGATGTGCTCGTCCTGCGGCAAGAACACCAGCATGCGCCCGGCCACGCTGATCTGCGTGGACAGGCGCGCGCCCTTGGTGCCGATGGGGTCCTTGATGACCTGCACCATCAGCGTCTGGCCCTCGAACACCTGTTTTTCGATCGGACGCTGGGCGCCGCCGTTGCGGTGCGCGGGCAGGCTCTCGCCCTCCAGCGGGCGCTGCCACAGGTCGGCCACGTGCAGAAAGGCCGAGCGCTCCAGCCCGATGTCGATGAAGGCCGACTGCATGCCCGGCAGCACGCGCGCCACCTTGCCGAGGTAGACGTTGCCGACCAGCCCGCGCTCCAGCGTGCGCTCCACGTGCAGCTCCTGCACCGCGCCGTTCTCCACCACCGCGACGCGCGTCTCCTGCGGAGACCAGTTGATCAATATGTCCTGTTGCATGGGCACCTTCCTGGAAGCTGCGGATGATGCCTGAACGGGCGCGGCGTCGAACTTCGCCGTGCGCCGCCGAGGCTTGCCTACACGCCGTCGGGTGGCCTTTCATGTTGTGCGTCCACGCACAGAAGGTGTGCGTTGAATCGCTATGCCGTGCTAAAAAACTGGAAAAGAATTGAAAGTTCCGTCGATGCGACAGGACGCCGAAATTTCGCGGGAATCCCGCGCCCTCATTTCAGGAGACAAGCATGCCGAAACTCGAAAACAAGACCGCCCTCATCACCGGCGCCGGTGCGGGCATCGGACGCGCCACGGCCCTGCTGTTCGCCGCCGAGGGCGCGCGCATCGCCGTGGTGGAGCGCAACGCCGAAGCGGGCGAAGAAACGGCCCGCCTGGTGCAGGCCCAGGGCGGCCAGGCGCTGTTCATCCCCACCGACGTCAGCGAGCCCGATCAGGTGGAGGCGGCGGTGGCGCAAACCGTCAAGACCTTCGGCGGCCTGCACGTGCTGCACAACAACGCCGGCGGCTCCACCAGCCGCGACTCGCGCGTGAGCGATGCGCCGATCGACGAGTTCTGGGCGCGCATCAAGATCGACCTGTTCGGCACCTGGCTGGGCTGCCGCTTCGGCATTCCGGCCGTCATCGCCAGCGGCGGCGGCGCGGTGATCAACATGACCTCGATCTTCGCCTTGATCGGTACGCACAACAAGGACTCGTACACCGCGGCCAAGGGCGCCATCAGCGCCCTGACGCGCTCGATGGCGGTCGAATACGCGGCCGAGCACGTGCGCGTCAACGCCATCGCGCCCGGCGCCACGTCGACCGAGCGGGTGCTCAAGATGATGGCCAACAACGACGCCACCAACCTGTCGGCCCAGAACCAGCTGTTCGGCATGGTGACGCCCGAGGACGTCGCCAAGGCAGCGCTGTTCCTGGCCTGCGACGACTCGCGCTCGACGACGGGGCACATCCTGTCGGTGGATGGCGGCCTGACCATTTCCTGACCGGCAAGACCATGTTTCACCACGTCGTCCTGATGGGCTTCAAGAGGCCCCTGACCGAGAGCGATCAGGCCTTCATCGTCCGCCACTGCGAACTGCTCATGACCGTCGTCCCCGGCTTGATCGAAATGCGCCTGGTCGCCAACGCCTCGAAGCGCTCGCCCGAACTCACGCATGCCATCGTGGCCACGTTCGCGGATGCGCAGGCGCACGACTTCTACCAGACCACGCCCGAGCACGAGGCGCTGAGCCGCTTCGTCGGCGACATCAAGACGCAGCTGGTGGTGCTGGACTACGTCGCCTGAGGTCGATTTGCGCGCGCAGCGCGGGCCTCAATCGCGCAGCACGCCGACGGCCCGCAGCAGGCGCGCGGTCTCGAACAGCGGCAAGCCCATGATGCCGGTGTAGCTGCCGTTCAGGTTCTCCACGTACTGGGCCACCGGCCCCTGGATGGCATAGGCGCCGGCCTTGCCCATGGGCTCGCCGCTGGCCACGTAGGCGGCGATCTGCGCCGCCGTCATGGCGGCAAAGCGCACCCGCGACACCGACAGCGCCGCCAGGCGCCGCTCGCCCGCCTGCAGCGCCACGGCGGTCAGCACCTGGTGTTCATGGCCCGAAAGTTCGGCCAGCATGCGCGCGGCGTCTGGCGCATCCTCGGGCTTGCCGTAGATGCGATCGTCCAGCGCCACCGTGGTGTCCGCGCACAGGATGGGCGCCAGCGCCAGGCCGCGGCGCGCGTGGCGCGCCTCGGCGGCGTCGAGCTTGAGCGCCGTCACGCGCTGCACGTAGGCGCCCGGGCTTTCGCCGCGCAATACCGCCTCCAGACCTTCGGCATCCTCGCCTCCGTCACCCGGCGCATTGGGCAGCAGCAGTTCATGGCGCACGCCCAGCTGCGCCAGCAACTGGCGCCGGCGCGGGCTTTGCGAGGCGAGGTAGATGAAACCGGACATTTTTAATCAAATTAGCCTGTAGCGCCCGCCAATCAAGCGCAGGCAGCTATCAAAACAGGATTATTCACGATGATAAGGGTGACCTGCGTTGACCGACCAGGCACGGTACAACTGCTCCACCAGCAGCACGCGCACCATGGCGTGCGGCAGCGTCAGGTCCGACAGGCGGATGCGCTCGTGCGCGGCCTGGCGCAGGGCCGCATCCAGCCCGTCGGGGCCGCCGATCAGCAGCGCCACGTCCTGCCCCAGCGATTGCCAATGGGTCAAGCGCTCGGCCAGGGCGGTGGTGGTCAAGGCCGTGCCGCGTTCGTCCAGCACCACCACGTGGGCCGACTTGGGCAGGGCGGCCTCGATGCGCTGGCGCTCGGCGGCCATGGCCTGCGCCGCCGTCTTGCCGCCAGCGCGCGGCTCGGTCTTGATGGTCTTGAGCTCGACCTTGAGCTCGGGCGGAAAGCGCTTGGCGTAGTCGTCCCAGGCTGCGGCGGCCCACGCCGGCACCCGCTGGCCGACGGCGAGCACGCACAGCTTCATCGCGCCGGGCGAGCGGCGCTCTTGCGCGCGGGCGCGGGCTTGCGCGCCGCAGCCGCCTTGGCCGCGGGCTTGGCGGCCGGCTTGCCCACCACCAGCACCTTCTTGGCCACCGCCACCTTGGTGGCCGGCTTGCGCGGTGACGATGAGCCGCGTGCGGCTGCGCCAGCGGCCTTCTTGGCCACCGCCTTCTTGGCCGCGGGTTTGCGCGGTGCGGCGGCCGTGGCATCACCCGCCCTGGCGGGCGCCTTCCTGGCGGCAGCCGGCTTCACCGGCGCGGCCTTGGCCGGAGCCTTCCTGGCCGCCGCCTTGGGCACGGCGGACGCGGCCGAGCGCAGGCGGACGGGTTTTTCGCCCCAGATTTCTTCCAGGTTGTAGTACTGGCGAATCATGGGCTGCATCACGTGCGCCACGGCAGCACCGCAGTCGACGATGATCCATTCGCCGTTGTCCTCGCCTTCCACGCGCGGCTTGGCAAAACCGGCTTCGCGCACCTTGTCGCGCACGCTGGCGGCCAGCGCCTTGGTCTGCCGATTGGAGGTGCCGCTGGCCACGATCACGCGCTCGAACAGCGGCGACAGATGCTCGGTGTTGAACACCCGGATGTCCTGGCCCTTGACGTCTTCCAGGCCATCGACGATGGCGCGCTGCAGTTTCTGCACGTCTTTCTTGGCGGCGGTTTCGCTCATTGATGGGTTCGCGTAGAGATGATGGTCGGCAATATACCGCGCCACCGGGGCGGGCACCAGACGGGCTATGCCGCGCCCGGCGGCCACGCGGGCGCGGATGTCGGTGGAGCTGTGCGGCAACGCCGGCAGGCGCAGCTGCCGCACGCCATGCGCACCAGCGAGTTGCACGCCAGGCAGCGCATTTTTTTGATCAAACGGGGCGCTGGCGCCCGTTGCGTCTGCGCGAGCAGCTATCGCAACCGTAGCAGTCCGCACAATGTCCTGCGCCCGGCGCCAGCGCGCAAAGGCCTCGGCCTGGTCGCTGCCGATGACGAGAAACAGCTCGGCCCGCGGATGCTGCGCACGCAACTCGCTCAGCGTGTCGATGGTGTAGGTCGGGCCGGCCCGTCGCAGCTCGCGGTCGTCGACGCGCAGCTTCGGCCAACCGGCAAAGGCCAGCCGGCACAGCGCCAGGCGGTCGCGCGCGGGCGACAGCGGGCGCGACTTGTGCCAGGCGTCGCCGGTGGGAATCACGTGCAGCACGTCCAGCGCCAGCTGCTCGATGGCCGCGCGCGCCACCGCCAGGTGCGCCGCATGCGGCGGATCGAAGGCGCCGCCGTAGACGCCGATGCGCCGCGGGGCAGTCGCTAGAGCCACGCGCGCGGCACCAGGAAGTGCTCGGTCAGTCGCGCCTCGGGCGTACCGGGCTCGGGACGGCGTTGATAGGCCCAGCTGGCCAGCGGCGGCATCGACAGCAGGATCGATTCGGTGCGTCCGCCCGACTGCAGGCCGAAATGCGTGCCGCGGTCCCACACCAGGTTGAACTCGACGTAGCGCCCGCGCCGGATCAGCTGATGCTGGCGCTCGCGCTCGCCCCAGGGCGTGGCGCGTCGCTGGTCGACGATGGGCAGGTAGGCCGGCAAGAACGCGTCGCCCACTGCGCGCATCAGCGCAAAGCCGTGCTCGGGCCCGCCCTCGGCAAAGTCGTCGTAGAAGATGCCGCCGATGCCGCGCGCCTCGCCGCGGTGCTGGTTGAAGAAATACTCGTCGCACCAGGGCTTGAAACGGCCGTACAGATCGCCCCCCAGCGGCGCCAGCGCGCCCTGGCACGCGGCATGAAAGTGCCGGCAGTCCTCGTCGAAGCCGTAGTACGGCGTCAAATCCATGCCGCCGCCGAACCAGCGCACGGGCTCCTGCCCCGGCTGGCCGGCCGAGATCATGCGCACGTTCATGTGCACCGTGGGCACATAGGGGTTGAGCGGATGAAACACCAGCGACACGCCCATGGCCTCGAACGGCGCGCCGGCCAGCTCGGGCCGGTGCTGCGTGGCCGAGGGCGGCAGGCGCGGCCCACGCACGTCCGAAAAGCCGCAGCCCGCGCGCTCGAACACCGCGCCGCCTTCCATGATGCGGGTGACGCCCTCGCCTTGCAGCGCCTCGCCCGGCGCCTTGCGCCACGCATCGCGCACCGCCTTGGCCTGGCCGTCGACGCCTTCGATGGCGTCGATGATGCGGGCCTGCAGGCCGATGAGGTAGTTGCGAACCTGGGTGTTGAAGTCGGTCATGTCAGCGTGTGTGCGGTTTGGCTCCCTCGCCCCTTTGGGGAGAGGGCTGGGGTGAGGGGCTTTCTGGCGTTCGATGGGGCCGCTGTTGTTCGATGTTCAGCTGACTCTGCATGCGTCGGCTGGCCGGGATGTGCGCCCGGCGGCGCACCTTCTTTTCTTTGCGTCGCCAAAGAAAAGAAGGCAAAAGAAAGGCGACCCCACTGACCGCGTCCCCTTCGCTGCGCTGCGGGGCGGCCTGCGATGCTCGCGCCCTGATCCTCGGCCGAGCGCAGCGATGGCCCGAATGAAACCCCTGTGGCTGCGCCTGCGGTGCGGTGCTTGCGGGGTGGCGCGTGCACCGCAGGATGCACGCGCTTCGTTGACTGACTCGCCGCGGTTGTTTGAACGGAGCGCGCCAGCGCGCAGTGAGTTCCGCGGCGCACCCCGCAAGCGCCGTGACGCAGGTTTGCCCCGTAGCGAAGCGCAGGGGTCGCAGACTTGGGGTCGCCTTCTCTTTGCCTACTTTCTTTTGGCGAAGCAAAAGAAAGTAGGTGCGCCGCCGGGCGCACATCCCGGCCGACAGCGCATCCAACGCCAGCTGCCCCTCACCCCAGCCCTCTCCCCAAAGGGGCGAGGGAGCAAGCCCACAGCCGTTCACACCACCGCCCGATGGCCGATGTCGCGGCGGTATTGCGCCCCGTCGAAGTGGATCTGGCGCGCCACGTCGTAGGCGCGCACCTGCGCCTGCTTGACGGAGTCGGCCAGCACGGTGACGCACAGCACGCGTCCGCCGGCGGTCTTGAGCTGATCGCCGTCCTGCACCGTGCCGGCGTGAAACACCATGGCGTCGTCCTGCGCGGCGGGCAGGTCGGTGATCAGGTCGCCCTTGCGCGGCGCCTGCGGGTAGCCGTGCGCGGCCATCACCACGCCCAAGGCCACGCGGCGGTCCCACTGCAGTTGCACGGCGTCCAGCTTGCCGGCGGTGGCGGCCAGCAGCACCTCCAGCAGGTCGGACTTCAGGCGCATCAGGATGGGCTGGGTCTCGGGGTCGCCCATGCGGGTGTTGAACTCCAGCGTGCGGGGGTGGCCCTGCGCGTCGATCATCAGGCCGGCGTACAGAAAACCGGTGAAGGGCACGCCGTCCTGCTCCATGCCGCGCACGGTGGGCCCAATGATCTCGCGCATCACGCGCGCGTGGATGTCGGGCGTGACCACCGGCGCGGGCGAGTACGCGCCCATGCCGCCGGTGTTGGGGCCGGCGTCGCCATCCAGCAGGCGCTTGTGGTCCTGGCTGGTGGCCAGCGGCAGCACGTTCTTGCCGTCGCACAGCACGATGAAGCTGGCCTCTTCGCCGTGCAAAAACTCCTCGATCACAACCCGCGCACCACCCTCGTTGTGCGCCACGCCCAGTTGGTTGCCGCCCAGCATGTCGTCGATGGCGGCGTGCGCCTCGGCCACGGTCTGCGCCACCACCACGCCCTTGCCGGCGGCCAGGCCATCGGCCTTGACGACGATGGGCGCGCCCAGCCGGTCGACGTAGGCACGCGCGGCCGCGGCGTCGGTGAAGCTGTCGTAGGCCGCGGTGGGAATGCCGTGGCGCTGCATGAAGGCCTTGCTGAAGGCCTTGGAGCTTTCCAGTTGCGCGGCGGCCCGGCTGGGGCCGAAGATGCGCAGGCCGTGCTTGCGAAAGTCGTCGACCACGCCCGCGGCCAGCGGCTGCTCGGGCCCGACCACCGTGAGCGCGATCTTTTCCTGCAAGGCCCAGTCGCGCAGCGCCGCCACATCGGTGATGGGCACGTTGACCAGGCCGGCGCCGCGCTGCGTGCCGCCGTTGCCGGGCGCCACGTAAACCTGCTGCACGCGCGGGGACTGGGTCAGCTTCCAGGCCAGCGCATGTTCACGGCCGCCGCCGCCGATCACCAGGACTTTCATGCTGTCGTCACTCGCCCAAGTCGACGTTGGCGTTGTGATAGACGTTCTGCACGTCGTCCAGGTCTTCCAGCACGTCCAGCAGCTTCTGCATCTTCTGGGCGTCCTCGCCCGCCAGGTCGATGCTGCTGTCGGCGCGCAGGGTGACCTCGGCCACCTCGGGCGTCAGGCCGGCGGCCTGCAGCGCGTCGCGCACGGCCTCGAAGTCGCCGGGCGCGGTCAGCACCTCGATGGCGCCGGCCTCGTCGGCGATGACGTCCTCGGCGCCGGCCTCCAGCGCCACCTCCATCACCTTGTCTTCACTGACACCGGGCGCGAACACGATTTGCCCGCAATGCTTGAACTGGAACGCCACCGAGCCCTCGGTGCCCATGTTGCCGCCGTACTTGCTGAAGGCGTGACGCACGTCGGCCACGGTGCGCACGCGGTTGTCGGTCATGGTGTCGACGATGATGGCCGCACCACCGATGCCATAGCCCTCGTAGCGGATTTCCTCGTAGCTCACGCCCTCGAGGTTGCCGGTGGCCTTGTCGATGTTGCGCTTGATGGTGTCGGCCGGCATGTTGGCCGCCTTGGCCTTGTCGATGGCCAGGCGCAGGCGCGGGTTGGCCGTGGGGTCGCCGCCGCCGGTGCGCGCGGCCACCATGATCTCGCGCACCACGCGCGTCCAGATGCGCTGGCGTTTTTCGTCCTGGCGCCCCTTGCGGTGCTGGATGTTTGCCCATTTGCTGTGGCCGGCCATTGCGCTCTCACCTTCTTCAAAAAAGTCGCTTGATAATCAAGCGATTTTACTTTTCAAAGGCAAGTGCTCATGGCCGATCCGATCCTCATGGCCCAACACGGCGACATCCAGGCCTTTTTGCTTCCCGGCCTGGCCAACCGCCACGGCCTGGTCACCGGCGCCACCGGCACCGGCAAGACCGTCACGCTGCAGAAGATGGCCGAGTCGTTTTCGCTGCTGGGCGTGCCGGTGTTCATGGCCGACGTCAAGGGCGACCTCACGGGCATCAGCCAGGCCGGCCGCATCGAGGGCAAGATCGCCCAGGTGCTGCAGGACCGCGGGCTGGAGCTGCCGGCGTCCACCCAGTGCCCGACCACGCTGTGGGACGTGTTCGGCGAGCAGGGCCACCCGGTGCGCGCCACCATCAGCGACATGGGGCCGCTGCTGCTGGCGCGCATGCTGGATTTGAACGACACGCAGGCGGGGGTACTCAACCTGGTGTTCAAGATCGCCGACGACGAGGGCCTGCTGCTGCTCGACCTGAAGGACCTGCGCGCCATGCTGGCGCACGTGGGCGAAAACGCCAAGGACTTCACCATCAAGTACGGCAACGTCAGCACCGCCAGCGTGGGCGCCATTCAGCGCGGCCTGCTGACGCTGGAGAGCCAGGGCGGCGACAAGTTTTTCGGCGAGCCCATGCTCAACCTCGACGACATGATGCAGACGGTGCAAGGCAAGGGTGTCGTCAACATCCTGGCCGCCGACAAGCTGATGACCGCGCCGCGCCTGTACGCCAGCTTTTTGCTGTGGCTGCTGTCCGAGCTGTACGAGCGCCTGCCCGAGATCGGCGACCCCGAAAAGCCCAAGTTCGTGTTCTTCTTCGACGAGGCGCACCTGCTGTTCAACGATGCGCCCAAGGTGCTGCTCGAGCGCATCGAGCTGGTGGTGCGCCTGGTGCGCAGCAAGGGCGTGGGGGTTTACTTCGTCACGCAAAACCCGATCGACGTGCCCGACACGGTGCTGGCGCAGCTGGGCAACCGCGTGCAGCATGCGCTGCGCGCCTTCACCGCGCGCGACCAGAAGGCCGTCAAGGCCACGGCCGAGACCATGCGCGGCAACCCCAAGCTGGACGTCGAGGCCGCCATCACCGAGCTGGCCACCGGCGAGGCGCTCATCAGCCTGCTGGACGCCAAGGGCCGCCCCGGCGTGACCGAGCGCCTGTTCGTCATCCCGCCCGGCAGCCGCATCGGCCCCATCACCGACGAGGAGCGCAAGGCGCTGATCGCCGGCTCGCTGGTGGCCGGCACCTACGAGCAGGCGGTGGACCGCGAATCGGCCTACGAGAAACTGGCCCAACGCGCGGGCGCGAGCGCCGCCCCCGGTGGCGCCGGCGGCGCCGGTGCGCCGGCGGCCGGTGGCGCGGCCGACGGTGGCCTGCTGGGCAGCGTGGGCACGGTGGTCAAGGAGGCCCTGTTCGGCCGCACCGGCCCGCGCGGCGGCCAGTACGACGGCATGGTGCAGACCGTGGTCAAGGGCGAGATGCGCCGCATGGGCCGCGAAATGCTGCGCGGCGCGCTGGGCAGCCTGCTGGGTGGGCGCAAGCGCTGAACCCATTCGGCGCTAGATTTTGTGCGTCGACAGCAGGATGCTGCTCTCGGTGTTGGCGATGCCCGGAATCCGGCGAATCGCGTTGAGCACGCGGTCGAATGATTCCAGCGTGTCGGCGCGCAACTCGGCCACCAGGTCCCAGCGGCCGTTGGTGGTGTGCAGCGCCACCACGTTGGGATGTCCGCGCAGCGCACGCAACACGTCCTCGGCGTGGTTGCCCTTGACCTCGATCGAGGTCAACGCGCGAATGCGGTGCCCTTCGGCCTCGGGCCGCAGGCGTACCGTGTAACCCACGATCGTCCCCTCGGCCTGCAGCCTGGCGATGCGGTTTTGCACCGTGGCGCGCGCCACGCGCAGCTTGCTGGCCAGCGTCACCACCGGCAGGCGCGCATCGGCCCGCAGCAGCGCGATCAGTTCGCGGTCGGTGTCGTCCATGAATCGAGCATTTTGATTGCTTGAATGAGCAAAGTGTAGAGATCAGAGAATAACTTGCCAAGTTGATCCATTCAAATTGGCATCGTTCGAGCCAACAATCTCCTGGCGGCGACAAGCCGCCCCAACGTGCAGACGTTTCCAGGAGAGCCCATGACCCGCTTTGTCGACGTACCGACCATGTCCCGCCTGGTGCAGGACATCGGCGTGATCCCATTCATCGGCGAACTCGCCGACACCATCCGGGACGACTTCGTGCGCTGGCCCGAGTTCGACAAGAGCGCCCGCGTGGCCAACCACTCGGACATCGGCGTGATCGAGCTGATGCCGGTGTCCAACACGCGGCGCTACGCCTTCAAATACGTCAACGGCCACCCCGGCAACACCCGGCGCGGCCTGTACACGGTGATGGCCTTTGGCGTGCTGGCCGAGGTGGACACCGGCTACCCGGTGCTGCTGTCCGAGCTCACGCTGGCCACCGCCCTGCGCACCTGCGCCACCTCGCTGATGGCAGCGCGCGCGCTGGCCCGCCCCGACGCGCGCCGCATGGCGCTGATCGGCAACGGCGCGCAAAGCGAGTTCCAGGCGCTGGCCTTCCACGGCCATCTGGGCATCGAGGAGATCGCGGTCCACGACCTTGACCCGCGCGCCACCGACAAACTGGTGCGCAACCTGTCGGTCTATCCGTCGCTGAAAGTCATCCGCTGCGCATCGACCGCCGAGGCGGTGCGCGGCGCCGACATCGTGACCACGGTCACCGCCGACAAGACCTGTGCCGCCATCCTCACGCCCGACATGATCGCGCCGGGCATGCACATCAACGCGGTGGGTGGTGACTGCCCCGGCAAGACCGAGCTGCACGCCGAGGTGCTGCGTGGCGCGCGCGTGTTCGTCGAGTACGAACCGCAGACGCGCGTCGAAGGCGACATCCAGCAACTGCCTGCGGACTTTCCGGTGGTGGACCTGTGGCGCGTGCTGGCCGGCACGGCCGCCGGCCGGCAAAGCGCCGAGCAGGTGACGGTGTTCGACTCGGTCGGCTTCGCGCTGGAAGACTACTCGACGCTGCGCTGCGTGCTGGCGCAGGCCGAGCGGCGCCGGCTGGGCGTGGACGTGGAGCTGGTGCCGCGCGCCGACGATCCGAAGGACCTGTTTCGCCACACCCGCCCGGCCGCCTCGCGCTGCGCGGTGCGCCGCGTTGCCTGAGAAGGTGTGAACGGACCCCTCATGCCCGCCTTGACCGTCAAAACCCGCCCGCTCGGCGTTGCAAATGCTCGCCGTAGCCCGAGCTACGGCTGCGCTTTGCGCCTTGATCGGACGCGTTTTGACGATCCTTTCGGGCACCCGCGATTCATTCACACCTTCTGAAGCCACGACACCCAACGCCGCCGCCATGTCCACCTTCCGCTCGATCCAGGCCCCCGCGGCCGTCGTGATGGTGCGCCCGCACCGCTTCACACCCAACCCCGAAACCGCCACGGACAACGCCTTCCAGAACCCGGCCGCCGTGGGCGAGGCGCGCGCCATCGCCGCGGCCGCGCACCGCGAGGTGACGCGGGCGGCAGAGCAATTGCAAGACGCCGGCGTGCGCGTGCACCTGTTCGAGGATCGCGGCGAGCAGGACACGCCCGACTCGGTGTTCCCCAACAACTGGTTCTCCACCCACCCGGGCGGGCGCGTGGCCATTTACGCGATGCACTCGCCCAGCCGTCGGCGCGAGCGGCGTCAGGACATCATCGAGATGCTCAAGGCCGAGTACCGCGTACAGGACGTGATCGACTATTCGGGGCTGGAGCACGACCAGCTGTTCCTCGAAGGCACCGGCGCCATGGTGCTCGACCACACGGCCGGCGTGGCCTACACCGCCCGCTCCAACCGGGCCGATCCGGTGCTGCTGGAGCGCTTCAGCACCCACTTCAATTTCGAGCCCATCGTCTTCGACACCGCCGACATGGCGGGCCGGCCGATCTACCACACCAACGTGCTGATGTGCGTGGCCACCGAGTTCGCGCTGCTGGGCATGCGCTCGCTGACCGATCCGAGCCGTGCGCGGGAGGTGGTGGCGCGGCTGCAGGAGTGGGGACACGAGGTGATCGATCTGAGTCCCGAGCAGATTGGCGAATTCGCGGGCAATGCCATCGAGTTGTCCGGCCGCGCGGATCGCGTGCTGGCGCTGTCGCAGCGTGCCTGCGACAGCCTCACGGCGCGGCAGAAGGCGCGCATCGAGCGCAGCGCGCGCCTGCTGCCATTGGCGGTGCCCACCATCGAGCTGGCGGGTGGCTCGGTGCGCTGCATGCTGGCCGGCATCCATCTGTCGCCGCGCCGTGCCGCGGCAGGCCTGGGCAAGGCCACCTGAACGCGGCCACGTCAAGGGTCGCCACAAGATCGCTGACGCAGTCACGCCGCCTGCGGCGCGCACCCGACCTCACCAGCGCAGCACGCGCGGCCCCAGCCAGGCGCCCACCGCCACCGGCAGCGCCATGCCCAACACGTACCACACGGCAATGAAGGGCGCGCCCAGTTCGGGGCAATGCAGCGCGTACACGGCGGCGCCGGCGCCGCCGGCCAGCGCGCCGGCCGCCGCGCCCGCCAGCCGCAGGCGCGTGGGCGCCATTTCGCGCAACGCGCCCAGCGCCGCCACCAGCACCGGCAGCGAGATCAGGCCGATGCTGAAGGCGCAGCTGCGCCAGGTCTGGCCCCACAGCAGTTCGGCGCGCGCGGGCGGCGGCGCGGCCAGCCACTGGCCCGCCGCCACGCCCCACACCACCACCAGCGCCAGCGCGATGCCCCAGCCGGCGCGACCCGCCGACACGCCGGGGCGCGCCAGGCGGCTGGCGACCACGCCCGCGCACAGCGCCACCAGCACCGGCATGCCCAGCTTCATCCAGAACAAGGGCATGCCCAGCACCTGCGGAAACCGGTGGTTGAGCCCGTAGCCCATCAGCACGATGGCCAGCGAGCCGAGCAGCCCCACGCACACGGCGCGCGCCAGGGCGGCCCCGGTGGCGGGCCGGCGTTCGGCCCCGGCGTGCGTGGCCAGCAGGCCAATCAGCTCGTCGGTTTTCATGCGTGGCCCTCCAGGCGCCGCGCGGCGCCGAAGCGCGCGGCCAGCACCTTCAGGCCGCGGTGAATGCCGACCTTGACGGCCGATTCGGACAGGCCCGTCAGGCGCGCCGTCTCGGCCACCGACAGGCCCTCGATCTTCACGCACTCGATGGGGCGACGCTGCTTGTCGGGCAGGCTTTGCAGCATGCCCATCAGGTCGCGCTGGGCATCGTGCGCGTCGTGCGTGCTGGCGGCGAACAGGGGCATCTCCTCATCCAGCGGGTCGTGCAGCGCCTCGCGCGCGCCGCGGGCGCGCAGCAAGTCGATCAGCTTGTAGCGCGCGATGGCATGCACCCAGGCGGTGAGCGGCTGGTCGGGCTGGTAGGTGTGGCGCTTGTTGTGCATGGCAAGCAGACATTCCTGCACCAGATCCTCCACGTCGTCCGGCCAGCCGAACAGCCGCCGCGCCAGGTAGGCGCGCAGGTGTCCCGCCAGCAACTGCAAGAAACGCCGGTAGGCCGCTTCATCGCCGCCCAGGCCGGCCAGCAGCAGGCGGTGCAGTTCGGTTTCGGCGTCGGGCGTGGACATGGGTGGACAGGTGACGCCTGTGCATTCGGATCAAGGTGCGATCCGGTTACAGCGCCACCGCGAATGATTGGAACGCTTTTTGGCCGCGATCGCCACCGCGACGAAAAGGCACGCCGTTGAGGACAGCGCACCGGCAGCGATTTTTGCGGCGCGCTGTAACCGCGCCCATGACGGGGACGAATGAGTCGACGTATCCGTCCTGGATACCTTGCATCCAACCTGAGGAACGATTCCATGTCCACCAGCACCAAGCTCACCTCCGCCATCCTGGCCAGCGCCATCGCCGGCCTGCTGGCATCGGCCGCCCATGCCGCGCCGCTGACGAAAGCCGAGACCGATGCGGCCATTGCCGCACACAAGGAGAAATGCTACGGCGTGGCCTTGAAGGGGCAGAACGACTGCGCCGCCGGCCCCGGCACGACCTGCCAGGGCACCTCCACCATGGACTTCCAGGGCAATTCCTGGAAGTTCGTCCAAGGCGGCACCTGCGCCAGCATCCAGACGCCGAACGGCGGCCACGGCTCGCTCATGCCGATGAAGTCCTGATCCTCCGGCTGACACCACGGGGGAATGGCCATGCTCGCGGCGGGCTCCAGCTTCAAACACCAACACCTGTCCGCGATCCTCGCGCAGCCGCCCGGGGACGACTTCTTCTTCGAGGTGCATGCCGAGAACTACATGGGCGCGGGCGGCCCGCCCCACCGCATGCTCACGGCCCTGCGCGAGCGCCATGCGCTGTCCTTGCATGGGGTGTGCATGTCGATCGGCGGGCCGGGCGCGCTGGACGAGCTGCACCTGGAGCGGTTCCGCGACCTGGTGTTGCGCTACCAGCCCGCCTTCGTGTCGGAACACCTGGCCTGGTCCTCGCATGGCGGCACCTTCTTCAACGACCTGCTGCCCCTGCCCTACACCCGCGCCACCCTGGAGCGGGTGTGCGAGCACATCGACCAGGTGCAGGCGGCGATCCGGCGGCCCCTGCTGCTGGAAAACCCCGCCACCTACCTCGCGTTCGCGTCGTCCACCATGGGCGAGGCGGAGTTCATCCGCGCGGTGGCGCAACGCAGCGGCTGCGGCCTGCTGCTCGACGTCAACAACGCCTTCGTTTCGGCGGCCAACCACGGCTATTCGGCGGTCGACTACCTGAACGCCTTCCCGCTGGAGCGGGTCGGCGAAATCCATCTGGCAGGGCACAGCGAGCAGCGCGACGACGAGGGCGCGCCGCTGCTCATCGACAGCCACGACCGCGCCGTCGCGCCGCCGGTCTGGGATCTGTACCGCGGCGTCATCGAACGCATCGGCCCCACGCCGACGCTGATCGAATGGGACAGCGAGCTGCCCGACTGGCCCACCCTGCGCGCGCAGGCCCAGGCGGCGCGCCGCATCATGCGCGAGGAACTGCACCATGCGGCCTGAGTACGGTGCCGCGTTCGCGCCGGGCCTGACCGAGCCGCGGCGCACGCCGCCGGCGGATGTGGTGGCCCGCGGCGGCAAGGGCGTGGTCCGGCGCTACAACGTTTACCGCAACAACGTGACCGTGAGCCTGATCCAGGCGCTGGCCGACATTTACCCGGCCGTCCAGCGCATCACCGGTGCCGAGTTCTTCCGCGCCATGGCGCGCTTTCACGTGCGCGCCACGCCGCCTACGTCGCCGCTGCTGTTCGAGTACGGGCGCGATTTTCCCGCCTTCATCGCCGCTTACGAATATGCGCAAGACCTGCCCTGGCTGGCCGACGTCGCGCGCATCGAGCGCGCCTGGCTGGACGCCTACCATGCGGCCGACCGGCCCGCGCTCGACGCAAGCACGCTGGCCGCCGTCGATCCGGCCCGGCTGATGGCGCTGCGCTTCGAGCCGCATCCGGCCGCGCGCATCGTGCGCTCGCGCCATCCCGCCGTCACCCTCTTCACGCTGGCCCAGGCCGAAGGCGCGCCGGCGCCGCTGCATGCCCACGGCGCCGAGGATGCGCTCATCACGCGCCCCGGCCCGCACGTCATCGTCTCGCGCCTGCCCGCGGGCGGTGCGGCCTTTCTCACCCGCCTGCTCGCGGGCAAGCCACTGGGCGCGGCTGCGGCTGCCGCGTTCGACGAAGCGCCCGCCTTCGACCTCGGCGCCAACCTGGCGGGAATGATCTCGGCAGGCGCATTCACCACCCTTCAACCCGGAGAGCCGACATGACCGCCACCACACACCCTTCGACGCACGCTCGCGCAGCCCCGACCCGTCTCGTCGGCAAGGCCCGGCGCCTGGCCCAGACCATCGCCCAGCCGTGGCTGGCGCAATTCGTGCTGCGCATCGCGCTGGCCGTGCCGTTCTGGAAGTCCGGCATGCTGAAATGGGACGGCTTTCTGCAACTCAAGGACACGGCGGTCTACCTGTTTGCCGACGAGTTCCGACTGCATCTGCCGGGCGGCCCCTACCCCTTCCCCGCGCCGGCTGTGGTCGCGTTTCTGTCCGGCTGCGGCGAAGTGCTGCTGCCGGTGCTGCTGGTGCTGGGTGTCGGCACGCGTCTCGCCGCCCTGGGCCTGCTGGCGATGACGGGCGTCATCGAACTGACCATACCGGAGGGCTGGCCCATCCATCTCACCTGGGCCGCAATGGCCCTGGCGATTGCCGCCTGGGGGCCAGGCCGGCTCTCGGTCGACCATTGGCTGGGCGACCGCGCTCCCCGGTCGTGAACGCCCGGGCGCCGGCCAGCAGGCGAGCGATCCCTACAATCGCCCGCATGCCCCAGACACCGCTCTCCCAGGTCCACCACATCACCCACCCGCTGGTGCAGCACAAGCTGACCCTGATGCGCAACAAGGAGGCCAGCAGCACCAGCTTTCGCACCCTGCTGGGCGAACTGGCGATGCTGATGGCCTACGAGGTGACGCGCGACATGCCGACGCATCTGGTGGAGATCGAAACGCCGCTGGAGAAGATGCAAAGCCCCATGATCGACGGCAAGAAGCTGGTGTTCGCCAGCATCCTGCGCGCCGGCAACGGCATGCTCGACGGCCTGCTGCGCGTGGTGCCCAACGCCCGCGTGGGCACCGTGGGCCTGTATCGCGACCCAAAGACGCTGCAGGCGGTGGAGTACTACTTCAAGATGCCGGCCGACATGGCCGAACGCGACGTGATCGTGGTCGACCCCATGCTGGCCACGGGCCATTCGGCCGTGGCCGCCGTCGAGCGCATCAAGGCCTGCGCGCCGCGCTCCATCAAGTTCTTGTGCCTGCTGGCCGCGCCCGAAGGCATCGCCACCCTGCGACAGGCCCACCCCGACGTGCCGATCTACACCGCCGCCATCGACCGCCAGTTGAACGATCACGGCTACATCCTGCCCGGCCTGGGCGATGCGGGCGACCGCATCTTCGGCACCAAGTAAGCCGGCGGCGGCCGCACCCAATAGGCTCAGTGCTTCTTGCCGCCCTTGAGCACGGCCAATGCCGCGAAAGGGTGCTGCTTGTCTTCTTGCGCCGCCTCGAAATCCGCGTCCTGCGCCGACAGCCTGAGCGGCTGCGGACACACCTCGTGGCGCGGCACCAGGGGCAAGGCCATCAGCAGTTCGTCCTCGATCAAGTCGTGCAGGTCCAAGTCGGGCGTCAGCGCCAGCACGTCGTCCTCGGACACGTCGTCCAGCGCCGCCGCGCTGTCTTCATCCCGCGCGAACAGCACATGGCGATCGACCTGGACGTCCACCCGCACTTCGCCCATGCAGCGCTGGCAGGTCAGCGGCAGGCGGGCGTTGGCCTGCACGTGCAGCGCCGGCCGCGCCACGCCGTCGGCGGCGCTGCGCTGCTCGCCCTGCACCTGCCATTCAAGGGTCAAATCGGGCTCTGACGCCCGCACTTCAAGCGCGAGACGCTCATATTTTTGCAGTGAATCGCGCGCCGACAGGCGGGCCTTGGCGCGGGCGAAGGCCGCCACATCCAGGTGCCGGGGCTCAAACGAAGAACTCATGCGGGCAGTGTAAGAGAATCGCCCGCATGAGCGATGTCCCCACCCTGCCCGCCGCCGACCGCGCCCTGATCCTGGGCTCCAGCTCGCGCTACCGGCGCGAGCTGCTGGCGCGGCTGGGCCTGCCCTTCGAGGTGGCGGCGCCCGACGTGGATGAAACCCCGCGACCCGGCGAAGCCCCGCCCGCGCTGGCCCGGCGGCTGGCGCTGGCCAAGGCGCGCGACGTGGCGGCGCGCTTTCCGCAGGCCATCGTCATCGGCTCGGACCAGGTGGCCGACCTGGCCGGCCAGCCGCTGGGCAAGCCCGGCACGCACGAGCGCGCGCGGGCGCAGCTGCGTGCCATGAGCGGGCAGACCGTGATCTTTCAGACCGCGCTGTCCGTCGTGTGCCTGGCCAGCGGCTTCGAGCAGAGCGACCTGGCCGCCGTCGAGGTGCGCTTTCGGGCCTTGGACGACGGCGAGATCGAGCGCTACCTGCGCGCCGAGCAGCCCTACGACTGCGCCGGCAGCGCCAGGAGCGAAGGCCTGGGCGTGGCACTGCTGGACGCCATCTACAGCGACGACCCCACGGCCCTGATCGGCCTGCCGCTGATCCGCACCGCGCGCCTGCTGCGCGCCGCCGGGCGGGTGCTGCCATGACGGCCGAGGCGTCCAAGGGCCGGCTCTACCTCGTCCCCACGCCACTGGACCACGGCTGCGCCGAACAGGCCGCCATCACCGAGGTGCTGCCGCTGGGCACGCTGCAGGTGGCCGCGCGGCTGACGCACTGGATCAGCGAAAACGCCAAGTCCACCCGCGCCTTCCTCAAGCGCGTCGACGCCGTCCAGCCGCTGGCGCAGCCGTTGCAGGCGCAGGCCATCGCCGAGCTGCCGCGCGCCGTGCACAAGAAAGGCGACCACGACCCTACCGGCGCCCGGCCCGACGCCCGGCCGCTGCTGGCCGCCGCGCTGCAAGGGCAGGACATGGGCCTGATCAGCGAGGCCGGCATGCCGGCCGTGGCCGACCCCGGCAGCTCGGTGGTGCGCGCCGCGCACGCGCTGGGCATCGAGGTCGTGCCGCTGGTGGGGCCGGTGTCGATCCTGCTGGCGCTGGCCGCCAGCGGCCTGAACGGCCAGAGCTTCGCCTTTGTCGGCTACGTGCCGCAGGAAGCGGCCGCGCGCGCCCAACGCCTGCGCGAGCTGGAGGCCTGGGCCCGCAAAAGCGGCCAGACCCAGCTGTTCATCGAAACCCCCTACCGCAACGCCGCCCTGCTGCAAGCCCTGCTGCACGAGTTGCAGGCCACCACGCAACTGGCCGTCTGCCAGGGCGTGACGCTGCCCCAGGCGCGCTGCACCAGCCGCAGCGTGGCCGAGTGGCGGCGCGCGATGCCGGCGCCGGCGGCGCTGGCCATGCCGGCCGTGTATGCCATCGGCCGCTGAAGCCCGAATGTCACGGCGGTAACGACCCACCTCGCTGAAGTGCGGCGCAGCCCACACGATGTCCAAGTCAAAGCCTCATCCAAGCACCCCGACGCGCACGACCGCCAGCGCGGCGGAGCGCTTCGCCCGCGCCGTCGAGCGGTTCAACGCCGGCCAGGCCGCCGAGGCCGCGGCGCTGTGCGAGCCCATCGTGCAGGCACAACCCGGCCATGCGCAGGCCTGGCAATTGCTGGGCATGAGCCGGATCGTCGACGGCCGGCCCGCCGACGCCCTGCAGCCGCTGCGCCAGGCGCTGGCGCTCCAGCCCCGCAACACGCAGCTTCTTTGCCTGCTGGGCACCGCGTGCTCGCAAAGCGGCCAAGCGCAGGACGCCGTCGCCTGGTTCGACCAGGCGCTGGCCATCGAGCCCGGGAGCGCCGACATCTGGTATGACCGCGGCAACGCGCTGCACGCGCTGCGGCAGCACGACGCGGCGCTGGCCAGCTTCACCCAGGCGGTGCGCATCGCACCCCGGCACGCACATGCCTGGCTCAACCGCGGCCACGCCCTGCTGGCGCTGCATCGGCCGGACGAAGCCATCGCCAGCTTCGAGCGCGCCACCGATGCCGACCCGCGCCAGCCCCGCGCCTGGCTGGCGCTGGGCGAGGCGCTGGAACATGCGCGGCGCCTGCCCGACGCCCTGGCCTGCTACGAAAAGGCCGTGGCGCTGGACGCGGACAACGCCGACGGCTGGCTCAAGTTCGGCAGCGTGCTGCAGCAGCTGGGCCGCCCGGATCTGGCGCTCGATCGCTTTCGCCAGGCCGCCCGGCGCGCGCCCCATTCGCCGCAGGTGCTGCTGGGCCTGGCCCAGGCGCTCGCCAAGGTCGAGGGCCCGGCCGCCGCGCTGGCGCCCCTGCAACAGGCGCACGCCGCGGACCCGGCCAACCCTGCCATCACCCTGTGGCTGGTGGACGCCATGCTGAAGACCTCGCACTGGGCCGGCCTGCCGGAGCTGTTCGACGAGGTCCTGCGCATGCTGCGCTCGGGCGCCGCCGGCACCGTCACCATCTCCACCCTGGCCCACCCGGACGCCAGCGCCGAAGACCTGCTGACATCCAACCGGGCCCTAGCCATCGCTGAAAGCCAGGTGCCCGGTGCATCGGTCCCGCCGACGCCGCGCAACGCGGCCGGGCGGCGCCTGCGCCTGGCCTACCTGTCGTCCGATCTGCGCACCCACGCCGTCAGCCACCTGATGGCCGGCGTGTTCGAGGCCCATGACCGCAGCCGCTTCGAGACCTTCGCGTTCTCGACCTGGCCGCAGGCCGACGGCTCGCCCGAGCGCCGCCGCGTGCAGGCGGCGGTCGAGCACTTCATCGACCTCCACGCGCTGGGCGATGGCGAGGCGGCGCGGCTGATCGCCCGGCACCAGATCAACATCCTGATCGACCTCAACGGCCTGACCAGCCACGGCCGCCCGGGCATCCTGGCGCGGCGCCCGGCGCCCGTGCAGGTGCAGTACCTGGGCTACCCCGGCACCTCGGGCATGCCCCAGATCGACTACATCCTCGGCGACCGCTGGGTCACGCCCAGCGAGCAGGCCCACGCGTTCTCCGAGCACATCGTGCGCCTGCCCGAGTCGTTCCAGGCCAACGACGATGCGCGCGCCATCGCCCCCGACACGCCCTCGCGCACCGAGCTGGGCCTGCCCGAGCACGGCTTCGTGTTCTGCTGCCTGAACAACAGCTACAAGATCAATCCGCGCATGTTCGACCGCTGGATGAAGCTGCTGCGCGCGTTGCCGCAGGCGGTGCTGTGGCTGCTGGGTGACAGCGAGACGGCGCGCCAGAACCTGCGCGCCGAGGCCCAGGCGCGCGGCGTCGAGCCCGAGCGCCTGGTGTTCGCCCAGCGCCGGCCCTACGCACAGTACCTGGCGCAGTACCGCCAGGCCGACTTGTTTCTGGACACCCTGCCCTTCAACGGCGGCACCACCGTCAGCGACGCCCTGTGGGCCGGCCTGCCGGTGCTGACCCAACTCGGCCACACCTTTGCCGGCCGCATGGCGGCCAGCCTGCTGGATGCGGTGGGCCTGCCCGAGCTGATCACCCGCTCGGCCGACGAATACGAGGCGCTGGCCCTGCGCCTGGCGCGCGAGCCCGACGCGCTGGGCGCCCTGCGCCAGCGGCTGGCAGCCAACCTGGCCACGGCGCCGCTGTTCGACACCCGCCGCTTCACGCGCCATCTGGAGCGCGCGCTGGAGCACATGGCCGCGCGGCACGCGCAAGGCCTGCCGCCCGAAAGCTTTGACGTGGCAGACCTGCCGCCGGCCGGCGCGGCCGCGGCTTGACGATCAGCGCAGCGCCGGCAGCGCGCGCAGCGCCGCCACGGCGCCCTCGCCCAGGGCGGCGCCGAAGCGCTTGGCCACGCGCTCGGCCAGGTTCTCCTTGTTGGTGTAGTCCACCAGCTTGTCGGCCTTGACCACGTCGCGCGCCACCGAGTCCAGGCTGCCGTAGGCGTCGGCCAGGCCCATGCCGACGGCCTGCTCGCCCGTCCAGAACAGGCCGCTGAAGGTCTCGGGCGTGGCCTTCAGGCGATCGCCGCGGCCCAGCTTGACGGAGGCGATGAACTGCTGGTGGATTTGCTCCAGCATGGTCAGGGCAAACTGTTTTTGCGTGTCGGTCTGCGGGCTGAAGGGGTCGAGAAAGCCCTTGTTGGCGCCGGCCGTCAGCAGGCGCCGCTCCACGCCCAGCTTGTCCATGGTGCCGACAAAGCCGAAGCCGTCCATCAGCACGCCGATGCTGCCGACGATGCTGGCCTTGTCGACGTAGATGTTGTCGGCCGCCGAGGCGATGTAGTAGGCCGCCGAGGCGCAGGTCTCCTCGACCACGGCGTAGATCGGCTTGTCGTACTTCTTGCGCAGGCGGCGGATCTCGTCGCTGATCAGGCCGGCCTGCACCGGGCTGCCGCCGGGCGAGTTGATGAGCAGCACCAGCGCCTTGGTGCCCGAGTCTTCCAGCGCGCTGCGCATGGCCGGCAGCACGAATTCGGCGCTGGCCTCGCTGCGGTCGGCGATCTCGCCGCGGATCGTCACCAGCGCCGTGTGCGGCCCGCTGGGCGTCGTCGTGACCGACCACTGGTCGCGCGCCAGCAGCCAGATCAGGGCGCCGAAGATCAGCATCCACAGCAGGCTCTTGACCATGCGCCAGCGGCGCGCCGCGCGGCGTTCGCGCACGTCGGCCAGCAGCAGCTTTTCAATGGCGGCGCGTTCCCAGTGAATCGTCTTGGCGTCGAGGGTGACTTCGTTTTCCATAGCTGTTTGCGCAAATTTGGTGCGGGCCAGAGGCCGAAATGACTATAAAAATGGCAAGTCGACGGCGCTCAGAACACCACCGGTTGCAGGCGCTCGGTGGGCTGCCAGCGCACCGTGCCCTCGGCTTCGATCAGCTCGATCTTGACCAGGCCGCCCTGGCAGGGGCCGGCCACGCCCTCGCCGGTGTCGGGCGCGTAGACCGCGCCGTGCGAGGCGCACAGCAGCCATTGGCCGGTGTCGTCGAAAAAGCGGTTCGGCTGCCAGTCCAGCTCCATCGCCACGTGGGTGCAGCGGTTCAGGTAGGCGTGCACGCGCCCCTCGAAGCGGATGGCGAAGGCGCGGCACGACTCGCCGTCGTAGACCACGTCGAAGGGCACGGCCAGGCCACCCTCGCTCAGCTCGGCCGAGGCGCACAGCTCGATCGGGGTGTCGGTGGACATGGGTGAAAGGGCGTGTTCGGTCATGCGTGTTCGGCCAGCCAGGCCTGCAGCTCGGCCACCGAATGGGCCAGAAAGCGCGGGCTCAGCGCGGCGGTCAGTTCCTCGGCCGGGTGCGCGCCATAGCTCACGCCCACGCTGGCGCAGCCGGCGTTGGCGGCCATCTGCAGATCGTGCGTGGTGTCGCCGATCATCAGCGTGCGCTCGGGCTCGGCGCCGAACTGGCGCATCAGCTCGCCCAGCATGCGCGGGTCGGGCTTGCCGGCGGTTTCGTCGGCCGTGCGCGAGCCGTCGAACACGCCGCGCAGCTGGCGCGAGGCCAGTACATCGTCCAGCCCGCGCCGGCTCTTGCCGGTGGCCACGGCCAGCCAGTGGTGGCGCTCGCGCAGCGCGGCCAGCAGCGGCAGCACGCCCTCGAACAGGCTGATGTCGTTCTGGTGGCGCAGGTAGTGGTGGCGGTAGCGCTCGCCCAGCGCGGGATATTTCTCGGGCGGCACGTCGGGTGCGGCCTTGGCCAGGGCGGGTATCAGCGCCATGCCGATCACGTGCGAGGCGGCCTGCGCGCTGGGGCGCGCGCCGCCCACGTCCACCACCGCCTGCTGGATGCAGCGCGTGATGATGGCGGTGGAGTCGAACAGGGTGCCGTCCCAATCGAAGCAGATCAGGTCGAACTGGCGGGGGCGGGTCATGCGGGTGGGACTTCGGGCAGGGGCCAGGGCAGATCGGCGGGCAGCGGCGCCAGCAGCTCGACGCGCTCGCCGCTGGCCGGATGCTCGAACTGTAACCGCCACGCGTGCAAGAACATGCGTTTCAGGCCCTGCTTGTGCAACAGGCGGTTGTGCGCATAGTCGCCGTACTTGTCGTCACCGACGATCGGATGGCCCTGCGCCGCCAGGTGCACGCGGATCTGGTGCGTGCGCCCGGTCTTGATGGTGACCTCCAGCAGGCTGTAGCCGCCGACGCGTTCGCGCACCCGCACCAGCGTGACGGCCCACATGGCGTCGGGGTGCTCGGCCGCCACCGTCTTGACGCGGCGCTCGCCGCCCTCGATCAGGTACTTGTGCAGCGGCGCGTCGATCACCTTGATGCGCTCGGGCCAGTCGCCGCGCACCACGGCCAGGTAGGTCTTGCCGGTGGAGCGGGCGCGAAACTGCTCCTGCAGGGCCTTCAGTGCGCTGCGCTTCTTGGCCACCAGCAGCACGCCGCTGGTCTCGCGGTCCAGCCGGTGCACCAGCTCCAGCAGGCGCGCCTGGGGCCGCGCGCGGCGCAGCTGCTCGATGACGCCGAAGCTCACGCCCGAGCCGCCGTGCACCGCCACGCCGGCGGGCTTGTCGATGGCCAGCAGCCAGTCGTCTTCCAGCAGCAGCGGAAACTCGCGCGCCGGCGCCGCCGCAGCCGGATCGGGGCGCGCCGCCTGGCGCACCGGCGGCACGCGCACCACGTCGCCGGCCGCCACGCGGGCGTCGGCCGCCGCACGCCCCTTGTTCAGCCGCACCTCGCCCGAGCGGATGATGCGGTAGACGTGGGTCTTGGGCACGCCCTTGAGGTGGCGGATGAGGTAGTTGTCCAGCCGCTGGCCGGCGCTCTCCTCATCCACCGTGAGATGCAGCACGGCGGGCGCGGCGGCCGGGCGTGGCGGGGAGGCCTTGGCCTCTATAATGGCTTTCACTGGCACCCGGTCGTATTCATTGGCGGCTAGGATGGACATGCGGCTTCCCGCAAACGGCAAGTCTAAATCCACCCGCCGCCCGCCACCGGGCCAGTAAACGTTTGACGCCACGTCCGCACCGACCAGCGCCCGGCCCTCGCAACCCGACGGCCCGACCCGAGCAGCGCAGACAAGGCCGATGCGATGAAACCCTGACGACGAAACACCCCAAAACCGGCGGTGGCCCCAGCGGCCGCCGCGGGTTCAAGCCCAGCGAGACTTCGACGTGTTGATGGCCCTGATTGCGATGTGCTGGCACTGGCTGCGGCCGGTGCCGCTGCCGTCGGCATGGGCCGGTCACGACGTGCGTCCCGTGCAAGCGCCGGCCCGCGTGGCCGCGCGCGCGTGCACGGGCAAGGTCTGCGCCGGCCTGCCAGCGCCTCCCGTGGCCTCAGCCTTCCTTGGCCCGGCACCCGCCGTGGCCTGATGGCGCGCGGCGTTTTCGTTTCGTCTCTCGTTTCAGCGCATCGTCCCGGCGTCAATTGCCTCCATCGTGGGGCTGTGCATTGCATTGACGCAAAGGAATACGCATCATGAAACGGATGCTGATCAACGCCACGCAGGCCGAAGAGCGCCGCCTGGCGATCGTGGACGGCCAGAAGCTGCTGGACTACGAGATCGAGATCGAGGGGCGCGAGCAGCGCAAGGGCAACATCTACAAGGCCGTCGTCACGCGCGTCGAGCCCAGCCTGGAGGCCTGCTTCGTCGACTATGGCGAGGAGCGCCACGGCTTTCTGCCCTTCAAGGAAATTTCCCGCCAGTATTTCGCCGAAGGCGTTTCGCCCAGCCAGGCACGCATCCAGGACGCCATCAAGGAAGGCCAGGAGTTGCTGGTCCAGGTCGAGAAGGAAGAGCGCGGCAACAAGGGCGCGGCCCTGACCACCTTCATCAGCCTGGCCGGCCGCTACGTGGTGCTGATGCCCAACAACCCGCGCGGCGGTGGCGTCAGCCGCCGCATCGAGGGCGAGGACCGCGCCGAGCTGAAGGAGGCGATGGACCAGCTGGAATACCCCAAGGGCGCCAGCATCATCGCGCGCACCGCCGGCATCGGCCGCAGCGCGCCCGAACTGCAGTGGGACCTGAACTACCTGCTCAAGCTGTGGGACGCCATCGACGGCGCCGCCAAGGGCGCCAAGGGTGCCTTCCTGATCTACCAGGAAAGCAACCTGGTGATCCGCGCCATTCGCGACTACTTCAACAGCGACGTCGGCGACATCCTGATCGACACCGACGACATCTTCGACCAGGCGCACCAGTTCATGGCGCACGTGATGCCCGACCAGGCACACCGCGTCAAGCGCTACCGCGACAACGCGCCGCTGTTCTCGCGCTTCCAGATCGAGCACCAGATCGAGTCGGCCTACTCGCGCACCGTGACCCTGCCCTCCGGCGGCGCCATCGTCATCGACCACGCCGAGGCGCTGGTGGCGGTGGACGTGAACTCGGCGCGCGCCATCAAGGGCGGAGACATCGAGGAGACCGCCACCCGCACCAACCTGGAGGCCGCCGACGAGGTGGCGCGCCAGATGCGCCTGCGCGATTTGGGCGGCCTGATCGTGATCGACTTCATCGACATGGAGGAGAGCAAGAATCGGCGCGAGGTCGAAAACCGCCTGCGCGACGCGCTGCGCCAGGACCGCGCGCGCGTGCAGTTCGGCTCGATCAGCAAGTTCGGCCTGCTGGAGATGAGCCGCCAGCGCCTGAAACCCGCGCTGTCCGAGGGCGCCTCCATCCCCTGCCCGCGCTGCGGCGGCTCGGGCCACGTGCGCGACACCGAAAGCAGCGCGCTGCAGATCCTGCGCATCATCCAGGAAGAGTCCATGAAGGACAACACCGCCGCCGTGCACGTGCAGGTGCCGGTGGAGGTGGCCAGCTTCCTGCTGAACGAAAAGCGCCCCGAGATCGCCAAAATCGAGCTCAAGCAGCGCGTCAACGTCACCCTGGTGCCCAACAAGTCACTCGAGACGCCGCACTACAAGCTGGAGCGCCTCAAGCACGACGACCCGCGCCTGGACGACATCGACAGCAGCTACAAGCTGGCCGAGGAGTTCGAGGACCCGACCCACGTCACGCGCCGCAGCCAGGAGCCCACCAACCGCCAGCAGCCCGTCATCAAGGGCGTGCTGCGCGACGTGCCCATGCCCCAGCCGCCGGCCCCGGCGCCCGTTGCTGCGCCAGTCGCGGCGCCTGCTCCGGCCCCGGCGCCGCAAGCCACGACTGCCGCCGCGCCGGCCGGTGGCCTGATGGGCTGGCTCAAGGGCCTGTTCGGCACCACGCCGGCGCCGCAGCCCACGGCCAGCGCCGCGCCCGCCGTGGCCGCCGAACCGGCCGCCGACGACAAGCGCGAAGCCCGCGGCGAGCGCGGCGGTGAACGCGGTGGCCGCCGCGGCGGCCGCGGCCGTGGCAGTCGCAACGGCGAAGGTCGCGGCGAGCCGCGCGAAGGCCAGGCCGCCGCCGGTGAAGCCGGCGAGCGCAGCGCCGCCAACGGCGACGCCCGCAAGCCGCGCGACGGCGGCCGCCGCGCCGGCGAGCGTGGCGAGCGTGGCGAGCGCGGTGAACGCAGCGAACGCGCGCCGCGCGAGCGCCGCGATGCCACCCCCAACGGCAACGGCGCCGAGCACGCCCCATCCGACGAGGCCGGCCGCAGCGAGCGCCCGCCGCGTGGCCCGCGCGGCGAAGGCCGCCGGGGCCGTGGCGGCGAAGGCCGCGGCGACGAGCCGCGTGAGCGCGAGGACCTGGCGCCCGAAGGCCTGGACGTCGCCAGCGACAGCCGCCCGCCCAACGCCGACGCCGAGCCGCGCGAGCGCCGCCCGCGCGAGCGCCGCGAACGCCGCGAGCGCCCCGCCGAGCACGCCATCGAGCCGGCCGACACCGGCCTGACCGACGAACGCGCCGCCGCTCCCGCCGAAGCCAGTGCCACCGCGCCGGCCGGCGAGGCTCCGCGTTCGTACTTCGCCCGCGCCGCGCAGGCCGAGGCCCCGGCCCACGAAGCCCCCGCCGCCCAGCCGCTGGCCCACGCGCCCTCGCTGGACATCGCTGCGCCGGCGCCGGCCCCAGTCGCTGAAGCGCCGGTCGCCCCGGCACCGGCTCCGGCTCCGGCGCCCGCTGCCGCCGCCCCGGCACCGGCTCCCGCCGGCCTGCCCAAGGTGAGCGGCTTTGCCCTGCCCGTCGACACGCTGGCCGGCCTGGCCGGCGCCGCCGGCCTGCAGTGGGTAAACTCCGACGCCGACAAGGTGGCCGCCGTACAGGCCGCCATCGCCGCCGAGCCCGCGCCCATCCACGTGCCGCGCGAGCGTCCGCCTGCAGTCGAGCTGGACGACGGCCCGCTGGTGCTGGTGGAGACCCGCAAGGACCTGGGCAAGATCAGTCTGCCCTTCGAGCAGGCCCCGCACTGATGCGCTGACGCGCCGCCGTGCCCCCAAAACCGGATGCCTGGCATCCGGTTTTTTTTGTCGCTGCCGCTCGCGATAGGCCGCCGCTAAATATAGTTTAGATAAAATGTATCAGTAATATTGATAGTAATACGCTATAATTCACCCATCGCATTCATTTCATCAACCCAAGGAGAGAACTCATGTCCCTGATCAACACCAAGGTCCTGCCCTTCAAGACCCAGGCCTTCCACAACGGCAAGTTCGAGGAAGTCACCGAGAAGAACTTCAGCAACGGCAAGAGCTGGTCGGTCTTGATCTTCATGCCCGCCGCCTTCACCTTCAACTGTCCGACCGAGATCGAGGACGCGGCCGAGCACTACGCCGAGTTCCAGAAGCTGGGCGCCGAGGTGTTCGTCGTCACCACCGACACGCACTTCAGCCACAAGGTGTGGCACGAGACCAGCGATGCGGTCGGCAAGGCCAAGTTCTTCCTGGTGGGCGACCCCACGCACCAGCTGACCCACAACTTCGGCGTGCACATCGAGGAAGAAGGCCTGGCCCTGCGCGGCACCTTCGTGATCGATCCCAGCGGCACCATCAAGACGATGGAAGTGCACTCCAACGAGATCGCGCGCGACGTGAGCGAGACCCTGCGCAAGCTGAAGGCCGCCCGCTACACCGCCGAGCACCCCGACGAGGTGTGCCCCGCCAAGTGGAAGGAAGGCGAGAAGACGCTCAAGCCCTCGATCGACCTGGTCGGCAAGATCTAAGGCAGCGGCTACTGCGCGAGCCGATGGCGGCGTTGCGCGGTGCTCGCAATCCTCACGCACTCTCAAGTGCGTTCCGGTTGCTGCGCTCCGTGCGCCTTGCCCTCGACTCGCTCGCTACGCCGCAAAACACCGCCGAACGGCGACAGGGCACGCGTGCCTTGCCGTTCGGCTTTTTATTGACCAAATGATGCTCTAGCGCCTGTCCATCAAGCGCAAGCAGCTATCAAACAAGGAGCGACCACCATGTTGGACCAAGACATCAAGCAACAACTCGCAGCCTACCTCGAGCGCGTGCAAGAGCCGTTCGAGATGGTGGCGACCCTGGGCCAGGACGCCAAGTCCGCCGAGCTGCGCGAGCTGCTCGAAGAAATCGCGGCCATGCGCGCCGACAAGATCACGCTGCGCACCGACGGCACCGACGCCCGCGTGCCCTCCTTCACCCTGGCGCGTCCCGGCAGCGGCACCCAGCTGCGCTTTGCCGCCATCCCCATGGGGCATGAGTTCACCTCGCTGATCCTGGCCCTGCTGTGGACCGGCGGGCACCCGCCCAAGGTCGAGCCCGAAGTCATCGAGCAGATCAAGGCGCTCGACACCGACATGGACGTCGAGGTCTACATGAGCCTGTCCTGCCACAACTGCCCCGACGTGGTGCAGGCGTTCTCGCTCATGTCCATCCTCAACCCGCGCATCAAGACCACCATCATCGACGGCGGCATGTTCCAAGGCGAGATCCAGGCGCGCGAAATCATGGGCGTGCCCAGCGTGTTCGCCGGCGGGCAGATGTTCCACAGCGGCCGCATCACGCTGGAAGAAATCCTGCAGAAGGTCGACACCGGCGCCGCCCGGCGCGACGCCGACAAGCTGAACGCCAAGGCGCCGTTCGAGGTGCTGATCATCGGCGGCGGCCCGGCCGGCGCGGCCGCGGCCATCTACACCGCGCGCAAGGGCATCCGCACGGGGATCGTCACAGAGCGCTTCGGCGGCCAGGTCAACGACACGCTGGACATCGCCAACTACCCCGGCATCTCGCACACCACCGGGCCCGAATACGCCGTCGCGCTGGAGCAGCACGTGCGCGACTACGAGGTCGACCTCATCACCGCGCAAAGCGTGGCCGAGCTGGTGCCGGCCGCGCAGCCGGGCGGGCTGATCACCGTCAAGCTGGGCAACGGCGGGCGCCTGCAAAGCCGCAGCGTCATCCTGGCCACCGGCGCGCGCTGGCGCAACGTCGGCGTGCCCGGCGAGGACGAATACAAGACCAAGGGCGTGGCCTATTGCCCCAGCTGCGACGGCCCGCTGTTCAAGGGCAAGGATGTGGCCGTGATCGGTGGCGGCAACTCGGGCATCGAGGCCGCCATCGACCTGGCCGGCGTGGTCAAGCACGTCACCGTGCTCGAGTTCATGCCCGAGATGAAGGCCGACGCCGTGCTGGTCAAGAAGCTGAACAGCCTGCCCAACGTCACCGTGCACACCAACGCGCAGACCACCGAGATCACCGGCGAAGGCGGCAAGGTGAGCGGCCTGAAGTTCCGGCATCGCGGCGACGGCACCGATGCGTCGGTCGACCTGGAAGGCGTGTTCGTGCAGATCGGCCTGGTGCCCAACACCGAATGGCTGGGCGACACCGTGGCGCACAGCAAGTTCGGCGAGATCGAGGTCAACGCGCGCGGCGAAACCAGCGTGCCCGGCGTGTTCGCCGCCGGCGACTGCACCACCGTGCCCTACAAGCAGATCGTGGTGGCGGCCGGCGCCGGCTCGACGGCGGCGCTCAGCGCCTTCGACTACCTGATCCGCACGCCGGCGCCGCAAGCGACCGCCGCCGCGCCGGAAGCCGTGACGGCCTGAACGGCCAGCGGCAGTGCCGCAACCCAGCAAGGCCCGCTGTACCCGCAGCGGGCCTTCATTTTTTTGCCCCCGCTACGCGGACGGCGGCGTCCCGCCAGCCGTCGTCCCGCGCGCCCGGCCCAGCAAGGGCTCGATCAAGTCCAGCGGCAGCGGAAAGGCAATGGTGCTGCTCTTGTCGCCGGCAATCTCGACCAGCGTCTGCAGATAGCGCAGCTGGATCGACTGCGGCTGCTGCATCATGGTCTGCGCCGCCTCCATCAGTTTTTGCGCCGCCTGCTGCTCGCCCTCGGCGTTGATGATCTTGGCGCGGCGCTGGCGCTCGGCCTCGGCCTGGCGGGCAATGGCGCGGATCATGCCTTCGTCCAGGTCGACCTGCTTGATCTCGACGTTGGACACCTTGATGCCCCAGGCATCGGTGTGCTGGTCCAGGATCAGCTGGATGTCGCGGTTCAGCTTGTCGCGCTCGCTCAGCATCTCGTCCAGCTCGTGCTGGCCCAGCACCGAGCGCAGCGTGGTCTGCGCCAGTTGGCTGGTCGCTTCGCGCGCGTCCTCCACCTGGATCACCGCCTTTTCCGGGTCGATGATGCGAAACAGGATCACGGCGTTGACCTTCACCGGCACGTTGTCGCGCGAGATCACGTCCTGCGGCGGCACGTCCATGACGATGGTGCGCAAATCGATGCGCACCATCTGCTGCATCACCGGGATCAGCACGATGATGCCCGGCCCCTTGACGGCCTGAAAGCGCCCGAACAAAAAGATCACGCCGCGCTGGTATTCGCGCAGCACCTTGAACGAGGCCAGCAGGATGGCCAACACCACCACCACGACGATGGCGGACACGATGGGATAGGGCGAAATGATCATGGCCTCGACTCCGGTTTTGGCGCGGCGGCGCGCACGTCCAGCACCAGCCCGCGGCGGCCGGTCACCACCACCGGCTGGCCGCGCTGCAGCGGCACGGCCGATTCGGCCTGCCAGTGCTCGCCATGCACGTGCACCAGCCCGCGCCCCTGAAAATCGGCCACGACGGCGCCCACGGCGCCCATCATCTCCTCGCTGCCGCTGACCACGCGCTGCCGGCGCGAGCGCGCCGCCAGCCACACGATGCCGGCCATCACGCCGGCGCCCGCCAGCGAGATGCCCAGCACCGCGGGCAGCGCGATGCCCGATGCCGCCGAGCCGGTGCGCATCAACACCACCGCGCCGATCACCAGCGCGACGACGCCGCCCGTGCCCAGCACGCCATAGGCCGGCACGAAGGCTTCGGACACGATCAGCACCGCCCCCAGCACCATCAACCCCAGGCCGACAAAGTTGACCGGCAAAAGCTGAAACGCATACAGCGCCAGCAGCAGGCTGATCGCACCCACCACGCCGGGCAGGATGACCCCGGGGTGCGTGCCTTCCATCACCAGCCCGCCAATGCCCAGCAGCAGCAGCACCAGGGCCACCGACGGATCGGCGATGACCGCCAGGAAGCGGCTGCGTGCATCCGGCACGATGGGCACCACCATGGCATCGCGCGTGTGCAGCACCCGCGCGCCCGCCGTCGTCTCCAGCGTGCGCCCGTCCACGCTGGCCAGCAAGGCCGGCACGCTGGGCGCGACGAGGTCGATCACGTGCTCCTTCAGGGCCTGCTGCGCCGTGATGCTGGCGGCGTCGCGCACCGCCTGTTCGGCCCAGTCGGCATTGCGCCCGCGCCGCTCGGCCAGGGCGCGGATGGAGGCCACGGCGTCGTTGGTCAGCTTGCGCATCTCGGCGCTGCCGGCCGGCGCGGCACCGGCCTTGCCGGCGCTGGACGCCGGCGCCACGCTGCCGGCGCCGGTGATCGACACCGGCGTGGCCGCGCCGATGTTGGTGGCCGGCGCCATGGCGGCCACGTGGCAGGCATACAGGATGAAGGTGCCGGCGCTGGCCGCGCGCGCGCCCTGCGGCGCCACGTAGCCGATCACCGGCACCGGCGAATTGAGGATGGCCTTGGTGATCTCGCGCATGGCGCTGGCCAGGCCGCCCGGCGTGTCCAGCTGCAGCAGCACCGCCTGCGCGCCGCGCTGCGCGGCCGCGTCGATGCCGCGCACCACATAGTCGGCGCTGGCCGGGCTGATGGCGCCATCCACCGTCAGCGCCACCACCTGCGCTGGCGCGGCGGCGGCCGGCGGCTCGGCAGCAGGCGCCGCCACCGCCAGCAGTTCCAGCAGTCCGAAGAAAATCGCGCGCCACGGCATCATGAAAGAGGCTCCCACTCCGCGCGGGACGCTGCCACCGCCCCGCGCGATGAATGTGCGCTTCAATCTACCGCAGTTCGCAAGCCATCGCCGGGCACGGTGGCTATGGCCGCGCGATGCCGCCGTCCAGGCCGGTGTCCAGCGGAAACCCGCTGGTTCAAACTCGCCCGGAAACTACCGTTTTGATAGCTGTTCGCGCTTGATCCACAAGCGCCAAAGCCACTTTTCACTCAAAGACACGAGCTGGCGACCTGATACGATTTCGCATTCGAAAAGGCAAAACGCCAGCCGCGGGGCGGGATCAGGCCGTCGGGGCGCCCGGCTCCGTTCATGTCCCCCACCGGCCTGCGCCCGGCTCCGCCTTCACTTCACTGCGCCGAGCACCCCGACGGCCTGATCCGTGGCATTGCTGACCGTGCAGACCGCCTGGTGTGCGACCGCCGCCTCCCGCCAAGGGGCTTGGGTGGGCAGCGCAGCGAGGTCAAGGAGGAGATGGCCGTCGCAGACGGACAGCGGGGGACAGGAGCGGAGCTGCCCACCCATGCCCCTTGGCGCGCCACCGACCGTCGTGCGCTCTCAATGGGTTGATTGCGACCTGGTATGACAAGCGCCAAGGGCCGCGCAAGGCGGCCCCTGGTGCGTTCAAGCGCGGCTTACTGGACCAGCTTGCAGCCGCCGTCCTTCAGGCTCTGATAGGCCACGTTGGCCGGGATGGTCTTGTTGACCTTCAGCAGGTCCCATTCCGACTTGGACTCGCTCGGCTTCTTGGCCTCGACCAGGTACATGTCGTGCTGGAACAGGCCGTCGGCGCGGATGCGGCCCTTGGAGAAGCCGTCGTCGATTTCCATCTTGCCCAGCTGCGCGCGCACCGCGTCGCTGTTGTCGGTGCCCACGGCCTGCACCGCCTTCAGATACGTGCGCACGGCCGAATAGGTGCCCGCCTGGTCCATGTTGGGCATGGACTTGCGCTTTTCATAAAAGCGCTTGCCCAGGTCGCGCGACGCGTCGGTGCGGTCCCAGTAGTACGCGGTGGTGAACTGCAGCCCCTGCGCCACCGGCAGGCCCAGCGAATGCACGTCGGTGATGAACATCAAGAGCGCCGCCACCTTCTGGCCGCCCTTGACGATGCCGAACTCGTTGGCCTGCTTGAGCGAGTTGAGCGTGTCGGCGCCGGCATTGGCCAGGCCGATCACCTGCGCCTTCGAGCCCTGCGCCTGCAGCAGGAAGGACGAGTAGTCGCTGGTGCCCAGCGGCGCGCGCACGCCACCCAGCACCTTGCCGCCCATCGACTCGATCACCTTGGTGGCCTGGTCCTGCAGCGACTTGCCGAAGGTGTAGTCGGCGGCCAGGAAGAACCAGGTCTTGCCGCCCCCCTCGACCACCGCCGACGCCGTGCCCACCGCCACCGCGTGGTTGTTCCAGCTGTAGTGGATGCCGTACTTGGTGCACTGCGAGCCCGTCAGGTCGGGCGAGCCAGCCCCCGTGTTCATGGTGATCACCTTCTTGTCCGACGCCACCGCCTGCACCGCCAGGCCCAGCGCCGACTGGCCCAGCGCGGTGATCATGTCCACGCCGTCCTTGTCGATCCACTCGCGCGCCTTGGCCGACGACACGTCGGCCTTCTGCTGGTGGTCGGCCGACACCAGCTTGATCGGCACGCCGTTGATCTTGCCGCCGAACTCGTCGATGGCCAATTGCGCCGCCGCCACGTCGCCCTCGCCCGTCAGGCTGGCGTAGGGGCCCGACATGTCGGTCAGCACGCCGATCACGATTTCGTTCTTGGAAAACTTCGCGTTGTCCGCCGCGCCCGCGGCCAGGGGCAGCGCCAGCCCGGCGGTGATGACGGCGGGCACGATCGATCGAATCTTCATGGGGTCTCCTCGTTGATGGACAGCGACTGCGCGCGGCAGCCAAGGTTCATTCTACGGAGCGTGCGCTGGTTTTGGGTACCACGCGCGACAGGTGCCAATTTGCGCTCACCCATTGGGTGTCTCCTCCTATCGGGCTCAAACCCGCGCCAAGTCTACGTATGCGTCGAGTTTGCACCGGTCAACCGAGGAAAACAGGTTCATGCCATGCTGGCACCCGGGCGGTCGGCGGCGTCGACCCGGACGGGCTGCGCCTCGGCCGCGCGCCAGGCGTCATAGCCACCGCGCAGCGGGCGCACCTGGGTAAAGCCCATGCGCTGCAGCGCGTGGGCAGCGCGCACGGCGGTGGCGTCCTCGGGGCAGGCGCACAGGGTGACGATGGCGGCATCGCGCGGCCAGCGGCGGGCGTGGCGCGCCAGGCGCCGCAGCTCGGCCGGCTGCGCGCCGGCGATCGGGCCGTCGGCGGCGATCAGCGCGGCGGCGCGAAAGTCCAGCAGGCGCGGCGGCGCGTCGCCGGCCAGCGCGGCGCGCAGCGCATCGATGTCGATGTGCGGCATCGCCGCCAGGCGGCGAAAACGCTGGCGGCGCCAGAACTTGGTCGCCAGCCACAGCGCCAGCGCCAGGACGAGCACCGCCAGCGCGACCGGGCCGTGAGACTGCATCCAGGCCAGCGCACGACCGACCTGCTCGCGCAGCAGCCAGCCGGTGAGCAGGCCCGCGCCGGCCCACAGCGCGGCGCCCGCGGCAGCCGCCAGCGTGAAGCGCGCCACCGACATGCGCGACAGCCCCGCCACCGGCGCCGCGACGGCCGAAAAACCGGGCACGAACTTGGCCGCCAGCAGCGCCGGCGCACCCCAGCGGGCAAAGCGCTGCTCGGTCTGCGTGACGCAGCTGCCGGGGTTGATCGACAGCCGGCACAGCAGCGCCAGCACCTTGTAGCCGAAGCGCCGGCCCAGCAAGTACCAGAAGCGGTCGGCCAGCATCGCCGCGCCCACCGCCGCCGCCAGCGCCAGCGCCAGCTGCGGCCAGCCCGCCGCCAGGCTGCCCACCACCAGCAGCGTCGGCCACACCGGCAGCGGCAGGCCGAGCTGCTGCAGCAGCACATTGCCGAACACCAGCCAGGGGCCGTGCTGGGCGAAGGCGGTGGCCAGGGTGTCGGTGGTCATGGTGGATTCGCCCTATTTTCCTCAGTTACCCCGTCCCCCATGCGGGCTCAAACCCGCGCCAAGTCCAGCAGTTCGACGTCCAGGGTTTTCATGCTCTCAAATTTGCTTCAAATGCAGCCGATTTGAGAACCATCGTCGAGGTTCAAGGCCCGGCCGAGCGCGCCTTGCGCGCCCGCGCGGGCTTGGCCGGCGCCGGCAGCAGGCTGGTCAGGCGCTGGTAGAGGGTGAACAGGAAGGCCACGCGCTCGGCGTCGTTCTTGTACGCCTTGGGGCCTCCCGCCAGCTGGTAGGCCTTGTCGACCGCGGCGTCGAGCTTCTGGTGCGCGCGCAGCAGCGCAGGCGGCATGGTCAGCGGGTCGTACAGGTCGGCCAGGCTGCTGCCGGCAAACTGGGCGCGCGCATCGAGCACGGCTTTCGCTGCGAGTTCGATAGCTGCTCGCGGTTGACTGGCGGGCGCTGGAGGCTGATTTGGCTCTGAATCCGGGGTGTGGAAGGGCCAGGGGAAGTTGTTGTAGACGATGGCGGCGGAGTAGCGGAAATCGCTTTTCAACCGACCGCAGACAGCGCGCACCCAGGCGTTGTGCATGGTGCTGGAGAGGATGCCGAAGTGGAACAGCGTTGCGTTGGCCGCGATCTTGACGAGGTTGCTGCACAGCGTGCTCGGCTGCTCGAAACCGAACGGGATGAATGCGCGGCGCTCCGATGAAACCTCGGGCAGCACCAGGTACGGCGCCGTCGGCATGTTCTCGACGTGAAAGCGCGTCGGCGTGGCGGCGAGCTTTTGCGTCGGTGCGCTCTTGCTGGCCAGGCGAAACGCCTTGACGGCCTGCACGCGCTTCATCGCCTCGGGCATGGCGCGCAACTCGGCCGGCGGGCAATCGCCCAGCCACAGGCACCAGCGCTCGTAGCCGTTCAAAAACTCATCGGCGCCCAGCCAGCGGCGAAACCATTGGGCAGCGGCCGGCTCGGCGGCAATGAAGGCGTCGCGCTCGGCGGTGGTGAACAGGTAGTTGCCGTCGTCGATGGGCTTGTTGCCGATGCCGATTTCAGGCACGTCGCAGATCGGCTTGCTGCGCCGGGGCAGCACGACGTCGGGTGCATCGACCAGGTACGGGTTGATGTTGGCCGCCGGCACGGCGTGCGGCAGGCCCTTGATGTCGGCGTATTCGTAGATGACTTTGCCCGGCCGGTCCTGCAGGCCGAAGCCGACGATGACGCAGTGCACGGCGGCCTTGCCGCGCGCCTCGTTGGTCCACGAGAAGGTGCGGTGCGCAAAGTGGATGCGCACGCCCTGCCCCAGCAGCCAGCCCCACAGCACGCCGACCTGCTCGCCCTGGGTGATGCTGTTGGTGGAGACGAAGGCGGCGCGGGGTGCGGCGCCGGTGGCTGTTGCTCCCTCGCCCCTCTGGGGAGAGGGCTGGGGTGAGGGGCCGGCGGCGCTTGCCAAGGCCGGCGGGTGTGCTTGCG
>JAFKGE010000091.1 GCA_017307865.1 Burkholderiales bacterium | reverse complement strand
GCCGGGAACGAAGGATCGTCGAGGGTCACGGACTTGTATTCCCGCCCGGCTTCGCTGGTCTTGTTCCACGCCGCGCCGATGTCGTGGCCGGCGGCCTGGAGGCGGAAGTCGGGGGCGTTCTCGCTGCTGCCCTTGTCGTTGGGAACCAGTTTGACCTTGACGTTGAGCGTCAGGGTGCGAAGCGTGCCGGCGAAGCCGTCTTTGTCGGTGGTGAAGGTGCCGATGTTGGCCATGATGTTTTCTCCTTTCGGTTGAACAAGGTTCGCGCCCATCGCGTCCTTGTTGTGATCCGGCCGGCGGGGGACGGGCGGGCTGCACCGCTTGCGGTCGCAACGCAGTGGAGAGCCGGGAGGCGAAAAGAATTTGCTGCGCGAGGAAGCCGCGCAGCGGCGGGGAAATTGTTTTCGCCGGACGGTTGCAGCCATGAAGCCCGAGGCGCAGCCGCGCCCCCGCCAGGATTCACAACGAGACAAGGACGCCTTGGGCCGAACCGCTCCGAAAGGAGATGGGGCCGACTCGGCATCCCCGCATGAAGGCTTCTCCGGCTCGCCCGCTGACGCGGGCCAGGTCAACCACCCGACGACAGGCGAGAACGCCCCCGCCGCACCCTGCGGCGCCGGCCTTGAGGCGTGGAGTGGAAGCTCCATAGCGATGCCGGGCGGGTTGTCCGTGAACCGTCCTTCGTGACGTGATGGGCAGGAACCGCCAGCGTTGAGGACGGCACGCATTCGCACAGCCTGCCGCGGCAGGCTCCAGCGTGTTCGCCAGCGCCCCGTCCATTGCGGCGGGGCGCTGGCCGGGCCGATCCGGCGCAGCCGGTTCGGCTGCATCGAGGGGCGCCAAGCATCGCGCGGCGGGGATAGCCCGCAGGGCTTTCCCCTGGAGGCAAGCGCAGCGCGCAGCGCCGCAGGCGCGAAGGCGTGAGGGATTGAAGCCGAATGGCCGTGATTCGGCACGAAGCACGGGGCGCAGCCCGAAAGCCCGGCGGCGCACCGCGCCGACACGCCCAGGCCGTTCTATATTTTCAGGAAGGAACCCAAGACAAGCCCATGACTCTCCAGCTCCGACACGAAACCCCGGACGATACTTCCGCCATCGAGGCCGTCACGGTCGCCGCCTTTGCCGATGCACCGCACACCAGCCACACCGAGCAATTCATCGTGCGCGCACTGCGCGCCGCCGGCGAACTGACGCTTTCCATCGTGGTCGACGAACATGGCCAGGTCGTCGGCCATGTGGCCCTGTCGCCCGTGACCATCACCGATGGCCTCGGCCACAAGGCCGAAGGCTGGTACGGCTTGGGGCCAATCTCTGTCCTGCCGAACAGGCAGGGACAAGGCATCGGCTCACGCCTGATGGAACAGGCGCTGTCTAAACTGCGGGCCATGCAGGCCGCAGGCTGTGTGCTGCTCGGAGATCCCGCGTACTACGGGCGCTTCGGCTTTCAGGCCCATACGGGCCTGCAACTGCCGGGCGTACCGCCCGGCTACTTCATGGCACTGGCCCTGCATGGGCCAGTGCCGGAAGGCATCGCGCGCTACAGCGATGCCTTCAACGCCACCGCCTGAGCCACCGCGAAAGCGGCGGCGTTCTGATTCGGCTGTTGGCCTTGAACACCGGGCGCGGCCACTGCCGCGCCCGGATTTTGCGCTTCACCGCGCCCAGGACGGAACGGTCTGGGCGCGGTGCTGAACGCGGTTATTTCTTCGTCTCGATAAACCACCACACGGCACGCGGCAAGGCTCGCCCAGTGATGGGGTGAATGTCGGTGAGGTCGGCGCGGGCCGACCAGCCTGAAGGCGGTCGGTAGCCGCGCACGTCGCCATCGCCGTGCCAGCGGCGGGCGCGTACCGTGCCGGGGGCGTAGATCGCCGCCATGCGCGGGCGGCTGGTGGTGGTGTAGGTCATGGGTGCTTTTCCTTCCAGCGAAGCGCCCCGGTCGAAGCCGGGGCGCTCGCCTTCTGCATAGGTCAAGCGGCCAGCGCCTCGGCAGGTTCATCCGCCATTGCCTCGACATCCTCCGGGGCGCCCTGCTCCGGGCCTGCCTCCTGCGCGCTTTCCTGCACTGCCTGCTGCTGGCCTGCGGCCTTGAAGATGGCGGGCATCCAGCCCGTGCCATCGGCCAGCCGCTCGGCTTCGCTGGCAATGTCGGCCTTCTTGAGCTTCGCCAGCCGGGTGACGGATTCCGGGGCAAACGCGCCCACGGCATCCAGAATCACGGCCTTGGAAACGTACTTGAAGTAGCCTTCCGCAGTCGGCTTCCACCATGCAGCCATATCAAGGCCCACTGCCTGCGCCAGTTCCTCGCCGGGCTGGTGTGGCATGACGCGGGGCGTCACCACGTCTACCGTGGAAGCCACACACATGGCCAGCAGCTTCACCAGCTCGCCTTGCTCCATCGCCAGCAGCGCGGCGAACAGTTCGGCGCTGTCCTGCGGCAAGGCGTCGCCCGTGACTTGCTGCAATTCGCGCAGAGCCACGGCGGCGGCGGAGTGAGGCCAGTCCGGGGCCATGCCTTCCAGCCGGTCTTGCACTTTCAGGCCCACACCGAGTGGCAGAGGATCACGGCTGCGGCCATAGCGGCTTTCCTGCAACACGGTCTGCACCATGCCATGCACCACGGCGGCCAGCGCGGCTTGCGGGTGCCGTGCGACTTCGATTTGCAGCGCGGCGGTGCGGTGCGCGCTCAGGCGTTGCGCCAGCCGGTCGGACATGACGGCGGTCTTGGGCTGCCTGTCGTCGTCTCCGTCCTCGCCTTCTTCGTCGTTCTCGGCGTCGCCTTCGCCGCTGAACCCTTGGCGCAGCCGTTCCAGCGTGCGCAGCGCCTTGGCCTCGGCCTCGCGCATCAAGCCGCGATGAATGACGGCCTCGCCGTTACGGTCGATGGTGACGATGGCACCGGCTGCGGCCTTCACGTTCGAGGCATACCCTTGCAAACCATCCTCCAGCGCCTGCAACTGCTCGCCCAGGGCTTCGCCTTCCTCCTGCAGAGCATCGGCCTTGTCCTCGTCCTCGGCGTCCATCGCGGCATCCACAGCTTCGG
>JAFKGE010000090.1 GCA_017307865.1 Burkholderiales bacterium | reverse complement strand
GTCGGTCATGATGCTTGATTTACATTCTGGCAGTGCTGCTCCTAATGGCGCAGAGCCATCACTCCTATGCAGTGCGAGCTCAGTTTTAGCTTAGGAAGCTTAGAAGTCAGCCTCAACGGTGGCAATGACGAATGACCTCGATAGGCTGACGGAAAGCGTCTGCTTCCTGGCGCAGCCTGTCGCTGCGCTGCCGTCGGTGCAACTGCCAGGGCTGCAAACAGTCTCTTGAGCGCACGAGAGCCTCGCTCGATGTGGGCCAAGACCCGGCAGCTATGAAGGCGCCGATCTTCTCGGTGGTCGGCTACAGCCTCGTGGCCGTGCCGGAATTGGTCGAATGCCTCTATGTAGGGTGCTGCGGGCTACGCGAGCGGGCGCGGTAGGCTCCCGGCGCGCTGCCGGTCCAGACCTTGAATGCGCGCTGGAAGGCGGTGCTGTCGGTGAAGCCCAGGTCGGCGGCGATGGCGATGAGCGAGGCTTCGCTGCTGGTTAGGCGCACGATCGCCATGTCGCGCCGCAGTTGGTCCTTCAGTGCCTGGAAGGAAGTGCCCTCGGTGGCCAGGTGCCGCTGCAACGCACTCACCGACATATGCAGGCGCTGCGCGGTGACGGGCAGGTCGGGCCATTCGGGGTTGGCCAGCTGCAGCACCATGCGGACCCGCGCGCTGGCGCTGCACTCGTTCAGGTGCGGCCCCACCACGTTGCCCGGCGTGGCGCGCAGAAAGGACTGCAGCGCGTCCCGATCGCGCCGCACCGGCAGTTTGAAGGCGTCGGCGTCGAACCAGGCGGCCGTGCGCGGCTGCCCGAAGCACAGCGAACCGGAAAAGATGCGCCCGTAGCTCATCGCATGGAGCGGCAGCGCAAAATTGAAGTCGAATCGCTGCGGCACCAGCCGGCCGCCGTGCAGCCACAGCAACAAGCGCCAGAACACGCGCAGCAGATGTGCATGAAGGAATTCGGCATGTGCGCCCGGGCCGCCGCGCATCTCCAGCGCGAAGCCCCCCAGCGCGCCCTCGGTCACGGGCACCAGCGTCACGTCGTCCTGCAGCAGGGCGAAGGATTCGCTCAGGCGACGCAGGGCGCATGACAACGAATGGGCAGTGAACGCGCTGCGCACCATTAGCGCGAAGCTGCCCGGGCGCATGGGTCGCTCATGTAGGTAGCCCAGGCACTCGTCGTTCAGGCTGTCCTTGACAGCGATAAATAGCGCGTTGAACTGCTCCACGGTTACGCGCGAATCCTCGAGCTCCAGCAGCGATTCGCTGATGCCGGCGCGCCCCAGCACGCCCTTCAGCCATTCTTGCGTGGCCAGCCCCTTGCCGCGCGCGCCGTCCAGCAGGCCATGCACGGCAAAGATAGGAGCGGTGAAGACGGGTTGCAGCATTGCGTGTGATCGAAGGAGCCAACGCCGGTCGCGCGGGCCAAAAGAAGTTATTTGTCAGTTGATTGAGGCAATCCGCTATCGCCCTTGCAGGGGCCAATTATTACGATTGTCGCATCCCCAAAAACACTTCGGCAGTGGCGCTGTGCGGAACGCCCGGTGCGGGGTCAGAAGCCAACATACAAGGAGACATGCCCATGCTGCCACAGCTGTATCGCCACGCCTGGATGGACCACGAGATCGACGCTTTTCGCGAGCAGGTGCGTCGCTACGTTGCCGCCGAATTCACTCCCCGGCTCGACGAATGGCGCCGCCAGGGCTACATCCCGCGCGAGGTCTGGCGTCTGTTCGGCGGGATGAGCTTTCTGCTGCCCGAGATGCCCGAGACCTATGGTGGTGCCGGCGCCAGCCTCGCCTACCAGCTGGTGGTGCAGGACGAACTGGCCAAGGCCGAGATGCCGGTCAATATCGCGGTGCACACCATCGCTTCGCATTACATCCTGGACTTTGGCACCGAAGCGCAAAAGCAGCGCTGGCTGCCCAAGGTGACGAACGGCGAGATGCTGGCCGCAATCGCGATGACCGAGCCGGGCTGCGGCTCGGATCTGAAGGCCATCTCCACCCGGGCCCGGCGCGACGGCGACTACTACGTGATCGACGGCGCCAAGACCTTCATCACCAACGGCTTCACCGGAAACCTGCTGATCGTCGCGGCGCGCACCAGTGGCGCGGGCAGCAAAGGGGTGTCGCTGTTCGTACTGGAGACCGAGAACCTGCCAGGCTTTCGTGTGGGCCGCCTGCTTGAAAAGATCGGCATGCAGGCCTCGGACACGGCGGAGCTCTTCTTCGACAGCGTGCGCGTTCCAGCCGACCAACTGCTGGGGAGCGTTGAAGGACAAGGCTTTGGGCAACTGATGGGCGCGCTGCCCTACGAGCGCATGGTCATTGCAGTGCCGGCGGCGGCCGTCATCGACCGGGCGTTGGAGCTCACCATCGAATACACGAAGCAGCGCAAGATATTCGGTGCGCCTCTGTTCGACATGCAGACAACGCGCCAAAAGCTGGCCGAGATGGCGACCATCGCGCATGTGGTGCGCAGCTTCGTCAACGACTGTACACAGAGACTGCTGGACGGCACACTCGACAACGAGGCCGCCTACATGGCCAAGTGGTGGTGCACCGAACAGCAGTGCCGCGTGGTGGACGAGTGTCTCCAATTGTTCGGCGGCTACGGCTACATGGCCGAGTATCCGATCGCGCGGATGTATGCCGCTTCGCGAGTGCAGAAGATCTACGGCGGCGCCAACGAGGTCCTGAAAGACCTGGTTTCGAGGAAGCTGTGAACATGCCGCACACGCTGCAGTTGCCTCTGCACGGCGTCCGTGTGGTGGAGTTTGAGGGCATCGGTCCAGGCCCTCTGGCCGCCAGGATGCTGGTCGACATGGGCGCCGAGGTGATCGCGCTGGCACGGGCCGAGCAGGCTGCTGGGGCGCAGCGGCTGGGCGGGGCGGTGGAGAACCCGCTGCACCGCGGCAAGAAGGTCGAGGTCATCGACCTGAAGTCGCCCGGTGGCAAGGCGCGCGCACTGGAACTGATTGCCCACGCCCAAGGGTGATGGAGCGGCTGGGCTTCGGCCCCGCAGATTGCGCGGCGCTCAATCCCCGGCTGGTCTATGGCCGGATGACGGGCTGGGGCCAGGACGGGCCACTTGCCCAGGCCGCGGGCCACGACCTGAACTACGTCGCGCTGACGGGCCTGCTGTCGCTGTCGGCGCACAGGGGGCAGGCGCCCATCGTGCCGCCCTCGGTACTCGGGGACGGTGCCGGGGCGCTAGGCATGGCTTTTGGCATCGCCTGCGCGCTGGTCGATGCACGGGCCACCGGCCGTGGCCGGGTTGTGGACGCAGCCATCGTGGACATCGTGGCCATGCTGGGCACGCTGGTGCACTGGATTCGCGCCAACGGGCAGATCGACGGCGCACAGCCGAGCCCGTTCCACGATTCGCCGTTCTATGACGTGTACGTCTGCGCCGACGGCGGCTTCATCAGCCTCGGCGCGATCGAGCCGCCGTTCTACGCATTGCTGTTGTCCAAGTTGGGCCTGGCGGACGTGAACCCTGCAGACCAGTACGACACGGCGGCGTGGCCAGCGTTGAAGGAGCGCATCGCGGCCCTCATCCGCACCCAGCCCCAGGCGCACTGGTGCGCGCTGCTTGAAGGCAGCGACGCCTGCTTTGCACCCGTGCTCAGCCTGGCCGAGGCAGTGCGGCATCCGCACAACGCGGCACGGGGCATCTACCAGACCACCTCTTTCGGCGCCATCGAAGCGGCCTCGGCCCCACGGTTCCAGGCACTCAACGCAACCACCACCCAGGAGACAAAGAAATGACTGCTACCACCCACATCGTCCGCGGCTGCCCGTCCACCACGGGCAACGACCGCCAGCTCAACACCACGACGCTGATCCGGCACGCCGCGCGCACCCATGGGGACCAGGAGATCGTCTACCGCACACCCGATGGCGGCTGGGATCGCTACACCTACGCGGACTGCTACGCGCGCATCTGCCGCAGCGCCAATGCACTGCGCGCGCTCGGTGTCGAGCCCGGCGACCGGGTCGGCATCCTGGACTGGAACAGCCGACGTCACTTCGAGCTGTACTGGTCTATTCCCGGCCTGGGTGCTGTCATGTTGCAGATGAATCTGCGCCTGGGCCCAGAGGACCTGGGCTACGTGGTCGACCACAGCAAGGTGTCCTACGTTTGCGTAGACGAGTCATTGCTACCCCTTGCCGAATCCGTCGCAGCGAATTCGCC
>JAFKGE010000089.1 GCA_017307865.1 Burkholderiales bacterium | reverse complement strand
GGCAGTTGCTTCAGCCTTTGCGGTGAATCCCTCCATTCACGCGCATATCGCAGATTGATTGGGAAGCGCGCCAGCCCTTCGACCGTTTCCGACACGTTTTCACCGCCGATGGCGCCGGCGACAACAGCCTGGACATCGGCCACGTTCAGCCCATAGCGTCCCGCCGCCACGCGGTCGATCTGCACATCCACATAGCGGCCGCCGGTCAGCCGTTCCGCCAACGATGACGACACGCCTGGAATGCCCTTGGCGACCTGCTCCACCTCTGCCGCGATGCGGTCGATCACGTGCAGGTCGTTGCCCGTCACCTTGACCCCGATCGGACTCTTGATGCCAGTGGCCAGCATGTCGATGCGGTTGCGGATGGGCGGAATCCAGATGTTGGACAGTCCGGGGATCTTCACGGCCCGATCCAATTCCTCGACGAGCTTCTCGGGCGTCATGCCGGCACGCCATTGCTCCCTGGGCTTGAGTTTCACCGTGGTCTCGAACATTTCCAGCGGCGCGGGGTCGGTGGCGGTTTCCGCGCGTCCGGCCTTGCCGAACACGCGTTCGACCTCGGGCACCGTCTTGATCATGCGGTTGCTGATCTGCAGCAGCTCCGTGGCGCGTTGCGCCGACAGCCCCGGCAGGGCCGAGGGCATATAAAGCAAATCCCCCTCATCCAGCCGGGGCAGGAATTCACCGCCAAGCCGGGCCAGCGGCCAGGCCGTGGTCGCCAGCGCCAGCACCGCGATCAACAAGGTCGCCTTGGGCCGGCGCAGCACCCATTCCAAGCTGGGCCGGTAGACTGCGATCAGCATGCGGGTGATGGGGTTCTTCTGCTCGTCGGGAATGCGGCCGCGAATCCAGTAGCCCATGAGCACCGGGATCAGCGTCACGGACAGGCCGGCCGCCGCCGCCATGGCGTAGGTCTTGGTGAACGCCAGCGGCCCGAACATGCGTCCCTCCTGGGCTTCGAGGGTAAAGACGGGAATGAACGACAGCGTGATGATCAGCAGCGAGAAGAACAGCGCCGGCCCGACTTCCTCTGCGGCCCGCGTGATCACCTCCCAGCGCTCCTTGCCTTGCAGCCGCTGGTCCGGATGCGCGTGCTGCCAGGCCTCAAGTTTCTTGTGCGCGTTCTCTATCATCACCACGGCCGCATCCACCATCGCGCCCACGGCGATGGCAATGCCGCCCAGCGACATGATGTTGGCATTGATCCCCTGGTAGCGCATGACGAGGAACGCCGTCATCACCCCCAGCGGCAGGGAAATGATGGCCACCAGCGCGGAGCGCAGATGCCACAGGAACAGCACGCAGACCAGAGCCACGACCAGGAACTCCTCGCCCAGCTTGGTCGTGAGGTTGCGGATGGCGCGCTCGATCAGTGCGCTGCGGTCGTAGGTGGTGACGATCTCGACCCCCTGGGGCAGGCTGGCCTGCAGCTCACTCAGCTTGGCCTTGACGGCGGCAATCGTCTCCTGGGCATTCTTGCCCGAACGCAGGATGACCACGCCGCCGGCGACCTCGCCCTCGCCATCGAGTTCGGCGATGCCGCGCCGCATCTCCGGTCCGATCTGCAGCGTGGCCACGTCGCCCAGGCGCACCGGCACGCCGCCGCGCGCCACCAGCGGCACGGCGCGGAAATCGTCCAGGCTTTTCAGGTAGCCGCTGGCGCGCACCATGTATTCGGCCCCCGACAGCTCCAGCACTGAGCCGCCGGTTTCCTGATTGGCGGCCACCAGCGCCGCGCGCACCTGCTCCTGGCTGAGCCCATGGGATGCCAGCTTGATCGGATCGAGCACGACCTGGTACTGCTTGACCATGCCGCCCACCGAGGCCACCTCCGCAACATTGGGCAGGCTCTTGAGCTCGAACTTCAGGAACCAGTCCTGCAGCGCGCGCAGCTGCGCCAGGTCGTTCTTGCCCGTGCGGTCCACTAGCGCGTACTGGAAGATCCAGCCCACCCCCGTGGCATCGGGCCCGAGGGCCGGCTTGGCCGTGGCCGGCAGGCGGCCCTGGACCTGGTTCAGGTACTCCAGCACACGCGAGCGCGCCCAGTACAGATCGGTGCCATCCTCGAACAGCACATAGACGAACGAGTCCCCGAAGAACGAGAAAGCACGCACCGTCTTGGCGCCCGGCACCGACAGCATGGTGGTGGCCAATGGATAGGTCACCTGGTTTTCGACAATCTGCGGTGCCTGGCCGGGGTAGCTGGTGCGGATGATGACCTGCACGTCGGACAGGTCCGGCAAGGCATCCACGGGCGTGCTGCGTACACCCCACACCCCCCACGCCGTGAGCATGGCCGTGGCCAGCAGCACCAGAAAGCGGTTCGCCACCGACCAGCGGATCAACTTGGCAATCATGGCTTGGCCCTTTCGATTGCGGTGATCACGTAGTCCTCGCCCTGCTTGGAGAATGTGAAGCGCACTTGTTGCTTCGGTGCCAGGCCCGCGGCGAGGCGGGGATCGGCCAGCTTGAAGCCCATGGTCATGGCGGGCCACTTGAGGGCCGGCACGGCGTCGTGGGCCAGCGTCAGCTCGGTAGGAGAAACCTCCTCGATCACGCCGCGGACCGTGAAGGCGTTGGCAGCGCCGGCCGAGGGGGCGGAGGCGCCATGCTCGCCGTGCCCCTGCGCCGGTGTGGAGGCACCGGATTGTGCGGGCAACACCCCGCGCAGGCTGGCCTCCGAGTCGATCAGGAACTGCGCCGAGGCTACCACTTGCTGCCCCGCCTCCAGCCCGCTTTGCACCACGAGTTGGTCACCGATCTCTGCACCCAACTGCACGTCCACGGGATGGAACCTGCCGGGGCCATCGACCACATATGCCAGGGCGCGCTTACCGGTACGGATGACGGCCTCGCTGGGCACCAGCAGGGCGGGCTGCTCGCGGCCCTTGAGCGTGATCTGGCCGGACATGCCGGCCTTCAGGCGCTGGCCGGGATTGGCCAGCTCCAGCCGCACGCGCACCGTGCGGGTGTCGCTGTTGGCCTGCGGCAGGATGCTCACGATGCGCGCCTTCAGGACTTCGCCGGGAAACGCCGCCAGGCGCACCTGGGCCTCATGGCCCGGTTGCAGCGGGCCGCTTTGCGCCTCGGGTACGGCGGCCTCGATCCAGACGGTGGCCAGGCCATTCACGCGCGCCAGGCTGGCGCCAGCGGAAACGGTCATGCCCTGGCGCACCATGAGTTCGGCCACCAGGCCGCCCTGGGGCGCGCTT
>JAFKGE010000012.1 GCA_017307865.1 Burkholderiales bacterium | reverse complement strand
CGCTCGGCTTGATCTCGATGGCGCGGCGCTTCTTGTAGGTGACCGTGGGCGGCGCGGCAGCAGCCCGGGGCTCCCCCGGATAACCCGGCGAAAACAGGGTGGGCACTGAGTGCCCTGCCTGAGAACCCCGGGGTTCTGAACCTTGTGCCTCGTTCCCGGCCCCGTTAAAATCAAAGCGCTCGGATTGGACCTCCTGCCCGGTGCGGCCTTGGCGCAGCGCAACTGCCTGGGTGTCGGTGTTGGAGGGCGGCGTTGCTGCGGCGTCGCGGGTCGGGAAGGTCAGGCGCCCGACCCACTCCGGGTTCCCCCACAAAGCCTTCGGATCGCCCTTGTACGGGCGCACCGAGGTCACCGAGTAGTATCCCGTCGTCGCGGCAGGGTGGGCACTCAGTGCCCTGCCTTGGGCATCGCGGTGCGTCATCACGATCGCCTGCTGGGCCACCGGGTTCACCAGGATGAACTTGCCCTCGTGCTCGTGCGCCTGCCTGACGCCGCGCAGCACCGCCACCGTCTGGCGCATCAGGTCCTCGGCCAGGTCGCCCGTCTGCTGCGGCGGCATGCGGCCCGCGTCGCGCCGGGCGTTGTCGGCCAGGTGCTCGGCGCCAAAGCCGCGATGCGGCCCGAACGCCTGTCCCACCGCCACCCGGATCGGTCCCGCCGGCAGCTTGGTGCCCGCCGGGATGCTGGCCAGGTCGCCCGTGCGGCTGCCCGCGTACTCGGGCGTCTCGGGCACCAGCGCATCGTTGACCGTGCGCGTGCCGCTGCTGGGCATCGATGACCTGCACCGTCCACGACCTGCGCCACGAGTGCATCTCGTGGCTGTTCGAGCGCGGCTGGAACATTCCCCACGTCGCCACCGTATCCGGCCACCGATCGTGGGCCTCGCTCAAGCGCTACACGCAGATCAGGCAGGTCGGCGACAAGTACCAGGGCTTGGCCTGGTTGCTGGTCGCGGCCGAATAACCGTCACCAAAAATACTTGTGCGGCTTCTTGCCGTTCGGTGGCGCGTCCAGGGCATCCAGGTCGGCCTTGGACGTCTGCGCAGCCTTGTGCTCCCAGGCCCGCGCGGCGCTGCGGCCGGGTCATGGACAGGCTGATCCACCAGCCAGGAGTTGCCTGCAGCCAGCGCCAGGCTTCGCCGAACTTGCGCTGCTTGGCTTTGTATCCGTGGTGTCTCGTGCGGCTCATGATGGTCGCCTGGCATGCGCCAGCGCGGATCGCGGTCGATCTTCTTGTGCGTGCCCAGGCGCTTCAGCTCGGCAACGGTGCCGCTCAACTCGAAGGTGATTTGCCAGGCGTGGTTGGCAAAGACGTCGATCTTCCAGATGCTTGGCTTGGGCATGCCGACCAACGCATGCAGGCGCAGGGACCTGGCCTGCGGGTTGGCCTGCAGCAGGCGCAGCGCCTCAAGCACGGCTTGCCGCACATCGGGCGGCGCGGATTGCAGATCAGCGGCAAAGCGCTTGCTGTAGGCGAATGCGCTGATGCGGATGCCGCGCGTCACGGGCCGCTCAGGATGGCGGCAAACAGGGCGTCCGCGCTGGCGTGGGTGTCGCCCGTGGACGGCTCCAGCACCGCGTCGCGCGTGACAATCCACTCACGCAAGGCCTCCACGGTGTCGTGCACATCCCGTACGGCGCCGAGGTATTCGTCATACGCATCATCAACGCCGTCGTCGGGGTGGAGAGCGGGGTCTGCGCCGGCGCTCTGGTGGCGCTTTTGCGCGTCACGGTGAATGCGGGCGCAGGCATCCGACGCCTTGACCAGGGCGGCTTGGGTGCGCCCATCCACGTCAATGGGGCCGGCGGCGCCCATCAGGCGCTGGTGGATTTCTCGAAAGCCGTCGTCGATGGCGCGCAGCAGCTTGGTGTCGGCATACAAACCATCGAGCGTGTTCTCGATGGCGGCCAGCAACTCCAGGTTGCGCGCGGCCAGCGCCTGCGCGCCGATGGGCGTCAGGACAGCTTGGCGAGCGTTGGCACTGGCATGCATGCGGTGATGGACACTACCACGCGGCGTCCGTCAGCGCAGCAGGATCAACTGCGGCACGCCATCGGCGCCGCTCCACACGATGGCGTTCTGCGCGCCCACTGTGCACCCGGGTGTCACGCCGCCTCCAGCGCCAGGCCGTACACCAAAAAGCTGGGCTCGCCCGGCCAATCGCCCGATGGATGTTGGCCGACGCCCAGCTCGACTGCCAAGCCGCGCTGGGCCAGCTCGCGCGCCAAATTGGCCTGACACCCAGCGTTGACCCAACCGCTCGCTCGCCCAGCGGATTGCAGGCCGTGATGAAGGCGCTGCAACCGACGCCGCGCAGCCGGTGCCGGGCCAGCAACTTGGCGCTGGGCTCGCCGATGCGCAGCACGAGGGGCTGCGGCGCCAGGACGCGGTACTCAGTCTCAGGGTAGGCGCGGAGGGTGACGAGGTTGACTTACGACGAGGGGCAGCCCGCAGACTCAGAAGACATAGGCCGCCACAACAATGAAAAATGCAACTCCAGCCAGCACCAGCCAGAACCGATTCAACTCCGACTCGGCCCGGGGTGGTGTGGCATGTTGCCGATATGCCCCTCGATTCGACACCAGCTCTGGCGCGCCCCTGCGCCGTATGGTGAGACCGGATGGTATCAAGCCCTCATCAGGCGGCGATGACGCTGCAACCACATCCGCGAGCAATGGGCGAGTCTGCTCATACTGCGACGGAATTGGGATTGGCGACTTGGTGAAAAGACGAGCAGAGCTGTAAGTTGACGTCGCCATCGGTGCACCTCCCCCGGCTGACAGCCTGAACCGGTGCGGGTTCGAAACAAGGACCGGCCGGCGGCCAAGCCTACCCCATCACACCCACACGCGAGGTGGCGGATTCAAGGCACCCGACGCGTTTGATTCGGGCCGCAGCAGCTTGCCTTTGTGAGCCCACGACGTCGCCATCATCTTCATCTTTTTCTTGACACATCACTCACGACCGACTACATTGACGACTCGCGCTGATTTCCACATCAACTTGCAGAGCGCGCTACAAATCCTGCTAAAGCGATGCAACCCGCTTTGGCGTTGACGAGGCCCCTCGCAAGAACAGCGAGCCGTCTCCTCAAGGATCGAAGCGGGTTTTTTCGTTGGTAGGTTTGAAGCTCTTGAGGCCCTCGGGCCTCGTCGCCGGATTTGATCGACATCTTGCCGGGCGACTCACAAATGCGGGCTAAAGCGGCGGCTCTCCGGGTCATTCCGGGAGCCATTTTCGGAAACGACTTTGACTCGGAGAGGCCTTCATCGTGACCCAGCTCACCACCCAGCTCCAGCGTATGCACCGCTGACCTAGCGCCTGTTCAAGCACTGCCAGGAAGCG
>JAFKGE010000017.1 GCA_017307865.1 Burkholderiales bacterium | reverse complement strand
ACTGGATGGCTTTCTACAATCACCGCAGGTTGCATTCGTCGCTGGGCTACCTCAGCCCGATGCAATTCGAGCAACGCTGGTACGAGGCACAGCGTAAAAAGGCCGCGTAATCGTTGGGCTAAGAACTACACGGAACAGGGGCAAGGTCACTGCTAGACGCAAAGCTACCACCGCCCAATCTCAGATGACTCAAGTGTTCTGCGGAAGCTTGATGGACCTACGCAAGGAGCATCGCAAACAAAAAAAGCCCGCAAGCGGGCTCTTTTTTGTTGCCTGCCTGCTACGCGCTGCGCAGCGGATCGGTGTTTTTGGCGTCTGAGTGGCGTCTGTCTTCGTAAGTTGTTGATTTTGCTTGTATTAATTCGATCTTGTAGCCGTCGGGGTCGGTGACGAAGGCAATCACCGTGGTGCCGCCCTTGACCGGGCCGGCCTCGCGCGTGACCTGGCCACCGACGGCCTTGATCCTTTCGCAGGCGGCGTGGGCGTCGGGCACGGCAATGGCGATGTGGCCGTAGGCCGTGCCGATGTCATAGCTCTCGGTGCCCCAGTTGTAGGTCAGCTCGATCTCGGCCTGGCCGGGGTTGCCGCCCTCGTAGCCGACGAAGGCCAGCGAATATTTGTATTCGGGGTTTTCGGACGTGCGCAGCAGTTGCATGCCCAGCACCTGGGTGTAGAAGTCGATGGCGCGTTGCAGGTTGCCGACGCGCAGCATGGTGTGCAGGATTTTCATGCCGCCATTGTGCCCGCGCGGCCCGGGCCGGGTGGCCGTCAGCCAGCGGTGTGCAGCCGCTCGCGCAGGACGGTCTTGAGCACCTTGCCATAGTTGTTCTTGGGCAGCTCGCTCACGAAAACATAGCGCTTGGGGCGCTTGAAGCGGGCGATCTGCCGCAGGCAGTGCGCATCCAGCGCCGCTGGGTCCGGTGCGAGCTGGCCGGCGGTGGCGACGATGAAGGCCACCACGTTCTCGCCCCACTGGGCGTCGTGCTCGCCGACCACGGCCACCTCGAGCACGCCGGGGGCGGTGAGCAGGGCTTCCTCCACCTCGCGCGGGTAGATGTTGCTGCCGCCGCTGATGATCAGGTCCTTGCTGCGGTCCTTCAGCGTCAGGTAGCCGTCTTCGTCCAGCGCACCCATGTCGCCGGTGAAGAGCCAGCCGTCGCGGATGGCCGCCGCCGTGGCCTCGGGGTTGTTCCAGTAGCCAGTCATCACACTGTCGCCGCGCACCAGCACCTCGCCGATCTCGCCCGGCGGCAGGTCGCGCCCGGCCGCGTCGGTCACGCGCACGCGCACCGGGGTCTGGGCCACGCCGATGCTGGCCAGGCGCTGCCGGTGGCGCGGGTGCTTCGTGTCGCCCAGGTCGGCGCGCGAGAGCACGGTGCCCACCATGGGCGTTTCGCCCTGACCGTAAATTTGCACGAAGCGTGGGCCCATCACCTGCAGCGCGCGCTGGATGTCGGCCAGGTACATGGGTGCGCCGCCGTAGACGATGGTCTTGAAGGCGCGCGCGCAGTCGGCGGGCGACAGGCCCTGCTGCTGCGCGTGGTCGACCAGGAGCCCGACGATGGTGGGCGCGGCAAACAGCGACAGCGGCCCGACGGCGTGGCCCAGCGCGAACAGCTCGGCGGCGTCGAAGCCGCCCGAGGCCGGCACCACGTGACGCGCGCCGGCCATCAGGTGCGGGATCGAGTAAAGCCCCGCGCCGTGCGAGATGGGGGCGGCGTAGGCAATGGCGTCCTGACGCGCGACCGGATCGACGTCGACGTGATAGCCCAGGCCCATGGTCATCAGGTTGCGCTCGCTCAGCATCACGCCCTTGGGGCGGCCGGTGGTGCCACTGGTGTAGAACAGCCAGGCGGTGTCGTCCGGCGCGCGCTCGGCCACCGGCACGGCCAAGGGGTCCGACGCCTCGGCCAGCAGCGCGTCGGCGGCGGGCGAGTCCAGCTCGACCTGGCGCTCGATGCCGGCCAGCGGCGCATCGGCCACGTCGGCCGTGACGAAGGCCCAGCGCGCGCCGCAGTTGGCCACGATCCATTCGACCTCGCGCGGGTGCAGCTTGGCGTTGACCGGCACCGCCACCAGGCCGGCCCACCACAGGCCCCACAGCACTTCGAGGTAGCGCGGGTGGTTGTGCGCAAACAGCAGCACCCGTTCGCCCGGCTGCAGCCCGGTGGCGCGCAGGCGCATGGCTAGGCCGGCGCTGCGGGCGGTCCATTGGCGGTGACTGGCGTGCACGCGCGCGCCGTGCAGGATGGCGTCGCCGTGCGGCTGGCGGCGCGCCTGCCGGATCAACAAGTGAGGGAGTGACATTGGACGGGTTCCGTGCGGAAGGGGATGTGGGAGTGGTGTCCGGCGATGGGCGCTCATTCATGCTTCATGCGAGCCACGCCGATCGAAATCTCGTCCGCCAACGAACGCAGCAGAGGAACGTGGCGCGTAGCAATCTGGCGCTCGGACACGGCATCGCGATGCAAGATCAGATTGACCGCGCCGATGGCGTGGCCTGCGCTGAGGATGGGCATGGCGATGGCGGTCACGTGCGGCTCCATCGCCCATTCGGTGCGGTTCATCGCATAGCCGCGCTTGCACGTCTCGCGCAGGATACGCCGCACGTAGCCGGAGTCGCGTGCCATGTCGCCGATGGCGTCGGTACGCGAACGCAGCAGCGCCAGGGTGGCTTCACGCGCATCGGCGTCGCACCATGCCAGCCAGGCGCGGCCGATGGCTGACACCAGCATCGGGATGCGGATGCCGATGGTGGCGCGGTGCTGCGACAGCAGGCTGTTGCGGTGTGTGGATTCGCGCACGATCATGAAACCGGCGTCGGGTGTGGCCAAGTCGCTCGGCCACGAGAGTGCCTTGACGTGCTCCTTCATCAGGGGAGCGGCCACCTGGTCGATCCACGATGCGGCGACGTAGCCTTCGGACAGGTGGCGCACCTCGAAGCCCAGCGAATAAGAGGTGCCCTCGTCTTTCAGGTGCACCAGGCCTTCGGCCCGCAGCGTCTCCAGCAGCCGTTTGACGGTCGTGCGGTGGATGCCGGTCTTGCGCGCCAGGCTGGCCACGGTGCCGATGCCGGCCGGCAACTCGTTCAGCGCGCGCAGTACGGCCAGCCCGCGCGTCAAGCCGCGAACCTCCTTGTATGCCCGGGCATCCCCGACAGCGCTGCGCAGGCGATCGTTCATGGTGCACTCAGTGCACACACTATACGGCGCCACGACCTTTTCTGAAACTGGCTGTCGCTGCGGGAACTGGCGATGCGTGCCCTGCCTGCCGGACCGCGATAACGAACAGAGGACGACATGACTTCGACATTCGATACTGATGTGCTGGTGGTGGGCGCGGGCCCGATGGGCGCGACCACGGCGTTGGCGCTGGCGCGCGAGGGCGTGCGCGTGCAGATGGTCAACCGCTACAACTGGACGGCCTCCACACCGCGCGCGCACATCACCAACCAGCGTGCGGTCGAAGTGCTGCGCGATCTCGGCGTCGAGCCGGAGGCGCGGCAGTTCGCGACGCCGTGGGAATGGATGGGCGACACGCTGTTCACCACCAGCCTGGCCGGCCCCGAGGTCGCGCGCCTGCGCACATGGGGCACGGGCGACAAGCGCATCGGCGACTACCTGCAAGGCAGCCCGTGTCCGATGCTCGACATTCCGCAGGATCGCATGGAGCCGATCCTGGTCAAGCACGCCGCTGCCCACGGCGCCGTGCTGGCCTTCAACACCGAGTACGTCGGGCACGAGCAGGATGCCGACGGCGTCACCGTGACGCTGCGCGACCTGTCTTCCAGTCGCGAGCGCCAGGTGCGGGCACGCTACCTGGTCGGCGCCGACGGTGCGCGCTCAAAAGTGCTGGACGACGCGGGACTGAAGGTCGAAGGCCAGTTGGCCCGCGCCGCCACGGCCTATGTGCTGTTCCGTGCCGACCTGACCCGCTACGTGGCGCACCGGCCCAGCATCCTGTACTGGATCGTGACCTCCAACGCAGCCTTCGGCGAGATCGGTCAGGGCCTGCTGCGTGCCATTGATCCGTGGACCAAGTGGATCGCCGGTTGGGGCTTCGACATGGCCCAGGGGGAGCCAGACTTCTCGCCTGAGGAAGTGCTCAGGAAGGTGCGCGTCCTGGTGGGCGATCCCGCACTGGAGATCGAGGTCGAGAATACCTCGGTGTGGTACGTCAACCAGGCGCATGCGCCGGTCTATTCGAAAGGCCGCGTGTTCTGTGGCGGCGATGCGGTGCACCGGCATCCGCCGTCCAGCGGCCTGGGCTCCAACACCTGCATGCAGGACGCTTTCAACCTGGCCTGGAAGTTGGCCTACGTGTGCAAGGGCCACGCGGGTGAGCGGCTGCTGGACTCCTACAGCCTGGAGCGCGCTCCGGTGGGCGCGCAAATCGTCGCGCGCGCCAACCAATCGCGTGTCGATTACGCACCGCTGAACGCGTGCTTTCGCAACAAGGCGGCCGCTGATCCCGTGGCCGCAGGGCTCGCCCAACTGGCTGACCCCGGGCCGGAGGGTGTGGCACGACGCGAGGCGCTCGCCCGAGCGCTGGAGTTGAAGAACACCGAATTTAATGCGCAGGGCGTGGAGATGAACCAGCGCTGCGCATCCGACGCCGTCATCTCCGACCCGCAGGCCGGCGAGGAAACCTGGCGGCGCGACCCGCAGCTTTACCTTCAGGCCACCACGCGCCCCGGCGCCAAGATCCCGCACGCCTGGTTGATCGGCAAGGACGGCCGGCGTGTGTCCACTCTGGACTGTACCGGCAAGGGTCGTTTCACCGTGGTCACGGGCATTGCGGGTCAGGCATGGGCGCAGGCAGTGCAGACACTGGCGCTGCCCTACCTCGACGTGTTGGTGATCGGCACGCTTGGTGCTCAGGACGTCTACGCCGATTGGCATGGCGTGCGTGAGATCGAGGAGGAGGGCGCGTTGCTGGTGCGCCCCGATGGCGTGGTGGCGTGGCGCAGGGCCACCGGCGTGTCTGATGTGCAGCAGGCGCGCAGCGAACTGATCGCGGTGTTGTCGAAGATATTGGCCATGCCGAAGGAGTTGGCATGACCACCGCCGGACCGCTCCAAGATGAGCGTACCTCAGGCCGTCAGGCCGAAGGTGGTTCAACGAGCGCGCGCGCCTTCGTCGGCCTGTCGCACTCGCCGCTGATGGGACTTAATCCCATCTCGCCGACGGTAGAGCGCGAACTTCAATTTGCCCTGGCAGAGTTGCGTGAGCAGGTGCTGGCGTTCCAGCCAGAACTAATCGTGTTGGTCGCGCCAGACCATTACAACGGCTTCTTCAACGAGCTGATGCCGCCCTTTTGCATCGGCACTGAGGCCGAATCGGTGGGCGACTATTTGACGCCGCCCGGATCTCTCAACGTCGACACCGTTACTGCCGTGACCCTGGCGGAGCGTTTGATGGATGAAGATTTCGACATCGCCGTCTCGCGCCGCATGGTGGTCGACCATGGTTTCGCCCAGCCCTTGCAGATGCTCTGGGGCGATCTGGATACGCCGCCCGTTCTGCCCTTGTTCGTGAATGCGGTCGCCGCGCCAGGCATTCCGCGCTTGCGTCGTTGTCGCGCGCTGGGCGCGGCGATTGGGCGCTTCTTGCAGGGCGAGCCGCGCCGCACGCTGCTGATCGGGTCGGGTGGCCTGTCGCACGAGCCGCCGGTACCCACCCTGGCCGATCCCGATCCGGCCGTGCGCGAGCGCATCACGGCGCGCCAGCGTCCGACGCAGCCCGAGCGCGACGCCAAGACCCGGCGCGTGATGGCGGCCGGCATGGCACTGGCGAGCGGCCAGAGTCCGCTGCGGCCGCTGAACCCGGAATGGGACCGCCGCTGGATGGACGCGTTGGCCGGCGAGGTCGGGGCGATCGATGGCCTGTGCGGCATGACCGAGGAGGAGGTCGCGCGCGATGGCGGGCGCTCCGCCCACGAATCGAAGAGCTGGCTGGTGGCACGCAGCGCACTGCCTGGCGACGGCCGGCCGCACTGCACCTTCCGTCATTACCAGGCGATTCCCGAATACATCGCCGGCTTCGGGGCCATGATGCTCACGCCGGCCTGAACGCCATTTTTGAACCAAAGGAAGAACCGTGACGATTACCGAAGCCTCCACCAGCCGCCTGCTGCGCGTGCAAGCGCAGGATCTCGATTTGCAACTGCACTACAACGATATCGGCGCGGGCGAACAAACCGCGGTGATGCTGCACGGCTCCGGTCCCGGTGCCAGCGGCTGGTCCAACTTTCACCGCAATGTCGAGCCGCTGGCGGCGGCTGGCTACCGCGTGATCCTGATGGATTGCCCGGGCTGGAACAAGAGCGATCCGATCGTCTGCACTGGTTCGCGCTCGGAACTCAACGCACGCGCGCTGCAAGGCCTGCTCGATGCGCTGGGGTTGGACAAGGTGCACATCGTCGGCAACTCGATGGGCGCCCACAGCGCGGTGGCGTTTGCCATGGCGCAGCCCCTGCGCGTCGCCAAGCTGGTGCTGATGGGTGGCGGCACGGGCGGCATCAGCTCTTTTGTGCCCATGCCGACCGAGGGCATCAAGCTGATCGGGGCGCTATACCGTGCGCCGACGCTGGAGAACCTCCAGCGGATGATGCAGGTGTTCGTGTACGACCCCGGCAGCCTGACCGAGGAACTGATGGCGCAACGGCTCGAGAACATGCTGGCGCACCGCGAGCACCTGGAGAACTTCGTGCGCAGCAGCGAGGCGAACCCGCGCCAGTTTCCGGACGTCGGCCCGCGCCTGGGCGAAGTGGCGGCGCCCACCTTGGTCATCTGGGGCCGGGACGATCGGTTCGTGCCGCTGGACGCAGGCCTGCGTCTGGTGGCCGGCCTGAAGGACGCCGACCTGCACGTTTTCAGCCGCTGCGGACATTGGGCGCAGTGGGAGCACGCCGACAAGTTCAACCGCATGGCGATCGAATTCCTGTCGCGCTGACCGTGATGAATTCGCACGAACCTTCGACCGCGGCGGCTGGGAACCGTCGACTCCACCAACTCGCGCGGCATTTCCGAACCCGGCCGCGCATCCAACAAGCACTTTGAGCGCAATCTGAAGGAGATACCCTTGAAACTCAACTGGAAACCTCTGGCCGCCGCGGCCACCTTGGTCGTCTCGGCGGCTCCGGCCCTGGCCGACATCAATGTCGGCGTCATCTTCTCATTGACGGGGCCCGCCGCGTCGCTCGGCAAGGAGACGCGCAAGGCGATCGACCTGATGCCGAACGCCCTGGGTGGCGAGAAGATCAACTACATCGTGCTCGACGACGCCACCGATCCCTCGCAGGCGGTGAAGAACGCGCGCAAGCTCGTGCTGGAGGACAAGGTTGATGTGCTGTTCGGTGTCAACGCGATTCCGTCCGCTCTGTCAATCGCCCCAGTGGCGGTCGAGTCCAAAACCGCCTTCCTGGCGCAGGCGCCGGTGGTGGTCGGCCCGGATCTGCATCGCTACACTTTCCGCATCGAGCCGCTGGCGGAGGTCATGGTCGGTCGCGTGGTCAGCGACATGAAGGAGCGGGGTATCAAGAACGTCGGCTTCATTGGCTTCACGGATGCCTGGGGCGAACTGCTGCTGAAGGCGCTCACCAAGACCACCGAAAGCGAAGGCATCAAAATTACCTCGATCGAACGCTATGGGCGCACTGATCCGAGCGTGATGGGTCAGGTCATGAAGACCATCAGCGCCAAGCCAGATGCGGTGTTCGTGGGTGGCTCAGGAACGCCGGCGGCGTTGCCGCACATCACTTTGCGTGAGCGAGGCTACGCCGGGCCGATCTACCACTCGCATGCGGTCGCGAACAAGGATTTTCTGCGCGTGGGCGGCAAGGCGATCGAGGGTGCGCGGTTGGCCATCGCACCGGTGCTGGTCGCAGAGCAACTGCCCGATAGTCAACCCAACAAGGCAGCCGGCCTCGCCCTCGACAAGGCACTCACCGCGAAGTTCGGTCCGGATTCGCGCTCCAGTTTCGCGGGCGCGTCTTGGGACGGCTGGTTGGTGCTGGAAGGTGCCCTGAAGGCGGCGCTCGCCACGGCCAAACCGGGCACCCCGGAGTTCCGGGAGGCGGTGCGCAATGGGCTCGAAAAGACCAGCAAGGTGGTGGGTGCCAACGGCACCTACACCATGAGCGCCGAAGATCACGGCGGCTACGACCCCAAATCCGCCGTGCTGGTCGATGTAGTCGATGGAAAGTGGAAATTGACGAAGTAGCCGCTCAGATCGGGTGGCTGGGGCCGAACGCCTCGACGTAGCTGAAGTGGCAGGCGATGCCATCGGCGGCCGTCCAGCGGTACAGGCCGATCATGGGCGGCTCGAAGCGCAGGGCCAGCGGGGCGTCGGGGCGCAGGTCGAGCGTCAGCTGGTGCGAGCTTGAGGGTGCCACCACCACCGGCGCGCCACCCAGCTGCCCGACGATGGCGCGGTGCAGGTGGCCGGCGGCGATGGCTTGCACGCCGCCGTGCGCCGCCACGATGCGGCCCAGTTCGGCGCGGCCCTGCAGCAGGCCGCAGGCGTCCATGGCGGCCATGCCGCTGACCAGGGGCGGGTGATGCATGAAGATCAGCACCGGCGCGCCGGCGCAGGCGGCCAGGTGGCGCTGCAGCCAGGCCAGCTGATCGGCCGCGAGTGCGCCGTGCGCGGCACCGGGCACCACGGTGTCCAGGCCGATCAGGTGCAGGCCGCCGTGCTCGACGTGCAGGCAGACACAGTCGCCCGGCGCGTCGGGCGCCACCGGCATGGCCGCGGCCAGCGCCTGGCGCGCGGGGGCGCGCCGGTCGTGGTTGCCGGGCACGGCCAGCACGCGCGGGCCGCCGTCGGCCGGCGTCGGCAGGGTGTCGGCCAGCAGGGCGGCGATTTCGGCGTAGTCCTGTGGCCGGCCGTTGTCGGCCAAGTCGCCCGTCAGCAGCAGCACGTCGACGGCCGGCTGCAGCGCGCGCACGTGCGCCAGCGCGCGGCGCAGGCTGCCCGTGGGGTCGAGCGGGCCGGTGGCCGGCCCGGGTTGGAGGCCGATGTGCGGGTCGGTGATCTGCGCGATCAGCATGGCGTGCGGCCGAGGGGGCGGGGCGTGCCGGGGATTCGCGCGGCGCTCACACCGGCACGGTGTAGTTCAGCGCCATGCGCCCGCCGTCGACCATGACGATTTCGCCCGTCATGTAGCTGGCGGCGTCGCTGGCCAGGAAGGCCACCACGTCGGCCACCTCGGCGGGCTCGCCCAGGCGCTTCATCGGCGTGCGCATCATGATCTTGTTCTTGGCGTCGTCGCTGGTCAGCACCGCCTGCGCGGCCAGCTCGGTGGCGATGGTGCCGGGGCCCACGGCGTTGACGCGCACGCCCTTGTCGGCCAGTGCCAGCGCCATGGCGCGCGTGAGCTGGTTGATGCCGCCCTTGCTGACGTTGTAGCTGGCGATGTTGGGAATGGCCAGCACGCTGTTGACCGAGCTCATGTTGACGATGGCGCCGCGGCCGGCGGCGGCCATCGCGCGCGCCACCGTCTGGCCGACCAGGAAGGCGCCCTTGAGGTTGACGCGCAGCACGGCGTCGAAGTCGACCTCGCTCACGTCGAGAAAATCGGCCGCCTTGAAGATGCCGGCATTGTTGACCAGCACGTCGATGCGGCCGTGCTGGCCCAGCACCTTGGCCACCAGCGCGTCGACCTGCGCCTTGTCGCCGACGTCGCAATGCACGTAGTCGGCCTGCAGCTCGGCCGCCAGGGCCTGGCCGGCGGCGTCGGCCACGTCGGCGATCACCACCTGGGCCGCCTCGCGCGCAAAGCGCCGCGCGCAGGCCGCGCCAATGCCCTGCGCGGCGCCGGTGACGATGACGACGCGGCCCTGCAGGCCGAAGCAGATGGGGGCGGTGGTGGCGGGCATGGTCGAATCAGCGAGGCGGAAAAGCGCTCGAATGTACCACTTCAGTATGCAAATTCTGATGCGGTTGCGGTCGTTTCTGGGGCTGGCCCGAATCACCACCCCGGGCGGCTCCGAAGCCCGACCCGCTGTCCGCTGCCGGGCGGCTGCGGTCGTCCGCTGCGCCTACACTGCCGCTTTCGGCCGACCCGTGCGACGCTTGCCCATGACCACCCTGACTTTGACCGAACTGTATACGAGTGCCGACGGCCGCGCCAGCTTTCGCGACCGTCCGGTGGATTTGGCCGAGGGCTCGCCCGTCGCGCGCCTGTCGGCGCTGCAGGCCTCGGGCGGCTGGCAGTTTCGCCACAGCCCGGTCGGCTTTGCCAGCGACTTTCATTGCACCACCACGCCGCAGTGGCTGGTGGTGCTGCAGGGGCGCATGGAGATCGGTCTGCGCGACGGCAGCGCGCGCGTGTTCGGGCCGGGCGAATGCTTTTACTCCAACGACACGCTGCCGGCGGGCGTCAGCTTCGATCCGGCGCTGCACGGCCACCGCAGCCGGCTGCTGGGCGACGAGCCACTGGTCACGCTGTTCGTGCGCGCCTGAGCGGCTGGCTTGGCGCGCCGTGGCGCCTGGGTTCGTGCGTTATGGCACCAATGCGTCGAGTTGGGGCAGCAGGGTCACGCTTTCTTGTGTCTTGGGCTCGTTGCGAGCGCCGATGAAGACGGCGGCGGTGTCGCTGCGGTTGACGGCCACATGCGGCATGCCGGCCGGGATGAACAGGTAGTCGCCGGGCCGCACGAGGTCGCAGTGCTCCAGCCGCGCGCCGGTCCACAGCTCGACCGCCTCGCCGCTCTGCATGCGGTGGGCGGTCTCGTGTCCGTGCGCGTGCGCCTTGGTGCGCTGGCCGGCCGCGAGCGTGATCTCGCCCATGAAGAGTGCGCGCGCGCCGACGCTTTCGGCGCTGACAGCCGGCGCGTAACGCGAGCCCTGGGTGCTGGTGAAGGCGGGCGATGGGCGGATGACGTACCGCGCGGACCTTGCATCGGGTGCTGACATGGTGTCTCTCCTGCGATGGTTGCGGGCCGGTGGCCCGTGGCCGGACAATAGGGGCGCCCGCCGCGCGTGTCACTGAAACGGCGCCGAAAAGTTGCGAAATCATGCCCAGCGAGAACGCCGAGCCCGCCGTGACGAAGCGCTTTGCGTTCGGTCCCTTCCTGTTTGATGCCGCGCGCGGCACGCTGACGCGCGATGGCCAGGCCCTCACCGTGGGCCAGCGCGGCTTGCGCATCCTGCAGACGCTGCTGGAGGCCGGAGGCGAGTCGGTGTCCAAGGCCGATTTGATGCGCCTGGCCTGGCCGGCGCTGGTGGTGGAGGACAGCAACCTTTCGGTGCAGGTGGCCGCGTTGCGCAAGCTGCTCGGCCCGGCGCAGCACCACGGCTCGGAGTGGATCGTCACCGTGCCGCGCACCGGCTATCGCCTGCTCGGCGCGGCTGCGGTGGAGGAGGTGCAACTCGCGCCGCTCGACCATGGCCTGATCGACCACGGGGGCCGACCCAGCATCGCCGTGCTGCCCTTCACGCACCTGGGCGACGATGCCACGCAGGAGTATCTCGTCGACGGCCTCACCGAGGCGCTGATCACCGCGCTGACCCGGTTCCGCTGGTTCTCGGTGACGGGCCGCAATGCCAGCCATGTCTACAAGCTGAGGCCTGCCGACGGACGCACCGCGGCCAGCGAACTGGGGGTGCGCTACGCGGTGGAGGGCTCCGTGCGCAAGGCGGCCGGGCGCGGACGCGTTTCGGTCCAACTGGTGGAGGCGGCGGGTGGCCGCTGCCTGTGGGCGGAACACTACGACTTTGGCGATGTCGATCTGTTCGACGTGCAGGACGCCATCACCCGGCGGGTCGCGGGGGCGATGGAGCCGGAGCTGTTGAAGGGCGCGGGCGATCTGGCTGCGCGGCGCCGCGGCGGCAGCGTGAGCGCGTGGGACTTGGTTGCCCGGGGCTCGTGGCTGTTCCACCACGTCACGCGGCCCACGCATCTGGAGGCGCGCGAGCTGTTTCGCCAGGCCAGCCGCATCGACCCCGAACTCACCGAGGCGCACCTGTGGCTGGGCCGGGTCAGCGCCGGCCTGGTGGGCTACGCATGGAGCGAAGACCCGGCGCGTGACCTGCATGAGGGCCAGTCCGCCGCGCTCCAGGCCGTGCAGCTCGACGAGAAGAACCCCTACGCCCACTATGCGCTGGCCATCGTCAGCAATTACGTGGACGACTTCGTGCTGGCGCGTCGCAGTGCCGAGAAGGCGATCGAGCTGAGTCCCTGCTTTGCGTTGGGCCACCTCGTGCACGGCATGACGGCGCTGTTTTCGGGCCAGGCCGGCGCTGCGGCGCAGGCGCTGGAGGACGGGCTCAAGCTGAACCGCCATGACCCGCAAAACTTTGTCTGGTACACCTTGCAGGCGCTCGCCCAGCTGTTCGACGGCCGGGCCGAAGCGGCGCTGCAAGGGGCGGTCGCCGCCTTGAAGGTGCGGCCGACTTGGCGCTCGGCGATGCAGGCGGCGGCTGCAGCCAATGTCGCGCTGGGGCGCCGCGGCGCGGCGGCGGCTTGGCTGCGCGAGTGCGCACAAACGCAGCCAGGATCCGCCGACGCGCTGCAGCCGCTGTGGCGTGGCAATCCGGCATGGGCCGAGCGCATGCGCGAAATGCTATTGAATAAGTAGCTGCTCGCGCTTGCTGCGCAAGCGCTGGAGGCAAAAAATGCAAAAAGACCTCCGAAGAGGCCTTTGCATGGTGCGGTGCGCCGCGCTCAGCGCCCGTAACCGCCGCCGGAGCGCTTGCCGCCCCCATAGCCGCCGCCACCGCCGCCGCGGTTGCGCTTGCCGCCGCCCTTGCCGCCCATCAGGTCGATGCTGGTGCGCATCGGGTCGGGCTGGCCGGCGGCGCCGTGGCTGGGGCCGCGCGGGACGCTGCGGCGCGTGTGCAGGTTGGTCTGCAGCGGGTCGATGTGGCGCGGCAGGGTGTCCAGCTCGCGCTCGTCATCGCCGTCGTCGAAGCCGCCGTCGTAGCCGCGCGGTGCGTGCGACTTGGGCGGGCCATTGTCTGGGCGCATGGCGTGGCCGGCATTGGGCCCCGCGTTGGGGCCGGCGCTGCCGCCCTTGCCGCGGCGGCGCTTGCGCTTGCGCGCCGGCTCGGCGCCGGGCTGGCCGTCGGCGCTGCGCGCGGGGCCGTGCGCGCCCTCGGCGCCGTCAGCGGCGGCACGTGGCGGTCGCGCGCCGCGCGCACTCTGGCCCTGCGTGGCCTTGTTCTCGCGGATGCGCTGCATCATCTCCTGCCGCGCGGCGCGCGCGGCGGCCTGCATCACCTCGCGGCTGGGCGGTTTGCCCAGGCCGCCCCACAGGGTCTGGCGGCCCATGGCGATGGGCTCGGCCTGCTCGCCGTCCTCGGGGCCGTAGGCGTCGAGGATGCGCACCGGGATCTGCTGGCGCGTGAAGCGCTCGATCTCGTGCATGAAGCCTTCCTCGTCCAGGCACACCAGGCTGACGGCCTCGCCGCTGGCGCCGGCGCGGCCGGTGCGACCGATGCGGTGCACGTAGTCCTCGGGCACGTTGGGGATGTCGAAGTTGACGACGTGCGGCAGCTCGTCGATGTCGATGCCGCGCGCGGCGATGTCGGTGGCCACCAGGGCGCGCAGCTCGCCGCTCTTGAACTCGGCCAGCGCCTGCGTGCGGGCGCTCTGGCTCTTGTTGCCGTGCAGCGCCATGGCCTTGATGCCCTGCGCGTTCAGGTAGTCGGCCACCTTGTTGGCGCCGAACTTGGTGCGCGTGAACACCAGCACCTGGCTCCAGTCGCCCTCGCTGATCAGATGCGTCAGCACCTGCTTCTTGCGGTTGCGCCCCACCGGGTAGATGAGCTGCGCGATGCGCTCGACCGTGGTGTTGGGCGGCGTCACCTGGATGCTCTTGGGGTCCTTCAGCAGGTTGGCCGCCAGCGCGCGGATCTCGTCGCTGAAGGTGGCCGAGAACAGCAGGCTCTGCTTGGACGCGGGCAGCAGGGCCAGCACCTTCTTGACATCGTGGATGAAGCCCATGTCCAGCATGCGGTCGGCTTCGTCCAGCACCAGGATTTCGACGTGCGAGAGGTCCAGGTGGCCCTGCTGCTCCAAGTCGAGCAGACGCCCGGGCGTGGCCACCAGGATGTCGCAGCCGGCCTGGATGCGCTCGATCTGCGGGTTCATGCCGACGCCGCCGAAGATCACGGTGGAGCTCAGATCGAGGTATTTGCCGTACTGGCGCACGGCTTCCTCGACCTGCGCGGCCAGCTCGCGCGTGGGCGTGAGCACCAGGGCGCGAATGGCGCCGGGGCGCCGCGCGGGGCGGGTGGACAGCAGCTGCAGCAGGGGCAGCGCAAAGCCGGCGGTCTTGCCGGTGCCGGTCTGCGCGCCGGCCAGCAGGTCGTGGCCTTGCAGCACGACGGGGATGGCCTGGGCTTGAACGGGGGTGGGCTGGGTGTAGCCCAGATCGAGCACGGCCTTGAGCAGGGCCGGTGCCAGGTTCAGATCGTCAAAGTTCATCAGATGGATGCGCCGTGCAATGCGGCGCGGCTGCCTTGGGCCCGATCCGGCGCAGGGCCGGCCAGTCAGGTGGGCGAAAAGCGGGTTCTTCTTGAGGTGGGCGCCCTGGCGCGCGATGGGCCCGGATGGGCTGCGCATGTGCAAGGTGCCCCAGCGGAAGGGCTGGCTGAAACGGGGAACTGGTGAACCGTCAGCCCCGCCATTATCGCACGCATGGCGCAGCGGATGCGCGCGCGCCGCGCCCGCGGCTGCGCCCCGGCCATGGCGCAGCGCCGATAATCGAGGTTTGGCGGCCTGCGGCCACGCGGTGCCCGCGCGGGGGATCTGCTCCTCCGATTTCAAGCGTTTTAATGCTGCAGCGCTCGCCTGGCAAGCGCTGATAGCTATGTTTTTGAGAGTAATTTGATGGCCCAGTACGTCTACACCATGAACCGCGTCAGCAAGATCGTGCCGCCCAAGCGGCAGATCTTGAAGGACATTTCGCTGTCGTTCTTTCCCGGCGCCAAGATCGGCGTGCTGGGCCTGAACGGCTCGGGCAAGTCCACGCTGCTGAAGATCATGGCCGGCATCGACACCGAGATCGAGGGCGAGGCCACGCCGATGCCGGGCCTGGACATCGGCTACCTGCCGCAGGAGCCGCAGCTCAACCCCGAGCACACGGTGCGCGAAGAGGTCGAACTGGCGATGGGCGAGGTCAACGCCGCGCGCGCCCGGCTGGAGGAAATCTACGCCGCCTATGCCGAGCCCGATGCCGACTTCGACGCCCTGAGCGAGGAGCAGGGCAAGCTGGAGGCGGTGATTGCCGCTGCCGGCACCGACAGCGAGCACCAGCTGGAAATTGCCGCCGACGCGCTGCGCCTGCCGCCCTGGGACGCGCAGATCAAGAACCTGTCGGGCGGCGAAAAGCGCCGCATCGCGCTGTGCAAGCTGCTGCTGTCCAAGCCCGACATGTTGCTGCTGGACGAACCCACCAACCACCTGGACGCCGAGAGCGTGGAGTGGCTGGAGATCTTTCTGCAGCGCTTTCCCGGCACCGTGGTGGCGATCACGCACGACCGCTACTTCCTGGACAACGCGGCCGAATGGATCCTGGAGCTGGACCGCGGCTACGGCATTCCGTGGAAGGGCAACTACAGCACCTGGCTGGAGCAAAAGGAAGCGCGCCTGCTGCAAGAAAAGAAAAGCGAAGACGCGCGCATGAAGGCCATGAAGAAGGAGCTGGAGTGGGCGCGCCAGAACCCCAAGGGCCGCCAGGCCAAGAGCAAGGCGCGCCTGGCGCGCTTTGAAGAACTGAGCGACTACGAATACCAGCAGCGCAACGAGACGCAGGAAATCTTCATCCCCGTGGCCGAGCGCCTGGGCACCGAGGTGATCGAGTTCAAGGGCGTCAGCAAGAGCTTTGGCGACCGCGTGCTGATCGACAACCTCAGCTTCAAGGTGCCGGCCGGCGCCATCGTCGGCATCATCGGCCCCAACGGCGCGGGCAAGTCGACGCTGTTTCGCCTGATTGCCGGCAAGGAGCAGCCCGACGCCGGCGAGGTCGCCCTCGGCAAGACGGTGCAACTGGCCTTCGTCGACCAGAGCCGCGACGCGCTGGCCAACGACAAGACGGTGTGGGAAGACATCTCGGGGGGCCTGGACATCATCAACGTCGGCAAGTTCCAGATGGCCAGCCGCGCGTATTGCGGGCGCTTCAACTTCAACGGGCAGGACCAGCAAAAGAAGGTCGGCACTTTGTCGGGCGGCGAGCGCGGCCGCCTGCACCTGGCCAAGACCCTGATGCAGGGTGCCAACGTGCTGCTGCTGGACGAGCCCAGCAACGACCTGGACGTGGAAACCCTGCGCGCGCTGGAAGACGCGCTGCTGGAATACGCCGGCAGCGTGATGGTCATCAGCCACGACCGCTGGTTCCTCGACCGCATCTGCACCCACATCCTGGCAGCCGAGGGCGATTCGCAATGGGTGTTCTTCGACGGCAACTACCAAGAGTACGAGGCCGACAAGAAGAAGCGCCTGGGCGAGGAGGGCGCGCGGCCGCATCGCATGCGCTACAAGGCGCTCAAGTGAGCGGATGGGATCGGTTTTCCAACGCTGTGAATCTGTGGAGGTGAGATGAAGCGCATTCTTTGCGTCATTGGCACGCGCCCCGAGGCCATCAAGATGGCACCGGTGGTGTTGGCCTTGCGTGCCGATCCGAATTTCGACGTCCGCGTGCTGGCTACGGCCCAGCACCGTGAAATGCTCGACCAGGTGCTGCGCCTGTTCGACATCCAGCCCGACGTCGACCTGAACGTCATGCAGGCCAACCAGTCGCTCAGCGGCCTGACGGCGCGCCTGTTGACCGGCGCCGATGCCGTGCTGGCCGAGCAGGCGCCCGACGCCGTGCTGGTGCAGGGCGACACCACGACGGTGATGGCCATGTGCCTGGCCTGCTTTTATCGCCGCATCCCGATTGGGCACGTGGAGGCGGGCCTGCGCACGGGCGACATCCACAACCCGTTTCCGGAAGAGGCCAACCGGCTGATCGCCTCGCTGTTCGCGCGCTGGCATTTCGCGCCCACCGAGTCGTCGCGGCAAAACCTGCTGCGCGAGGACGTGGCGGATGCCGACATCCTGGTGACGGGCAATACCGTCATCGACGCGCTGCTGATGACCGCCGAGCGCAGCGCCACGGTCGATCTGGGGCAGCGTCCCGGCGCGCGCATGGTCTTGGTGACCGCCCACCGGCGCGAGAACTTCGGCGCGCCGTTTCAGGAGGTTTGCCGCGCGCTGCGGCATCTGGCCGAGCACAACCCGCAGGTGGACTTCGTCTACCCGGTGCACCCCAACCCGAACGTGCGCGATGTCGCGCACGCGGCGCTGGCGGATTTGCCCAACATGCATCTGTGCGCGCCGCTCGAATACGACAACTTCGTGGCGGCCATGAAGCAGGCCTACTTCATCATCAGCGACTCGGGCGGCGTGCAGGAAGAGGCGCCCGCGCTGGGCAAGCCGGTGCTGGTGCTGCGCAACGAGACCGAGCGCCCCGAGGCGGTGGACGCCGGCGTCGTCAAGCTGGTCGGGCCCCACTTCGAGCGCATCGTGGCCGAGGCCCAGCGCCTGCTCGACGACCCGGCGGCGTACCGGGCCATGGCCAAGGGCGTGTCGCCCTACGGTGACGGCCAGGCGGCCCAGCGGATCGCCCGACACCTGCGCGCCGCCTTGACATAAGCCCCTTGGCGCCATTCTTGCCCGATGCTTTTCGACTGCAAAGGGCGTTCGCCATGTTGACCCAGCGCGCAGCAGTTCGACCGTTGATTACGATCGGATACTACATAATTTATAGCTATTCGCGCTTGATTGGCGCCGGATTCCAGTGATTTTTTTGTAAGTTTCCGCCGCGTCAGCGCTTGTTGTGCACCCCGTCGCCTACCGCCTTCAGCGTCAGCTCGACGTGCCGCAGCGGGTCGCTGCCCTGATGGACAAAGGCAATCCGCCCATCCTGGCCGATGACGTAGGAGATGCGGTTGGCGACGCCCGGCAGCAGCGACGCGGCGTCGTAGGCCTTGATCGTTTGCCCCTTCGGGTCCGAGCCCACCGCGAACTGGTCCCGGCAGGCCTCGGTGGAAAAACGCTTGAGCGTGTCGATGTCGTCGTGCGAGATGCCGATCACGCGCGCGCCCAGCGCGGCGAACTTGGGCGTGGCCTCGGCAAAGGCATTGGCCTCGATGGTGCAACCCTGCGTGAAGGCCTTGGGGAAGAAATACAGCACCACCGGGCCCTTCTTCAGGGCCTCGGCCAGATCGAAGGCAAACGTCTGCCCGGCCAGGGCGGCGGTGCTCTTGAACTCGGGCGCGGCGTCGCCCGGCTTGAGCGCGGCGTGCGCGGCCAGCGGCAGCAAGGCGGCGCAGGTCAGGGCCAGGGCGTGGCGGCGCTTCATGGCGGCCTACCCGCAGCTGCCGACAAAGCCGCAGTGCGTGCAGTAGTCGCAGCCGTCCTTGCGGATCATGGCGTGCGCGCCGCATTCGGGGCACTTCTTGCCGGCCATCACGCCGGGGGCCGCGGGCGATGAGTCGGCAGCCGGCTCGGCCGACAGCATCTCGTCGGGCTCGAACAGCGAGGCCTGGGCCGCCTCGGCGCGGCGCGCGATGAGGTTTTCGACCGCATAGCCGATGGCCGCCACCTCGCTGTCGTGCCAGCGCGGCACGTGGGTGCCGTCGGCCTTCTCGTAGGTGCCCAGGCGCACCGGGCCGCGGTCCCAGGTGACCTTGCGCATGTCCGACAGCGCCCGATCCAGAAAGCCGCCGCGCGCGGCCAGGCTCAGCATGCGCATGGTGGCGGTGATCCACTGCTGCGACTCGCTGCTTTGGCCCACTGGCATGAAGAACTCGATGGCGCGCTCGATCGTGCCCTTGCCGTCGGCCGCGGGCACGGGCAGGAAGGTGACGATCAGGTACAGGCGCTGCTGGCCTTCGCTGGTCCAGTACTCGATCTTCTCGGCCACGGCCGGCAGGCCGCCGGCCGGGCGCTTTTCGATCACGGTGCGCATCGGGTCGTAGGCGGGCACCGGCGCGGCCTGGGGCTCGGGCTTCTTGGTCGACGTGGTCTCCAGCACCGCACCCAAAATGCTGTTGGGCCGGTAGGTGGCCAGGCCCTTCAGGCCGGCTTGCCAGGCCTGGCGGTACAGGTCCTTGAAGTCCTCGAACGGATAGTCCTCGGGGATGTTGACGGTCTTGCTGATGGAGGTGTCCACGTAGGGCTGCACCGCCTGCATCATGGCCACGTGCTCTTGCGCGCTCATCTGCAGCGCGTTGACGAAGTAGGCGGGCAGCTTGCCGGCCACGTCGTCGGTGGTGACGCTGGCGTCCACCAATTCGCGGTACAGGCGGAAGGCATGGTCTTCGACCATGTAGCTGCTGGTGCTGCCGTCGCCCTCGCGCTTGTTGCGCTTGTAGCCCCAGCTGAAGGCCGGCTCGATGCCGTTGGAGGCGTTGTCGGCAAAGGCCAGGCTGACGGTGCCGGTGGGCGCGATCGACAGCAGGTGGCTGTTGCGGATGCCGTGCTGGCGGATGGCCGCCTGGATGTCATCCGGCAGGCGACTGGCGAAGGTGCCCTGGGCCAGGTAGCCATCGGCCTTGAACTTGGGGAAGGCGCCCTTCTCGCGGGCTAACTCGACCGAGGCGCGGTAGGCCGCGTCGCGCATGCGCCGGCCGATCTCGGCCGCCATCTGGCGGCCGTCCTCGCGGTCGTAGCGCAGCTTGAGCAGGGTCAGCGTGTTGCCCAGGCCGGTGAAGCCCACGCCGATGCGGCGCTTGGCGGCCGCCTCGTCGCGCTGCTGCTGCAGCGGCCAGTAGGTGACGTCCAGCACGTTGTCGAGCGCGCGCACCTGGGTGGCCACCACCTGCTCGAAGGCGTCGAAGTCGAAGCTGGCCTCGCCGCCCACGCCAAAGGGGTGGCGCACGAAGTGGGTCAGGATGATGGGGCCCAGGTCGCAGCAGCCGTAGGGCGGCAGGGGCTGCTCGCCGCAGGGGTTGGTGGCCTCGATCTTCTCGGTGTAGTTGAGGTTGTTGTCGCGCCCGATCTGGTCCAGAAACAGGATGCCCGGCTCGGCAAAGTCGTAGGCCGAGGTCATGATGGTGTCCCACAGCTCGCGCGCGGGCACGCTGCGGTACACCCACTGGCCGTCGGCGCGCTGATGGGCGCCCTGATCCTTGACCTTCGGGCCCGGCTCGGCCCGGTGCACCAGCTCCCACGCGGTGCCGTCGGCCACGGCCTTCATGAAGGCGTCGGACACGCCCACCGAGACGTTGAAATTGTTCCAGCGCCCGGGCGTGCGCTTGGCAGTGATGAATTCCAGCACGTCGGGGTGGTCGATGCGCAGCACGCCCATCTGCGCGCCGCGGCGGCTGCCGGCGCTCTCGACCGTCGAGCACGACTGGTCGAACACGTTCATGTAGCTGCACGGCCCGCTGGCGTACGAGTGCGTGCCCTTGACGAAGGCGCCCTTGGGCCGGATGCGCGAGAAGTCGTAGCCCACGCCGCCGCCGCGGCGCATGGTCTCGGCGGCCTCGCGCAGCGCTTCGTAGATGCCGGGGTAGCCGTCGGCGTCGCGCCCCTGGATGGCATCGCCCACCGGCTGCACGAAGCAGTTGATCAGCGTGGCCTGGATGTCGGTGCCGGCCGCGCTCATGATGCGGCCCGCACCGATGGCACCGGCGTGCAGGTTGCTCAGGAACCGGCTTTCCCATTCGGCGCGCAGCTCGGGCTTTTCGACGCTGGCCAGTGCGCGGGCGACGCGGCCATAGAGCTGCTCGAGGGAGTGCTCGCCGGGCTTGAAGTATTTTTCCGCCAGCACGTCGGCGCCGATGGACTGGGCGGCGAGTGGGCGCTGCGCCTGGGGCAGCGGGTCTCTTTTCATGGGGTGAACTCCTCGGTCGACGTTGCCGGAGCCCAGCGGTCCGGCAGCCAAAAGCATCATTCTTGCACTGTTGCAGTTCGGAATCCGAAAGACCGGCGGTGTTTCGGCTCGGGGTTTTCGCGCAGGACGGCGGGCCGCCGGCGATCGTCCAGCAACCTTACTGAACACGTGCTCAAAATGATTCTTCTGGCGTCCAACGCCCCGCTATATAAAAATGAGCCATCTCGGCCTGCGCGCCGTCTCCAAGCGCACTTTTCGCGCCCGTTACATGAACCAACGCTCCGCTTCTTCCATCCCCGTCGCCGGGTCGGCGCCGGCTCCCGCGCTGCGCGGCTGGCCGCTGTTTCGGCTCGGTTTTCGGCCGTTTTACCTGGGCGCGGCGCTGCTGGCCTGCGTGTCGGTGCCGCTGTGGGTGGCCGTCTTCCTGGGCCATGCCCACACCGCGTTCGCGCTGCCGGCCCTGCTGTGGCATGGCCACGAGATGGTGTTCGGCTTTGCGGCCGGCGTCATCATCGGCTTTCTGCTGACCGGGGTGCGCGCCTGGACGGGCCTGGAAACCCCGCGCGGGCCGCTGCTGGCCGCCCTGGCGGTGCTGTGGCTGGCGGCGCGCCTGGCGGCGCTGACGGGGCCCTACGCGTTGTTCGCGGTGCTGGACTTCGCCTTGCTGCCCGTGGTGGCGGTGCTGCTGCTGCGCATCCTGGTCAAGGCCGGCAACCGGCGCAACATTCCGCTGCTCTCGCTGCTGCTGCTGATGGCGGCGGCCAACGCGGTGTTTCACCTGAGCGTGATGGGCGTGCTGGCGGTGCCCGCCGCCAGGCCCCTGTACGCCGGGCTGGCGCTGATCCTGATGGTGATCAGCGTGATGGCGGGGCGCGTGGTGCCGGTGTTCACCCGCAACGTGACGCCGGGGCTGAAGAACAGCGTGCCTCGGCCGCTGGAGTGGAGCGTGCTGGCCGCCACCGCGCTGGCGCTGGCGGCGTGGGTGTGCGGCGCGCCGGCCGGCCTGGTCGGGCTGCTGTGCGCGCTGGCGGCCGTGCTGCACGCGCTGCGGCTGGCGATGTGGAAGCCGCAGGTCACGCTGACGCGGCCCATCCTGTGGATTTTGCATGGGGCCTATGCTTGGCTGCCGATCGGCTTTGCGCTGCTGGCCGCGGCGCAGGCCGGCTGGGTGGCCGAGGCGCTGGCGGTGCACGCCTTTGCCGTCGGCGCCGTGGGCGGGCTGATCATCGGCATGATCACGCGCACCGCGCGCGGGCACACCGGGCGGCCGCTGAAGACCTCGTGGGGCGAGACCCTGGCCTACGCCCTGGTGCTGGCCGCCGCCGTAGTGCGGGTGCTGCTGCCGGCGGCCGTGCCGGCGGTCTACACGCAGGCGCTGTTGCTGGCGTCGGGCCTGTGGGGGCTGGCGTTTTTGATCTACCTGCTGATCTACGTGCCCTGGCTGACCCAGACGCGGCTGGACGGCAAGGACGGTTGAAGCCGGCCGACCCTGGACATGCAAATGGGGGCCGCGGCCCCCATGGTTTTGTGGTTTCGTGGCGCGCGCGCCCAAGCGTCAAAGCCCCAGCGCCAGCTTGGCTTCCTCGGTCATCATCGAGCGGTCCCAGGGCGGGTCGAACACGATGTTGACGGTGCATTCTTCGACACGCGGCAGGTTCAGCACCTTCTCGTTGACCTCGTTGGCAATCACCTCGCCCATGCCGCAGCCGGGGGCCGTCAGGGTCATGTCGATCACCACGTGCAGCTTGCCCTCTTCCTCGGCAAAGGGCAGCAGCTCGCAGCGGTAAACCAGGCCCAGGTCGACGATGTTGATCGGGATCTCGGGGTCATAACAGGTGCGCAGCGCCTCCCACACCAGGGGCTCGACGTCGCTGGCCTGCACGTCGCCATGGTCGATGACGGGCGTCGGGTCGGTCTTGCCAATGGCGTCGGCGTCGCTGCCGCGCAGGCGCACCAGCTGCCCCTCGACCAGCAGGGTGAAGGACGAGCCCAGCGCCTGCGTCACCTCGGCCCAGGTGCCTTCTTCCAGCTCGACCGGCGTGCCCGCGGGCACCAGCTCGACCTGCACCGTGCGGCGCACCAGCACGGTTTCGCGGTTGCGTCTCATCAAACGGGCTCCTGGTCCGAAATGACGGTCTCGGTGCTGCCCGAACCGTCTTGTGCGATGGCGTGCATCAGCGCGTGCCAGCCCAGCAGCGCGCACTTGATGCGGCTGGGGTACTGGCGCACGCCGGCCAGGCTGATCAGCTTGCCCAGCGGGGCTTCCTCGGGCTCTTCCTCGCCCGTCAGCACGGCGCGAAAGTGCTGCTGCAAGGCCTTGGCGGCGGCGACGTCGCGGCCCTTGACGGCCTCGGTCATCATCGAGGTGGAGGCCATGCAGATGGCGCAGGCGTGGCCGGTGAAACGGATGTCCGCCACCCGATCGCCCTGCAGGTCCAGCTCGACGGCGATGCGGTCGCCGCACGAGGGGTTGGTGCCTTGCGCCTGGTGCGTGGGATGGGGCAGGTGGCCGAAGTTGCGCGGCGCGCGCTTGTGCTCCAGCACCACCTCTTGATAGAGATCGTTCTCGGCGCTGCTCATCGCAGGACCTCCAGCGCGCGCGCGACACCAGCGACCAGGCGCTCCACCTCCTCGGGCGTGTTGTAGACCGCGAACGAGGCGCGCGTGGTGGGCCCCAGGCCCAGGTGGTCGATCAGCGGCTGGGCGCAGTGGTGGCCGGTGCGCACGGCAATGCCCTGCTCGTCCAGCAGGGTGCCGATGTCGTGCGGGTGTACGTCGCGCGCCACGAAGGACAGCAGGGCCGCATCGGTGGCGTGCGGCGCCAGCACGGTGACGCCCTCGATCGCCGCCAGGCCCGCCACCGCCTGCGCGCGCAGGGCGTGCACGTGGGCGTCGATGGCTGCGCGCCCCACCTGGTCGATGAACTGCGCGGCGGCCGCCAGGCCGACGGCGCCGCCCACGTTGGGCGTGCCGCCTTCCAGCCGGGCGGGCAGGGCGGCATAGCAGGCGCTGTCGTATTTGACCCACTCGACCATGTCGCCGCCCAGGCGCAGCGGGTGCAGGCGCTCCAGCGCCGCGCGCCGGCCGGCCAGCACGCCGGTGCCCATGGGCCCGTACATCTTGTGGCCCGAGAAGGCCATGAAGTCGCAGGCCAGGGCGGACAGCTTGGGCACGGCGTGGCTGGCCGCCTGCGCGGCGTCCAGCACGGTGAGCGCGCCGGCTTGCGTGGCCAGCAGCAGCATCTCTTCATAGGGTGGGCGCTCGCCGGTCGCGTTGGCCCCGGCCGTCACGGCAAACACGCGCGTGCGCTCGGTCAGCAGGCGCTGCAGATCGGCCGTGTGCAGGCGGCCTGCGGCGTCGGGGCGCAGCACGAGCAGCCTGGCGCCGCTGGCCTGCGCCGCCTGCTGCCAGGGGATCAGGTTGGCGTGGTGCTCCAGGCCGCTCACGATGATCTCGTCGCCCGCGCGCAGCCAGGCCTTGCCCGCGCCGCCCAGCCACAGGCCCTGGGCGACGAGGTTGAGCGACTCGGTGGTGCCCGAGGTGAAGACCAGCTCGTGCTCGGCTCCGGCGCCGATGAAGCGCTTGAGCACGGCGCGCGCGGCCTCGAAGTCGTCGGTGGCGCGCTGGCTCAGCGTGTGCACGCCGCGGTGGATGTTGGCGCGGTCGCGCGTCTCGAAGACGCGCATGGCCTCCAGCACCGCCAGCGGCATCTGGGTGGTGGCGCCGTTGTCCAGGTAGGCCAGCGGTGCGCCATGCACCGCCTGCGCCAGCACCGGAAACTGCGCGCGCAGGGCCGGCACGTTCAGCGCGCCGTCGTGCAGGAAGGCGTGGGCTTCACCCATGGGCGGGCTCCTTGAGGGTCAGGTGGCGGGCGATGGCCTGGTGCAGCCAGCCGCTGTCCAGCCATTCGGTCAGCAGGCGGGTGCCGTCGGCATCAATCAGGCAGCGCTCCAGCACGGCGCGCGCCATGCCGTCGATGATGAGGGCGCGCGCGGTGGTCTCGTCCAGGCCGCGCTGGCGGGCGTAGAACAGGGCGTCGGCCGGCAGCGCGCCCCAGGTGGCGCCGTGCACCGCCTGCACCTGGTCGTGCAGGATTTCGAGGTGCGGGCGCAGCACCATGCGCGGCTGGCCGTCCAGCGCGATGCCCGACAGGCGCTGGCGCACCGAGGCGTCGTCGCTGCCGGCGGCGATGCGGGTGTAGGCATTGGCCACCGCGCGGGCGCTGCCCGAGGCCAGGGCCAGGGCCTCGACCTGGCTGGTGGTGCGCGGCGCGTCCAGGCGGCTGAAGATGTGGTGGTCGATGGCCTGCGCGCCGGCCAGCAGCAGGCCGGCGTGGCGCGCCTCGGCGCCCGCGCCCTGCAGCTGAACCACGCAGCGCTGCAGGTGATAGCTGCCGCCGGTGGCGACCAGCGCCTGGGCGTAATGCGCGTCGGCCGCCAGCGTGGCGTGCACGACGTGGGCGCTGCGGTCTTGCGGGCCGGGCGCGGCCACGCGCAGGTGCTGCAGCCGGGCGCCGCGCGCCAGCCGGATGTGCACGTGCAGGTTTTGCGTCAGGCCGTGGGCGCACACGGCGGGGTCGTGCTCGTGCGACTCGATCAGCATGCAGCGCACGCCTTCGTCCACATCCAGCACCAGCAGCGGCGCCTCGGCCTGCGCGCGCGGCTGGTGGCGCAGCTGCAGCCACACGGTGTCCTGCTCGCCGGGCGCCTTGCCGGGCGTGCCCTGCACGCGCAGGCGCAGGCCCTGGCGGCACAGGGCGCGGTGGGCCCAGGCGAAGGGCGCGGCATCGCCGCCTTCGCCCGGCGGGGGCAGGCCGGCGAACAGCTCGGCACGCTGCGCCGGGTCGAGCGCGTCGAGCCAGCGGGCGTCGACGCCATGCGCCGGCGTCTGGCCCATGGGCAGCAGCGTCCAGCCGGTGCCCGCCAGGGGGGGCGCGTCGCAGGCGGCGTCGGTGGCCGGCTGGCCCTGCCACGTCGGCAAGTCGGGCGGGGGCAGGTGGCGGAACGATTCGTTGTGGCGGCCGATCCAGCCGTGCGCTTGCAGGTGGCTTTCGGCCGCCAGGATGTCGGCGCGGGCGCTGTCCATGCTCAGGCCTCCGCGGTGGCGGCGGCGCGCGCGAAGCCGGTGCGGGCGATGCGGCGCGCCAGCTCGATGTCGCCGGTTTCGGCGATGCAGCCCTGGTCCAGCCGCAGCACGGTGTCGGGCTGCAGCTGCTCGATCATCTGCAGGTAGTGCGAGATGACGATGAAGGCCGTGCCCTGCGCGCGCAGGCGCTGCACGAGCTCGACCACGGCGCGCACGCCGTCCACGTCCATGCCCGAGTCGATCTCGTCGAGCAGGGCCAGGCGCGGCTGCAGCAGCGACAACTGCAGCAGTTCGTTGCGCTTGCGCTCGCCGCCCGAAAAACCCTCGTTGACCGGGCGGCCCAGCATGGCCTCGGGCAGGCCCAGCTGCTTGGCGCCCTGCTTGGCGCTGGACAGGAAGTCGAACGCGTCCTGCGGCTCCAGCCCGCGCGCCTCGCGCACGGCGTTGAGCGCGGTGCGGATGAACAGGTTGTTCTTGACGCCCGGCACGTCGGGCGGCGACTGGAAGGACAGGAACAGGCCGGCGCGGGCGCGCTCGTGCGCCGGCAGGCCCAACAGGTCGGCATCGCCCAGGCGGGCGCTGCCGGCGGTGACCTGGTAGTTGGGGTGGCCGGCCAGGGCCATGCCCAGCGTGCTCTTGCCGCTGCCGTTGGCGCCCATCAGCACCACCAGCGCGCCGGCGGGAACGTCCAGCGAGACCGAGCGCAGCACGGTGCGCTCGCCCACCTCGACCCGCAGGTCACGCACTTGCAGCAGGGGAGAGGAAGAGGTCATGAGGGAGAAGTCCTATTGTTTTGATAGCTGCCCGCGCTTGATACACGGGCGCCAGAGCCATTTTTTGCTTTCAAATCAGCCGACGGCGCCTTCCAGCGACACGGCCAGCAGGGCCTTGGCCTCGAGCGCGAATTCCATCGGCAGCTCCTCGATCACGGCCTGGCAAAAGCCGCCCACGATCAGGCCCGTGGCCTCCTGCGGGTCGATGCCGCGCTGCTGGCAATAGAACAGGCGCTCCTCGCTGATGCGAGTGGTGGTGGCCTCGTGCTCGACCACCGCGTCGCTGCGCGCCACGTCGATGTACGGGAAGGTGTGGGCGCCGCAGTCGGGGCCGATCAGCAGCGAGTCGCACTGCGTGTGGTTGCGCGCGCCCGCGGCGCCGGGGTTGATGCGCACCTGGCCGCGGTAGCTGTTTTGCGCGTTGCCGGCGCTGATGCCCTTGGAGACGATGCGGCTCGATGTGTTCTTGCCGATGTGGATCATCTTGGTGCCGGTGTCCGCCTGCTGGAAGTGGTTGGACACGGCAATCGAGTGGAACTCGCCGTTGGAGTCGTCGCCGCGCAGGATCACGCTGGGGTACTTCCAGGTGACGGCCGAGCCGGTCTCGATCTGCGTCCAGGCGATGCGCGAGCGCTTGCCCGCACACAGGCCGCGCTTGGTCACCAGGTTGTAGATGCCGCCCACGCCGTTCTCGTCGCCGGGGTACCAGTTTTGCACCGTCGAGTACTTGATGAAGGCGTCGTCGTGCGCGATCAGCTCGACCACCGCCGCGTGCAGCTGGTTCTCGTCGCGCTGCGGCGCGGTGCAGCCTTCGAGGTAGCTGACGGTGCTGCCCTCTTCGGCGATTATCAGCGTGCGCTCGAACTGGCCGGTGTTGGCGGCGTTGATGCGGAAGTACGAGGACAGCTCCATCGGGCACTTCACGCCCTTGGGGATGTAGACGAAGGAGCCGTCGGAGAACACCGCCGAGTTGAGCGCGGCGTAGTAGTTGTCGCCCTGCGGCACCACGGTGCCCATGTACTTTTCGACCAGCTCGGGGTGGTTTTGCACCGCGTGCGAGAACGAGCAGAAGATCACGCCGACGTCGGCCAGCTGCTTGCGAAAGGTGGTGCCCACCGAGACCGAGTCGAACACCGCGTCCACGGCCACGCCGGCCAGGCGCGCGCGCTCGTGCAGCGGCACGTTGAGCTTTTCGTAGGTCTCCAGCAGCTTGGGGTCGACCTCGTCCAGGCTCTTGGGCGCGTTCTGCATTGACTTGGGCGCCGAGTAGTAGGACAGCGACTGCAGGTCGATGGGCTGCATGCGCAGGTAGGCCCAGTCGGGCTCTTCCATCTTGAAGAAGCGCTCCAGCGCGGCCAGGCGCCACTTCAGCAGGAACTCGGGCTCCTTCTTGATGCGCGAGATGGCGCGGATGGTGTCCTCGTCGAGGCCCGGCGGCAGCGAATCGGACTCGACGTCGGTGACGAAGCCGTGCTGGTAGGGGCGTGCCAGCGCCTGCGTCAGCGCCGGCGCCTGGGTTTTTTCCTCGCTGGCGATGGGCAGGCCGGAGGCTTCGGGGAGTGCAGCCATGAACGTTGGGGAGTGGGGCGTTTTAAATATGCAGATTTTATGCAACTTTATCGGCTTTGCCCATCGTCGGGCGGTGCCAGCACTGGCGCTGCGGGCTTTGCGGCGCCCTCCGGGGCCGCCGGGCGGGCGAGGCAGCCCGTAAAATGCCCGGTTTGACGTTTGCTTTCACAGCCTCTGGACAGACACCATGAACCGCTGCTCGAAACCCCTCTCCCAGCCACGCCGGTTGGCCCTAGGCGCCGCGCTGGCTTTGGCCGGCATGCTGCCGCTGGCCGCCCAGGCCCAGATGCAGCGCCTGTTCCCGGCCAAGGTGCAGCGCGGCGGCATCACCTTCACGGCGCCGCCCGTGGTCGAGCTCGACGGCAAGACCGAACGCCTGGGGCCCGGCGTGCGCGTGCGCGACGCGCACAACCGCGTGGCGCTCACCGGCACGCTGCGCGGCAAGAGCTTCGTCGTCAATTACCAGCGCGATGCCGCCGGCATGGTGCGCGAGATCTGGATTCTGACGCCGGCCGAGATCGCGCGGCCCGTGCAGGGTGCGCAGGCCGGCAGCGCCCGGCCCGAGCCCGACTACATCAACTGACGGCCGGCCCACGGCCCGCGGTTCTTCCGGCCGGCGCCCCGCCGGCCGCTCGCCTTGCATTTCTTGCCACCCACCATGACGCGCAAACTCTTCATCAAGACCTTCGGCTGCCAGATGAACGACTACGACTCGGCCAAGATGGCCGACGTGTTGGCCGCCGCCGACGGCTACGAGGCCACCGACGACCCCGAGGCGGCCGACCTGATCCTGTTCAACACCTGCTCGGTGCGCGAGAAGGCACAGGAAAAGGTGTTTTCCGACCTGGGCCGCGTCAAGCACCTGAAGGACAAGGGCGTGCTGATCGGCGTGGGCGGCTGCGTGGCCAGCCAGGAGGGCGAGGAAATCATCAAGCGCGCGCCCTACGTGGACGTGGTGTTCGGCCCGCAGACCCTGCACCGCCTGCCCGAGCTGCTGGCCGAGCGCCGGCGCACCCGGGCGCCCCAGGTGGACATCAGCTTTCCCGAGATCGAGAAGTTCGACTGCCTGCCGCCGGCGCGCGTGGAGGGCGTGACGGCCTTCGTCTCGATCATGGAGGGCTGCTCCAAATACTGTAGCTACTGCGTGGTGCCCTACACGCGCGGCGAGGAGTTCAGCCGTCCCTTCGACGACGTGCTGACCGAGGTCGCCGGCCTGGCCGACCAGGGCGTGCGCGAGGTCACCTTGCTGGGGCAGAACGTCAACGCCTATCGCGGCAGGATGGGTGACACGGCTGAGATCGCGGACTTCGCCACCCTGATCGAATACGTGGCCGAAATCCCCGGCATCGAACGCATCCGCTACACCACCAGCCACCCCAACGAGTTCACGCCGGCGCTGATCGACGTCTACGGCAAAGTCGACAAACTCGTCAGTCATTTGCACCTGCCGGTGCAGCATGGCTCCGACCGCATCCTGTCGCTGATGAAGCGCGGTTACACGGCGCTCGAATACAAGAGCATCATCCGCCGCCTGCGCGCGGTGCGGCCGGGCATCAGCCTGTCCAGCGACTTCATCGTCGGCTTTCCCAGCGAGACCGAGGACGACTTTGCCCAGCTCATGAAGCTGATCGAGGACGTGGGCTACGACGCCAGCTTTTCCTTCATCTACAGCCCGCGCCCCGGCACGCCCGCCGCCAACCTGCCCGACCGCACGCCGCACGAGGTGAAGCTGGCGCGCCTGCAGCACCTGCAGGCGGTGGTGGAGCGCAACGTGCGCGCGATCAGCGCCAGCCGCGTCGGCACCGTGCAGCGCCTGCTGGTCGAGGGGCCCTCGCGCAAGAACCCGAGCGAGCTGATGGGCCGCACCGAGTGCAACCGCATCGTCAACTTCGACGGCGGCCCCCAGGGCGCGCGCCTGGTCGGGCAGATGCTGGACGTGACCATCACCGAGGCCCTGCCGCATTCGCTGCGTGGCAAAGTGCTCGTTGACTGAGGTTTCAGCCCCGTGGGCGACACGGGGTCACGGCGGCCTGTCCGACAATACTTGGTTGACCTGCTTGCCACTGCCCTGCCCATGACCCCGTCTCCCGACCGCTCCCTGCACCTGTCCGGCGCCAGCAATTTCCGCGACTTGGGCGGCTACCGCACGGACGACGGGCGCGTGGTGCGCTGGCGCCGCCTGTTCCGTTCGGACCACCTGGCGGCGCTCACGGTCGACGACGCGCAGGTGCTGGCCTCGCTGGGTGTCTCGCGCGCGCTGGACTTTCGCGGAGGCAGCGAGCGTGCCGCCGCCGCCTACCAGTTGCCCGGCGTGGTGCAGCACCCGCTGCCCATCGAGCCCACGGTGGTGCAGGGCATGCAGAGCATCCTGGCGGCCGGCGAGGCGCTCACGGCCCAGCGCACGGTCGAGCTGATGTGCCTGACCTACCGCAATTTCGTGCGCCACAACGCGCCGCGCTTTGCCGAGCTGTTCGCGCAGCTGCTGCGCAGCGACGAGCCGCTGGTGTTCCACTGCACCGCTGGCAAGGACCGCACGGGCTACGCCGCCGCGCTGATCCTGCTGGCGCTGGGTGTGCCGCGCGGCGAAGTGATGCACGACTACCTGCTCACCAACGAGCACTACCGCATGCCCGCCGCCCGCGACCCGCGCGTCGCGCAGGAGGTGCGCGAGGTGCTGTGGCGCGTGCAGGGCCCGTTCCTGGACGCCGCGCTGCAGACGGTGGACGAGGAGTTTGGCGGCCTGGACGCCTACTTGGCCCGGCAACTGGGGGTGGGCAGCGCCGCGCGCGAGCAGTTGCGGCGCGCGTACCTGCAGGCGCCCGCGGCCTGAACGGCGCGCCCGGCGCCGCGCCCGTCAGGGCGCGCCGACGCGCCGGTACACCAGCAGGTCTTCGTCCTTGGTGGTCGGGCGGCGCACCTCGCCCACCAGGCGCCAGTGCGACATCGACACGATGGCCGGCAGGCTGGCGGTGGCGTCCACGTCCACCAGCAGCCAAGGGCAGCTGGCCAGGCTGCGCGCCGGCAGCGTGTCCCAGCCGCCATGAAAGCGCACGGCGGCCACCTGCGCCACCGACAGGCCATGCACTTGCACGCAGGGCGCCTCGCCCACCAGCTGGCGCACCTGCCGCATCTGCGGCGCGTAGCTGCGCGCGTAGTTCAGGGCCGGCAGCCACAGCGTCATCAGGAGCAGCCAGCACAGCGTGGCGCCGGCCGCGGGCAGCACCAGGCTTTTCCACAGTGCGGTGCGATGGCGCCCGGTGCGCCAGCGCGCCAACGCGATCCAGGCCATGGTGGCCGCCAGCGCGGCGATGAACGCCAACCACTGAAAGCTCGGCTGAAAGCCCGGTGCCAGCCGCGCCACGTTGGCGGCCGGCTGCGCGGGCACCCCGGTCTGCATCGAGATCCACACCACCCAGATGACCAGGGTCCAGGCGCTGAAGAACAGCACCGTGAACCAGTCGATCAGCGCCGCCGCGCTGCGCTTGAAGGTGGGCAGCGCCAGCGCGGCCAGGCAGGCCATGCCGGGCAGGGCCAGCAGCAGGGCGCGGTCGCCCGCGGGCGTGGCGACGGTGCAGGCCACCGGCACGCCGGCGATCAGCAGCGGCAGGCCCAGATGGCGCTGGCGCCCCAGCTGGCCCAGTTGTCCGCGCCAGCGCCACAGCGCCCACAGCACCAGCGGCCAGGCCGGCCAGGTAAACCACAGCAGCAGCTGGCTCAGGGCGCGCGGGTTGCCCCAGCCCGAGCCCGGCACGGCCAGCTGCCAGCTGAGCAGCCCGCTGAACCACGCCAGCACGGCGCTGGCCAGTGTGGCCACGCCCAGCACCAAGCCGGCGCGCCGACGCAGCGCGGGCGGCAGGTGATCGGCCGAGGGGCGCAGCAGGCCCAGCGTGGCCACGACACCAAAGATCAGCGCGATCGACGGCGCGCCACTGAGCACCAGGCCGGGCAGGCCGATCAGCAGCGCCACCGGGGCGGCACGCGGGCGAAACGGCAGGCCGGCCAGGCCGCCGAACACCAGGGTCGAGAAGAACAGCTGCCCCAGCGCCGGCGTGGTCTCGTGCGAGAACTGCGCCAGCCCCAGCGTGGCGATCAGCGCCAGCAGGCCGCCATCGGCCAGCGCGCGGGCGTAGTCGGTGGCGCGTGCCTCGCCGCCGAAGGCAAAGGCCACGGGCTGCGCACCGGCATGGCGCGCCAGGTCGTACACCGCGTACCAGGTCACGGCCAAGGTGCCGGCCAGCATCGCCATGAAGGGCAGGCGCACCGCGAAGTCCGGCGCCACCCAGGCCGGCGCCCATTGCAATGCCCAGGCGCCCAGCCAGTAGGGCAGCAGGGCGGGGGTGTCGGGCGCCAGGCCCATCAGGCTGGGTTGCCACCAGGCGGACCACGCGCTTTCGCCCGCCAGCTCGCGCATGATGCCGAAGGCCGCCAGGTCGGCGCTCTTCCAGGGGTCGCGCCCGACATAGCCCGGCACGACGTAGGCCAGGCACAGCAGCAGCAGCGCCCAGCGCGGCAGGCGGCGCACGGCGTCCTGGGCGACGATGGCGGGGCTGGGTTCGTTCAAGGCAGGCGGATCAAGGAAAGAAAAAGGGCAGCGCGGTTGCCCGTGCTGCCCTTCGAGAGCCGGAAAAGGCGCCGCGCGATTTTAGCGGGCCACCTTGCCGTAGCGGTTGCGGAACTTCTCGACGCGCCCGCCCAGGTTGTCCACCGATTTCTGCGTGCCGGTGTAGAAGGGGTGCGACTCGCTGGAGGTGTCCAGCTTGAACAGGGGCAGCTCGCGGCCGTCGTCCATCTTCACCGTTTCCTTGGTGTTGACGCACGAGCGGGTGACGAACTTGAAGCCGTTGGACAGGTCCACGAAGCACACTTCGCGGTACGTGGGGTGAATGCCTTCACGCATGATGAAATCCTTGGGGGTTCGCTGCGGTAGCCGCGCCGGCCCATCCGACGTACTTGCCGAAAAAACCGCCCATTATATCGGTACCGGGTATGGACGCCAAGGGCGGTGTTGCCCGTGCGGCGAATGGGTCTTGGCGCGCGCAACCGGGCTGACGCGCGGGCCGGCGGCGGAGTAGTATTTGCCGGCATCAAGGCAAGGAAAGAGGTCTCGTCATGGCGAATGCAGCAGCGGCGCCGGCACCCACCGGGGCGCCGGCCCCGATCATGGGCCAGCTCTCCACCCGAGAGACCGTCTGGGCCATCGTCAAGGCCTCCAGTGGCAATCTGGTCGAGTGGTTCGACTTCTACATCTACGCCTTCTTCAGCGTCTACTTTGCCGAGCAGTTTTTCACCGGCACCGGCCAGACCGGCGCCTTCATGCAGGCGGCCGGGGTGTTTTTCATCGGCTTTCTGATGCGCCCGGTGGGCGGCTACATTTTCGGGCGCATATCGGACCGCTTCGGGCGCAAGGACGCCATGGTGGTGTCGATCCTGATGATGGGCTTCGGCTCGCTGTGCCTGGCGGCGCTGCCGACCGCCGCCACCGTGGGCGCTTGGGCGCCCGTGTTGCTGCTGCTGGTGCGCTGCATCCAGGGCATCGCCGTCGGCGGCGAATACGGCTCGACCGCGACCTACATGTCCGAGATCGCGCAACCCGGCCGACGCGGCTTTTTCTCGTCGTTCCAGTACGTGACGCTGATCGGCGGCCAGCTGCTGGCCAGCCTGCTGGCCGTGATCATGACCCACACCCTGGGCGGCGACCAGATCACCGCCGGCTGGTGGCGCCTGCCCTTCGTCATCGGCGCGGTGGCGGCGCTGGTGTCGCTGTGGCTGCGTTCGGGCCTGACCGAGACCACTTCGAAATCGGACCGCCATCACGAGGGCGCCGGTACCTTCAGGGAGGTCTGGCACCACCAGCGCTCGTTCTGGGTGGTGTTCGGCATCACCTGCATCGGCTCGCTGACCTTCTACACCTTCAGCACCTACATGCAAAAGTATCTGATCAACACCGGCGGCTTTTCCAAGGGCGACGTGGCTGACACGATGACCGTGTGCCTGTTCGTCTTCATGCTGATGCAACCGGTGATCGGCGCCATTTCGGACAAGATCGGGCGCAAGAACAGCATGCTGATCTTCGCCGTCGCCATGATCGTGCTGCCGGTGCCGGTGCTGAACGCCATCGGCAGGCAGACCTCGCTGTTCGACGCGGGCCTCCTGATCATCCTGGCGATGTTCTTCCTGAGCTTCTACACCTCGATCTCGGGCATCGTGAAGGCGGAGATGTTCCCGGCCTACATCCGCGGGCTGGGCGTGGGCTTCACCTACGCGATCGGCAATTCGCTGTTCGGCGGCTCGGCCGAATACGTCGCGCTGTTCATGAAGCAGCACGGCTTTGGCGAGGTGTTCCCGTGGTACGTGACGGTCGTCGCGGTGTTCGGGCTGATCGCCGTGCTGTTCATGCACGACAACCGCGAGCACTCGACCATCGACAACCCCGGCGGCAGCGCCTACGGCAAGAGGCCGGCGACGGCCTCGTAAGCCCGCGGCGCCCCAGTCGTGCTGCCGCGGCTTACCCGCCGCGGCGCATCATGTCGAAGAACTCGACGTTGGTCTTGGTCGCCTTCATGCTCTTGATGACCATCTCCATCGCCTCGATCTCGTCCATGTTGTACATGAACTGGCGCAGGATGCGGGTCTTTTGCAGCACCTCGGGCGCCAGCAGCAGTTCCTCGCGGCGGGTGCCCGAGCGGTTGAGCTGAATCGAGGGGAACACGCGCTTCTCGTACAGGCGGCGGTCCAGGTGGATCTCGCTGTTGCCCGTGCCCTTGAACTCTTCGAAGATCACCTCGTCCATGCGGCTGCCGGTGTCGATCAGCGCGGTGGCGATGATGGTCAGGCTGCCGCCTTCTTCGACGTTGCGCGCCGCGCCCAGAAAGCGCTTGGGCCGCTGCAGGGCGTTGCTGTCGACGCCACCGGTCAGCACCTTGCCGCTGGAGGGCACGACGTTGTTGTAGGCGCGCGCCAGGCGGGTGATCGAGTCCAGCAGGATCACCACGTCCTTCTTCAGCTCGACCAGGCGCTTGGCGCGCTCGATCACCATCTCGGCCACGTGCACATGGCGCGCCGCCGGCTCGTCGAAGGTCGAGGCGATCACCTCGGCCTTGACCGAGCGCTGCATGTCGGTCACCTCTTCGGGCCGCTCATCGATCAGCAGCACCATCATGTGGATGTCGGGGTGGTTGGCGGCGATGGCGTGGGCGATGGTCTGCATCATCACCGTCTTGCCGCTCTTGGGCGGCGCCACGATCAGCGCGCGCTGGCCCTTGCCGATGGGGGCGATGACGTCGATGATGCGGCCGGTGATGTTCTCCTCGCCCTTGAAGGCGTCGCGCTCCAGGCGCATCTGCTCGCGCGGAAACAGCGGCGTCAGGTTCTCGAACATCACCTTGTGCTTGTTCTTCTCGGGCGCGTCGCCGTTGACCATGTCCAGCTTGGTCAGCGCAAAGTAGCGCTCGCCGTCCTTGGGGATGCGCACCTCGCCCTCGATCATGTCGCCGGTGTGCAGGTTGAAGCGGCGCACCTGGCTGGGGCTGATGTAGATGTCGTCGGTGCTGGCGGTGTAGCTGGTGTCGGGGTTGCGCAGAAAGCCGAAGCCGTCGGGCAGGATCTCCAGCACGCCGTCGGCAAACACCTGCTCGCCGGCCTTGGCGCGCTTCTTGATCAGGGCGAACATCAGCTCCTGCTTGCGCATGCGGCTGGCGTTGTCGATTTCCAGCGCCTCGGCCTGCTTGAGCAGTTCGGAGACGTGCAGCACTTTGAGTTCGTTCAGATGCATGGGAAATGTGGTCGGTGCGTGTGGGCGCGCGGGTGGGCCGAGCCAGACCGTGCGATGACGGGAAAGAAAGCGGATGGATTTGGGGAGGCGGGCAAGGCCCGCATGGGGCATTGCTGCAGGTGCACCTGGGTTGCAGGACACCGGCCGGCGCTTACCTGAACGCCGGTCTCAGGGGCAGATTATGGCAGGAAAACAAAACGCCGCGCGAGCGGCGCGGCGTGGGCTGTTGCGCAGTCGAGACTGCGCCAAATTCAGGCCAGTTGCTGGTCGATGAACTGCGCCAGCTGCGCCTTGGACAGCGCGCCCACCTTGGTGGCGGCCAACTGGCCGTTCTTGAACACCATCAGCGTCGGGATGCCGCGAATGCCGTACTTGGCCGGGATGTTCTGGTTGTCGTCGACGTTGACCTTGGCCACCGTCAGCTTGCCGTCGTAGGTGCCGGCCAGCTCGTCCAGCGAAGGCGCGATGGCCTTGCAGGGGCCGCACCATTCGGCCCAGAAGTCCACCAGGACGGGTTTGTCCGACTTCAGCACGTCGGCTTCGAAAGAGGTATCACTCACGTGTTTGATCAGGTCGCTGGCCATGAGGCAATCCTTGAGAAAAGTGGGCGCCGACGCTGCGGCTACAGTGCGGGTCATTGTGACAGAAACCCATATCCACTGACGCGCCGATGCTTGCCCCCAGCGTGACGAATCAGGCGCCCACCCCCTCCAACTGGGCCGATTTGCTGGCCCGCGTGCACGCCAGCCTGCACGAGCAGGCCGCGCATCCGGCGCGCTCCGTGGTGCTGCTGCCCTATGCCCAACTGGCGCCGCTGGCGGCGCGGCTGTGGGCGGCGCAGTATCCCGACGGCTACGCGCCGCGCTTTGAAAGCACGCGCACCTGGGCAGCGCGCGTGGGCATGTTCAGCCCCGCGCCCACCGACCTCAGCGGCGAGCATGGGCGCGACTGGCTCACCGCCGCCGGCCTGCTGGAGGCTGCCGGCCTGGGCGCCCAGCGCCAGGCGCTGGCTGGCCTGCTGCTGGAGTGGGCGGCGCCGCTGGCGCCGGTGGCCGCCAGCCTGCCGCCCGCGCTGCGTCCCGACTGGGCGCAGCAGGCGCGCGCCGCGCTGCCGCCGCTGGGCGAGGGCCCGATGGCGCTGGAGGCTGCGCTGGGCCGCATCGCGCTGGCCTGGGCCGGCAGCTCCGACTACGCCACCGACGTGCTGTTCGGCCCGCGCGTGGGCCAGACGCTGGACGCGCTTGTCATCGTGCCCGGCCTGCAACCCGATCTGCTGACCGCCCACCTGGCGGAGCCTTACGCCGACAAGGCGACCCGGCTTGCCCTGCCGGCCGACCCGCCCGGCGCCACGCCGGCGCTGCACGTGTGCGCCGACGGCGAGGACGAGGCCGAGCGCGCCGCCGCCTGCGTGCTGGCACACCTGGCCCAGGGCCGCGCGCCGGTGGCCCTGGTGGCCGGCGACCGCGTGCTCACGCGCCGCATCAGCGCGCTGCTGGCCGCACGCGGCGTGCCGCTGCGCGACGAGACGGGCTGGACGCTGTCCACCACCCATGCCGCCGCGCGGCTGGTGGCGCTGCTGCGCGCGGCGGCGCGGGGTGCGTCCACCGACGCGGTGCTGGACTGGCTCAAGCTGGCGCCCGACGCGGACGCCGCCGCCCTGCGCACGCTGGAGCGTCAACTGCGCCGGGACGGCGTGCGCGACTGGCTGGAGGCCAGTGCGCGCACCGCCGGCCAGCCGCTGACCCATCGGGTCGAGGCACTGCGCGCCGCGCTGCAGGCGCCGCGCCCGCTGGCCGACTGGCTGGCCGCCCTGCGCGAGGCGCTGGCCGCGTGGGGCGCCTGGCAGCCGCTGCTGGACGACGCCGCCGGCGCCGCCGTGGCCGATGCGCTGAGCCTGGCGCCCGGCGCCGACACCGACTGGCTGGCCTGGCCCGCGGCCCGGCGGCGCCTGGGCCTGCGCGAGTTCACGCGCTGGGTCGGCGACACGCTGGAGGCCGCCAGCTTTCGCCCGCCGCACCCGCCCAATGCACCGGTGGTGGTGCTGCCGCTCAGCCAGCTGCTGGGCCGCCCGTTTGTCGCCCTGGTGTTGCCCGGCGCCGACGAGCAGCGCCTGCCCGCCGCGCCCGAGCCGCCCGGCCCCTGGACCGCCGCCCAGCGCCAGGCATTGCACCTGCCGCTGCGCGAGCAGCTGGCGGCGGCGCAGGCGGCGGCCTGGCGCGTCGCGCTGGCCGTGCCGCAGATCGACGTGCTGTGGCGCACCAGCGACGACAGCGGCGAGCCGCTGCTGCCCTCGCCCTGGGTGCAGGCGCTGCGGCTGCAGGGGCAGAGTAGCGAAGGCGTCGATCCGCGCGCCCGCCGCGCGCTGATTGCCAAGCCCGTGGCGGTGCCTGCGCCGAGTGGCGCCGCGCTGCCCACGCAGCCGCTGTCGGCCAGCAGCTACGAGATGCTGCGCGCCTGCCCGTACCGATTCTTTGCCCTGCGCCAGCTGGGGCTGGCCGAAGAGGGTGAATTGGAAGCCGAGGTCGACAAGCGCGACTTCGGCATCTGGCTGCACGAGGTGCTGCACCGCTTTCATCGGGCGCTGCAGGCCGACCCGGCTGCCGTGCGCGCGGCCCTGCTGGACGCTGCCGCAGAGCAGGCCATGCAGGCGCTGGGCTTGCAGGGCGGGGCTTTCCTGCCCTTCGCCGTCGCCTGGCCGGCTGTGCGTGATGGCTATCTGGACTGGTTGGCCGGGCACGAGGCCGCCACCGGCGCCGTGTTCGAGGAAGGCGAGCAAGGCGTGCGCCGCCAGGTGGGCGAGGTGGCGCTGCTGGGCACCTTCGACCGCGTGGACCGCCTGCCGGACGGCGCGCCGCTGGTGATCGACTACAAGACCGAAAGCCCCGCGCGCACCCAGGCGCGCCTGAAGGCCGGCAGCGAGGACACGCAATTGCCCTTCTACGCCCTGCTGACCGGCCATGACGCACCGCAGGCCGCCTACCTGAACGTGGGCGAGCGCGAGCCCGCCAGGCTGTATGCGTCGGCGCAGCTGCTGGAGCACGCCGCCGCGCTGCACCAGGGCATCGAGGACGACCTGGCCCGCATCGCCGCCGGCCACCCGCTGCGCCCGTTGGGCGAGGGCAGCGTGTGCGACTGGTGCGCGGCGCGCGGTCTGTGCCGCAGGGACTTCTGGTCATGACGACGCCCGCCTACGAACACAACGACCAGCCCTGCACGCGGGATGCGTTCTACGCCATCGCCTGCGACCCGCGCCGCCACGTGGCGGTGGAAGCCTGCGCCGGCGCGGGCAAGACCTGGATGCTGGTGTCGCGCATCCTGCGCGCGCTGCTGGACGGCGCCGCGCCGCAAGAGATATTGGCCATCACCTTCACCCGCAAGGCCGCCGGTGAGATGCGCCAGCGCCTGCAGCAGTGGCTGGCCGAATTCGCGCAGGCCGCGCCCGAGGTGCTGGACAAAGAGCTGATTGCAAGAGGAATCGAGCTCCAGCGCTTGCCAGGCCAGCGCGAGCAGCTACAATATTTGTATCAAACGCTGCTGGCCCAGGCGCGCACGGTGCAGGTCCGCACCTTCCACAGCTGGTTCGCGGCCCTGTTGCGCAGCGCGCCGCTGCAGGTGCTGGCCGACCTGGGCCTGCCCGCCCGCTACGAGCTGCTGGAAGACACCGCCGACGCCGTGGCCGAGGCTTGGCGCGGCCTGCTCGACACCATCGACGCCGACGTCGGCCTGCGCGCCGACTACGCCGCCCTGGTGGCCGCGCTGGGCCGCACCCGCGCGCACCAGGCGCTGGAGGGCGCGCTGGCGCAGCGGGTGGAGTTTGCGCTGGCCGACGAGGCGGGCCATGTCGACGAGGCGGTGGCATCGGCCGCCGCGCTGTACCCCGAGTTCGCCGACCAGGCGCAGCCGGCCGATGCGCTGCTGCCCGCCGCCGCGCGCGAGCGCTGGCTGGCGCGCGCGCGGCTGCTCGGCGTCGAGAAAAACAAGACGCCGCAAGCCGCCGCCGCCGCCGTGGTCGATGCCTTCGAGTCGCTGGCCGATCCGCTGCAGCGCCTGGCCGCGTTGCGCGATGCCTTTTTCGTCAAGAACGAAGACCGGCTGACCCAGCACCTGCGCAAGTTCGCCGCCGCGCAGGAGGCCGAGCCCGAGTTGCAGCGCCTGCTGGCCGCCACCCGCCAGCACGAGGCCCGTGCCCATCACCAGCGCGTGGCGCGCCTGACGCGTGCCTTCATCGACGCCTTTGCTCGCCTCAAGCGCGAGCGTGGCTGGGTCGACCTGGCCGACGTCGAGCGCGCCGCGCTCACCCTGCTGTCGGACGAGTTTCTCAGCGGCTACGTGCAGCAGCGCCTGGACGCGCGCGTGCGTCACCTGCTGATCGACGAATTCCAGGACACCAACCCGCTGCAGTGGCAGGCGCTGCACGCCTGGCTGGCGGGCTACGCCGGCGCGGGCGGCGGGCTGGAGCCACCCAGCGTCTTCATCGTCGGCGACCCCAAGCAAAGCATCTACCGCTTTCGCGGCGCCGACACGCGCGTGTTCGGCGCCGCGCAGCGCTTCATCGCCCAAGGCCTGGGCGGCGAGCTGCTGGCCTGCGACCACACGCGCCGCAACGCGCCGGCCGTGCTTGCCGCCGTCAACGCCGTCATGGGCGCGGCGCAGGCGGCCGGCGAGTTCGACGGCTACCGCGCGCACAGCACCGAATCGACCGACGACCAGGGCCGCGTCGCCGCGCTGCCCCTCATCGCGCGCCCCGAGCGCGCGGGCGGCGCGGACGACGACCCGCTGGCCTGGCGCGACAGCCTGGCCACGCCGCGTGTCGAGCCCGAGGAGCATCAGCGCACGCTGGAGGCGCGCCAGGCCGCGCGCTGGATCGCCGCGCAGGTGGCGGCCGGCACCCCCACGGACGAGATCATGGTGCTGTGCCGCAAGCGCGCGCCGCTGGGCGAGCTGCAGGCCGAGCTGCGCCATCTGGGCATCGCCTGCGAGCAACCCGAGGCGCAGAACCTGGGCGACTTGCCCGTCGCGCAAGACGTGCTGGCGCTGGTCGACGCGCTGGTCTCGCCAGGGCACGACTTGTCGCTGGCGCGCGCGCTCAAGTCGCCGCTGTTCGGCCTGCCCGACGACGACCTGGCGCGCATCGCGCGGGCCGTGCGCGCATCCGGCGCCGTGGGTGACGCGCGCCCGGCGTGGCTCGATGTGCTACCAAATACAGAGCTGCTCGCGCCTGATGGACACCGGCTGCATGCCGATTTGATGCAATACCAGCACTGGCTGGCCACGCTGCCCCCGCACGACGCGCTGCAGGCCATCTACCAGCACGGCGACGTGCTGGCCCGCTTTGCCGCCGCCGCGCCCGCGCCCGAGCGCGCACACACCCTGGCGCAGCTGCGCGCGTTGCTGGCCGGCGCGTTGCAGGTCGGTGGCGGGCGCACGCTCACGGCCTACCAGTGGGTGCGCGCGCTGCGCCGCCAGCACCTGCCCGCGCCGCGCCACGCCCAGCCCGACAGCGTGCAGTTGCTCACCGTGCACGGCGCCAAGGGCCTGGAGGCCGACTGCGTGCTGCTGCTGGGCACCGACGCCGGCGCCGACAGCCATCGCTCCGGCCCCGGCGTGCTGATCGACTGGCCCGGCGACGCCCCCGCGCCCGCGCGCCTGGCCTTCGTCGCCAACGACCGCCAGCCCCCGCCGAGTTTGGAGACGCTGGCCGCACAGGAGGACGCTGCCCAGGCGCGCGAAGAACTCAACGCCCTGTACGTGGCCATGACCCGTGCGCGCCAGCGACTGGTGATGAGCGGCGTGGTGCCGCACCGCGTGCCCGCATCCAGCTGGTGGCGGCGCATCGAAACGCTCGCTTCCCCCCTCGCCGCGCCCGAGGCGCCCGTGGCTGCCACCGCGCCGCCGGGCGAGTTTGAGATGCTTGAAGTGCCGAATACCGGTGTGGAACAAGCGCTGGCTGCTATCAAATCAGAATCGACAGACGAACCCGAGCGCAGCCTTGCCACCGACGCCTCGCGCATCGGCGAAGCCATGCACTGGCTGCTGGAGCACGCCGGTGACACGCCCGAGGGCTGGCGCGCCGAGCGCATCGCCCAGGCCCAGCGCCGCTTTGCCCTGGCGCCCGAGCAGGCCGCCCACGCGACCGCCATGGCGCGCCGCATCTTCACCGGCGAAGCCGCCTGGGCCTGGTCCACCGCCGAGGTGCTGGAGGCCTTCGACGAAATCGAGCTGGTGCACCAGGGCCAGCGCCTGCGCATCGACCGCCTGGTGCGCCGCCGCGCCGGCGTCCACGGCCCCGAGGCCTGGTGGGTGCTGGACTACAAGAGCGCCGCGCACCCCGAGCGCGACGAAACCCTGCAAGCCCAGCTGGCCGGCTACCGCGCCGCCATCGAGCGCCTGCACCCGGGGCAGGCGGTGCGGGTGGCGTTCTTGAGTGGGGAGGGGAGGGTGGTAGGGGCTTGATCCGTGGTTCCCATGGTTGGCGCCATTTTGGCGCCAATGATAAAATGCAGGCTCAAGCCCCAGGAGGCCAACTGCCATGGAAACCGCCCTTACCAAACAAGACCGCATCGGCGCGCGCGTGTCGCACGACGTGTATCAAACCCTGTGTCGCGCGGCCGAGTTGACCGGTGCCACCGTCAACCAGTTTCTCGTGCAAGCCGCGCTCAAAGAAGCACAGCACGTCATCGAACAGCAGGAGGTCATTCGCCTGTCTCCGCGCGACTGGAATTGGCTGCTGGAGTTGACCGAGGCGCCGCCCAAGGCCAATGCCAAGCTGGCCGCTGCACTCAAGCGCTACAAGAAGGCTCGCCACAACGATGCAGATCACGCCTTTGACTGGCAGCCATGATCGGCAGGGCTTCGATTGCGGGCGCGACGAACTGAACATCTGGTTGCGGCAGGTGGCGCGCCAGCACCAGACCAAGGGCCTGTCCAAGACCTTCGTCGCCACGCTCGACGCCGAACCGTCGCGCATCTGCGGCTACTACGCGCTGACCCTGGCCGAACTCGAAGGCCGCCATTTGCCGCTGGCCTGGCGCAAAAAGCTGCCACAGCGCATTCCGGGCGTGCGTCTGGGTCGACTGGCGGTGGACGTGCGCCATCACGGCAAGGGACTGGGCGAACTCCTGCTCATGGATGCATTGCACCGGGCGCAACGCATTCAGGTCGAGGCGGGTGGTGTCGGGTTGTTCGTCGATGCCATCGACGAGCGGGCTGCAGGCTACTACCAGCGGTTTGGGTTTCAGTGCGCGCCGGACAATGCCTTGCTGCTGTTTTTGCCAACCCAGATTCTGGCCTGAACGCTTGAGTGTGTCCGCCTTGGCAGTCGCGTCTCGCCCGCCTTCAGGCCCACTGAACAGGTCTTGCGCCATTTGCCCGTCACCCCCACCATGCCCCTCGACACCTACGACCTCAAACTGCTGGCCCTGCTGCAGGCCGATGGCAAGTGCCCGCAGCGGCAGCTGGCCGAGGCGGTGAACCTGTCGCCCTCGGCCGTCAACCGGCGCATTGCGGCGCTGGAGGCCCAGGGCGTGATCACGGCCACGGTGGCGGTGGTGGAGCCGGCGGCAGTGCAACGGTCGATCACGATCGTGGTGCAGGTGACGCTCGAGAGCGAGCGCATCGACCTGCTGGACGCCGTGCGGCGGCGCCTGGTCGACTGCCCGCAGGTGCAGCAGGTGTACTACGTGACGGGCGACTTCGACTTTCTGCTGATCCTGAACGTGCGCGACATGGCCGAGTACGAGCAACTGACGCGCGAGCTGTTTTTTGCCGGCGGCAACGTCAAGGCCTTCAAGACCTGCGTGGTGATGCAGCGGGCCAAGGTGTCGCTGGCGGTGCCCCTGCCGGGTTGAAGGTCGACGGCGTTGCGCGCGCGACGGCGCAAACGGTACAACGTTGCTCTGCAGACTCCAAAGCAGGGATGTTTTGCCGCCGCTGGCGTCCTACCATGGGGCCAACGACTTTTCGACGAGCCCGCCATGCTGATCCCCAACCCACACGCCATTCGCGCGCCTTACCCCGCCGAGTTGCGTTCGATCATGAACATCGAGCGCGCGCAGGAGAGCCGGCGCTGGCTGGCCGCCTGGCCGCAGATCGCCCGCGCCGCCACGCCGCTGCACGACTTGCCCGGCCTGGCGCGGCAACTGGGGGTGGCGCGCGTCGGCGTCAAGGACGAATCCGTGCGCTCGCCGCTGGGCAGCTTCAAGGCGCTGGGCGCGCCGGTGGCGCTGGTGCGCCAGGTGCTGCGCTTGCACCCCGATTTCGAGCCCACGGGCGTGCTGACCGGCCGTTATGCCACGCCACTGCAGGGCTACACCGTGATCAGCGCCACCGACGGCAACCACGGCCGCGCGCTGGCCGCCGCGGCGCGCTCGGCCGGCTGCCGCTGCGTGATCGTGTTGCACGCGCACGTCAGCCAGGAACGCGAGGACGCCATTGCCGCGCACGGCGCGCAGATCGTGCGCATTGCCGGCAACTACGACGATTCGGTGGCCGAGGCCGCGCGGCTGGCGCGCGCCAACGGCTGGCAGGTGGTGTCCGACACCTCGTATGACGGCTACGAGGATATTCCGCGCGACGTGATGCAGGGCTACGCCACCATCGCCGCCGAAGTGGTCGAGCAGACTGGCGTGCGACCGGGCGAAGCGGGCGCCTTCACCCACGTCTTCCTGCAGGGCGGCGTGGGCGGCATGGCCGCCGGGCTGCTGAGTTTCTGGTGGGAGTTTCACGGCGCGCAGCGCCCGCATGTCATCGTGGTCGAGCCGGCGCAGGCCGACTGCCTGCTGCAAAGCGCGCTGCAGGGGCGGCCTGCGCGGGCCACAGGCACGGTCGACTCGGTGATGGCCGGGCTGGCCTGTGGCGAGACCTCGCCGCTGGCCTGGCGCTTTTTGCAGCCGGGCGTGGATCACTTTCAGACCGTGGACGACGTGCAGGCCGTGCAGGCCATGCGCACGCTGGCGCAGGGGGTCGATGGCGACCTGCCCCTCGTGGCCGGTGAATCCGGCGTGGCCGGCCTGGCGGCGCTGCAGGCGCTGCGCGCCGACCCAACGCAATGGGCCGAGGCAGGTTTGAGCGCTGACGCGCGCGTGCTGCTGATCAGCACCGAAGGCGCCACCGCGCCGCAGGTCTATGCCCAGTGCGTGGGTGAGAGCGCCGCGCGGGTGTTGCAGCGGCAAGCGGCCTGGCTGGCGCGCCACCCTTGATCTGAAAGGAGCACCCACATGTACGCCGAAACCGAATGGGGCACTCAGCTGCTGCGCTGGCGCCAGCATCTTCACCGGCACCCCGAGACCGGCTTCAACGAGCACCGCACGGCCGACTACGTGGCCACGGCGCTGGAGGCGATGGGCCTGCAGGTGCAGCGGGGCATCGGCGGCACCGGCGTGGTGGCCAGCCTGCGCGTGGGGCCCGGCGCGGGCGTGATCGGCCTGCGCGCCGACATGGACGCGCTGGCCATGATGGAGCAGGCGCCGGGACGCCCGCATCTGTCGCAAAACGCCGGCTGCTTTCATGGCTGCGGGCACGATGGCCACATGGCCATGGTGCTGGGCGCGGCGCGCCTGCTGGTCGAGCGGCGCAACTTCAGCGGTACCGTGCGCTTCATCTTCCAGCCGGCCGAAGAGCACGGACGGGGTGCGAAGGCCATGATCGACGACGGCCTGTTCGAGCGCTTTCCGGTCGATGAAATTTACGGCGCGCACAACATGCCCGGCATCGCCGCCGGAAGCATCGCCACCCGCGCCGGCGCGCTGATGGCCAGCGAGGACAACTTCGTCATCCGCATCCGCGGGCGCGGCGGCCATGCCTCGCGCCCGGCCCTCACCATCGACCCGCTGGTGGTGGGCGCCGAGATCGTGCTGGCGCTGCAAACCATCGTGGCGCGCGCGGTGGAGGCCACCGATGCGGCCGTGGTGTCGTGCACCGAGTTCATCACCGACGGCATTCGCAACGCCATCCCGTCCAATGTCACGATCAAGGGCGACACGCGCAGCTTCACGCCCGAGGTGCAGCAGCTGCTGGAGCGCCGCATGCGCGAGCTTTGCGCCGGCATCGCCGCGGCGCATGGCGCCAGCTGCGAGGTCGAGTACACGCACGAGTTCGCGCCCACCGTCAACTGGGACGCACCGGTGGCCGCCGCGCTGCAGGCCGCGCGCGCCGTGGTGGGGCCCGAGCGCGTGGCCGCCGACACGCCGCCGCTGCTGGCGTCGGAAGACTTCGGCGCCTTCCTGCGCCAGGTGCCGGGTGCGTTCGTCTTCATCGGCAACGGCCTGCCTGGCGGTGTGGGCGGGCTGCCGCTGCACAACGCCGGCTACGACTTCAACGACGCCATCCTGCCCGTGGGCGCGCGCTTTTTTGCCGAGCTGGTCAGCCAGCGGCTGCCGGCGCCTTCATAGCAGCGGCGCGCCTTCCGCGACAATCGGCGCATCGCCCCGTGCCCTGCGCCGATGTCCGACTTGCCCCCCGATTCCATTGCCGTCATCGGCGCCGGCCCCGCCGGCCTGATGGCCGCCGATGTGCTGTCGCGCGCCGGCGTGGCGGTGGCGGTGTTCGACGCCATGCCTTCGGCCGGGCGCAAGTTTTTGCTGGCCGGGCGCGGCGGCCTGAACCTGACGCATTCCGAGCCGCTGGCGCCCTTCATCGGCCGCTTTCGGCAGAGCGAGGGCGAGCCGGGCGCCGCCGAGGCCGTGGCGAGCTGGCTGCGCGACTTCGGCCCCGACGCGGTGCGCGACTGGGCGGCGGGGCTGGGGGTGCAGACCTTCGTCGGCACGTCCGGGCGCGTGTTTCCGACCGAGATGAAGGCCGCACCCTTGCTGCGCGCCTGGCTGCAACGCCTGCGCGCGCCGCAGGTGCCGGGCGCCGTGCCGGTGCGCTTTTTCATGCGGCATCGCTGGGTCGGTTGGGTGCCGGATACTCATGATTTCATAGCTGCCAGCGCTTGTTCAACGGGCGCTGGAGCCACTTTTTGCTTTGAAACACCCGATGGCACGATGACGCTGCATCCACGCGCCGCCGTGCTGGCCCTGGGCGGCGCCAGCTGGCCGCGCCTGGGCTCGGACGGTGCCTGGGCACCCTGGCTGGCGCAGGCGGGGGTGGAGGTGGCGCCGCTCGCGCCGGCCAACTGCGGCTTCGACGTGGCGCCGCGCGGCGGGCCGGTGGGCGAGGCCGCGTCAGACGCCGAGGAGGGCGTCGGCTGGTCGCCCTACCTGGCCGAGCACTTTGCCGGCCAGCCGCTGAAGAACGTGGTGTTGAGCTTTGCCGACAGCCAGGGCCGGCGGTTCGAGCGGCGCGGCGAATTCGTGCTGACCGCCACCGGCATCGAAGGCAGCCTGGTCTATGCCGCCAGCAGCTTGCTGCGGGGCGAGATCGCAGCGCAGGGCCAGGCCACACTGCACCTGAACCTGCTGCCCGCCCGCACCCCCGCGCAGGTGGCGGCCGAGGTGGCGCACCCGCGCGGCAGCCGCAGCCTGTCCTCGCACCTGAAAAGCCGTCTGGGACTGGGCGGCGTGCACATGGCGCTGCTGCACGAGCGGCTGACGCCCGAACAGTTGAAAGACCCCCAGGCTGTGGCGCAGGCCATCGTCGCCTTGCCGATCACGCTGCGCGCGCCGCGCCCGGTGGCGGAGGCCATCAGTACCGCCGGCGGCGTGCGGCTCAGTGCGCTGACCGAGGACCTGGAACTGCGCCGCCTGCCCGGCGTGTTCTGCGCCGGCGAGATGCTGGACTGGGAAGCGCCCACCGGCGGCTACCTGCTCACGGCCAGCCTGGCCTGCGGCGTGCGGGCGGGGTGCGGCGTGCTGCGGCGGCTGGCGGGCGGTGCCCCATAGGGTACGAACCGGAGGCCGTGACGCGCTTTGCCGGTTTTGGCGACCCACGTCATGCCAATCTTGCCATGGGTCGCAATCGATCAAGGCAGCAGGGTGAAGCCCGATTCAAAGCGTGTCTTCCCGGACGATGCCAGCACCATCTGCAGGAAGCCGATCGCCTCAAGTTGCCTCGAACGCTGCAGAGGCCCGGCGTCGACGGCACGAAGGCCCGCCGCTCTAAGGAGATCCGTGAGCGCAATCTTCCCCTCCGCGTGATCTCCGGCGAACAGGACCGTCGTCGTTGTCGTCCCATTCGTGCGGGCAATGAGCGTGTCGGCGAGATTGACGTTGAACGCCTTCAGGACGGCGGCGTCTTGGGGAAGCTGCTTGGCAAGTTCAAGCGCCGTGGAAGAATTCTGCAGCGCCGCTGGCTGTTCATACGTCGTGAAATCAATGGGGTTGCTGATGTCGATCACGACTTTGCCACCCAGTCGGTTCCGGTAATGTCCCAATATGCTTGAATAAGCTCCATAGGGAATGGCGAAAACCACCAGATCACCGGTCAGGTCGTCGCCAAGAACCGAATACGTGGCATGCGGGTGGTCCTTGCTGGGCGTGGCACTGCGATTGACGATTTGGACGTGGGCTCCGGCAAGTTCAGCGATGTTCGCGATTGCCGACCCCATTTTTCCTCTGCCAATAATGCTGATCGATGTCATATGAATCAAACCCTCTGGAATCGTTTCAGTGTGTTTTCAGCCACTTTCAGTGCGTCGTAATCGAAAACGACCGCCCTGCGGAAATCGCGCCCGGAGGCGATGTCGACGTTGCGCTTTCTGGTATTGGTGAATTGCAATTGCGAGTCGAACATCGCACCCGCTCTGCGTGAGCCCACTTGCAGGATGGCCGCGCGTTGCATGCGCGCGGCGGTATAGCGCCGGAAGGCTTCGGGAATATCGCTGACGCTGTCAGCTTCCTTGAGAAAAAATGCAAGCGTGATGCAGTCTTCGAACGCCTGATTCACTCCTTGGCCCTGGTGGGGGATCATGCTGTGTGCCGCGTCACCCAGCAGCGCGATGGGGCCGCGTGACCAGTTGGTGAGGGGTTCGATGTCGAACAAACCCCACCAGAAGGTTTCCTTGATCGCCGAAAGAAACTGCTCAACCCTCGGATCCCATTTCTGGCGACTGAACTCGGCATGCACTTCGGCCACGTCCGCAGGGCCGGACCAGGGGCCCTTGAGAGGCCGGTCGCTCGGTACGCAGGCGACGTAGTTGTACAGCTTGTATTGCTGCAACGGATAGGTCATCAAGTGTCGGTCGTTGCCCATCCAGGTCTGGCTGATCCGCTTCCAGTCCTTGGGGAGGTCGGCGGCATCGATCACGCCCCGATAGGCCATGTATCCGGAGTAAACGAAATGGGTTGGCTGCCCCACGGTCTTGCGCACCACCGAGCGAATCCCGTCCGCGCCGATGACGGCGTCGAAGTCTTCTTGCTTGCCGTTTTCGAATTGGACGCGCACGCCAGAATCCAATATTTCGACCGACTTGGCCCGGTGGTGCAACCGAATTGCCTCGGGATCCACGGCTTTCGCCAGAATATCGATCATGTCAGGCCGATACATGCCGATATTCTGGTATTGCCTCGACGTATCTTCCCAGGCGGCGTCAGTGACCACATTGCCCATGGCATCCAGATAAACGCCGTGTCCGTCCGGTATCGCGCCTGCGCGCCGCATCGGCTCGAGCAAGCCCAGCTTGTCGAGTACCCGACAAGCGTTGGGTGCGATGGTTACGCCGGCACCCACCTCGTCGTGCTTGTTGGATTGCTCGAATACGGTGGCTTGAACCCCCGCGATCTTCTTCAGTGCAATCGCCGCGGAGAGGCCGCCCAGCCCTCCGCCAATGATTGCGATCCTTGTCGCCTTGCTGAGCATTCGATTTCCTTTGCTGATTTATGCGATGTCTGCACTTGCGGTTCATCCACCATCCCGAACGAACACAAGACCACTTGCTCATGCCGTGGTCGGTTGGCGGCGTGCTTTTCAAGATCACGCACGTCTGTTTCTGGCCGTGGATCGGTTTCTTGACCCATGCTGCCGCGTACCAACAAGCGTCGTAGCCTTCAGGGAAAATGGCATCAATACCGTCGATGCTGATGACTCTGCCCTTGTCGAAAGGTCAGAAACGATGCCTGCAGTCTAGAAAGACGAGGCCGTGCGATCAATCGCATATTGCCGGACAGACTATTCAGCAGCTTGGATAATCTTTCCGGTTCTGGGCTTCACGACGGCCGGAAACGGAAGGCGTCGACCGCGAGTTGGCGCTGTCGAGATCAACCACGCGCGCCCGGTGTTCACGCGAGGGTCGAACTGACGCCTTGGCGGGCGGGGGGGGTAGGCGGGATGCCTCGGGCCGTACGCCTCGGGAAAGGCTGCTGGCCCCCACTCCAACCGGCTCCCGAGGGGGTGAGAGAATGTCCCTTGCGCTTTGCGTGCCAGAGGTTTACTTCAGCACATCCCCCGTGCACAAATACTTCATCTCCAAGTATTCGTCGATGCCGTGCGTCGAGCCCTCGCGCCCCAGGCCCGACTGCTTGACGCCGCCGAAGGGCACGTGCTCGGTCGAGATCAGCCCCGTGTTGATGCCGACCATACCGTACTCGAGCGCCTCGCTCACGCGCGTGATGCGGCCGATGTCGCGCGCGTAAAAGTAGCTGGCCAGGCCGAAGATGGTGGCGTTGGCGGCGTCGATGGCCTCCTGCTCGGTCGTGAAGCGGAACACCGGCGCCAGCGGGCCGAAGGTTTCCTCGCGCGCCACCAGCATCTGCGCCGTCGCGCCCGAGATGACGGTGGGTTCGAAGAACTGTCCCTTGAGCCGGCTGCCGCCGGTAACCAGCTTGCCGCCCTTCTTGACCGCGTCCTTGACGTGCTTTTCCACCTTGGTCAGGGCCGCGGGTTCGATCAGCGGGCCGACACTCACGCCCTCGTCGAAGCCGTTGCCCACCTTCATCGCCTTGACCTTGGCGGCCAGCTTCTTGACGAAGGCGTCGTACACGCCGTCCTGCACGTACAGGCGGTTGGCGCACACGCAGGTCTGGCCGGCGTTGCGGTATTTGCTGGCCAGCGCGCCCTCGACCGCCGAGTCCAGGTCGGCGTCGTCGAACACGATGAAGGGCGCGTTGCCGCCCAGCTCCAGCGACATCTTCTTGACCGTGGGCGCGCACTGCGCGGCCAGGATGCGGCCCACCTCGGTCGAGCCGGTGAAGGACAGGTGGCGCACCACCTCGCTCTCGCACAGCACGCGGCCGATGGCCGGCGCGTCGATGCCGGTGACGACGTTGACCACGCCCGCCGGCAGGCCCGCGCGCTGCGCCAGCTCGGCGGCGGCCAGGGCCGTCAGCGGCGTCAGCTCGGCCGGCTTGATGACCACCGTGCAGCCGGCGGCCAGCGCCGGCGCCACCTTGCGCGTGATCATGGCCAGCGGAAAGTTCCACGGCGTGATGGCGGCGCACACGCCGATCGGCTGCTGGATCACCGCCAGGCGCTTGTTGTTGTCGAAGGTGGGCAGCGTCTGGCCGTGCACGCGCTTGGCCTCCTCGGCGAACCACTCGACAAAGCTGGCGCCGTAGGCCACCTCGCCCTTGGCCTCGGGCAGGGGCTTGCCCTGTTCGGCCGTCATCAGGCGCGCCAGGTCGTCCTGGTGCTCCATCAGCAGGTGATACCACTTCATCAGCACGGCGTGGCGCTGCTTGGCCGTCAGGCCGCGCCAGGCCGGCCAGGCCGCGTTGGCGGCCTGGATGGCGGCCTTGGTCTCCTTGGCGCCCAGGTCGGCCACGTCGGCCAGCTTGCGACCGGTGGCCGGGTCCAGCACGTCGAAGCGCGCGCTGCCCTTGACCCACCTGCCGTTGATCAGGCCGTCGGTGACGAGCAGGCTGGGGTCATGGAGTTGGGCGAGGGGGGAGGCTGAGCGGTCCATGCGATGCGTCTCGATCCAATGAAAACGCCAAGGGCCCGGCACGCCCGCTTGACGATGGGGAAGGAAAAAACCCGCTCGCAAGCGGGTCGACTGGCGGATGGGCCGCAACTGCTGGCGCTGCGGCCTCTCGATGGTTCAGTGTAGTCTCATTTTTCCAGCTGCCAGTCGCCATCGACGATCCTCACCAGCACAACGCCCAGATCGTTCAGGCCGTTGTGGTTGTCTGGGGTCATGGTGTAGATGCCACCGGCGGCGGGTACGTCCTTCAGCCCCTCCAGTGCGTCACGCAGCGCCTTGCGAAAGGCGGCGCTGTCGCCCGGCTTGGCCTGCTTGAGCGCAACCGGCACGGCATGCTCGAACAGAACGCCCGAGTCCCACGCGTTGGCGCCGAACTGCGTGATGGATTTCGTGCCGTACACGCCTTCGTAGGTGTCGGCAAAGCGCATGGCCGACTGCTTGATGGGGCTGTCTTGAGGCAACTGGCGCGCCACCATGCCGGGCGCGACGGCCACCACGGTGCCATTGCAGTCGGCGCCGCAGATGCGCAGGAAGTCCGGGTTGCCCACGCCGCCGCTTTGGTAGAGCGTTCCGGTATAGCCAATCTGCTTGAATGAGCGCTCGGGTAGCGCCGCCGCAGTGCCCGAGGCGCCGATCATCACCGCATCGGGTTTTGCGGCCTTGATGTGCAGGGTTTGGCCCGTCGCCGAGGTGGCTGCTCGGCTGTAGCGCTCGCTGGCCACCACCTCGATGCCGGCGGCCTTGGCGGCCTCGGCAAAGTTGGTCGCCCAGTCTTCGCCAAAGGCATCGTCGAAGCCGATGTAGGCGGCCGTCTTCACGCCCTTTTTCTTCATGTGCTGCACCACGGCGCCGGCCATCAGCGAGGTGGTGGGGGCGGTGTTGAAGACCCATTTGCGCTTTTCGTCGACCGGAAAGACGATGCTGCGGCCGGCGGCGATCGAGATCTGCGGCACGCCCGCGTCGGCCACCACGTCGCGCATGGCCAGCGAGCTGGGCGTCGTGGTGGCGCCGATGACCAGGTGCACCCCGTCCTCGGACACCAGCTTGCGCGTGGCCTTGACGGCGCCCGTCGGGTCGGAGGCGTCGTCGAGGATGGTGTACTCGATCTTTTGGCCCGCGACTTCCTTGGGGAACAACTCGATCGTCTTGCGCTCGGGAATGCCCAGCGAGGAGGCGGGGCCGGTCGTCGACAGCACCACACCCACCTTGATCTGGGCCTGCGCAGACAATGCGGCCGTTGCGCTCACCAGCAGCGCCAGGACGGGGCGGGAAAACTTCCAGGTGTTGAATGCCGGCATCGGGCTTGTCTCCGTTCGTGATGAGAAAAAGAGCCATCACCCACGGCGACAGCGCAGCATGAACCGTAAAGCCCGAAGGAGAGGTGATAAAGATCAAAACCGCGAACAGATTGTTCGACGAATCGAACAATTGCCGCGTGGTGGGGGAACGCACAAGGGGTCAGCCGTTGTGCGGGGCTCAGATGCGCGCTGCGTCCTTGTCGTGGTGAAACTGCCAGCCCATGTCCCCGCGCGTCTGGCGGGCGTGGCCCGCCAGGGCGTCCAGGAAATGCCGCACTTTCTCGGGCTGCAACTTCTTGCCGGGCAACAGGGCATACACGCGCAATGGCTCGCAGGTATAGCCCGCAAAGCGCACGCGCGCGAGCGCGCCGCTGGCCACGGCCTCGGCGCAAAAACTGGCCGTGATGCGCGTGATGCCCAACCCGCGCATGGCCGCCTGCATGCGGATGTCGGCGTTGGCGCTGATGACGCGGGGTGACGCGATGGCGACCTGGTGGTCGATGCCGTCACTGTCGACGAAGGACCAGCCGGTGTCGGCCGAGCTGGTGATGAGCGGCCAGTGGCGCAGTTCGTCCGGCCGCTGCGGGCGGCCCCGGTCGCGCACCAGCGAGGGGGCGGCAAACAGGTCGCGCTGCAGCGAAAACATGCGCCGGATCACCACACTGGAGGAGGGCAACTGGCTCTCCAGCATGGCAAAAACGATGTCGTACGGTTCGGTCAACGGATTGATCGGGCGATTCTCGACGTCGATCTGAACCTGCAGCTTGGGGTGGCGCAGCATCAGTTCGCAGGCCACCGGCGCCAAGTGGTGCGCGCCGAACTCGTAAGGCGAGGCGATGCGCAGCATGCCCGTGACCTCACGGCCCGAACCCAGGGCCTCGGCGCAGGCTTCATGCAGGCCCGCGAACAGGGGGGCCGTGCGCCGAAACAGGATTTCGCCCGCCTCGGTCACGCGCACGCTGCGGGTGGTGCGCTCCAACAGGCGCGTGTCCAGTTCCTGCTCCAGTCGCTGCACGGCGCTGCTGATGCTGGACTTGGGGTGATTCAGAAAGTTGGCAGCGGCCGAGAAGCCGCCGTGCTCGACCACGTGGCAGAACATTTCGCAGTCGTTCCAGTTCATGGATTTGATTATCCAGAAACTCGAACAAGATGTTTGCCGAACACCCGTTGATCGCTGCGCGGCTCGTTCCTAGACTTGCAGCCATCCGCCTGGATAGGCAACGTGACATTTGTAGAAGGAACGCAATCGTGAGTCCCACCCCCGCACAAGCCGACCCGCTGACCGAATTGGAGGCGCTGCGGCCCGCCGACATGAACCCTGCCGAATGGCGGCTGCGACTGGAACTGGCGGCTTGCTATCGCGTGTTCGACGCCCTGGGCTGGACCGAGCTGGTGTTCAACCACATCACGCTGCGGGTGCCGGGCACGCCCGATACCTTCCTGATCAACCCGTTCGGGCTGAACTACAACGAGGTGACCGCGCGCAACCTGGTCCGAATAGGCCTGGACGGAACGCCCGCAGAGCCCACCTCGCACCCGGTCAACCGGGCCGGCTTCGTCATTCACAGCGCCATCCACGGCGCGCGTCAGGACGCCCATTGCGTGATGCACATCCATACCACGGCCGGCATCGCGGTGGCTTGCAAGCAGGCCGGCCTGGGACACGACGATTTTTATGGTGCCGAGTTGTTCGGCGACGTGGCTTACCACGACTTCGAGGGCATCACCGTGCACGATGGTGAAGGCCCACGCCTGGCGGCCAGCCTGGGCGGCAAGCGCGTCATGATCTTGCGCAATCATGGCTTGCTGAGCACCGGCTGCAACGTGTTCAATGCCTTTCGCTGGATGTGGACGCTGCAGCGCGCCTGCGAGGTGCAGGTGATGGCCGACAGCCTGCGCGGCGCCAACGTTCCCCTGAGCGATGCCGTGCGCCTGTCCTGCGCGCGCGATGCCGCGGCCTTCGAGCCACGCGACCAACTTGAGCGCATGCTGTTTTGGAGCGTACTGCGCAAGGCGGGGCTCGATCTGCGCGCGCTGGTTTGACCGATGCCCGCCAGGGTTGCTACAGCAGCGGCGAGCCCAGCCGCGCCACGGCCTCGAAGAACTGCTGGTGAACCGGCGTGCGGCGGTCGCGCGGCACCAAGCGGCAGTGCGACAGGTCGGCCTCGAACAGGTCGGCCAGCTGCTGGTTGATCGCGCGGTCGTACATCACCGCGGCGACCTCGAAGTTCAGGCGAAAGCTGCGGTTGTCGAAATTGGCGCTGCCCACCACGCTGTAGAGCGAATCCATCACCAGCGTCTTGGGGTGGAACATGCGGCCCTGGTATTCGAACACCAGCACGCCGGCGTTTTGCAGCTCCTTGTAGTACGAGCGCGCGGCGGCGGTGACGATGCGCGAGTCGCTGCGCTCGGGCACGATCAGCTTGACCTGCACCCCGCGCAACGCGGCATTGGTGAGCGCGGTGATGGCCGGCTCGGTGGGCACGAAGTAGGGCGTGGACAGCCAGATGCGCTCCAGCGCCAGGTTCAGCGCGTCGATCATGGCGCGGTGGATGGCCTCGCCGTCGCTGTCGGGGCCCGAGGCGACGATCTGCACCGGCACCTGGCCGGGCGGCTCGCCCGTGGGCAGCACGTGGCCGTCGTGGTTCAGCTTGTGGCCGCTGGCGTAGTACCAGTCCTGCAAAAAGACGTATTGCAGCCAGCGCACCGCGCCGCCGCGCAGCAGCAGGTGGGTGTCGCGGTAGGCGTCTTGCGGGCGCACGCGTTCGTTCTCGTCGTCGGTGACGTTGATGCCGCCCACCATGCCGGTGCGGCCGTCGATCACGGCGATCTTGCGGTGGGTGCGCAGGTTGACCAGCGGGCGCAGGCGGTCGAGCCGCCCGCGGTGAAACACCGCCACCTCGCCACCGGCCTGGCGCAGCGCCTGCAGCAGCGGCGCGTGGCGGCGCGCCAGCAGGCGCGAGGAGCCGACCGCGTCGACCAGCAATCGCACGGCGATGCCGGCGCTGGCGCGCTCGGTCAGCGCCTGGAGCACGGCGCGGCCGGTCTGGTCGGGCTCGAAGATGTAGTACTCGAGGTGGATGTGGCTGCGCGCCTGCGCCATCTCGCGCAGCAGTGCGTCCAGCGTGGCGGCGCCGCTGGCCAGCAGCTCCACGCCGTGCGCGCTGCAGATCGGCAGGCCGCAGCTGGTTTCGATCAGGCGCGCGTGCTGCACCGCCCACAGCGGCGGGTCGGGCCGGTCGGCGCGCAGGGTGCGCATGTCCTGCTGCGACATCAGCGCCGCCTGCGTGTGCCAGCGCTTGAGGCGCTGGCGGTGCACGCGCTGCGGACCGAAATAGGCGTACACCAGCAGGCCCAGCACCGGCAGCAGGTTGAGCGTCATGATCCATGCCAGCGTGGACACCGGCGCGCGACGCTGCCAGATGATCCAGCCGGTGAGGATGACGCTGGAGACCGACCAGGCCCAGGCCAGCCAATAGGTTCCGGCGTGACCGGCGAAGCTGAGGCCAGACAGCGACATGGGTCGGCGTGCTGGCGTCAGCCCTTCAGGCGCGCCTGCCAGTCGGCGGGCGCAAAGCCGATCGTGATGGCGGGCGCGCCCGCGTCCCACTCCACCACCGGCCGGCGGATGGCGCTGGCGTGGGCCTGCAACAGGGCGGCGGCGCTGGCGGCGTCGTGCACGCCCGCCTGCGTGGCGGCGTCCAGCTGGCGCCAGGTCGTGCCCTGGCGGTTCAAAAGGCGCTCCCAGCCCACGGCGTCGATCCAGCGCCGCAGGCGATCGGCCGGCACGCCGGCCTTCTTGAAGTCGTGAAAGCGCACCTCGACCTCGTGCTCGGCGAGCCAGGCCCGCGCCTTCTTGACGGTGTCGCAGTTGGGAATGCCGTAGAGCGTGACGGATGCGCGGGTCATGCCAGCGATGATGCCATGGCGCTCGCGCTTGGCGCGACAATCGGCGCTCCCATGAAGACACTGAACGAATGGCTCGCCTACTGCGAGCGGCTGCACCCCACGGTCATCGAACTGGGGCTGGACCGGGTGCGGGCGGTGGCCGATCGCCTGGCGCTGCGCTTCGACGGCCCGGTCATCACCGTGGCCGGCACCAACGGCAAGGGCTCGACCTGCGCCATGCTGGAAGCCATCTTGCTGCAGGCGGGCTACCGCACCGGGGTCTACACCTCGCCGCACCTGGTGCATTTCGAGGAGCGCTGCCGCATCCGCGGCCAGGCCATCGGCGCCGACGAACTGGCGGCCTGCCTGGAGCAGGTCGAGGCGGCGCGCGGCGACGTCTCGCTGACCTATTTCGAATTCACCACCTTGGCCATTTTGCTGGCCCTGGCGCGCGCCGGGCTGGACGCGGTGATCCTGGAGGTCGGCCTCGGCGGGCGGCTGGACGCGGTCAACATCATCGACACCGACTGCGCCGTCATCACCAGCATCGACATCGACCACGCCGAGCTGCTGGGCGACACGCGCGAGAAGATCGGCTTCGAGAAGGCCGGCATCATGCGCCCCGGCAAGCCCGCCATCGTGAGCGACCCGGTGCCGCCGCAAAGCGTGCTCGACCACGCCGCCGCCATCGGCGCCGACCTGTGGCTGCTGGGGCGCGACTTCAACTACCAGGGCAACAACCCGCAGCAATGGGCCTGGGCCGGGCGCGGGCGGCGCTACAGCGGGCTGGGCTACCCCACGCTGCGCGGCGCCAACCAGCTGATCAATGCCTCGGGCGCGCTGGCGGCGCTGGACGCGCTGCGTGCCCGCCTGCCGGTGACGGCGCAGGCGGTGCGCAATGGCTTCGGCATGATGGACTTGCCGGGGCGCTTTCAGGTCGTTCCCGGCCATCCGGTGGTGATCCTGGACGTGGCGCACAACCCGCACGCCGTGGCCGCGCTGGCGCAAAGCCTGGACGCCATGGGCTCGTTTCTGATGACGCACGGCGTGTTCGGCGCCATGGCCGACAAGGACATTCCCGCCATCCTGCGCCACATGGACCCGCTGATCGACCGCTGGTACTTCACCGACCTGCCCACGCCCCGCGCCGCCTCGGCGCAGGCGCTGGAGGCCATCTGGCGCGCGGTCACCCAGCGCGCGGGGGCCGCGGCCGAGTGCTTTGCCACGCCCATGGCGGCCTTCGACGCGGCGGCCGCGCGCGTGCAGCCCACTGATAGAATTGTCTGCTTTGGATCGTTCTACACCGTCGGTGGCGTGCTGGAGCACGGCGTGCCGCACCTCGAATCCGACGCGCCCTGGCAGCATACCGATCGCTGACTGCTGACCCAGCACCATGGCATTTTTCAAGTTTCGCCAGCACAGCGCTGCCCCCGCCAAGAAGCCGCCGCGCAAGGCCGATGCGGCCAGCGCGCCGCCCGACTCGATCGAGAGCGTGCGCCGGCGCGCGCGCCATCGCCTGATCGGCGCGGTGGTGCTGGTGGCGCTGGCGGTCGTCGGCTTTCCGCTGCTGTTCGACACCGAGCCGCGCCCGGCGGCCGTCAACGCGCCCATCACCATTCCCGACCGCGACCACGCGCCCCCGCTGACGGCGCCCAAGCCGGTCGGCCAGGCCGCGGTGCCCGCCGCCGCCAGCCTGGGTGAGCACGAAGAGGTGGTGCCGCCCGCATCCAAGCCGGCGACGCAAGCCACGGCCACACCGGCCACCGAGACCACTGCCCCCACGCGCGCCGCGGCCGGCGATGCGGCCAAGCCCCCCGCCACGCCCGCTGCCCAGGCGGCGCGCGACGACGACGCCAAGGCGCGCCGCGAGCAGGAGGCCCAGGCGCGCGCCAAGGCCCAGCACGACGAGCAGCAGGCCAAGGCGCAGCGCGAGGCCGATGCCAAGGCCCGCCGCGAGGCCGAGGCCGCGCGCGCGCGGGCGGCGCTGGAAGGCCGCGCCAGCGCCAAGCCGGCCACGGCCGCGACCGCCAGCGCGACCGACGCCGGCCGCTTCATCGTGCAGATCGGCGCCTTCGCCGAGGCCGATTCGGCCCAGCAGGCGCGCCGCAAGGCCGAGGGCGCGGGCCTGAAGACCTACACCCAGGTGGTGAGCACGGCCGACGGCAAGCGCACCCGCGTGCGCGTGGGCCCCTTCGCCAGCCGCGCCGAGGCCGAGAAGGCGGCGGCGGCCCTGAAGAAGGCGGGCTTGCCGGGCAGCATCCTCACGCTCTGATCGCCCGATCGGACCCGCGGCCAGCCCCCATGCACCCCACCGACTGGATCTGCCTGGCCGTGCTGCTGGGCTCGCTGCTGCTGGGGGCCTGGCGCGGGCTGCTGTACGAGGCCCTGTCGGTGGCCGGCTGGGTGGCGGCGTATTTCGTCGCGCGCTGGGCGGCCGACTGGGTCGGCCAGGCGCTGCCGATGGGCGAGGCGCCCGCGGAGTGGCGCTTCGCGGCGGGCTTCGTGCTGGTGTTCATCGTCGTCGCCTTTGGCGGCGGCATGCTGGCCTGGGCGGTGCGCGGCGCGGCGCGCGCGTTGGGCATGCGGCCGGTGGACCGGGTGCTGGGCGCCGTGTTCGGCGCCTTGCGCGGCGTGCTGCTGCTGCTGGTGCTGGCCGTCGTGGTGCAGGTGACGGGGCAGGGCCAGGCGCCGTGGTGGCGCGGATCGGCCAGCGGCGCCTGGCTGCAGGGCATGCTGGGGCAGCTGCATCCGGTGCTGCCGGCGGCGTTGGTCCAGCGAATCGGAGAAATCGGCGGTGCGTGAATGCCTGGCAGGGCGGCAATCGAGGCGTCGGGCGCAGCCGGGTTGGACACCCGGCGAGCACGGCAACGAAGAGTGCGGCCCTGCCAGGCATTCACCCGAAGGGCGGGTGCCGCAACAGGCGCATGCCGGCGTTGCGCACCTTGCCAAGGCCACCAGCCTTGGCTGCGGCGCGCGCCTTGGCCTGCACCCGTTGCGACACCCGCGCACCGCCGATTTCTCCGATTCGCTGGACTAGGACAATATCTTTCGACGTGACAATCGGGCCTTGGGGCCTTTTTCTCGGGACATCATCATGTGTGGCATCGTCGGCGTGGTTGGTCAGGTGCCGGTCAATCAGACTCTTTACGACGCCTTGCTGCTGCTGCAGCACCGCGGCCAGGATGCCGCCGGCATCGTGACGCAGCAGGACGGCAAGTTCTTCATGCACAAGGCCAAGGGCATGGTGCGCGACGTCTTTCGCACGCGCAACATGCGCGCGCTGCCCGGCAGCAGCGGCCTGGGCCAGGTGCGCTACCCCACCGCCGGCAACGCCGACAGCGAGCAGGAGGCGCAGCCCTTCTACACCAACGCCCCCTTCGGCGTGGTGCTGGTGCACAACGGCAACCTGACCAACGCGCAGGCGCTGCGCCAGGAGCTGCTGGCGGGCGACCACCGCCACATCAACACCGACAGCGACTCCGAGGTGCTGCTGGGCGTGCTGGCGCACGAGCTGGCGCAGGCCACGCGCGGCGGCGAGCTGGGGCCCGAGCAGGCCTTCGCCGCCGTGGCGGCAGTGCACCGGCGCCTGCGCGGCTCGTACGCGGTGGTGGCGCACATCGCCGGGCGCGGCATGCTGGTGTTTCGCGACCCGTTCGGCATCCGTCCGCTCGGCTTCGGGCACGGCGCCGGCGGGGCGGTGATGGCGGCCAGCGAGTCGGTGGCGCTGGAAGGAACCGGCCACGTCTTCGAGCGCGACCTGGCGCCGGGCGAGGCGCTGTTCGTCACGCTGGACGGCACGGTGCATGCGCGCCAGTGCGCCGAGCGGCCCAGCCTGTCGCCCTGCATCTTCGAGTTCGTCTACCTGGCGCGGCCCGACTCGGTGCTGGACGGCATCTCGGTCTACCAGGCGCGGCTGAACCTGGGCCAGACGCTGGCCAAGCGCGTGATTTCCACCGTGCCGCCGAGCGAGATCGACACCGTCATCCCGATCCCCGAGTCCAGCCGCCCCAGCGCCAACGAGCTGGCGCGCATGCTGGGCAAACCCTACCGCGAAGGCTTCGTCAAGAACCGCTACGTGGGCCGCACCTTCATCATGCCAGGCCAGGCGGTGCGCAAGCGCTCGGTGCGGCAAAAGCTGGGCGTGATCGCCAGCGAGTTCGCCGGCCGCAACGTGCTGCTGGTGGACGACTCGATCGTGCGCGGCACCACCAGCCAGGAGATCGTGCAGATGGCGCGCGAGGCCGGCGCGCGCAAGGTGTACCTGGCCAGCGCCGCGCCGCCGGTGCGCCACCCCAACGTGTACGGCATCGACATGCCCACGCGCGAGGAACTGGTGGCGCACGGGCGCAGCGTCGAGGAGGTGCGGCAGATCATCGGCGCCGACGCGCTGATCTACCAGGACGTGCAGGCCATGAAGCAGGCCGTGGCCAGCGTCAACCCGCGCGTGACGCGCTTCGACGCCTCGTGTTTCGACGGCGTGTACGTCACCGGCGACATTTCCGAAGGCGACCTGGCGCGCCTGAACGCCGAGCGCCCGCGCGTGTCGGCCGTGTCCGATGGCGCCGATTGACCCTTGAGCTTGACCATGAACCCGAATGAACTGAACGAGCAGGACCTGCCCGAAGGCCTGCACCCCGACACCCTGGCCGTGCGCGTGTCGATCCCGCGCAGCGGCTACGGCGAGCACTCCGAGGCGCTGTACCTCACCAGCTGCTTCGTGCAGCCCGACGCCGAGACCTCGGCGCGCCGCTTTGCGATGCAGGAGGAGGGCTACACCTACACCCGCACCAGCAACCCTTCGGTCACCGCGTTCGAGCGCCGCCTGGCCGCGCTGGAAGGCGCCGAGGCGGCCATTGCCACCGCCAGCGGCATGTCGGCCATCCTCCTGATGGCGATGGGCCTGCTCAAGGCCGGCGACCACGTGATCGCCTCGCAGTCGATGTTCGGCTCCACCATCAAGCTGCTGGGCAGCGAGTTCGCGCGCTTCGGCGTGCAGACCTCCTTCGTGTCGCAGACCGACGTGGCCGAGTGGCGCGCCGCGCTGCGCCCCAACACGCGGCTGCTGTTTGCCGAAACGCCCACCAACCCGCTGACCGAGGTGTGCGACATCGCCGCGCTGGCGGGCATCGCCAGGCAGGCCGGCGCACTGCTGGCGGTCGACAACTGCTTTGCCACGCCGGCGCTGCAAAAGCCGCTGGCGCTGGGGGCCGACCTGATCATCCACTCGGGCACCAAGTTTCTCGACGGCCAGGGCCGGGTCATGGCCGGCGCCATCTGCGGCTCGCACCAGCTCATCGACGGCGTGTTCGCGCCCCTGATCCGCACCGCCGGCATGGTGCTTTCGCCCTTCAATGCCTGGGTGGTGCACAAGGGCCTGGAAACGCTCAGCCTGCGCGTGGCCGCGCAAAGCGCCAACGCGCTGCAGATCGCCAGCTGGCTGGAAAAGCACCCTGCGGTGGAGCGCGTGTTCTACCCCGGCCTGCCCTCGCACCCGCAGCACCGGCTGGCGATGGCGCAGCAAGGCGGCGTCGGCGGCTCGGTCATCGCCTTCAGCGTCAAGGCGGCCAGCCCCGAGCAGGGCCGGGCGCGCGCCTTTCACGTCATCGACAGCACGCTTGTGTGCTCCATCGCCACCAACCTGGGCGACGTGCGCACCCTGCTCAGCCACCCGGCCAGCACCTCGCATGGACGCCTGTCCGAGGCCCAGCGCCAGGCTGCCGGCGTGGGCCAGGGCCTGATCCGCCTGTCGATCGGGTTGGAGCACGTGCCCGACATCCTGCGCGACCTTTCGCACGGGCTGGACAGCTGTGGCCGCATCGACTGAATACTATAAAACAGATAGCTGCTCGCGCTTGTTCTGCGGGAGCCAGGGCACGATATGACTCAAAACCAGGATTCAACTCAGCGGCGCGTGCGCACGCGCTTCGCGCCATCGCCCACCGGCTTCATTCACCTGGGCAACATCCGCTCCGCGCTTTATCCGTGGGCGTTTGCGCGCTCGCAGGACGGCACCTTCATCCTGCGCATCGAGGACACCGACCTGGAGCGCTCCACGCAAGCCTCGGTCGACGTCATCCTGGAAGGCATGGCCTGGCTGGGGCTGGACCCGGACGAAGGGCCCTATTACCAGATGCAGCGCATGGACCGCTACCAGGCGATGCTGGCGCAGCTGCAGGCCGCCGGCCACGTGTACCCCTGCTACATGAGCGTGGCCGAGCTCGACGCGCTGCGCGAGCGGCAGATGGCCGCCAAGCAAAAGCCGCGCTACGACGGCACCTGGCGCCCCGAGCCCGGCAAGACGCTGCCGCCCGTGCCCGAGGGTGTCAAGCCCGTGCTGCGCTTCAGGACGCCCTTGACCGGCGTGGTCGGATGGGACGACAAGTGCAAGGGCCACATCGAATTCCAGAACAGCGAGCTCGACGACCTGGTGATCGCGCGCGCGGACGGCACGCCCACCTACAACTTCTGCGTCTGCGTGGACGACATGGACATGGGCATCACCCACGTCATCCGCGGTGACGACCACGTCAACAACACGCCGCGCCAGATCCACATCTTCCAGGCGCTGGGCGCGCCGGTGCCGGTGTTCGCCCATCTGCCCACGGTGCTCAACGAGCAGGGCGAGAAGATGAGCAAGCGCAACGGCGCCAAGGCCGTCACGCAGTACCGCGACGAAGGCTACCTGCCCGACGCCATGGTCAACTACCTGGCGCGCCTGGGCTGGAGTCACGGCGACGACGAGATCTTCTCGCGCGCGCAGTTCCTGCAGTGGTTCAACCTGGACCACCTGGGCACCAGCGCCGGGCGCTTCGACGAAGCCAAGCTGCGCTGGGTCAACGCCCAGCACCTGAAGGCCATGCCGGGTGCCGAACTGGCGCCGCTGGTGGCCGCGCAATTGCAACAGCGCGGGGTCAACAGCGACGAGCGCCTGCCCGCGCTGTGCGAGCTGTTCAAGGACCGTTGCGACACCACCGTGGCACTGGCCGACTGGCTGCAGCCGTACTACGCCGACGTGCAGCCCAGCGCCGCAGACCTGGCCAAGCACGTCACCGAGGCCGTCAAGCCCGCCCTGGCCAGCCTGGCCACGCGGCTCGAATCAGCACCCTGGACGGCGGCCGACATCGCGGCGGCGCTCAAGCAAACCCTGGCCGAGCACGGTCTGAAAATGCCCCAGCTGGCCATGCCCGTGCGCGTGCTGGTCATGGGCACGCCGCAGACGCCTTCGGTCGACGCGGTGCTGGCCTTGCACCAGCGCGAAAAAGTTTTGGCGCGATTGCGGGCAGGGTGAAATCCAACATATAATGCGAGGCTCGACACCCACAAACGGGGGTATAGCTCAGCTGGGAGAGCGCTTGCATGGCATGCAAGAGGTCAGCGGTTCGATCCCGCTTACCTCCACCATCAACGGTGTCGAGAATCGTCAGTCGTTCCAAGGTTTTGACCCTATCGTCTAGAGGCCTAGGACATCACCCTTTCACGGTGAGTACCGGGGTTCGAATCCCCGTAGGGTCGCCAAGTTTTGTCGCACTTGGGCTCGCTTCGAGCCGAACGTGACACCGACGCGGAGTGGTAGTTCAGTCGGTTAGAATACCGGCCTGTCACGCCGGGGGTCGCGGGTTCGAGTCCCGTCCACTCCGCCAAAGCTCAAAAGGGCCTGATTTTCATCAGGCCCTTTTTCTTTTTGGTCGAGCTCGTTGTCCCTGGCGCAATCAAGTTCGACCATGGCGACATCGTCCGATTTCTTCATGTCCCAGGCGCTCGCGCTGGCCGAGCAGGCGCGCCCGATCTGTCCGCCCAATCCGGCGGTGGGCTGCGTGCTCGTGGGGGCCGACGGCCAGGTCATCGGGCAGGGGCACACGCAGCCGACCGGGCAGGCGCATGCCGAGGTGATGGCCTTGCGCGATGCGCAGGCGCGCGGGCACTCCACCGCCGGAGCCACGGCCTACGTCACGCTCGAGCCCTGCGCGCACCAGGGCCGCACCGGGCCCTGCGCCGACGCGCTGATCGCGGCGGGCGTGCGTCGCGTGGTTGCATCACTGCAGGACCCCAACCCGCGCGTGGCGGGGCAGGGTTTGGCGCGCTTGCGGGCCGCCGGCGTCGAGGTGGAGATAGGGCCGGGCGCCGAGGTGGCGCGCGAACTCAACATCGGCTTTTTCAGCCGCATGACCCGCGGGCGCCCCTGGGTGCGGATGAAGGTGGCGGCGTCGCTGGATGGCCGCACGGCGCTGCCCAATGGCGCCAGCCAGTGGATCACCTCCGACGCCGCCCGCGCGGACGGCCACACCTGGCGCGCCCGCGCGTGCGCGGTGCTGACCGGCATCGGCACCGTGCTGCGCGACGATCCGCGGCTGGACGTGCGCCTGCCGGGCACCACGCGCCAGCCCATGCTGGTCATCGCGGACAGCCAATGGCGCACGCCGCTGGCCGCGCGGCTGTGGCAGGTGCCGGGGCGCCGCGTCTGCATCGTCGGCGCCGGCGCCGATGCGGGGCGCGAGCAGCCCTTGCGCGTGCGCGGCGCCGACGTGCTGCAACAGGCGGGCGCAGACGGTCGAATCGACCTGCCGGCGCTGCTGGCCGAACTGGCGCGGCGCGAGGTCAACGAGGTCCACGTGGAGGCGGGCGCGCAACTGAACGCCGCGCTGTGGCGTGCCGGCCTGGTGGATGAACTGCTGCTTTACCAGGCACCGCGCCTGCTGGGCGAGGGCGCGCCGCTGGCCGCGCTGGGCCCGTTCACCGAACTGGCCGAAGGCCCGCGGCTTGAATACATCGGCGTCGACCGCATCGGCCCCGACCTGCGCGTCCGCGCGCGCGTGATCGGCCGCTGACGGCCGAGGTCAGCGACCGGCCGACATTCAACTCACTTGCGCCAATAGTTGTTGGCCGCCGCCACGGTCTGGAAGTTGGTGGCGATGACCTGCGATGCCGCCGTCAGTTCGTGCGCGTCGTTCGAATATTCGGGCCGCAGCTTGTGCAGCACCTGGGCGTCGGGCTGCGTGTACTTGACGCCGCGGCGGCTCAGCGTGATGGCCAGTTCGAAGCCTTCTTGCGGGGTGGCGGTGATGAGCGAAGTGAGCCAAGTGTCGGCCATGCGAAGTCTCCTGGGTTGTTGACCGGACGATTCTGCCGCAGCACCTGCGCGCGCCGTGCCCCGTGGCGTGTAGAGGCCGCGCGCGGTGGGGTCTTTCGCGCGCGCCCTGCCGCCCGGCATCAGCCCGGCAGGTTCAGCTCGATGCAGTCGGAGCCGCAGGCGCCCGGCGCCGCGGGCTGGGGCGCGGGCGCCGAGCGGTGCAGCACGGCGCGCGTCGGCGTGATGCGCAGGCCTTCGCCCTCGATGGCTGCCGTGCCGTCGACGATCAGCGAGTGCTCGGCATCCGACAGCGGCGGCCACACCAGCGCCACCGCCGGCTCGCGTTCGATGTTGGCGCGCGTGCGCCGGCCGATGCCGGCGATGTGCAGCACGCCGCCCTGCAGCGTCACCGCAGTCGCCGTGGCGTGCGGCGCGCCCTGGCTGGGACTGGTCAGCAAATAGGCGAAGCGATAGCGGGCCATGGCGGGGCCCAGTTCGGGCAGCGCGACGGGGATGCTCATGGCAAGGCTCCTCAGTTCTGCGGAAAGTCGTCCAGCACCGCGCCGCGGCTGGCGCTGGATGCGTTGAAGGCGAACTTGGCCTGCACGCCGCGGGTGTAGCGCGGCTTGGGCGCCTTCCAGGCCGCGCGGCGCTGGGCCAGTTCGGCCTCGGACACGTTCAGTTGCAGCAGCAATTGGTGCGCGTCGATGGTGATCGAGTCGCCTTCGTGGATCAGCGCGATGTTGCCGCCGGCGGCCGCCTCGGGCGCCACGTGGCCCACCACCATGCCCCAGGTGCCGCCCGAAAAGCGCCCGTCGGTGATCAGACCCACGCTTTCGCCCAGGCCCTCGCCGATCAGCGCGCTGGTGGGCGCCAGCATCTCGGGCATGCCGGGACCGCCCTTGGGGCCCAGGTAGCGCAGCACCATCACGTCGCCGGCCTTGATCTTGCCGGCCAAGATGGCGTCCAGCGCCGACTGCTCGTCGTCGAACACGCGCGCCGGGCCGGTCATGACGGGGTTCTTCAGGCCGGTGATCTTGGCCACGCTGCCCTCGGGGCTGAGGTTGCCCTTGAGGATGGCCAGGTGCCCCTCGTCGTACAGCGGCTGGTTGAAGGGGCGGATCACGTCCTGGTCGGCGCGCGGCTGGTCGGGCACGTCCTTCAGCGTCTCGGCAATGGTCTTGCCGGTGATGGTCAGGCAGTCGCCGTGCAGCAGGCCGCCGTTCAGCAGCATCTTCATCACCTGCGGGATGCCGCCGGCCTTGTGCAGGTCCACCGCCAGGTACTTGCCGCTGGGCTTCATGTCGCAGAACACCGGCACCTTCTTGCGCATGCGCTCGAAGTCGTCGATGGTCCACTCGACGCCCGCCGCGTGCGCGATCGCCAGGAAGTGCAGCACCGCGTTGGTCGAGCCGCCCACGGCCATGATCACCGCCACGGCGTTCTCGATCGACTGGCGCGTGACGATGTCGCGCGGCTTGATGTCCTGCCTGATGGCCTCGATCAGCACCTTGGCCGATTCGCGGGCCGAATCCACCTTCTCGGCATGCGGATTGGCCATGGTCGAGGAGTAGGGCAGGCTCATGCCCAGGGCCTCGAAGGCGCTGCTCATGGTGTTGGCGGTGTACATGCCGCCGCACGAGCCGGTGCCCGGAATGGCGTGCTGCTCGATGTCCTTGAGCTCCTGGTCGCTGATCTTGCCGGCGGCGTTGGCGCCCACGGCCTCGAATACGCTGACGATGTTCAGGTCGCAGCCGTGCAGGCAGCCCGGCTCGATGGTGCCGCCGTAGACGTAGATGCTGGGCACGTTGGCGCGCAGCATGCCCATCATGCCGCCGGGCATGTTCTTGTCGCAGCCGCCGATGACGACGCAACCGTCCATCCACTGGCCCTGCACGCAGGTTTCCACGCAGTCGCTGATGACCTCGCGGCTGACCAGGCTGTACTTCATGCCCTCGGTGCCCATGGCCATGCCGTCGCTGATGGTGGGCGTGCCGAAGGTCTGCGCGTTGCCGCCGGCCTCTTGGATGCCCGCCACCGCCGCGTCGGCCAGCTTTTGCAGGCCGCTGTTGCAAGGCGTGATGGTGCTGTGGCCGTTGGCCACGCCGACCATGGGCTTGTCGAAATCGGACTCGGTGTAGCCCATGCCGTAGAACATGGAGCGGTTGGAGGCGCGCGCCTTGCCTTGCGTGATGTTGGCGCTGCGGCGGTTGATGGGTAGCTTGGGTTTGGAGGCGGCCATGGCGATGGGTGGATGAAGGAAGGCATGAAAACGCAGCCTGGGGCGGCTGCGCAAAACGCAAAGTATGCGCCAAGAACCGGCGCCCGCCCTTGCGCGGGCACAATGCGGCCATGCTGATGTACCCGCACATCGACCCCATCGCCGTTCGCCTGGGCCCGCTGGCCATTCACTGGTACGGCATCACCTACCTGGTGGCCTTCGGGCTGTTTTATTTTCTGGCCACGTGCCGGCTGCGCCACCCGCAGTTCGCCGCCGTCACCCAGCCCGCGCCCTGGAGCCGGCGCGACATCGAGGACATGCTGTTCTGGGGCGTGGTGGGCGTCATCGTGGGCGGGCGGCTGGGCTTTTGCCTGTTCTACAAGCCCGAGTTCTACGCCGCCCACCCGCTGCAGGTGTTCGCCATCTGGGAAGGCGGCATGAGCTTTCACGGCGGCATGCTGGGCGTGATCGGGGCCATGATCCTGTGGGCGCACCGGCGCGGCCGGCCCTGGCTGCAGGTGACCGACCTGGTCGCGCCCTGCGTGCCGCTGGGCCTGGCCAGCGGGCGCGTGGGCAACTTCATCAACGGCGAGCTGTGGGGCCGTTTTGCCCCGCCCGACCTGCCCTGGGGCATGGTGTTTCCGCAAAGCGGCTCGATGCTGCCGCGCCATCCCTCGCAGATCTACCAGTTCCTGCTGGAAGGCGTGCTGCTGTTCGTCCTGCTGTGGCTGTACGCGCGCCGGCCGCGCCAAACGGGGCAGGTGAGCGGCGCGTTCCTGGTCGGCTACGGCGTGCTGCGCTTCATTGCCGAGTACTTCCGTGAGCCCGACGCCTACCTGGGCCTGCTGTCGCTGGGCCTGTCGATGGGCCAGTGGCTGTGCGTGCCCATGGTGCTGGCGGGCATCGCCCTGTGGGCGTGGGCCAGCCGGCGCCCCGCGGCATGATTTTCATGGCCATTTTGGCCTCTGGCCCTCATGAATCAATCGCGAACAGCTATGAATAATGAAGCAAACGCCGATGCCGTCGCCACCCCCGTGGCCCTGATGCGCCAGCGCCTGAGCGCGATGCTGGAGCGCGGGGTGGACGCCATCGGCCCCTGGGGCGCGCGCCGCATCCTGCGCGAACTGCAGCAGGTGCTGGACCCGGCCGTGAGCGAGGTCGAGGGCGGACGCCGCGCCGCCGCGGTGGCGCAGTGGTACGCCGGCGCCACGCCCGAGCAGCGGCGCGAATGCTGGGTGCTGATGAGCGAGCACTTCGCCCCCGACGTGGCCGCCATCGAGTCGGCCCACGCCGCCTACGAGGCGGTGCGCGGCACCGACGACGAGGCGCGCGCCGAGCTGCGCCTGCGCCGCGCCTTCACCGCGCCGCGCACGCGGCTGCTGCAGCGCTTTTCGGCCTATCCCGGCGGCGTGCGCTTCCTGGTCGATCTGCGTGCCGAGCTGCTGCCGCAGCTCAAGAAGGACAAGCGCCTGATCGCGCTGGACGGCGAGCTGCAGGAGCTTTTTTCGACCTGGTTCGACGTCGGCTTTCTGGACCTGCGCCGCATCAGCTGGGACTCGCCCGCCTCGCTGATCGAAAAGCTGATCCAGTACGAAGCCGTGCACGACATCCGCAGCTGGCAGGACGCCAAGAACCGGCTGGACGAGGACCGGCGCTGCTACAGCTTCTTTCACCCGCGCATGCCCGGCGAGCCGCTGATCTTCGTCGAAGTCGCCCTGCTGCGCGAGATGGCCGGCGGCATCGTCCCGCTGCTGGACGAGGAGGCCGCCCCGGCCGACCTGGACAAGGCCACCTGCGCCATCTTCTACTCCATCAGCACCACGCAGAGCGGCCTGAAAGGCGTGAGCTTCGGCGACGAGCTGATCAAGCGCGTGGTCGAGGTCTTGCAGACCGAGTTTCCGCGCCTCAAGCTGTTCGCCACGCTCTCGCCCATCCCCGGCCTGCGCGCCTGGCTGGCCAAGAACCTGGACGCTCGCCTGCAGGCCCTACCCGCGCGTGCCCGCAACGAGCTGGCGCGCGAGCTGGGCGTGGCCCAGGTCACTGCCGCCGACCTGCAGGCCGCGCTCGACGGCGTGGCCCTGTGGCCCGAGAAATCGGCGCGCGCCCACTGGCTGCTGACGGCCGCCGCCCATTACCTGGCGCGCGAGCGCAGCGAAGGCGGCCGCCCGCTGGACGCCGTGGCGCGCTTTCACCTGGGCAACGGCGCGCGCATCGAGCGCATCAACTGGCTGGGCGACCCCTCGCCCAAGGGCCTCAAGCAGTCGTACGGGCTGATGGTCAACTATCTGTATGACCTGAAGCGCCTGGACAAGCACCGGCGCGAGCTGGCACGGGGCACGGTGCCAATGGCCGGTGCCGTCCAGGGCTTGCTGGATTGAGGGGCCGCGCGCATCGCCATGTCGGGTGACATCCATCTCGAACACGAGGGCGCCGTGGCGCGGGTCGTCGTGGCCAACGCCGGCAAGCTGAACGCCATGTCGCGCGCCATGTGGCGCCGGCTGCGGGCCGTGTTCGTGGCGATCCAGGCCGACGAGGGCGTGCGCTGCGTCATCGTGCAGGGCCAGGGCGGCACCTTTTGCGCCGGCGGCGACATCGCCGAATACCCGGCCTTCCGCTTCGACGTGGCCAGCCTGCGGGCCTTTCACGAGCAGGACGTGTGGGGCGGCCTGCAGGCCATGCTGGACTGCGACGTGCCGGTGATCGCCGCCATCGAGGGCCATTGCATGGGCGCCGGCGTGGAGATCGCCAGCTGCTGCGACATTCGCGTGGCGGCGCACGACGCGCGCTTTGGCGCGCCGATCGCCAAGCTGGGTTTTCCGATGGCGCCGCGCGAGGCGGCGCTGGTGGCGCGCGTAGCCGGCGAGGCCACGGCACGCGAGCTGCTGCTGGAGGCAGCGGTGCTGGATGCGGCCGAGCTGAAGGCGCGCGGCTTTCTGCACCGCGTGCTGCCGGCGGCCGAGCTGCTGGACCACGCCCGCGAGCGGGCGCGGCGCATCGCCAGCCTGGCGCCGCGCGCCGCGCGCCTGAACAAGCAGACGCTTCGGGCATTGAATCAGCCCCCAGCGCCCGTTGGATATGCGCCACCAGCTATTGAAAACATAGTCGTCGACGCTTACGATTACGCCGACAGCGCCGAGCACCGGGAGGGCATCGCGGCCTTCCTGGCCAAGCGCCCGCCGCGGTTCTAGTCCCACCCGCTCCCGCCAACGACCACCATGCCCAACGCCAACCTGTTTGCCGCCCTGCGCGCGGCCTTTCCCGCCGACCTGGACGCCGTGGCGGTCGAAACCGACGGCGGCCTGCGCTATTCTTGGCGCGACCTCGACCGCGCCACGGCCATGGTGGCCAACCTGCTGCAGTCGCTGGATCTGCCGCGCGAGCCCGGCGGCATGCCGCCGCGCGTGGCGGTGCAGGTGGACAAGTCGGTCGAGGCCATGATCCTGTATCTGGCCACGCTGCGCGCCGGCTTTGTCTTCTTGCCGCTCAACACGGCCTACCAGAGCGGCGAGATCGAATACTTCGTCGGCAACGCCAGGCCGGCGGTGGTGGTGTGCACCGGCAAGAACTTCGCCTGGGTCAGCCCGATCGCCTTCCAGGCCGGCACGCGCCACGTCTTCACGCTGAACGACGACCGCACCGGCAGCCTGCTGGAGCGCGCGGCCCACTGCAGCGACCGGCAGGCGCCCGTGCCGCGGCAGGCGGGCGACCTGGCCGCCATCGTCTACACCAGCGGCACCACGGGCCGCAGCAAGGGCGCCATGCTGTCGCACGGCAACCTGCTGTCCAACGCGGTGATGCTCAAGGACTACTGGGGGTGGCAGCCTGGCGATGTGCTGATTCATGCGCTGCCGATCTTTCACGTGCACGGCCTGTTCGTGGCCATCCACGGCGCCCTGCTGAACGGCAGCACCATGCTGTGGCACGGCAAGTTCGACCCCCGGCGCGTCATCGCCGACCTGCCGCGCGCCAGCGTGTTCATGGGCGTGCCCACGCTGTACACCCGCATGCTGGCCGAGCCGGCGCTGACCCGCGCGCAGGCGGCGCGCATGCGCCTGTTCATCAGCGGCTCGGCGCCGCTCCTGATCGAGACCTTCAACGACTGGCACGCGCGCACCGGCCACACCATCCTCGAGCGCTATGGCATGAGCGAGACCATCATGCTCACCAGCAACCCCTACCGGGCCGACCCGCGCTACCAAAACCAGAGCGAGCGGCGCGGCGGCACGGTGGGCTTTCCGCTGCCGGGCGTGCAGTTGCGGGTGCAGGGCGAGGACGGGCGCGCGGTGGCCGCCGGCGAGATCGGTGGCATCCAGGTCCAGGGCCCCAACGTGTTTGCCGGCTACTGGCAGATGCCCGAGAAGACGGCCGAGGAATTCACCGCCGACGGCTTTTTCAAGACCGGCGACGTGGGCCAGCAGGACGCGCGCGGCTACGTCACCATCGTCGGGCGCAGCAAGGATCTGATCATCAGCGGCGGCTACAACGTGTATCCGGCCGAGATCGAAAGCGTGCTCAACGAGCTGCCGGGCGTGCAGGAGTCGGCCATCGTCGGCGTGCCGCACCCCGACTTCGGCGAGGTCGGCGTGGCGGTGGTGATCGCCCGCGCCGGCGCCGCGCCCGAGCCCGACGCGCTTCTGGCCACGCTCAAGGCGCGGCTGGCCAACTACAAGATTCCCAAGCGCTGCTTCGTGCTGGCCGAGCTGCCGCGCAACACCATGGGCAAGGTGCAGAAGAACCTGCTGCGCGAACGCTACAAGGATTTGTTCACGGCCTGACCGCGGCGGTGGGCGCTTACACTCTTCGCAAGTTCGCACATCGACCCTTCAGGAGCCCCCATGTCCTTGCGCACGCTGTTTTTCCTGCTGATTTGCGCCGCCATCGCCACCTTCGTCGGTGTCAACTGGACGGAAATGAACCGGCCGACCGACCTGTCGCTCATCTTCACCCACGTCACGGCGCCGCTGGGCCTGGTGCTGGTGGGGCTGATGGTGCTGCTGTTCGTGGTGTTCGTCGGCGTGATGGCCTACACCCAGGGCACGGTGCTGATGGAGACGCGCCGCCACGCCAAGGAACTGGCGGCCCAGCGCGAGCTGGCCGACAAGGCCGAGGCCTCGCGCTTCACCGACCTGCGCCAGCACCTGGACCAGGAGGTGGCGCGCCTGACCGACGCCGTCGAGCGCCAGAAGCAGGACACGATGTCGCGCATCGACCGCGCCGAAATGGGCCTGCGCGAGCGCCCGGTGGACGCCGAGATCGGCCGCCTGGCCGATGCCGTCGAGAACCACAACCGCGACCTGCATTCACGTGTCGACCGGCTGGAGATGGGCCTGCGCGAAGGCTTGGCCGGTTACATTCCGGCTCCCGCCAGCGTGCGCCCGGCGGCGCTGGAGCAGCCCGCAGCCGCGCCCGTCGACCCGGTCGGCCAGGTCACGCCGGGACACGAATGAAAATGGGCGATGGCGCTTGATGAACAAGCGCCGACAGCTATCAAAACGATAGTATTTTCTGGTGGCGGCGCGTGATCAGTGCAGCACCAGCACCGGGATTTTCGCGTGCGTCACCACATGCTGGGTCTCGCTGCCCAGCAGCAGGCGCGACATGCCGCGGCGGCCGTGCGAGGCCATCACGATCAGGTCGGCCTTGTGCTTGGCGGCCAGCTCCAGCAGCGCGTCCGACACCAAGTCCGACTCGGCCATCACCTCGGTCACCTTGACCTTGTGCGCCGCGGCGGCGTCACGCACCACGTCCAGGTGCTTGCGCCCGATGTCGGCCCAGCTTTGCTTGATGCGCGCGATCTCGTCCTCGTGCAGCGCCAGCGAGCCGTCGTAATAGCCGCGCGGATAGACCGGGATGACGGTGGCCGCCAGCAACTCGGCGCCGCAGGTGGCCGCCAGCCGCACGGCGTGATCGACGGCCTTGTTGGACAGCTCCGACCCGTCGGTGGCAACCAGAATGCGCTGATACATGATCTTTCTCCTTGTGTGTGACGATGCGCCCCTCCACGCGTGCGCCGCAGCGCGTGCCGGCGTCAAAACCATACCGCATTCGCGGCGCCGGTGCAGGCGCGGGGTGCGTTCGCCGCCATGTTCGCCCACCCACGGCGGCGCCATATTGACCTGCGTCAAGCGAAGGCGTCCGCGGTTCGGTTATGGTTGCCGTCCATGCTGGCAGAAGGGACTCTTCACGCAGCCGCGATGGCAGCACCCCAGGGAGGCGACGCCCCCCCGGCCGGGCTGTCGCTGCTGGACGAGCGCGACGAGTGGCTGGCCTTCAGTCGCCGGGTGGCCGAGGCCGGCGCGGCGGCGGCCCCCGAGGGCTGCTGGGAATCGTCGGTGGCGGTGGAAGGCATGCACTGCGCGGCCTGCGCCGGCACCATCGAGCGCCTGATCGGCGCGGTGCCGGGCGTGCGCGAGGTGCAGGTCAGCGCCGCGGCCCAGCGCGCCCGGGTGTTGTGGGACGAGCGGGCCACGCGGCCCTCGCGCTGGCTGGCGGCCCTGCAGGGCAGCGGCTACCGCGCCGTGCCGGTGCACGACCTGCAGGCGGCCGTGCAGCGCCAGGCCGACACGCGCCGCATGCTGTGGCGCCTGGGCGTGGCCGGCCTGTGCATGATGCAGGTGATGATGTACGCCGCCCCGTCGTACTTCACCGCGCCGGGCGAGATCGAGCCCGACCTGATCCACCTGCTGCGCTGGGCCCAGTGGGTGCTGTCGCTGCCGGTGCTGCTGTTTTCGTGCCAGCCTTTCCTGAGCGGCGCCTGGCGCGATGCGCGCGCGCGCCGAGTCAGCATGGACCTGCCGGTGGCGCTGGGCATGCTCATCACCTTTGCCGTCAGCAGCCTGGGCACCTTCGAGCCCGCGGGGCCGTTCGGCCACGAGGTGTATTTCGACTCGTTCACCATGTTCGTGTTCTTCCTGCTGGCCGGGCGCTGGCTGGAGCTGCGCCTGCGCGACCGCGCCGTTGGCGCGCTGGAGGCGCTGATGCACCGCCTGCCCGACAGCGTGCAGCGCCGCGATGCGGGCGGCGCCTGGCAGCGCGTGTCGGCGCGCCGCGTGCGCGTGGGCGACGTGCTGCGTGTGCTGCCGGGCGAGGGCTTTGTGGCCGACGGCACGATCCTGAGCGGCCAGACCACGGTCGACGAGGCCTTGCTGACGGGTGAGTCGCGCCCGGTGGCGCGCAGTCGCGGCGAGACGGTGATTGCCGGCAGCCACAACCTGAGCCAGCCGGTGGAGCTGCGCGTGAGCCAGGTGGGCGCGGGCACGCGCTACGCCCAGGTGGTGGCGCTGATGGAGCAGGCCGCCATCAGCAAGCCGCGCATCGCGCAGCTGGCCGACCGCCTGGCCACGCCCTTTCTGCTGTTCGTGCTGGCGGCGGCGGGCCTGGCCTGCCTTTGGTGGTGGCCGCGGGACCCGGGACAGGCGCTGATGGTGGCGGTGGCCATCCTGGTGGTGACCTGCCCCTGCGCGCTGTCGCTGGCCACGCCGGCGGCCATGCTGGCCAGCGCCGGGGCGCTGGCGCGGCGCGGCATTTTGGTGCGGCGCCTGCAGGCCGTCGAGGCGCTGGCCGGGGTGGACACGGTGGTGTTCGACAAGACCGGCACCCTGACGCGCGACGCCTTCGTGCTGCAGCGCGTGCTGCTGCGCGAGGGCGTGGCGCAGGCCGACGCGCTGGCCCTGGCCGCCGCGCTGGCGCGCCACAGCCTGCACCCGGTGTCGCGTGCGGTGGTGGCGGCCGCGGGCGATGTGGCGCCCCTCGACGCCTCGCAGGTGCACGAGGTGGTCGGGCAGGGCGTGGCGGGCGAGATGGCCTGGGGCGGGCAACTGCGGAGCCTGCGGCTGGGCTCGCACGCCTTTTGCGGCGTGCCCGCCGTGGCGGCGGCCGGGCCGGTGAGCCATTTGAGCGACGGGCAGGGCTGGCTGGCCAGCTTTTTCTTTCTGGAAGACATTCGCGCCGACGCCCCGGCGGCCGTGGCGGCCCTGCACCAGCAAGGCCTGCGGGTGCAGCTGGTGTCGGGCGACGACGCGCGCACGGCGGCGCAGGTGGGCGGGCAGCTCGGCGTCGACGCGGCCCTGGGCGGCTGCTCGCCGGCCGACAAGCTGGAGCACCTGCGGGCGCTGCAGGGGCAGGGCGCGCGCACCGCCATGGTGGGCGACGGCTTGAACGATGGCCCGGTGCTGGCGGCGGCCCAGGTGTCGTTCGCCTTCGGCCGCGCGGTGCCGCTGGCCCAGGCGCAGTCGGACTTCGTGGTGCTGGGCGAGCGCCTGCGGGCGGTGCCGGCGGCGCGCCGGCAGGCATTGCGCACGGTGGCCGTCGTCAAGCAGAATTTGACTTGGGCCATGGTTTACAACGCGGCCGCCGTGCCCATGGCCATGGCGGGGTGGATGCCGGCCTGGGCCGCGGGCCTGGGCATGGCCACCAGCTCGCTGGTGGTGGTGCTGAACGCGCTGCGGTTGTCGCGCGGCATGGATGGGGAGTGGGCCTGATGGACGTGCTGTACGTGCTCATCCCGCTGTCGGTGGTGCTGGTGTTTTTTGTTTTGGGGGCGCTCGGCTGGGCCATTTACCGGGGCCAGTTCGAGGATGTGGAACGTGAGGGGCAGCGCATTCTCGAGGACGATTGACGCACGTCAACGTGCCCATGACGCGATCGAGGATACTGCTGCGCGGTTGTTAAGCAGGAACGATTGACATGACATTTGCCAACGCTAAAGCGACGGTCTACAACGACAAGGTGGTGCGCCAACTGGCCATCATGACGGTGGTCTGGGGGGTGGTGGGCATGCTGGTGGGCGTGATCATCGCCGCCCAGCTGGCCTGGCCCGATCTCACGTTCGGCATTCCGTGGCTCAGCTACGGGCGCCTGCGGCCGCTGCACACCAACGCGGTGATCTTCGCCTTTGGCGGCACGGGCCTCATCGCCACCTCGTTCTACGTGGTGCAGCGCACCTGCCAGGTGCGCCTGTTCAGCGACAAGCTGGCGTCGTTCGTCTTCTGGGGCTGGCAGGCGGTCATCGTGGGGGCGGTCATCACGCTGCCCATGGGCTACACCAGCAGCAAGGAATACGCCGAGCTGGAGTGGCCCATCGACGTGCTGATCACCCTGGTGTGGGTGGCCTACGCCATCGTCTTCTTCGGCACCATCGGCACACGCAAGGTCAGGCACATCTACGTCGCCAACTGGTTCTACGGCGGCTTCATCCTGGCCATTGCGCTGCTGCACATCGTCAACAGCGCCGAGCTGCCGGTGGGCCTGTTCAAGTCCTACTCGGCCTACGCCGGGGTGCAGGACGCCATGGTGCAGTGGTGGTATGGGCACAACGCCGTGGGCTTCTTTTTGACGGCGGGCTTTCTGGGCATGATGTACTACTACATCCCCAAGCAGGCCGAGCGCCCGGTGTACAGCTATCGCCTGTCGATCGTGCACTTCTGGGCGCTGATCTTCACCTACATGTGGGCCGGCCCGCACCACCTGCACTACACCGCGCTGCCCGACTGGGCGCAGTCGGTGGGCATGGTGTTTTCGCTGATCCTGCTGGCGCCCAGTTGGGGCGGCATGCTCAACGGAATCATGACGCTGTCGGGCGCCTGGCACAAGCTGCGCGACGACCCGATCCTGCGCTTTCTGATCGTCTCGCTGTCGTTCTACGGCATGTCCACCTTCGAGGGGCCGATGATGTCGATCAAGACCGTCAACGCGCTCAGCCACTACACCGACTGGACCATCGGCCACGTGCACGCCGGCGCGCTGGGCTGGGTGGGCCTGATCACCATGGGTTCGCTCTACTACATGATCCCGCGCCTGTACGGCCGCAAGCAGATGTACAGCGTGAAGGCGATCGAGGCGCACTTCTGGATCGCCACCATCGGCATCGTGCTGTACATCGCCGCCATGTGGATCGCCGGCGTGATGCAGGGCCTGATGTGGCGCGCGGTCAACGCCGACGGCACGCTGACCTACACCTTCGTCGAGTCGGTCAAGGCGACCTTCCCGTTCTACGTGATCCGTCTGCTGGGTGGCCTGCTGTACCTGAGCGGCATGGTGCTGATGCTGTGGAACACCGCCAAGACCGCCGCGGCCGGCCGCGTGGTGCCGGTGTCCATTCCCGCCGCCGTGGCGCACGCCTGAAGCCAGAAAGGACCCATGCATCATGGCGCAAGAAAAAATCACCGGTCACGCACGCATCGAGACCAGCAACTTCCTGATGATCGTGCTGATCCTGATCGTGGTCTCCTTCGGTGGCCTGGTCGAGATCGTGCCGCTGTTCTTCCAGAAGTCCACCACCCAGCCGATCGAGGGCCTGAAGCCCTACACCGCGCTGCAGGTGGTGGGGCGCGACGTCTATATCCGCGAGGGTTGCAACAACTGCCACTCGCAGATGATCCGCCCCTTCCGCGCCGAATTGCTGCGCTATGGGCCGTATTCGGTGGCGGGTGAATTCGTCTACGACCACCCGCACCTGTGGGGCAGCAAGCGCACTGGGCCCGACCTGGCGCGCGTGGGCGGGCGCTACAGCGACGACTGGCACCGCGCGCACCTGAACAACCCGCGCGACGTGGTGCCCGAGTCCAACATGCCGGCCTACCCGTGGCTGGAGCGTACCGCCGCCGACGCCGGCAGCATCCAGGCCCACATGCGCGGCCTGCGCACCCTGGGCGCTCCCTACACCGACGAGGAGATCGCCAAGGCGCCCGAGGACGTCAAGGGCAAGAACGAGCTGGACGCCCTGGTCGCCTACCTGCAGGTGCTGGGCATTCATCGCAAGTAAGCACGGAGGGCATTCGCATGGACATCAATCTGCTGCGCGGCGTCATCACCGTGGTGACGTTCATTGTTTTCGTGGGCATCGTGGTGTGGGCCTGGTCGGGCCGCAACCGCGCCCGCTTCGAAGAAGCCGCTCGCCTGCCGTTCGAGCAGGACTGAACCCCGGGACACACGACATGAGCGACTTCACAAGCAACTTCTGGTCGGTGTATGTCACCGTCATCACACTGGGCGGCATCATCGCCTGCCTGCTGCTGCTGTGGTTCAGCGGCAAGACCAAGGCCATGACCCTGCAGGACAACACCACCGGCCACGTGTGGGACGAGGACCTGCGCGAGATGAACAACCCGCTGCCGCGCTGGTGGGTGGGCCTGTTCATCATCACCTGCGTGTTCGGCTTCGCCTACCTGTACCTGTATCCGGGCCTGGGCTCCTACCAGGGCTCGCTCAAATGGACGCAGATCGGCCAGCTCGACCAGGAACTGGCCAAGGGCAAGGAGCAGGTGGCTCCCATCTACGCCGCCTTTGCCGGCAAGAGCGTGGAGGAGCTGTCCAAGGACCACCAGGCCATGGCCATCGGCGACCGCCTGTTCATGAACAACTGCGCCCAGTGCCACGGCTCGGACGCGCGCGGCGGCAAGGGCTTTCCCAACCTGACCGACCGCCAGTGGAACTGGGGCGGCACGCCGGCGCAGATCGAGGAAACCATCGCCAAGGGCCGCACCGGCGTCATGCCGCCGATGGCCGCCGCCGTGGGCACGCCCGAGGACGTGCGCAATGTCGCCAACTACGTGCTCAGCCTGTCGGGCGCGCCGCACGATTCGGTGCGTGCCAACCTGGGGCGCGCCAAGTTCGTGGCCTGCGCCGCCTGCCATGGCATCGACGGCAAGGGCAATCCGGCGCTGGGCGCGCCCAATCTGACCACGGGCATCTTCACCCACGGTCCGGGCGTCGAGTCGCACATCGTCAGCATGATCACCAACGGCCGCACCGGCGTGATGCCCGCCTGGGACAGCAAGTTCAGCCCCGAGCAGCTGAAGCTGCTGGCGGCCTACGTCTGGGGCAAGGGTGGCGGCATGCCGGCCGAGGTGGCGAAATAGGCGAGATCCGGCTCTGACTGGAGCGTGCGCGCCGCCGGGTGCGCACGCTCGAAGCGTTTGACATGAAACCATCCAAGCAAGCGGCGGCGGCAGCGACATCCCCGGACGAGGGGGCGACGGTCTGGCTCTACGAGGCGCAGAAGAAGGTTTATCCGCGCAGCATCAGCGGCCTGTTCACGCGCTGGCGCTGGTTCTTCGTCTTTGCCACGCAGCTGTTCTTCTATGGCATGCCCTGGGTGCAGTGGGGCGGGCGCCAGGCCATGCTGTTCGATCTGGAGGCGCGGCGCTTTTACATCTTCGGGCTGGTGCTGTACCCGCAGGACGTCATCTACCTGACGGGCATCCTGATCATCTCGGCGCTGCTGCTGTTCCTGTTCACGGCGGTGGCGGGGCGCCAGTGGTGCGGCTACGCCTGCCCGCAGACGGTCTACACCGAGATCTACTTGTGGGTGGAAAAGCAGTTCGAGGGCGACCGCCAGGCGCGCCTGCGGCTGGATGCGGGGCCCATGTCGCCCAACAAGCTGTGGCGCAAGGCCGGCAAGCACGGGGTGTGGATCGCCATCGGCCTGTGGACGGGGCTGAGCTTCGTCGGCTACTTCACGCCCATCCGCGAACTGGTGGGCCACATCGCCACGTGGTCGCTGGGGCCGTGGGAGACGTTCTGGATATTCTTCTACGGCTTTGCCACCTGGGGCAATGCCGGCTTCATGCGCGAGCAGGTGTGCAAGTACATGTGCCCGTATGCGCGCTTTCAGAGCGCCATGTTCGACAAGGACACGCTGATCGTTACCTACGACGCGGCGCGCGGCGAGCCGCGCGGCGGCCGCTCCAAGAAGGCCGACCCGAAGGCGCTGGGCCTGGGCGACTGCATCGACTGCACGATGTGCGTGCAGGTGTGTCCCACCGGCATCGACATCCGCGACGGCCTGCAGTACGAGTGCATCAGCTGCGCCGCCTGCATCGACGCCTGCGACGAGGTGATGGACAAGGTGGGCTACCCGCGCGGGCTGATCCGCTACTCGACCGAGCGGGCGCTGGCGCAGGGCTGGGGCAAGCGCGAAATCTGGCGCCGGGTGCTGCGCCCGCGCGTGCTGATCTACAGCGCGGCGCTGGCCGCCCTGATCGTCGCCCTGGCCGCCAGCCTGTGGCTGCGCACGCCCTTCAAGGTCGACATCGTGCGCGACCGCGCCACGCTGGCGCGCATCGTCGAAGGCGGCCAGATCGAGAACATCTACCGCGTGCAGGTCATGAACGCGACCGAGCAGCCGCGCACCTTCAGCCTGGCGGTCGACGGTCTGCCGGGCCTGACGCTGGTGAGCGAGCCCAGCGTCACCATCGACGGCGCGCAGTCGATGTGGGTGCCGGTGCAACTGCGCCTGCCCTATGATGGCGCCAAGCCGGGATCGCACGAGATCCACTTCCGCGTCGATTCGCCCGGCGTGGGCGAGGTGCGCGAAAAATCCGTCTTCATCGTTCCAAGGTAAGCCGATGTCAACTAGCCAAGAACCCGCGAGCGGCCCGTGGTGGAAGTACGGCCACATGTGGCTGGTGGTCAGCGGCCCCGCCATCGTGGTGGTGGCCGGCTTTTTCACCCTGTATCTGGCCATCAGCCGGCCCGACCCGGTCTACACCGATGCCCAGCGCGTCGTGGCGACCCGGCAGCAGCCCGGCACGTCGTCGACACCGGCCACCCTGGCACCGGCCATGCAGGCGCGCAATCACGCCGCCACCGGTGGCGTTCCCGGCAGTCAGCGCCCGTGAGGCGCGGGAGATTCGCACGATGCTGCGCCAACGCTTGATGTGGATTGCCTGGCCGGCCTTCATGGTCGCCGCCGCGCTGGAGATGATGGTGTTCGCCGTGCTCGACCCCTTGTCGCTGACCCTGTTCGGCGAGACGGTGAACTGGCCGCGCGAGACGATCTACAGCGTCACCTTCTTCATTTTCTGGGTCATGCTGATGCTCAGCAGCGGCATCACCCTGATGCTGGCGCGCCCGGCGCGCGAGGTCAATGGTTTCGACCACCCCGAGGTGGTGCAACCGCCACCCGACTGGACGCCGCCCGACGTCCTCAAATGAAATCGGCGCCCCTGGGGCGCCGATGACTTGAGTGGGAAAAGGTGACGAGCCTTGACCCCGGCACTGACTCCAGAGTGAGGGCTGCTTGGTTCCCCACCTGACCCGGTTGGCTCCTTCACCATGCGGGAAGGCCCGTCGCCAACTATTGTAGCGGCAGCAGGCGGCGCTCGGCCTCGGCGCGGCCGAAACTGAGGGCCAGCAGTTGAAAGATTTCGGCGCGCAACTCGTCCATGCGCTGGGGATCCTGGCAGTCGCGCAGCCGCGCCATCAGGCGGCCGCTGCGGGGGTGCTGACAGCCGCGCAGCGCCTGGATGAGGGACGCCGCCTCGGGACAGGCCGCGATGAGGGCCGTCTCGGAATCTGCGAAATCAGGGCTGTCGATGCGGTGCAGCATGGATGGAGGAAGCAGCTCGGCGCGGGGTGCGGCGCGTGGCTTTCAAACCTTTGATCATGACGATGTTGCGCCGCAGCATAACGCGCTTTGGCGACTTGCGCGAACGGGCGTTGTGCGAATGCATCGTTTCAGAGTTTGCACTCTAAAACACGGGCTGGCACCGCCTGACCGAAGTCAAGGCATGCGCCCGTAGAATCGCCGCCATGTCCTATCTGGTGCTGGCCCGCAAATATCGGCCTCGCAATTTTGCCGAACTGGTGGGCCAGGAGCATGTGGTGCAAGCGCTCAGCAACGCTCTGACGCAGCAGCGGCTGCACCACGCCTACCTGTTCACCGGCACGCGCGGCGTCGGCAAGACCACGGTGTCGCGCATCCTGGCCAAGTCGCTCAACTGCACCGGCGCCGACGGGCAGGGCGGCATCACCGCCACGCCCTGCGGTGTGTGCCCGGCCTGTACCGACATCGACGCCGGCCGCTTCGTCGACTACACCGAGCTCGACGCCGCCAGCAACCGCGGCGTGGACGAGGTGCAGGGCCTGCTGGAGCAGGCGGTCTACAAGCCGGTGCAGGGTCGCTTCAAGGTCTTCATGATCGACGAAGTGCACATGCTCACGAACACCGCCTTCAACGCCATGTTGAAGACGCTGGAGGAGCCGCCCGAATACCTCAAGTTCGTGCTCGCCACCACCGATCCGCAGAAGGTGCCGGTGACGGTGCTGTCGCGCTGCCTGCAGTTCAACCTGCGGCCGATGGCGCCCGAGACGGTGCAGGAGCATCTGCAGCGCGTGCTGGCAGCCGAGCAGGTGAGTGCCGACGCGCCCGCCCTGTGCCTGCTGGCGCGCGCCGCGCGGGGCTCCATGCGCGACGCGCTGAGCCTGACCGACCAGGCGATCGCCTTCGGCTCCGGCCAACTGCACGAAGCGGCGGTGCGCCAGATGCTGGGCAGCGTCGACCGCAGCGTGGTGTTCAGCTTGATCGAGGCGCTGGCGCAGGGCGACGGCCGTGCCGTGGTCGAGCAGGTCGACCAGCTGCGCGCCGCTGGCCAGTCGGCCGCCACCACGCTGGAGGACATGGCCGGCGTGCTGCAGCGCATGGCCGTGCAGCAGGCGGTGCCGACCATGGCGGTGGACGAATCCGACCGCGACGCCGTGCGCACCGCCCAGCTGGCCCAGCGGATGCCGGCCGACGAGACGCAGCTGCTGTACAGCCTGTGCATACACGGCCGTGCCGAGCTGGGCCTGGCGCCCGACGAGTACGTCGGCCTGACCATGGTGCTGCTGCGCCTGCTGCCCTTCAAGCCCGGCCCGGCCGCCGGCGCCACGGCTGAAAAAAAAACTCTGAAAGCGGCTGAGCCGGCGGCCCATGCCCCTGCGGCGGCGTCGCATGCCCAGGCGCCCGTCGCCGCATCCGTGGCAGCGGCGCGCGCGCCCGACGGCGAGCAGCCGCCGTCTCCTCATGCGCCGACCCCGACCGCCACGGCCCAGGCCGGCCCGCCGGTGCAGGCCCTGCCGGTGCGCGAACCCGGCCGTCCGGCGCCCGAGCCCAGGGCGGCTTCCCCGGCGCCCTTCGACGCGGTCGTCGCCACCCCCGTGCGCCAGGCGGCGCAATCACCCGAGCCACCGGCCCGACCGATCGGCATCGAGCCGGCGCCGCCCACCGTGGTGCCGGGTGCCGAGGGCGACTTCTGGCATGCGCTGGTGCAGAAGCTGGTGGCCGCCGAAGCGGTGACGGCGCTCACGCGCGAGCTGGCCTTGCAGGCCGAACTGGTGGCGCGCACGGCGGACTGCTGGACGCTGCGGGTGGAAAGCGGCTCGCTGGCGCAGTCGGGCGCGCGCGAGCGCCTGCAAGCGGCCCTGGCGGAGGCCGGCCACACCGTGCAACTGCAGGTGGAGCTGGGCGCCGTCAAGGACTGTCCTGCGCGCCGCAACGCCCTGGCCGCCACGCAGCGCCAGAAGACGGCCGAGTCCGTGCTGATGGCCGACCCCTTCGTGCAGGAAATGATGCGCGAGTTTGGGGCGAAAATCGTACCCGGCAGCGTCAAACCGCTGTAGAGCTTTCTTGAATACCCACGTAGAGGATGAGCGATGTTCAACAAAGGACAACTGGCCGGCCTGATGAAGCAGGCCCAGGCGATGCAGGACAACCTGAAGAAGGCCCAGGACGAGCTGGCCAACCTGGAGGTCGAGGGCGAGTCGGGCGCCGGCATGGTCAAGGTGCTGATGACCTGCAAGCACGACGTCAAGCGCGTCACCATCGACCCCAGCCTGCTGGCCGACGACAAGGACATGCTGGAAGACCTGGTGGCCGCGGCCTTCAACGCCGCCGTACGCAAGGCCGAGGAAGTCTCCAACGAAAAAATGGGCAAGCTGATGCCGGCGGGCATGCCGGGGCTGCCGGGCGGCATGAAGTTTCCGTTCTGACCGCGCCTTCGCCTTGAGCGACACCCACAGCCTCGACACCCTGGTGCAGGCGCTGCGCCGGCTGCCCGGCGTGGGCCAGCGCTCGGCGCAGCGCATGGCCTTTCACCTGCTGCAGCACGACCGGCCGGGCGCGCAGGCCCTGGCGCAGGCGCTGGATGCGGCCGTGCAACAGGTGCGCCATTGCCGCCTGTGCCACACCTTCACCGAGGCCGAGGTGTGCGCCACCTGCCTCGATCCGCGCCGCGACGCCAGCAAACTGGCGGTGGTCGAGACCCCCGCCGACCAGGCCGCGCTGGAGCGCACGGCCGCCTTTCGCGGCCGCTACTTCGTGCTGATGGGGCGGCTGAGCCCACTCGATGGCGTGGGCCCGCAGGACATCGGCCTGCATGAATTGCTGGCGCGCGCCAGCGACGGCCTGGTGCAGGAGGTGATCCTGGCCACCAACTTCACCGCCGAGGGCGAGGCCACCGCGCACGTCATCGGCCAGGCGCTGAAGGCGCGCGGGCTGACGGTGACACGCCTGGCGCGCGGCGTGCCGGCGGGCAGCGAGCTGGAATACGTCGACCTGGGCACCATCGCGCATGCCCTGGTCGATCGCCGTTGAAGCGTTTCGGTTACTATTGATTACATAGCTGCTCGCGCTTGATCGGCGGGGGCTGCGGCCCGGTTTCGTTTAAAAACTCGAAACGCCGACGCCTAGCCGATCTGCCGCCCTGCGGCATCAATGAAAACCCCATCCGGGCACGTCCCGATGCACACGTGCCGGGGCTTGGTTAGGGTCTGGGTTGACCTTGCCGACCGCTGCGTGCCGTGCTGACCGCCTGCCCTTCACCCGATCTCCAACGTCGCCGCTGGCTGGCGGCGGCGCCCGCCCTCGGGCTGCTGGCCAGCCCCGCGCTGCGCGCGCAAACGCGGCCAGAGCGCCCGCGCGTGACGGTGGCGGTGGGCGGGCTGGCCACGCTGTACTACCTGCCGCTCACCCTGGCCCAGCAGCTGCATTATTTCGACGACGAGGGCCTGAGCGTCGATCTGCAGGATCACCCCGGCGGTGGCCCGGCCGAGCAGGCCATGGTCAGCGGCCACGCCGACTTGGTGGCGGGCGCCTACGAGCACACGGTGATCCTGCGCCAGCGCGGCATCAACTGCCGCGCCTTCACGCTGCTGGGGCGCGCGCCACAGGCGGTGCTGGGCGTGGGCGGCCCGGCCTTGCCCGAGTTTCGCGACGCGCGCCAGTTGCGCGGCCAGCGCATCGGCATTTCGGCGGCCGATTCGGCCACCCAGTGGTTTGCGCGCCTGGTGCTGGCGCGCGCCGGCGTGCGCGCCGACGAGGTGAGCTGGGTGGGCGTGGGCACCGGGGCGGCGGCGGCGGCGGCACTGCAGGAAGGGCGCATCGGCGCCATCGCCAGCGTCGATCCGGTGATCAGCCAGCTCGAGTTTCGCGCGCAGATTCGCGTCATCGCCGACGCGCGCTCGCTGCGCAGCACGCAGCAGCTGTATGGCGGGCCGATGCCGGGCGGCTGCCTGTACGCGCCGCAGGGCTTCATCGTGCGCTACCCCAACACCGTGCAGGCCCTGGCCAACGCCCTGGTGCGCGCCCTCAAGTGGCTGCAGACGGCCGGCCCCAGCGACATCGTGCGCGCCGTGCCCGAAAGCGCCATGTCGGGCGACCGCGCGATCTACCTGTCGGCGCTGGACAAGGTGCGCGAGGCGTTTTCGCCCGACGGCCTGATCAGCGAAGCCGCCGTCACGACCGCGCACGAGCTGGTGGCGCGGCATGTTCCGGCCGTGGCCCCGGTGCGGGCCCCCGCGCCCGCCACCACTTACACCAACGAATTCGCCCAGCGCGCCAAGCTGCGCTTTGGGGCGTAGTGGGCGCCGCCGTTCAGCGGCGCTTCTTGGTGGTCGCCTTGCCGGCCGCCTTGCGTGCCGGCGTCGCCTTGTGCGCGGCTTTGGCGGGCGCCGCGCGGCGCTGGGCGCGCTGCGGCGTTGCATGGCGCGATGAGGCCTTGGCGCCCGCGCGCGGACTGGCCGTCGCGGCGCGACCGGCACGCACCGGCAGATACACCACCACCGCCCGGCCCGGCTTCAGGGCAGCGCTGGCGTGGGTCTTGTTCCAGCCGGCCACGGTGGCGGCCGGCAGGTCGTAGCGGGCGGCCACCAGGGCGATGGTGTCGCCGCGGCGCGCACGCACGGTGGTGCGGCGCAACACCACCTCGGGCGCCAGCGCCAGGTGCGCGTTGTCGACCACCTGCGGTGCCACGGCGGACGGGGTTTTCCCGTTGCGCGGCACCACTAGGGTGGAGCCCTGCTTGATCATCATGCCGCGCGGCACGCCATTGAGTTCGCGCAGGTCGCCTTCGTCCATGCTCACCTGCCGCGCCGCCTCGCGCGTGGCCATGGTGCTGGGGGCCACCCAGGCCGTCCACGAGGCCAGCGTGGTCGGGTCGGCGGCGGCCAGGTTCTTCTTGAAGACGGCGGCGTTGTCCCAGGGCAGCAGGATCTGGGGCGTGCCGGCGGCAAAGATGATCGGCTTGCGCTGCGAGGGGTTGAGCGCCTTGAAGTCTTCCAGCCGCACCCCGGCCAGGCGCGCGGCCATCTCGACGTCGATGTCGCGCGTGATGTCGACGGTGTCGAAGAACGGGTGGTTGCCGATGTCGGGCAGCATCTCACCGTACAGCTTGGGGTCGGCGATGATGTTCTTGACCGCCTGCAGCTTGGGCACGTAGTTGCGCGTCTCGGCCGGCATGTTCAGGTCCAGGTAGCCGGTGGGCAGGCCGGCGGCGCGGTTGCGCTCGATGGCCTTGGCGACGTTGCCCTGGCCCCAGTTGTAGGCTGCCAGCGCCAGATGCCAGTCGCCGAACATGTCGTGCAGCTTCTGCAGGTAGTCCAGCGCCGCGCGGGTCGAGTCGAGCACGCTGCGGCGCTCGTCGCGCAGCACGTTTTGCGTCAGCTGAAAGTCGCGCCCGGTGCCGGGCATGAACTGCCACAGGCCGGCGGCCTTGGCACTGGACACCGCCTGCGGGTTGAACGCCGATTCGACGTAGGGCAGCAGCGCCAGCTCGGTCGGCATGCCGCGCAGCTCCAACTCCTCGACCACGTGAAACAGGTACAGGCGCGAGCGCTCGACCATGCGGTCGATGTAGTCGGGCCGGCTCAAATACCACTGCTGCTGCTGGCGCACCAGGTCGGTATCGAGGTTGGGCATGGCAAAGCCGCGGCGGATGCGCTCCCACAGGTCGGCGGGGGCGGCCAGCGGGGCGACCTTGCCGCTGGGCAGCTCGGTCACGGCCACGGCGGGCATGGCGCCCGCCTGGCCGGTGGGGGTGGCGCCCGCCGTGGGCGTGCCGGCCGCGCCGCCATCGGCTTCCTTGGGAGGCGCGGCGCAGCCGGCCAGCCAGACACAGGCGCCCAGCGCCAGCACATGCAGGAGTTTCATCGGAACGTGTTCTTCCATTCACGAAGGGCGGCGAACACCGCCACTTCGTCGTGGGCGGACGGCGTGTGCGCCCGCACGGCCTGCACCACCGCCGGCTGACGGCTGCGCAGAAAGGGGTTGATGGCCCGCTCGGTGCCGATGTCGGACGGCAGGGTCGGCAGCCCCTGCGCGCGCCGCTGCTCGCACCGACGGGTGTAGTCGGCCAGCGCCCGGTTGCCGGGCTCGACGGCAATGGCGAACCGCAGGTTGGCCAGGGTGTACTCGTGCGCGCAGCACACGCGTGTGGCGGCCGGCAGCGCGGCCAGCGTGTCGAGCGAGGCCAGCATCTGCGCCGGCGTGCCCTCGAACAGGCGCCCGCAGCCACCCGAAAACAGCGTGTCGCCGCAAAACAGCAGCGGTGCGCCGTCGACGTCGGCGGCAAAGTAGGCGATGTGCCCGGCCGTGTGGCTCGGCACATCGATCACCTGCCAGTCGACGCCCAGCACGGTCACCCCTTGCCCGCCGCGCAGCGGCTCGAAGGGCTCCGGAATGCGCTCGCGCGCCGGACCGTACACCGACGCGCCGGTGGCGGCCCGCAGGGCGGCCACGCCGCCGGTGTGATCGCCGTGATGGTGCGTGACTAGAATGCCCTGCAACTGCAGACCCAGGCGGTCGAGCGCCGCCTGCACCGGCTGGGCATCGCCCGGATCGACCACCAACGCACGTGCACCGTCGTGCAGCAGCCACAGGTAGTTGTCCTCGAAGGCGGGCAGGGCGATCAGATTCATGAAGAGCGGATTTTATTCACCATCGAGCGGGGGCCTGGACCGTGCTGCGTGGCTGGTGCTGGATGCGCTGGCTGGCCGGCCTCTCCAACGCCCGAAGAATCCTCTTCCCAACGGGGCCACGGAGCAAACCCGGGCATGAGCGACCTGCACGACTGGTTCCAGACGCCCGCCGGCCAGGTGGTGCTGGCCTGGGAGCGCGCGCGGCTGGACGAGGCGCTGGCCGACGTGTTCGGCTACCACGCGCTGCAACTGGGCCTGGCCGAGCTGGACGCGATGGCGGCCAACCGCATGCCGCACCGCTGGCTGGCCAACGTGACACCGCCCCTGCCCGATGCGGCGGCCCCGCGCACGGCCCTGGTGACCGACAGCACGGCCCTGCCGTTTGGCGAGGCCAGCCTGGACCTGGTGGTGCTGCCGCACACGCTGGAGTTCAGCGCCGACCCGCATGCCTGCCTGCGCGAGGTGCAGCGCGTGCTGGTGCCCGAGGGGCGGGTGGCCATCACCGGCTTCAACCCGGCCAGCCTGTGGGGCCTGCGCCAGTATCGCGCGCACTGGCTGGGCGGGCGCCTGTTCTTGCCCGACGTGGGCGAGTTCATCGGCCCGCGGCGCCTGCGCGACTGGCTGCAGCTGCTGGAGCTGGAGCTGGAGTCGGCCGAGTTCGGCTGTTATCAGCCCGCCGTGCGCGGTGCCCGTACACTCGCGCGCTTCGGCTGGCTGGAGCGGCTGGGGCAGCGCTGGTGGCCCATCCTGGGCGCCACGTATTGCATCGTCGCCGTCAAGCGCGTGCGCGGGCCGCTGCTGATCGGGCAAAGCTGGCGCAAGACGGCCGCCCCCGTGGGCCAGCCGGCGTCCATTGCCGGGCGCGCCACGCCGGCCGGCCATCACAAGGAAAGTCATTTTGGATCGCGTTGAGATGTACACCGACGGCGCTTGCAAGGGCAACCCCGGCCCCGGCGGCTGGGGGGTTTTGCTGCGCTCGCCGGGCCACGAGAAAGAGCTGTGCGGCGGCGAACAGCTGACCACCAACAACCGCATGGAGCTGACCGCCGTGATCGAGGGCTTGAGCGCGCTCAAGCGCCCGTGCGAGGTGGCGCTGTACCTGGACAGCCAGTACGTGCGCCAGGGCATCACCAGCTGGATCACGGGCTGGAAGGCCAAGGGCTGGCGCACTTCGACCGGCCAGCCGGTGAAGAACGTCGACCTGTGGCAGCGGCTGGATGCGCTGGTGGCGGGCAGTGGCCATCGCATCGCCTGGCACTGGGTGCGCGGCCACGCCGGCCACGAAGGCAACGAACGCGCCGACGCGCTGGCCAACCGCGGCGTGCCGCGCGGCTGATTTTTTCTGCGCCGGATGGCCCCGTTGCCGGGGCAGCAGGCCCGGCTGCTGCTACAGTTTGCAAGATTTGGCGCCGCGGTGGCGCCGGTGTGCGTGAGCCCAAACTTGAAGACCTCGACATCCCTGATCGCTGTCCTGGCCCTGGCAGGCGCCTTGGGCGTGGCCTGGTGGGTGCAACGCCCTCCGGCCACGGCGACCACCAAGAGCGCCGCAGCGGCCCAGTCCGGTGTGGCCGGTGGCGCGCCGGCGCGCGCGGCCGTGGTGGTGGAGACGGCGTCCGTGCGCCGCCAGGCCGTGGCCGACGACGTGGAAGCCGTGGGCTCGCTGCGTTCGCGCCAGGGCACCGTGGTGCGCGCCGAGGTGGCGGGCCGGGTGGTGCAGATCGGCTTTCGCGACGGCCAGAAGGTGGCGCGGGGCCAGTTGCTGGTGCAATTGGATGATCGGCTGCAGCAGGCGCAGCTGCAGCAGGCGCAGGCCGAACTGTCGATCGCGCAGGCCAACCACCGGCGCAACACCGAGCTGGTGGCGCAGGGCTTCATCAGCCAGCGCGGGCTGGATGAAAGCGCGGCGGCGGTCAAGGTGGCCCAGGCCAAGGCCGAACTGGCGCGTGCCACCGCCGCGCGCCTGCGGGTGCTGGCGCCCTTCGACGGCGTGGCCGGGCTGCGCAACATCAGCGTCGGCGACTACCTGAAAGACGGCGCCGACATCGTCAACCTGGAAGACATGAACGCGATGTATGTCGACTTTCGCCTGCCCGAGCGCTGGCAGGCCCGCGTGCGGCCAGGCCAGACCGCCCGCGTGCAGGTCGAGGCGTTGCCCGAGCGCGTCTTTGCCGCCGTGGTGCAGGCGGTGGACCCGCAGATCGACGCCAACGGCCGCAGTCTGATCGTGCGCGGCTGCATCGACAACCGGCGACTGCAGTTGCGCTCGGGCATGTTCGCGCGCGTGGCCGCGCGTCTGGGCGATGACCGCGCGGCGCTGATGATTCCGGAGCAGGCCGTGGTCTCGCAAGGCGGCCGGCAAAGCGTCTATCGGCTGGTCAAGGCCGAAGGCCCCGAGGGGACGCCGGCCTGGCGCGGCGAGCGCGTGGACGTGCAGACCGGCCTGCGCCTGGCCGGCCTGGTCGAGATCGTGCAGGGCCTGGCCGAGGGCGAGCGGGTGGTCACGGCCGGCCAGCAGCGCATCCAGGGCGATGGCGCGCTGCTGCGCGTGGCCGACACCCCGGCCGTCGCGGCGCCCGCGGCACCGGCCGCTTCGAGTGCCGCTGCCGCGGTGGCCTGGGCCGAGACCGCGCCCGGCCCCAGCCCCTGCGGCGCCGCGCCCGCACGCTGAGCGCGCCATGCAACTGAGCGAGCTGTCCATTCGCCGCCCGGTGTTCGCCACCGTGCTGTCGCTGCTGATCCTGCTGGTGGGGCTGGTGAGCTACACGCGCCTGTCGGTGCGCGAATACCCCAAGATCGACGAGCCGGTGGTGACGGTGAGCGTGCGTTACGCCGGCGCCTCGGCCGAGGTGATCGAGTCGCAGGTGACCAAGCCGCTGGAAGACTCCATCGCCGGCATCGACGCGGTGGACGTGCTGACCTCGATCAGCCGGCCCGAGCAGGGACAGATCAGCGTGCGCTTTCGGCTGGAGAAGGACGCCGACACGGCCGCCGCGGAAGTGCGCGACCGCGTCTCGCGCGTGCGCAACAAGCTGCCGCAGGCGATCGACGAGCCGGTCATCGCCAAGGTCGAGGCCGATGCCTTTCCGGTCATGTGGCTGGCGTTTTCCAGCGACACGCGATCGCCGCTGGAGATCAACGACCTGCTCAACCGCATCGTCAAGGCGCGGCTGCAGACGGAGACTGGCGTGGCCGACGTGCGCATTTACGGCGAGCGCAAGTACGCCATGCGCGTGTGGCTGGACGCCGACCGCCTGGCGGCCTACCGCCTGACCACGCAGGACGTGGAAGACGCCATCCGGCGCAACAACCTGGAGCTGCCGGCCGGGCGCATCGAGTCGAGCCAGCGCGAGTTTTCGGTCACCTCGCAGACCGACCTGGTCACGCCCGCCGAATTTGCCGCCGTGGTGGTCAAGACCGTCAACGGTTTTCCGGTGCGCATCGCCGACCTGGGCCGGGTGGAGGAGGGCGCGGCCGACGAGCGCAGCGCGGTGCGCCTGAACGGTCGGCCTTCGATTTCCGCCGGCGTGATCCGCCAGGCCACGGCCAACCCGCTGGAGCTGTCCAAAGGCGTGCGCGAGCTGTTGCCGCGCCTGCAGCAGGATCTGCCCGACGACGTCAAGGTCGACATCGCCAGCGACAACTCGGTGTTCATCGATCGCGCGGTCAAGAGCGTGTATGCCACCATCGCCGAGGCCATCGTGCTGGTGGCGCTGGTGATCTTTGTCTTTCTGCGCACGATGCGCGCCTCCATCATTCCCATCGTCACCATTCCGGTCAGCCTGATCGGCTCCTTCGGGCTGATGGCGCTGGCCGGTTTTTCCATCAACACGCTGACGCTGCTGGCGCTGGTGCTGGCCATCGGCCTGGTGGTGGACGACGCCATCGTGATGCTGGAGAACATCTACCGCCACATCGAGGAGGGCATGGCGCCGTTTGCCGCCGCCATCCACGGCGCGCGCGAGATCAGCTTCGCCATCATCGCCATGACGCTCACGCTGGCGGCGGTGTTCGCGCCGCTGGCCTTCACGCCCGGGCGCACCGGGCGGCTGTTCGTCGAGTTCGCGCTGGCGCTGGCGGGCGCCGTGGTGGTGTCGGGCTTCGTGGCGCTCACGCTGACGCCCATGCTGTGCTCCAAGCTGCTGCGCCACAACCCCCATCCGCACTGGTTCGACCGCAGCATGGAGCGCGCGCTGACGGCGCTGGCCAACGGCTACGGCCGACTGCTGCGCCGCATCCTGAGCAGCTGGCGCTGGGCGGTGGGCCTGGTCATGCTGGGCTGCGCCGCCGCGATTGCGGTGGTCTACCCCAGCTTGCGCCAGGAGCTGTCGCCGCTGGAAGACCGCGGCATGATCCTGGCCAGCATCAACGCGCCCGACGGCTCCACCCTGGCCTACACCGACCGCTATGCGCGCGAGCTGGCGCAGATCGGCGAGCGTTATCCCGAGTTCGATCGCATCTTCGCCAACGTCGGCAACCCCACGGTGTCGCAGGGCAGCGTGATGTACCGCGCGGTGGATTGGTCCGAGCGTCAGCGCTCGACGCTGGACATCGCGCGCGAGCTGCAGCCGCAGTTCAACCGCATTGCCGGCGTCAACACCTTCGCCATCACACCGCCCTCGCTGGGCCAGGGCTTTCGCGAGCGGCCGGTCAGCTTCGTGGTGCAGACCTCCGACAGCTACGCCAACCTCAACGAGGTGATGCGCCAGCTGCTGGCCGAAGTGGCCGGCAACCCGGGCTTCATCGCCCCCGATGTGGATCTGCGCCTGTCCAAGCCCGAGCTGCGCATCGAGGTCGACCGTGCGCGGGCGGCCGACCTGGGCGTGGGCGTGGACGCCGTGGCGCGCGCCATCGAGACCATGCTGGGCGGGCGCGTGGTCACACGCTACAAGCGCGATGCCGAGCAGTACGACGTGATCGTGCAGACGGCCATCACCGGCCGCAGCACGCCCGAGGACATCGAGCGCATCCAGCTGCGCGCCAGCAAGGGCGGGGTGGATGCCATGGTTCCGCTGTCGGCCCTGGTCACGGTGCGCGAAAGCGTGTCGCCGCGCGAGCTCAACCACTTCGGCCAGCGCCGCTCGGCCACGCTCACGGCCAACCTGGCGCCCGACTATTCGCTGGGCGAAGCACTGGGCTTTTTGCAGCAAAGCGCGGACAAGGTGCTCAAGACCGGCTACACGACCGACCTGAACGGCATCTCGCGCGAGTTCCGCTCCTCGCAGGGCGCCCTGATCGTGGTGTTCGCGCTGGCGCTGCTGTTCATCTTTCTGGTGCTGTCGGCGCAGTTCGAGAGCTTCGTCGATCCGCTGGTCATCATGTTCTCGGTGCCGTTGTCGATGATCGGCGCGCTGCTGGCGCTCAAGTGGAGTGGCGGCTCGCTCAACGTCTATTCGCAGATCGGCCTGATCACCCTGGTCGGTCTGGTCACCAAGCACGGCATCCTGATCGTCGAGTTCACCAACCAGCTGCGCCAACGCGGCGAGCCCATGCTGGACGCCTTGGTGCACGCCAGCAGCCAGCGCCTGCGTCCCATTCTGATGACCACCGGCGCCATGGTGCTGGGTGCGCTGCCGCTGGCCCTGGCCACCGGCGCCGGGGCCGAGAGCCGCCGCCAGATCGGCTGGGTGATCGTGGGCGGCATGAGTCTGGGCACCCTGCTGACGGTGTTCGTGGTGCCCACCATGTATTCGCTGCTGGCGCGCCGGCGCGTGCCGGGGGCCATCAACGAGCCGGTAGCAGGCTCCGTCGTGGCGCCCCACTGAGGGGATCCATGCCTTGGGGCGGGAGTGTCGGATCCGATGCCACAGCGGAGCGAACGCAGACTGACCTGAGGCATTCGATGGAGTGCCATCATCATTCAGTGGAAATCCCGGCTCTTGCCCAGCACGTCTGCCAGGCGTCCCAGCAGTGGCGTCAGATCCTCCAGTTGGTCCGCCACGACATTGCACACTTCACCCTCGCGCTGCCAGCGGCCCTGCACCGCCAGCAGCCTGGATTGCAGCAGCGCCACGCGCTGGCGCTCGCGCACGCTTTTCCAGACGACGACCTGCACCACGCCGGTCTCGTCTTCGAGCGAGACGAAGACCACACCCTTGGCGGTCTGCGGCTGCTGTCGCAGTGTGACGATGCCGCAGCAGCGCACCAGGCTGCCATTGGGCAGGTCGTTCAGTTCCTGCGCGCTGCGCAGGTGTCGCTTGCGCAGCATCGGCCGCAGCAGCACCAGCGGATGACGCCTGAGCGTCAGGCCCGTGCTCGCGTAGTCGAAGAGGACCTCTTCGTCTTCGGGCGCGGCCGGCAGTTCGAGGAAATCCTCGTGGACCGGCGCGTCGCGCAGAAGCCGCGGCGTGGCCTTGAGCGCCGAAGCTTCCCACACTTGCTGCCGGCGATGGCCGGCCAGGCTCGCCAGCGCGTCGGCACCGGCGAGCCGGCGCATGTCCTGCTGGTCCAGCAGCGCACGCCGTGCCAGATCGTCGGCGTTGGCAAACGGCCCCCTGGCCCGCGCGGCGACGATGCGCTCGGCCGCCGCACGGGGCATGCCTGAGATCATGCGCAGTCCCAGCCGCACCACGGACTGGTCCGTCTGCCCTTCGAGCGTGCAGTCCCAGTCGCTCGCTGCCACATCGGCCGGCCGCACCTGCACGCCGTGGCGGCGTGCGTCCTGCACGAGCTGGCTGGGACTGTAGAAGCCCAGCGGCTGGCTGTTGAGCATGGCCGCCAGGAACTCCGCCGGATGGTGGCACTTGATCCAGCAGCTCGCATACACCAGCAGCGCAAAGCTGGCCGCGTGACTCTCCGGGAACCCGTAGTCGCTGAACCCCTTGATCTGCTCGAAGATGGCCTCGGCAAACGCGGCCCCGTAACCTCGCTCGGTCATGCCATCCACCAGCTTGGCGCGGTATTTCTCCAGTCCGCCCTTGCGCTTCCAGGCCGCCATCGCGCGGCGCAACTGATCCGCTTCGCCGGGCGTGAAACCCGCCGCCAGCACCGCCACCTGCATCACCTGTTCCTGGAAGATCGGCACGCCCAGCGTCCGGCCTAGCGCTTCCTTGAGCGCTGCACCGGGGTAATTCACCGGCTCCAGGCCCTGGCGCCGGCGCAAGTAAGGGTGGACCATGCCGCCCTGGATGGGCCCGGGCCGCACGATGGCCACCTCGATCACCAGGTCGTAGAAGCAGCGCGGCTTGAGCCTGGGCAGCATGCTCATCTGCGCGCGGCTCTCGATCTGGAACACGCCGACGGTGTCGGCCTTGCAGACCATGTCGTAGGTCGCGCCATCCTCGGGCGGTATGTCCTGCATCTCGAACACATGGCCCTGGCGCTCGCCGATGAAGGCCAGCGCCTTGCGCAAGGCCGTGAGCATGCCCAGCGCCAGCACGTCCACCTTGAGCAGGCCCATGGCGTCCAGGTCATCCTTGTCCCATTCGATGACGGTGCGGTCCGCCATCGCCGCGTTCTCGATCGGTACCATGCGCGACAGCGGCCCGCGCGTGAGCACAAAGCCGCCCACATGCTGGCTCAGGTGGCGCGGAAAGCCCAGCAACTGGCCCGTCAGCGTGACCAGCTGGCGCACCTGCAGCGATCCTGGCGCGATCCCTGCCTCGGCCAGCCGATGGGGGTCGATGGTGCCGCCGTCCCACCAGCGGTGGTCCTTGGCCAGCGTGTCGAGCGTGTCCAGCTCGAAGCCCAGCGCCTTGCCCACATCGCGGATCGCGCTCCTGGGCTGGTAGCGGATGACCGCGGCCGTCAGCGCGGCCCGCTCGCGCCCGTACTTCTGATACAGGTACTGGATGACTTCCTCGCGCCGCTCGTGCTCGAAGTCGATGTCGATGTCCGGTGGCTCGTTGCGCTCCCGACTGATGAAGCGCTCGAAGAGCACCGACATGCGGGCCGGGTCGACCTCGGTCACGCCCGTGCAGTAGCACACCGCCGAATTGGCGGCGCTGCCGCGCCCCTGGCACAGGATGTTGCGCGAACGCGCAAAGGCCACGATGTCCGCCACCGTCAGGAAGTAGTGTTCGTAGCGCAGCTCGGCGATCAGCGCCAGCTCATGCTCGATCTGGTTCTGCACCTTGGCGGGAATACCTTCAGGCCAGCGCCGGCCGGCACCCTCGTAAGTAATGCGGCGCAGATAGCCGGCCGGGGTCTCACCTGCTGGCATCACCTCGGCCGGGTACTGGTAGCGCAGCTCATCCAGGCTGAAATCACACCGCGCCGCGACCCGCAGCGTTTGCGCCAGCAGCTCTGGCGGATAGGTCTGTGCCAGTCGCAGGCGCGAGCGCAGGTGCCGCTCGGCATTGGGCTGCAGCGCCAGGCCGCACTCCGTCAATGGTTTGCCGATGCGCGTGGCCGTCAGCACATCCTGCAGCGGCTTGCGCGAGCGCACATGCATATGCACATCGCCGGCGGCCACCAGCGGAATCGCCGTGAGTTCGCCGACCTCGCGCAGGCGGTGCAGCCACATGGCATCGTCTAGTTGGCGCAGCAACTCCACCGCCAGCCAGCAGCGCCCCATGAAGCGCTCCAGCAGCCAGCGCGCGCAGGCCAGCAGTTGCGCCGCAGTGCCGGCGCGCTGCGGCGACACCAGCACCACGCAGTCAGCCAGGGCCTGCGGGTCGATGTCGCGCACCGGCAGCCGGTAGCTGCCCTTGGGGGCGGTGCGCCGCAAGCGGGTGATGAATTCGCACAAATTGCCATAGCCATTGCCATTGCAGGCCAGCACCACCAGCGTGAAGGGACACAGCCCGGATGCGTCGTCGCCCACTGTTTCGACCTGAAACTGGCTGCCAATTAGCAGCTTCAGTCCCTGCTCCTTGGCCGCGACATGCGCGCGCACCACGCCGGCCAGCGAACATTCGTCGGTGATCGCCAGGGCGGCGTAGCCTTGCTGCCGGGCGCGCGCCACCAGCTCCTCGGGGTGGCTGGCGCCGCGCAGGAACGAGAAATTGCTCAGGCAGCGCAGTTCGGCGTAATCTGGTACCGAAAAATGTGTCGGCGCGTTCATGCAAAGAACCCATGCAGGTACCAGGCGATGTCGTCGCCGGCCAGCCGTTGCTGATATACCCACAGCACACCGGCGTGCTCACTGAGCGCGACCCAGTAGTCGCGCAACACCAACTGGCTGTGCTGCGCGGCCGTGCCACCTTCGCAATGCCACCAGCCGCCTTCGATGCGCTGCGGCCCCGTCAGCAGCGCCAAGGGGCCTCGATACAGCGGCCGGTGGTTGCGCACTTGCAAACGCAGCGGCGTGGGCAGCACGAAGGTGGGTTGTGCCAACTCCGGCGGCGCGACGCGCGCGCGAGGCAGCGGCAGGGCCGCCGCCTGCCAGCGCTGGGCCCATTCCAGGCGACGGTCTTCCACCAGCACCGGCCGCAGCACGCGATCGGGTCCCAGCCGCGCGGCCACGCGTTCCAGCGCCAGGGTCAGCGACTCACCGTCGCTGCGCGGGTCGGGCAGCAGCGAAGCGTTGGGTTCGTGCAGGGGCACAACGTGGTCGGCCGTGATCTCAAGTTCGCCCACGGGGGCCTGCAGCACGACACGGGCCAGATGCTCGGCCAGCAGGCAGCACAGGTGTTCGATGTTGCGCATGGGTTGCGCGGTGCGGACCCTGAGTGCGCCGCCTTCGCCTGCGTCGCGCGTGCGCATGGCGTCATGGGCCCAGCGCAGCGTGAAGGTGGTGATGCCGGCACGGCGCGCGGCCAACCAGCCGCACAACTGCATCAGCAGCCGGCGCGCGCCAAACAGCAGGGCGGGCGCGGTCTCCACGCGGCTCATCAGCTCCAGCCGGGCGCGGAAGGTCGCGGGCAACTGCACCCACTCATGGGCCTCGGGGCGCAGACCGTAGGCTTGGTCCAGCCCCGCCAGCAGCGTCTGGCCAAAGCGCCGGCCGATGCCGCCGCGCGGCAGGCGGCGCACGTCGCCCAGTGTGTGGCAGCCGAGCTGGGTCAGTGTGAGGCGGCAGGGCGTCGTGGCCGACAAAACCTTGAAGGGCAGGGCGTCGAGCAGATCGGGCAAAGGCAGGCGCAGCCCGTTGACGATTCCGCCACGGGCGCAAGCCAGCGCGGCCAGGCTGTTGGGCGCCCAGGCGATGGCCGTGCAGCCCAGACCCGTAACCTCGGCCGCGATGCGGTCATGCAAGGCCCGGCGTCCGCCAAACAGGCGCAAGCTGGCCTCCACCTCCAGCAGCACGGCCTCATCGACAATGGCGACGCGGGGCGTGAACTGCAGGGCCCAGGTCGCCAGCCCAGCCAGCGCGTCACTGGGCGGTGGCGTCCCATTGGGGGTGGGAGGCAGGGACAAAGCGATCCACTGCATGCGCAGGCACCTCAGGGCAGAAAAACCGGCTCGGCTGCCGCAACCGGGGCATGATGATGGAGCCCAATGAGCCGGGCATGGACGGCAGCGAAATCGCCTCGCTCATGGCGGGGCCGCGGCGTTTGAGGATTTGCAGCCGTAGCGTCCAATCCAGCCCGGGGCTGGCCAGCACGCGCAGCGGCGCGGCCGAAGGCTCGCGCCGCGCGGTTTCGGGGCGGCACAGGAACACTGGAGCATCACAGGACTGGGCGCCCACTTGGAGCCGGCGCAATTGCTCGGGCCGCGTTTGGGGCAGCCAGGCGACGATGGCGCCGCAGGCGTTGGACTTGATCAATTGCTCGACGGCCCAGAGCCGTTCGGCGGGCTGGTCGGCCTGAATCCAGACGAAGCACCGCTCGTCCAGACCCGCCTGTTGCAGGCCCGGCAGGTACGGATGCCTAGGCGGCGCGATGGTGACGATCTGGCGGCCCTGCGCCGCGATGCGCCCGAGCGCGAAGCTCAGCAGACGCCACTCCAAGACGGCCGGCTGAGGCGTCAGCACCTCGGTCAGTGAGCGGCTAGGCCAACCGCCGCCGGGCAGCGCTTGGTCGAGCTGCTCCCATCCCGTCGGTTGCACCGCAGCGGGCCGTTGACCGAGTTCGCAGCCGCGCCAGACGCCGGGCAAGGCGATGGCTGATGCATTCGGGTGTTTGATGGACGTGGTTGAAGAGCGCATAGAAATACTGTTGATTTATACAGTATTTCAGGCAAGTCCATGTAACCGCAGTTTTGTCCATGACAGGGATCGCCGGGCATCCGCTGACTGGTTCAGCTCCAACTGCGGCGGGTTACGTCCGATCCCATGTTGTAGGTTTCCCGTCGATTTCTTTGCTCACGGGATCGGCATTCAACCGGCGCGCAACGCTTTGTCGATAGCAAGACGATCGTTTTTTGGGCGGCACGGGCAGCCCTGAAACGTCACTCGATGTTCTGCACCTGCTCGCGCATCTGCTCGATCAGCACCTTCATGTCCACGCTGATGCGCGACAGCTCCAGCGCGGCGGACTTGGAGCCCAGGGTGTTGGCTTCGCGGTGCAGCTCCTGGATCAAAAAGTCCAGGCGCTTGCCGGCTTCGCCGCCTTTTTTCAGCACCGACTCGATCTCGTCCAGGTGCGCGCGCAGACGCCCCAGCTCCTCGGCCACGTCGATGCGGATGGCGAAGGCGGCGGCTTCGGCCAAGGCGCGCTCTTGCGCCGCCGCCGTGGGCACGGTGCTGCCGGCGTCGGCCAAGGCCTCGTTCCAGCGGGCGACGAAGCGCTGCTTTTGCGCCTGCACGGCCTGCGGCACCAGCGGCTCGGCGCGTGCGGCCAGCGCACGCAGCTCGGCCATGCGCGCGTGCAGCAGCTCGACCAGGCGCGCACCCTCGCGCGCGCGCGCCGCCGCAAAATCATCCAGCACGCGGCGGGCCAGCGCCAGCAGGGCGTCGGCCGGCACCTCGCTGGCGCCGTCGCCGGTGCCGGCGGCGAGGCGTTGCACGTCGGCCACGGACAGCGCGGCGGCCTCGGGCAGCCAGGCACGCACCTTGTCCTGCAAATTGGCCAGCTGCTGCAGCACGGCGATCGGCGGGTCGCCCACCGCGCTGCCGGTGCGCCCTTCCAGCGCGGCGCGCAACTCGACCTTGCCGCGCTTGAGGCCTTGCGTGAGCAGCTGGCGCAGGGCCGGCTCGTGTGCGCGCAACTCGTCGGGCAGGCGCAAGGTGAGGTCCAGAAAGCGGCTGTTGACCGAGCGCATGTCGATCACGACGCCGGGGAGGGCGGCTTGCTCGTCGCTGGCTTTCCGGGGGTTGATCCGGCCACTGGCGTAGCCGGTCATACTGTAAACTGACATTTGGTTTCCTTCGCTTGCGTGACGGGCCTGCCTACGGCGCTTCAGGCCGGTTTCAGCGGGTTCGCGCGGCAACCGGGGTGCATTCAAAATTCTATGGCAAAGCTCAAGCCTGCTCCCCTGCCTCCCGACACCATGATCGGGGGCTACCGCGTGCTGCGCAAGCTGGCCGGCGGGGGCTTCGGCGTGGTCTACCTGGCGCTGGATGCCTCGGGCCAGCAGGTGGCCATCAAGGAATACCTGCCGACGGCGCTCACCACGCGCGCGCCGGGCGAGCTGGTGCCCCAGGTGGCGCCCGAAAAACTGTCGCTGTACCGCCTGGGCCTCAAGAGCTTCTTCGAGGAAGGCCGCGCGCTGGCGCAGATCTCGCACGCCTCGGTGGTGAGCGTGCTGAACTTCTTTCGTCAGAACGAAACCGTCTACATGGTGATGAACCACCTGGAGGGCGCCACCTTGCAGGACTTCATCGTGACGGCGCGCGAGCTCAAGAAGGACAAGGTGTTTCGCGAGTCCACCATCCGCTCGCTGTTCGACGAAATCCTGCGCGGCCTGCGCGTGGTGCACCAGCACAAGATGCTGCACCTGGACCTGAAGCCGGCCAACATCTTCATCACCGACGACAACCGCGCCGTGATGCTGGACTTCGGCGCGGCGCGCGAGGTGCTGAACAAGGAAGGCAACTTCACCCGTCCCATGTACACGCCCGGCTTTGCCGCGCCCGAGATGTACCGGCGCGACGCCACCATGGGCCCCTGGACGGATATCTACGCCATCGGCGCCTGCATTTATTCGTGCATGCACGGCTTTCCGCCCAACGAGGCGCCGCAGCGGCTGGAGAAAGACCGGCTGGCGCTGTCGCTCACCCGCATGCGCGGGCTGTACTCCGACAGCCTGATCGAGATGGTCGAGTGGTGCATGGCGCTCGATCCGCTGTCGCGCCCGCAGTCGGTGTTCGCGCTGCAGAAAGAGCTGTCGCGCGAGGGCGAGCGCCGCTACACCAAGCTGTCGATGACCGAGAAGGTGCGGCTGGGGCTGGACAACGTGCTGACCGACACCAAGAAGAACATCAAGCGGGCCACGCATCTGGCCACCCGCATGAGATAAATGGCTCACCCCCAGACTCCACACGCTGCGCGTTGTTTCGCCTCCCCCCTTCGAGGGGGCGTCGCCAGTGAACGGGCCAAGCCCGTCCACGGCGACCGCTGGCATGGCCTGCTCCGCGGCCATCGGGCTCTTGGGTGTCCGATGGTTTCGTTTGGCGCCCGGCAGTCCGGGTGGTGGCAATGAAGTTTTCGATTTTTCAGCTCAGCCGCATCGGGGGGCGCGAGAAGAACGAAGACCGCATGGGCTACAGCTACACGCGCGATGCGGGGCTGTTCGTGCTGGCCGACGGCATGGGCGGCCACCCTGATGGCGAGGTGGCGGCGCAGATCGCGCTGCAGTCGTTTTCCAGCCAGTTCCAACGGCACGCCCGCACGCGGCTGGCGGTGGTGCCCGATTTCCTGTCCGCCGGCGTGCTGGCCGCGCACCACGAGATCATTCGTTACGCCAGCGCGCGCGCGCTGCTGGACACCCCGCGCACCACGGTGGTGGCCGCGGTGGTGCAGGACGGCGTGCTGCAATGGGTGCACTGCGGCGATTCGCGCCTGTACGTGGTGCGCGAGGGGCGCCTGCTGGCGCGCACGCGCGACCATTCCTACGTCGAGGCGCAGGCGCACGCCGGTAGCGCCATCGAGGCGCTGAACCGCAATGTGCTGTTCACCTGCCTGGGCTCCATCGCCCGCCCGATGTACGACCTGGGCGGGCCGCTGCCGCTGCGGCAGGGTGACAAGGTGATGCTGTGCTCGGACGGGTTGTGGGACAGCATCGACGACGAGGCCATCGTCGCCAGCCTGTCGGCGCTGCCGGTGGCGCAGGCGGTGCCGGCGCTGGTCGACCAGGCGCTGGCCGAGGCCGGGGCGCGCTCGGACAACGTCACGGTGCTGGCGCTCGAATGGGAGTCCGCGCAGCCGGCGGTCGCCAGCAGCGGCTTCACCCAGACCGAGCTGATGGACCGCGACAGCTTTGCCTCCACCATTCAGGCCGTCGACGTCGACCCGCTGCTCGACGAGCTGGACGAGCAGGCCATCGAGCGCTCCATCGCCGAGATCAACGACGCCATCCAGCGCAGCGCCGCGCGGCGCTGACCACCTCGGGCCGGTGCGCAGGCGCCCGGGTCCGTCTTTTTTCGACTGCCGTTTCCATGACCGATTCCTCCACTTCTTCTTCTGCCCATCAGCGCCAGGGCCGCGCCTTTGATGCGCTGCGCCCGGTGCGCATCACCCGCCACTACACCGCCTACGCCGAGGGCTCGGTGCTGGTCGAGTTCGGCCAGACCCGCGTGCTGTGCACCGCCTCGGTCGAGGAAAAAGTGCCGCCGCACAAGCGCGGCAGCGGCCAGGGCTGGGTGACGGCCGAATACGGCATGCTGCCGCGCGCCACCCACACGCGCGGCGACCGCGAGGCCGCGCGCGGCAAGCAAAGCGGGCGCACGCAGGAGATCCAGCGCCTGATCGGCCGCAGCCTGCGCGCCGTGTTCGACCTGGGCGCCCTGGGCGAGCGCACCATCCACCTGGACTGCGACGTGATCCAGGCCGACGGCGGCACGCGCACCGCCAGCATCACCGGCGCCTACGTGGCCGCGCACGACGCGGTGAGCTGGCTGCTGGCGCAACAGCGCGTCGCGGCCTCGCCCATCCTGGGCACGGTGGCCGCCATTTCGGTGGGCATCGTGGACGGCGTGCCGCTGCTCGACCTGGACTACGGCGAGGATTCGGCCTGTGACACCGACATGAACGTGGTGATGACCGGCGCCGGCCATTTCGTCGAGGTGCAGGGCACGGCCGAAGGCGCGGCCTTTTCGCGCGCCGAGATGGACCGCCTGCTGCAACTGGCCGAAAAGGGCATTGGCGAGCTCATCGCGCTGCAGCAAAAGTCTCTATCAAAATAATAGCTATTTGCGCTTGATTGGTGGGCGCTGGAGCCTGATTTGACCATGAACATCGTGCTGGCCTCCAACAACGCCGGCAAGCTGGCCGAGCTGCAGGCCATGCTGGCGCCGCTGGGCTTTGGCCTGCGGCGCCAGTCCGAGCTGGGCATCGGCGAGGCGCCCGAGCCGTACCGCACCTTTGTCGAGAACGCGCTCGCCAAGGCGCGGCACGCCAGCGCCGCCAGTGGCCTGCCGGCGCTGGCCGACGATGCCGGCCTGTGCGTGGACGCCTTCGGCGGCCAGCCGGGCGTGGACACTGCCTACTACGCCACGCGCTTCGGCTATGCCAAGGGCGACGCCAACAACGTGCGCGCGCTGCTGGAGCAGATGCAGGGCATCGAGCAGCGCCGCGCCGCCCTGGTCAGCACGCTGGTGGCGCTGCGCAGCGCCGACGACCCCGAGCCGCTGATCGCCGTCGGCCGCGCGGTGGGCGAGATCGTGCGCGAGCCGCGCGGCAGCGGTGGCTTCGGCTTCGATCCGGTGATGTTCATCCCCGCGCTGGGCAAAACCTTTGCCGAGCTGCCGGCCGACGAGAAAAATGCGCACAGCCACCGCGGCCAGGCGGCGCGCGCCATGATTGCGCTGATGCGCGAGCGCTGGCTGTGAACCCCGCCTTTGATGTCGTGTCCCTGATGGGGCCGGGCCCCCTGAACCTGCCCGCGCTGCCGCCGCTGTCGCTGTACGTGCACCTGCCCTGGTGCATTCGCAAGTGCCCCTATTGCGACTTCAACTCGCACGAGATGCGCGCCGGCGCCGACGCCGAGGCCGAGCAGCAGCGCTATGTCGACGCGCTGCTGGCCGACCTGGAGGCCAGCCTGCCGCTGGTGTGGGGGCGGCCGGTGATCAGCGTGTTCATCGGCGGCGGCACGCCCAGCCTGTTCGCGCCTGAGCGCATCGAGCGCCTGATCGAGGGCGTGCGCGCCCGTCTGCCGCTGGCGCCGGGCTGCGAGATCACGCTGGAGGCCAACCCCGGCACCTTCGAGCGCGAGCGCTTCGCCGCTTTTCGCGCCGCCGGCGTCACGCGCCTGTCGGTGGGCGTGCAGAGCTTCGACGACGCGCACCTGAAGGCCATCGGCCGCGTGCACGACGGCGCGCAGGCCCGCGCTGCGCTCCAAGAGGCCGCGCGCGCCTTCGACACCTTCAACCTCGACCTGATGTACGCGCTGCCGGGCCAGACGCTGGCCGAGCTGGAGCAGGACGTGCGCACCGCGCTGTCGTTCGCGCCGCCGCACCTGTCGATCTACCACCTGACGATCGAGCCCAACACGGTGTTTGCCAAGTACCCGCCGCGCCTGCCCGAGGAGGACGTGGCCTGGGACATGCTGGACCGCATCACCGAACTGACCGGCGCCGCCGGCCTGGAGCGCTACGAGGTGTCGGCCTACGCGCGGGCCGGCCACCGCTGCGTGCACAACCTGAACTACTGGCAGTTCGGCGACTACCTGGGTATCGGCGCCGGCGCGCACGGCAAGCTCAGCTTTGCCCACCGCGTGCTGCGCCAGGTGCGCCACCGCCTGCCCGAGCGCTACATGCAGCAGGCGCTGGCCGGCGACGCGGTGGCCAGCCACCACGAGGTGACGCCGGGCGACCTGCCGTTCGAATTCATGCTGAACGCGCTGCGGCTGAAGGACGGCTTTGCCCTGTCCGAGTTCAGCGCGCGCACCGGCCTGCCGGCCGAGCGCGTGCGCGCCGCCCTGCGGCAGGCCGAGGACCAGGGCTGGTTGGAGCCCGGCGGAGCCGGCCTGCGGCCCACGGCGCGCGGCTTCGACTTTCTGAGCGACCTGCAGCAGCTGTTTCTGCCGCCGGGCTGAGTTCAGATCGCGTTGAGCTGCGTTGGCGCGGTGAAGCCAGCACGCTCGACCAGTTCAGGCAGCAGGCTTGGCCATTGGGCGCCGGTGGCGACCATCCGCATCTGCGCCTCGTCCATGAAGCCGGCGCGCACGCCGGTGTGCATGAACTGCAGCAGCGCGTCGTAGTAGCCGTCCACGTTCAGCAGGCCCACGGGCTTGCCGTGGTAGCCCAGCTGGTGCCAGGTCCAGATCTCGAAGAACTCTTCCATCGTGCCGATGCCGCCGGGCAGGGCCAGGAAGGCGTCGGCGCGCTCGGCCATGCGGCGCTTGCGCTCGTGCATGGTGTCGACCACGTGCAGTTCGGTGCAGCCGCGGTGCGCCTGTTCGCGGTCCACCAGCGCCTGCGGGATGACGCCGACCACGCGCCCGCCGGCGGCCAGCGTCGCGTTGGCCACCACGCCCATCAGGCCGCTGCGGCCACCGCCGTACACGAGCTGGCCGCCGCGCTCGCCGATCCAGCGGCCCACGCCAGCGGCTGCCTCGGCAAAGGCGGGGTTGGCGCCGGGGCGCGAGCCGCAGTAGACGCAGATGGAAAAGGCGGGTGCGGCGGCAGAAACAGAAACTTCGGACATGGCGATCAGGTGAGAAAACGGTGATAGAGCGCGGCAGCCCAGATGGCGCCGGCCAGCAGCAGGGCCAGCAGCACGGCCGCCGAGCCCAGGTCCTTGGCGCGCTTGGAGAGCAGGTGCCAGTCGTCGCCGAAGCGGTCGATGGCGGCCTCGATGCCGCTGTTGAGCAGCTCGACGATCAGCACGCCGACGACGGAGCCGGCCAGCAGCGCCACCTCGACCCAGCCCTGGCCCAGCCAGAAGGCGAGCGGAATCAGCGGCACGGCCAGCGCCACCTCCTGGCGAAAGGCTCCTTCGTCCCAGGCCGCGCGCAGCCCCGCCAGCGAGTGGCGCAGCGCCGGCGCCAGGCGGGCCAGGCCAGCGTGGTTCTTGCGTGGCGGCTGGGGGGGCGGGCTGGCGATCACGGGCGCGCCCCGTCCGCGGCGGGCCGCACGTCGATCAGGCGCGTGCCGGCCCAGATGTCGTGCCAGAACTGGCGGTCGGCGCGAAAACGGCTCAGCAGCGCCCACACCAGCACCCAGCCGACGGTCAGCACCGTGACTTCGCCCGCGCGCAGCGGAAACGGCGCCATCGCCGCCAGCGGCGGCAAAAACCACACCCAGCACAGCAGGTAGCGCAGCAGGGCGCGGCCCTGCGACAGCGGCCGGCCCTGGCGGTCGACCACGCGGATGTGCCAGGTCTTCATGGCCAGGGTCTGGCCCTTGCTCCAGAACCAGCCGAAGTAGATGCCGATGACCACGAAGACGAAAAACTGCAGCTCGTGCCGGTTGTTCAGGGCGTTGCGCGTCTGCGTGAGCGTGCCGAACAGGTAGCCGGCGACGAACACCACGCCGAACAGCAGCAGGCCTTCGTACAGCCAGCAGGCCATGCGCCGGCGCAGCGGGGGGGCGACGAGCACGCCCGGCTCGGCGGCAGACATGGAGGAGGGGCTGGACGGCAGGGCAGGCATCGACAGGGAAAGCGGATCAGACGGCGTGCATGCGACACGCTCGCCAATGACGACAAAGGCGGGGCGCGGTCAGCGCCGATCGACCGTGTCGGGCGCCGTCCGCAAAGGCAGCAGTGTATGGCGGTTCAGCGGCACGCTGGAGCGAATGTCGCGCGTGCCGCCGTCGGCCGGGCGCGTGGCGGGCAGCAGCGGCCGCGCGATGGCGCTGGGCGGCGCGGGGCGCAGGGCCGGCGCGGCGGTGACCGGGGGCTTGGGCCGGTCCTGGGCCAGGCGCTCGCGCTCCTGCTCGGGCAGCGCCTGGTAGGCCTCCCACTGGGCGCGCTTTTCGTCGGCCGGCAGGCGCCGCGCCTCGCCGAAGTTGAGCCGCGCCCGCGTGCGCTGCGAAGGGCTGAGCTGGGCCCAGTCGCTCATGCGCCGCTGCAGCGTGGCCTGCTCGGCCGGCGACAGGCGGTGGTAGTTGCGCGCCAGGGCGATCCATTTGCGCTGGTGCTCGGCGCTCAGCGTGGGCCACTGCTCCTTCAGGGGCGCCAGGGCGGTTTTCTGGCGCGCCGTCAACTCACGCCAAGCGATGCCGTTGCTGGCCGCCGCGTGCGCGGGGCGCGCCGCCCGGGCGGGACGGGCGCCGCTTTCGGCCTGCGCCGGCGCAGCCAAGGCCAGCGTGAGGCCGATCGGGACGAGCAGGGCCGCAAGCCAGCGGGTGGGGCGAATCCGGGCGGGCATGGGCGCTGGCGGGGCTCCGGCTTCAGGTTTCGGGGCGATCGGACGAGGAGCCGCCGCTGCGCTCGTGGTGCTGCGTCTTGAGAAACTGCAGGAAACCCGGGTCGGTGTAGGCTTGGGGCGGCAGGTCGTCGGTCAGCAGGGCGGCGTCCAGGTCGGCGATGTCGACCGCGCGGTCGTCGCCTTGCACGATGTTGATGGCGACCAGGCCGATCGCCAGCCCCGCCAGCAGCACGGCGGTGCTGGCGCGGCCCCAGAAGCCAGGGCCGTCGCCGCCGCCCAGGCCCAGCACGGCGGCCGGGCCCTGGCGCATGACGGCGGCGGCGCGGCTGACCACCGGGCGATGCGCCACCACCGCCGGGCGCTTGCGGTGCGCGAGCGCCTGCTGGCGCGCCACCCGCAGGCGCTCGGACAGCTCGTGCGGCAACTCGCTGGCGCCGGCCGACAGGCGGGCGGCCACGCGCAGGCCGAAGCGGTTTTGCAGGATGTCGTCGCGCTGGACTTGGTGGCTGGTGCTCATGGTGTGATTCCCTTGCTGCGCAGGGCCTTGGCGAGGGCCTGGACGGCGCGCGAGCAGTGTGTCTTGACGCTGCCTTCCGAACACCCCATCGCGGCGGCGGTTTCGGCAACGTCCATCTCCTCCCAGTAACGCATCAGAAAGGCCTCGCGTTGACGGGCCGGCAGGGCCTGGATCTGGGTTTCGATCTGGTGCAGGATTTCGGCGCGGCGCGTGCTGTCCTCGGCGCTTTCGACCGACTCGCCGGTGCCGTTGGCGACCAGGCTCTCCAGCAGGTCGAAGCTGCCGCCCTCGTCGTCGGCCGACTCGAAGTCGCTCAGATTGGAAAACAGGGCCTTGCGCGACTTCTGGCGCCGAAACCAGTCCAGCGTGCTGTTGGACAGGATGCGCTGGAACAGCAGCGGCAGCTGCGCGGCCGGCTTGTCGCCATAGTGCTCGGCCAGCTTCATCATGCTGTCCTGCACGATGTCCAGCGCGGCGTTCTCGTCGCGCACGTGGTAGAGCGTGCGCTTGAAGGCGCGCTTTTCCACGCTGCGCAGCAGGTCGGCGAGTTCTTGTTCGGTCGCCAAGGGCGTCTCAGGCGATGCGGGAGCGTGCCGGCGGCACGCCGGGAGGGACGACGCGAGTCATCGGGGGGCTGCCGGCGCGCATGCCGGCGGGAAGCCGCGAAGCGGTGAATTATGGCATCGGCACCGCAGCGTCCAGGCGGCCGGCGCGGCGGCTCGGGCCGCGCGGTGCCATAATGCGCGCTGCAGTCAAACTGGCAAACGGGTCACCGTCCGGCGGGCTTTACAGTTTCCCGTCCATGGCGTGTGGTCTCAAGTCCTGAAGCGGCCCCACGAGGGCTGGCAAGGGGCACCCAAGGTTTTTCGTCAGAGAAATTCTCGAAAGGTTGATCGAAATGGAAATCTCCAAAGCCGAACTCAAGTCGGCCGCTGCCGCGTCCTCGCGCAGCGAAGCATCCCACACATCCCAAGATCTGCGCGGCGCCGAAATCCTGGTCAAGGCGCTGCAGGCCGAGGGCGTCAAGTACGTCTGGGGCTATCCGGGCGGTGCGGTGTTGCACATCTACGACGCCTTCTACAAGCAGGAATCGATTCAGCACGTGCTGGTGCGCCACGAGCAGGCGGCCGTGCACGCCGCCGACGGCTACGCGCGCGCCACCGGCGACGTCGGCGTGGCCCTGGTCACCTCGGGGCCGGGCGTGACCAACGCCGTCACCGGCATCGCCACCGCCTACATGGACTCGATCCCGATGGTGATCGTCTGCGGCCAGGTGCCCACGGCGGCGATCGGCCAGGACGCCTTCCAGGAGTGCGACACCGTGGGCATCACGCGCCCGATCGTCAAGCACAACTTCCTGGTCAAGGACGTGCGCGACATGGCCACGGTGATGAAAAAGGCTTTCCACATCGCGCGCTCGGGCCGCCCGGGACCGGTGGTGGTCGACATTCCCAAGGACGTGTCCTTTGCCAAGACCGCCTTCAAGGGCTATCCCGACAGCATCGAGATGCGCTCGTACAACCCGGTGCGCAAGGGCCACAGCGGGCAGATCCGCAAGGCGCTGCAGCTGCTGCTGGGCGCCAAGCGGCCCTACATCTACACCGGCGGTGGCGTGCTGCTGGCCAACGCCAGCGCCGAGTTGCGCACCCTGGTCGACCTGCTGGGCGCACCGGTCACAAATACGCTGATGGGCCTGGGGGCGTTTCCGGCCTCGGACAAGCGCTTCGTCGGCATGCTGGGCATGCACGGCACCTGGGAGGCCAACAACGCCATGCAGAACTGCGACGTGCTGCTGGCCGTGGGCGCGCGCTTCGACGATCGCGTGATCGGCAACCCCAAGCACTTCGCCTCGGTCGACCGCAAGATCATCCACATCGACATCGACCCGTCCAGCATTTCCAAGCGCGTGCGGGTGGACGTGCCGATCGTGGGCGACGTCAAGGACGTGCTGACCGAGCTGATCGGCATGCTGCGCGAGTCGCCCGCCAAGCCCAACGCGGCGGCGCTGGCCGACTGGTGGAAGTCCATCGACGGCTGGCGCGGGCGCGACTGCCTGGCCTACGACCGCGGCAACACCGAGGTCATCAAGCCGCAGCACGTGGTCGAGACGCTGTGGAACATGACCAAGGACGCCGACACCTACATCACCTCCGACGTGGGCCAGCACCAGATGTGGGCGGCGCAGTACTACCGCTTCGACGAGCCGCGCCGCTGGATCAACTCGGGCGGCCTGGGCACCATGGGCGTGGGCATTCCCTATGCCATGGGCATCAAGCTGGCCAGGCCCGATTCGGAGGTGTTTTGCATCACCGGCGAGGGCTCGGTGCAGATGTGCATCCAGGAGCTGTCCACCTGCCTGCAATACAACACGCCGATCAAGATCGTCTCGCTCAACAACCGCTACCTGGGCATGGTGCGGCAGTGGCAGGAGATCGAGTATTCGGGCCGCTACAGCCAGAGCTACATGGACGCGCTGCCCAACTTCGTCAAGCTGGCCGAGGCCTACGGCCACGTCGGCATGCTGATCGAGCGCCCGCAGGACGTGGAGCCCGCGCTGCGCGAGGCGCGCAAGCTCAAGGACCGCACCGTGTTCATGGACTTTCGCACCGACCCGACGGAAAACGTCTTTCCGATGGTGCGCGCGGGCATGGGCATCACCGAGATGCTGCTGGGCTCGGAAGACCTGTGAGCCGTTGAATACCGAATACCGAACGCAGAGGACGCAAAGGATTCGCAAAGGACGCAAAAGAGACCGAAAAAAATTTATGGATTTTTTTGCGTCTTCTGCGCAACCTTTGCGTCCTCTGCGTCCCGTATTTGAATTTTTATCTCTCTCAAGACGAATCTATTGCCCGCCAAGCCCGCCGCTTACCGGCTGCGGGGGAGGGCGGCGAGAAGAGGAATCTGGACATGAAACACATCATTGCCGTACTGATTGAAAACGAGGCGGGCGCGCTGTCCCGCGTGGTGGGCCTGTTCTCGGCCCGGGGCTACAACATCGAGTCGCTGATCGTCGCGCCCACCGAGGACGCGAGCCTCTCGCGCATGACGATCCAGACCACCGGCTCGGAGGAGGTGATCGAGCAGATCACCAAGCACCTGAACCGTCTGATCGAGGTGGTCAAGGTGGTCGAACTGACCGAGGGCGCCTACATCGAGCGCGAGCACATGATGGTGAAGGTGCGCGCCGTCGGCAAGGAGCGCGAGGAGATCAAGCGGACGACGGACATCTTCCGCGGCCGCATCATCGACGTGACCGACAAGAGCTACACCATCGAGCTGACCGGCGACCAGGCCAAGCACGATGCGTTTCTCAACTCGATCGACAAGAGCGCCATCCTGGAGACCGTGCGCACCGGCGCCAGCGGCATCGGGCGCGGCGAGCGTTTATTGAAGGTTTGAGGCTGCAGCGCCCGTCCGTCGTGCGGCAGGCGCTTCATTTTTGATAGTTAACCGGATCATCCAAGGAGAAAACCCGTGAAAGTGTTCTACGACAAAGACTGTGACCTGTCCCTCATCAAGGGCAAGACCGTGGCCATCATCGGCTACGGCAGCCAGGGCCACGCGCACGCGCAAAACCTGAACGACAGCGGCGTGAAGGTGGTGGTCGGCCTGCGCAAGGGCGGCGCCAGCTGGCCCAAGGTCGAGAAGGCCGGCCTGAAGGTGGCCGAGGTCGGCGCGGCCGTCAAGCAGGCCGACGTGGTGATGATCCTGCTGCCCGACGAGCAGATCGCCAAGGTGTACCGCGAGGACATCGAGCCCAACATCAAGCAGGGCGCCTCGCTGGTGTTCGCGCACGGCTTCAACGTGCACTACGGCCAGGTCGTGCCGCGCGCCGACCTGGACGTGTGGATGGTCGCGCCCAAGGCGCCCGGCCACACCGTGCGCAGCACCTACACCCAGGGCGGCGGCGTGCCGCAGCTGATCGCCGTGCATCAAGACCCCAGCGGCAAGGCGCGCGACCTGGCCCTGTCCTACGCCATGGCCAACGGCGGCGGCCGCGCCGGCATCATCGAGACCAACTTCCGCGAGGAGACCGAGACCGACCTGTTCGGCGAGCAGGCCGTGCTGTGCGGCGGCACCGTCGAGCTGATCAAGGCCGGCTTCGAGACCCTGGTGGATGCCGGCTACGCGCCCGAGATGGCCTACTTCGAGTGCCTGCACGAGCTGAAACTGATCGTCGATCTGATCTATGAAGGCGGCATCGCCAACATGAACTACTCGATCAGCAACAACGCCGAGTACGGCGAATACGTGACCGGCCCCAAGATCGTGACCGACGCCACGCGCGCCGCCATGCGCCAGGCGCTCAAGGACATCCAGAGCGGCGTCTACGCCAAGAACTTCATCCTGGAAAACCAGGCCGGCGCGCCCGAGCTGCAAAGCCGCCGCCGCCTGAACGCCGAAAGCCAGATCGAGCAGGTCGGCGAGAAGCTGCGCGCCATGATGCCCTGGATCAAGGCCAACAAGCTGGTCGACAAGTCGCGGAACTGAACCGGGTCCGCCGCAACGAAAAGGCCGCGAGCGATCGCGGCCTTTTTTTTGTGACTCACAGATCGGTGCGCAGCCGCCACAGCTCCGGAAACAGCACCACGTCCAGCATCTTGCGCAGATAGCCCACGCCGCTGGTGCCGCCGGTGCCGCGCTTGAAGCCGATGATGCGCTCCACCGTGGTGACGTGCTTGAAGCGCCAGACGCGGAAGGCGTCCTCCAGGTCGGTCAGCTTCTCGCCCAACTGGTACAGGTCCCAGTGCGTCTCCGGGTCGCGGTAGACGCTGAGCCAGGCCGCCTCCACGGCGTCGCTGGCCTCGTAGGGCTGGTTCCAGTCGCGCTCCAGGTGGTCGGCCGGAATGGCCAGGCCGCGCCGGGCCATCAGGCGCAGGCTCTCGTCGTACAGCGAGGGCGCGTCGAAATAGCTCTTGACCAGCGCCAGGCGCTCGGGCTTGTGCGCGTGCACCTTCAGCATGGCGGCGTTCTTGTTGCCCAGCGCGAACTCGATGCAGCGGTACTGAAAGCTCTGGAAACCGCTGGACGGCCCCAGATAGGGGCGGATGGCGCTGTATTCGGGTGGCGTCATGGTGGCCAGCACGTCCCAGGCGTTGACCAACTGCTCGAAGATGCGGCTGGCGCGCGCCAGCTTCTTGAAGGCTGGCGGCAGGTGGTCGCCGCGCACGTCCTGCATGGCTGCGCCGATCTCGGTCAGCATCAGCTTCATCCACAGCTCGCTGGTCTGGTGCTGGATGATGAACAGCATCTCGTCGTGCGCGGGCGACAGCGGATGCTGCGCCGACAGCACCTGGTCGATGTGCAGGTAGTCGCCATAGCTCATGCTGCTGGAGTAGTCGAGCTGGGCGTGCTCGTCGCGGACGATGGATTCGGGGCGTGGGTCGGTCATGGTGCGGTCTCCTGAAATGGGTTGGGCGATCTGCCCAATGGGCAGTGGTTATGGTTGAAATACTATTGGTTTGATAGCTGCCTGCGCTCGCTGGATGCGCGCAAGAGCCTTGTTCGATTCAAACTTTCAAGAAGGCAGGGCACGCAGCACGGCGCGCACCGGCGAGGCGTCGGCCGTCGTCAGCTTGAGCGGCAGCGCAATCAGCTCGTAGTCGCCCTCGGGCACGTCGTCGAGCACCAGGTTTTCCAGCACGCGCAACTGGCGCCGGCGGATCACCTGGTGGCTGGCCAGCGCCTTGCTGTCGGCCGGGTCGATGCTGGCGGTGTCGATGCCGATCAGCACCACGCCCGCGTCGGCCAGGCGCTCCACCGTCTCGGGCGCGAAGGCGGCGAGCTGCGGATCCCAGCGGTCGACCGGCGCCCGAGCGTAGGTGCGCACCAGCACGCGCGGCGGCAGCCCTTGCGTGGCGTGCGCGAGGTGCTGCCAAAAAATGAGCGGCCGCACGCCGATGGCGTGGATCACGCGGCAGCGGCCGAGGTAGGGCGCCAGATCGAGCGCGCCGACCGCGCGGCCGGCCGGGTCGTAGTGCAGCGGCGCGTCGGCGTGCGCGCCCACGTGGGGCGACAGCGTGATTCTGCTGACGTTGACCGGGCAGCCGGGGCCGATCTGCGCGCTCCAGTGCTGCTGGTAGGGCGTGTCGCCCGGAAACACCGGCGCGCCCGGCTGCACGGGTGGCGAGATGTCCCACAAGGACAGGGTATCGAGTGACATGGGCCGACGTTAGCGCGCCCGCGCCGGGCGTGGTGTCGGTTAATCGCAACGGGTGGCGAGAAATCGCGCCTTGTCAGTCGGGCGTGGCCAGCCCGTGCCGGCGGCGCGCGCGCAGGCAGGCGTCCGAGCCGGCTTCGAACTCGCGGCAGGGCGAGGGCCGCCACTCGTAGATGGCGCAGGCCACCCGCTCGCCGATGCGGCCGGTGAGCGCGGCGCAGCGCGGGCGTGCGTGGTCGGTGCCGCGCAGGCGGCAGATGCCGTCGGTCACCGCCTCGGCCAAGCCGTCGGGCACGCGCCCGCCCGCGGCCTCGGTTTCGCAGACCGAAAAGTCGACGCGAAAACTGGCGCAGCAGGCGCCGCAGGTCTGGCAGTCGAGCGGGGTCGGGGCAGGGCTCATGGCGCGATCATGCCGCGGTTCGACCTCAGGCCCCGATCGGCCGGGCCACCAGCGATTGGGCGCCCAGGCGCGCCAGCGGGCTGCCGATGAGCCACCGGGGCATCAGGCGCTTGAGGCGCTCGGGGCCGCTCAGCGTGATGTCGCCGGTGTGGCGCGCTTCATCCAGGCTCAGGCGGCACATCCACACCGAGGTGAGCATGCGCACGGTGGCGCGGATGAGCAGGTCCACCTCGTGCCCCGGGTCTTCCAGGCACAGGTCGACGTGTTCGGCCTCCGATACCAGCCACCAGTGGCGCCGGTCGCGCGGCGCGTCGGTCAGCTCGACCTCGATCACCACGCGCCGCTCGGGCAGCACCGACGAATCGACGCCACGGCCGATGTCCCACATCAGCAGCCCGGCGTCCAAGTCGTCGTCGTGCAGGTGCTTGCTGACCCAGCGATGGCCCCACACGCCCATGGTTTCGATCAGGGGCACCAGCTCCTGCCCGGCCTGGGTCAACTCGTAGGCGTGCTGCATGGGGCCTTCGGCCGAGCGGCGGATGACACCGCTGGCGACCAGCTGCGACAGGCGCGTCGACAACAGGGTCGGCGACATGCGCGGCAGGCCGCGGCGCAACTCGTTGAAATGCCGGCTGCCGGCAATCAGCTCGCGCGCCACCAGCAAAGTCCAGCGCTCGCACAGCAGCTCGGCGGCCTTGGCCACGGGACAAAATTGACGGTATCCGACGGTCATGTCTGCCTCCTGTCGAGGTGCCAGTGTGGGCCGTTTGCGGCGCGGCCGGAACTCCAGAATCTGTACTATCGAAAGCCCATTTCCTTGCGTAGATTCAAGTCACTCCAGGGGCCGGCCCACGCCAGCGTGCGGGGCGGGACGCCATGGTTTCGGTGCAGCCGTGGCCTTTGCCTGGAGCGGGCGCCAGAACGCAAGGAGAAACTCATGACCCCCTCGCTCTACGATCGTCTCGGTGCATCGTCCGGCATTGCCAAGCTGGTCGACAAGCTGGTCGAGCTGCACCTGGCCAACCCCGTGGTGAAGCAGCGCTTTCTGCCCTACCTCGAATCGCCCGAGCGCGTGGCCGAAATCAAGCGCCACTCCTGCGCCTTCCTGGCCATGGGCACCGGCGGCCCGGCCGAATACGCCGGGCGCTCGATGCCGGACACCCATCGCGGCATGAACATCAGCGACGCCGAATACATGGCGGTGATCGACGACATCCTGGCGGCGGCGCGCGCCTGCGGCTTGGGGGACGACGTGCAGAAAGACCTGCTGTCCATCGCCTGGTCGCTCAAGGGCGACATCGTTCGTCAGTAGCCGGCGCTGCGCGCCAAGGTGCGTTCAGCGTGGCCTTGGCCGCATGGTACGCAAGCCGGAGCGCGAGGGCAAGAACGGCCGCGCGCGGGTAGGCGCGGCCGGTGGCGGTTGAAGCGCCGCCGTCGCCTACGCCAGCTGGCCGAGCAGCAGGTATTCCAGCAACGCCTTCTGCACGTGCATTCTGTTTTCAGCCTCGTCCCAGACGACCGACTGCGGGCCGTCGATGACCTCGGCGGTGACTTCCTCGCCGCGGTGCGCGGGCAGGCAGTGCATGAACAGGGCGTCGGGCTTGGCGGCGCGCATCATGGCGGCGTCCACGCACCAGTCGGCAAAGGCCTTTTTGCGCGCCTCGTTCTCGGCCTCGTAGCCCATGCTGGTCCACACGTCGGTGGTGACCAGGTCGGCGCCGGCGCAGGCCGCGCGCGGGTCGCTGAAGTCCTGCCAGCCGCGCTGGCCGCCGCCGCCGCTGTCGAGCGTGGCCAGTTGCGAATCGACCTCGTAGCCGCGCGGCGTGGCCACGCGCAGCGTGAAGCCCAGCAAGGCCGCCGCCTGCGCCCAGGTGTTGGCCATGTTGTTGCCGTCGCCGATCCAGGCCACGGTCTTGCCGCGAATGGAGCCGCGGTGCTCGATGAAGGTGAAGATGTCGGCCAGGATCTGGCAGGGGTGGTACTCGTTGGTCAGGCCGTTGATGACCGGCACGCGCGAATACTGGGCAAACTGCTCGATGCGCGCCTGCTCGAAGGTGCGGATCATCACGATGTCGGTCATGCGGCTGATGACGCGCGCGGTGTCCTCGATCGGCTCGCTGCGACCCAGCTGGCTGCCCTCGGACGTGAGGTGCACCACGCTGCCGCCCAGCTGGTACATGCCGGCCTCGAAGCTGACGCGCGTGCGCGTGCTGGCCTTCTCGAAGATCATGGCCAGCGTGCGGTCGTTCAGCGTGTGGTGCTTTTCATAGGCCTTGAACTTGCGCTTGATCAGCGCGGCGCGGCCCAGCAGGTAGTCGTACTCGTCGGCCGTGAGGTCGGAAAACTGCAGGTAATGCTTGACTGGGGGCGGGGTCATGGCCGCTTCACTCCTTCAAAAATGCGTCGATCAGCGGCACCAGGATGGCGACGATCTCGTCGGCCTCGGCCGTGCTCAGGATCAGCGGCGGCACGAGGCGGATCACCGAGTCGGCCGTGACGCTGAGCAGCAGGCCGGCGTGCAGCGCGCGCTCGGCCAGCACGCCGCAGGGCTTGGCCAGCTCGATGCCCAGCATCAGGCCCTGGCCGCGCACCTCGCGCACGCCGGGGTTGCCGGCCAGCGCCTTTTGCAGCGCCGACTTGAGGTGCGCGCCCACGGTGGCGGCATTCTGAAGCAGCTTTTCTTCTTCCATGATGCGCAGGGTCTCGACCCCCGCGCGCATGGCCAGCGGGTTGCCGCCGAAGGTGGTGCCGTGGTTGCCCGGGCCGAAGATGTGCGCGGCCTTGGGGCCCGCCACCACGGCGCCGATCGGCACTCCCGAGCCCAGGCCCTTGGCCAGCGGCATCACGTCGGGCACGATGCCGGCCCACTGGTGGGCAAACCACTTGCCGGTGCGGCCCATGCCGCACTGCACCTCGTCGATCATCAAGAGCCAGCCGCGCTCGTCGCACAGGGCGCGCACCTGCTTGAGGTATTCCACACGCATGGGGTGGATGCCGCCTTCGCCCTGGATGGTCTCGAAGAACACGGCCACCACGTCGGGGTTGCCCGCGGTGGCCTTTTTCAGCGCCTCGATGTCGTTCAGCGGCACGCGGATGAAGCCCTCCACCAGCGGGCCGAAGCCCTGTTGCACCTTGGGGTTGCCGGTGGCCGACAGGGTGGCGATGCTGCGGCCGTGGAAGGCGTGCTCATACACCACGATCTGCGGCTTGTCGATGCCCTTGTCGTGGCCGTACTTGCGCGCCAGCTTCAGCGCCGCCTCGTTGGCCTCCAGCCCGGTGCAGCAGAAAAACACGTTGCTCATGCCCGAGATCTCGGCCAATTTGGCGGCCAGCTTCTCGGCGTTGGGCGTGTAGTAGTAGTTGCTGGTGTGAATGAGCTTGGCGATCTGGTCCTGCAGCGCCGGCACCAGCCTGGGGTGGGCGTGGCCCAGGGTGTTGACGGCGATGCCGCCCAGGCCGTCCAGGTAGCTCTTGCCGTTGACGTCCCACAGTCGGCAGCCCTTGCCATAGGCCATGGCCGCGGGCAGGCGGCCGTAGGTGTTCATCACATGAGGCTGATCGAGTTCGGGGGCGGTGGTCACGGCGGTGGACTCCTCAAACGGCACGGGGCCAAAAAGAAGCGGGCCAACGCGGCCCGTCGAAGCCCTATTCTAGAAGTGCGGCCCGCCGCCCGCGTTGCGGCTTTTGCATGACAGCGATGCGCCCACCGGCGGCGCCGCTTCGAGGCGGCGGATAAAATGCGCGGGCCGCCTCCGGCTGTCGATGCCGGTTCGAGCGGCGTCTTTTTTTGCGTTCTTGCGGACGGCTCGCCGTCTCGGATCGATGGCCGCCTCCCCCTCCAGCAGCGAAGTTTTCATCCAGGGCATCACCCGCGACGGGCGCAGCTTTCGCCCCAGCGACTGGGCCGAGCGGCTGGCCGGCGTGATGGCGCGTTTTCGCCCGGGCGGTGCGGAAGGCCCTGGCGCCCACCTGGGCTATTCGCCCTGGTGCCTGCCCACCGTGATCGGTGGCGTGAAGTGCGTGGTGGTCAACCGCGCGCTGCGCGAGTACGAGCCCATGGCCTGGGACTTCGTGATGAACTTCGCCCGCGACAACGACTTGCAGACCGTCGAAGCCTGCCTGCTGAGCGACGACCCGACGCCGAAAACATGAACCAAATCGGCCGTTGGCGCCCGTTGAACAAGCGCGAGCAGCTATCAATCGAATAGTACTAGGAGCCCACGATGCCCGAATCCAAGGTCGCCCTTCTCACCGCCGCCGGCAGCGGCATGGGCGCCGCCGCCGCGCGCCGGCTGGCCGCCGATGGCTACCAGGTCGCCATCCTGTCCTCGTCCGGCAAGGGCGAGCGGTTGGCGCAGGAGCTGGGTGGCCTGGGCGTCACGGGCTCCAACCAGTCGCCCGACGACCTGGCGCGCTTCGTCGACGCGGCGCTGGCGCGCTTCGGCAGCATCGACGTGCTGGTCAACAGCGCCGGCCACGGGCCCAAGGGGCCGCTGCTGGGCATCCCCGATGCCGACTGGCAGCGCGGCATGGACACCTACCTGCTCAACGTCATCCGCCCGGCGCGCCTGGTGGTGCCCGCCATGCAGCGCCAGGGGGGCGGCGCCATCGTCAACATCTCCAGCGCCTGGGCCTTCGAGCCGAGCGAGCTGTTCCCGACATCGGCCGTGTTTCGCGCCGGCCTGGCGGCCTTCACCAAGCTGTTTGCCGACCGCTACGCGGCGGACGGCATTCGCATGAACAACGTGCTGCCCGGCTGGATCGACAGCCTGCCCGCGCAGGAGGCACGCCGCCAGAGCGTGCCCATGCAGCGCTACGGCACGGCCGACGAGATTGCGGCCACCGTGGCCTTCCTGGCGTCCGCCGGCGCGGCCTACATCACGGGGCAGAATATCCGGGTCGACGGCGGGCTGATGCGCTCGATCTGAAGGCCAGGCGCAGCAGCTCCAGCCAGAGCAGGCACAGCGCCAGCACGGCGGCGCCGGCCGCGAGACCCGCCCAGCCGACCTCGGCCAGCCCCATCAGCTGGCGCAGACCCGGGATGGCCAGCACGGCCAGCAGCAGCAGGCCCACGGCGGCCACCATGGGCCGCAGCCAGGGATTGGGCGCCGCGCCGCGGTGCAGCACGGCGCGCGCCGGGTTGCGCTGCGCCAGGATCAGCAGCGGCACGCAGATCAGCAGCGCGCCGAAGACCACCGTGCGGCCCTGGGCCTGGCTCCAGCCTTGGGCTTGCAGCCAGGCCTGCGCGGCCAGCAGCAGGGCGGCGATGCCGGCGCCCTGCAGCAGCGGCGGCAGCAGGGCGCGCAGCGCGAACGGCGAGTCATCCACCGGCCGCGGCGGGCGTTGCATGAGGTCGTCCGCCGCGGGCTCGGCCTCGAAGACGATGGAGCAGGCCGGGTCGATGAGCAGCTCCATCAGCACGATGTGCACCGGCAGCAGCAGCGCCGGCCAGTGCAGCAGCGTGGGGGCGAGGGCCAGCGCCACGATGGGCAGGTGCACGGCAAACACGAAGCGCGTGGCCTTGCGCAGGTTGTCGTCGATGCGCCGGCCTTGCGCGACGGCGGCGACGATGTGGGCGAAGCTGTCCTGGAGCAGCACCAGGGCCGCTGCCTCGCGCGCCACGTCGGTGCCGCGTTCGCCCATGGCGATGCCCACATGCGCGGCCTTGAGCGCGGGGGCGTCGTTCACGCCGTCGCCGGTCATGGCCACTACCTCGCCGCCCGCGTGCAGCAGCTGCACCAGGCGCAGCTTGTGCTCGGGCTTCAGGCGCGCGCACAGGTCCACATGGCGCAGGCGCTCGCGCAGCGTGGCGTCGTCCAGCTGCCCGATCTCGTCGCCGGTGATGACCTCTGGCCGCTCGGACAGGCCCACCTGGCGCGCGATGGCGCGCGCCGTCGCCGGGTGGTCGCCGGTCATCATCACCACGCGCACGCCGGCGGCGCGGCATTCGGCAATGGCGCCCGGCACCTCGGGGCGCGGCGGGTCGGCCAGCGCCAGCAGGCCCAGGAACTCGAAGTCGAAGTCGTGCTGGCTGGGCGGCCACGCTTGGGCGGGCTGGCCGGTCCAGCGCCCGCAGGCCACGCCCAGCACGCGCAGGCCGCGCTCGGCCAGGGCGTCTACCTGGGCGCGCACGGCGGCCAGGCGTGGCGCGTCCAGGTGGCACAGGTCGGCCACGGCCTCGGGCGCGCCCTTGGTGGCCAGCAAGTGCAGGTCGGGGGCACCGCTGGCGTACACGCGCGTCATGGCCAGGATCTCGCCCGACAGCGCGTACTCGAACACCGGCTCGCGCCCGTCGTGCACATGCTCGGTGCCGCGCAGCCAGTCGTGGCCGAAGCGCTGTATGGCCTGCTCCATGGGGTCGAACGGGTCGCCCGGCGTGGCCAGCATGCCGAATTCCACCAGCCGGTGAAAGTCCTCGGGCAGCTCCTGTGCGTCCTGTGCGCTCCAATGGCCGGTGGGAGTGGCCAGCTCGGCCACGGCCATGCGGTTCATGGTCAGCGTGCCGGTCTTGTCCACCGCCAGCACGGTGATGGCGCCCAGGGTCTCCACGGCGGTGACGCACCGCGTCAGCACCTGCAGCCGCGTCAATCGCCAGGCGCCAAGCGCCAGGAACACGGTGAGGATGACGGGAATCTCCTCGGGCAGCAGCGCCATGGCCAGGGCGATGCCGGCCAGCAGGCTGTCGAGCAGCGGCCGGCCGTTCCACCACCAGCCCAGCAGCACCTGCGCCAGCGCCAGCGCGAGCGCCAGCGCCCCCAGGCCGCGCACCAGCCGGCGTGAGCGCTGCTGCAGCGGCGAAGGCGGCGCCTCGGCCCTGGCCAGGTCGGCGCCTATGCGGCCCACGGCCGTGCGCCCGGCCGTGGCCAGCACGCGGGCCAGGCCCCGGCCGCGCGTGATCACGGTGCTGGCGAACAGGTCGGCTCCTGCATCGGGTTTGGCCGCGTCGCCCGCCAGCTTGGCCACGGGCACGGATTCGCCCGTGAGCAGCGATTCATCCACCTCCAGTTCGCCCTGCAGCAGCCGCGCGTCGGCGGCGATGCGGTCGCCCTCGTGCAGCACCAGCAGGTCGCCGCAGACCACCTCGGTGCCGGCGATGCGCCGCTCCTGGCCGTCGCGCAGCACCAGCGCGCGCGGGGCGGACAGCGCGCGCAGCGACTCCAGCGCGCGCTGCGTGCGCCGCTCCTGCACCAGCGTGATGCCGATGACCACGAAGACGAAGCCGAGCAGGAACAGCGCCTCGCCCTTGTCGCCCAGCGCCAGGTAGATGCCGCCGGCGGCCAGCAGCATCAGGAACATGGGCTCGGTCAGCACCTCGCGCACGATGGCCAGGGTGGACTTGGGCGCGCTGCCGGGCAGCTGGTTCGGGCCGTCACGCGCGAGAAGCTCGGCCGCCTGCTGGCTGCTCAGGCCCTGGGGCTCGGTGGCTGGGGCGGGGTCGCGGATGGGCATGGGCGAGGGATCGTCGGTGCGTCGGCGGTGGGCGGATTCTCAGGGTGCGGGTTCGCCCGCCGGGTGTCGTGCTGCGCCGCTCCGCCCCGAAACCATGCGGCCGGGGCGGAGGCGGCGCCGGTCAGGCCTGCCCCTGCGCGGCAGCCACCCAGTGCAGGCCGCGGCCCTGGCTGAGGTAGTAGTCGCCCTGGGGGCTGATGACCACGGCGCGCTGCGCGTTGGCGTCGGAAAAATACTGCCAGCCGTGGCCGGGTTGGCCGGGGCCGGCGTCGTTGGCCACGACCTGCATGCCGTGGTCGTAGCCGGTTTGGGCCGGCGCGCTGATGTGCTGCCGACGCTCACGTTTGTGGTGGTCGCCGGCCAGCACGGGGGCGCTGAGGGCCGTGCCCAGCACGGCGATCGTGGCGAGAAGGGCGGTGGTGCGCATGATGGTCTCCTGGGTTTAGTCCAGTGAAACGGAGAAATCGGCGGTGCGCGGGTGTCGCAACGGGTGCAGGCCAAGGCGCGTGCCGCAGCCAAGGCTGGTGGCCTTGGCAAGGTGCGCAACGCCGGTATGCGCCTGTTGCGGCACCCGCCCTTCGGGTGAACGCCTGGCAGGGCCGCACTCTTCGTTGCCGTGCTCGCCGGGTGTCCAACCCGGCTGCGCCCGACGCCTCGATTGCGGCTCTGCCTGGCATTCACGCACCGCCGATTTCTCCGTTTCACTGGACTGGGTTGCAGTCGAAGCTGACTGTGCCTGAAGTTTGCGCGCCGGACGGTGAATCGATGCTGAATGCCCGATTCATCGGGCGTTCACCCGTTGGCGCCGACCGCGCGGGCATCGAAGCGGCCCAGGCCCAGCTCGACCAGGCCCGCGCCGCGCCGCAGCAGGAACAGCGCCTCCAGGCCCAGGCGTTGCGCCAGGGCCAGGCCGTGGTCGCCGCCGGCCACCAGCAGCGCTGTGGCCCAGGCGTCGGCGCTCATGCAGTCCGGCGCCAGCACGGTGACGGAGGCGACGTCGTTGCGCACCGGGGCGGCGCGGCGCGGGTCCATGGTGTGGGCCAGGCGATCGGCGCCCACCTGCACGAAGCGGCGGTAGTCGCCCGAGGTGGCGACGGCCAGGTCGTGCAGCTCGAGCACGCCGTGGGCGCTGCGTCGGCCGGGCATGGGGCTTTCCAGCGCCACCGCCCAGGGCTGGCCATCGGCCTGGCCGCCCAGGGCGCGCAGCTCGCCGTCCAGCGCGGCCAGCGCGTGCGCCACGCCGTGCCGCTGCAGCACGGCGGTCATGCGGTCGACCGCGTAGCCCTTGGCGATGCCGCACAGGTCGACCTGCAGTGGCGCGTGCTTGCGGGCGCGACCCTTGGCGGGGTCCAGCTCCAGGCTCTGATGCGCCGGCCCGTGCGTGGCCTGCGTGGCGGCGCGAATGGCGGCGGCGTCGGGAGTGTCGCGCGCGGCGCCGAAGCCCCAGGCATCGACCAGCGCGCCCACCGTGGGGTCGAACGCGCCGCCGCTTTGGCGCCCGACCTCGACGGCGCGCGTCAGCACCGTCATGATCTCGGGCGGCAGCGCCACCCATTCCTCGGGCGCGGCGCGGTTCAGGCGCATCAGCTCGCTGTCGGGCTTCCAGGGCGACATCTGCTGGTCGACCTGCTGCACGGCTGCCGCCAGCGCAAGCCGCAGGGCTGGCTGATCCACCGTGGGTTCGAGATCGCACAGCACCGACCAGCGCGTGCCCATGGTCGGGCCGTGCAGGCGTGCGCGCACGAGGGGTTCAGAAGGTGTCTTCGGCATAGCGTCCATGGGCCTTCAGTTGCTGCACGCTCAGGCCCACCGTGCCCAGGATGGCGTCCAGCGCTTGCGCCACGCCGCGCGCCATGGCCTGGCTGCCGCACACGCGCACGATGGCGCCCTTGGCGATGAGCTTGCGCAGCCGCGCCGCGTCGCGCTGGAGCGCGTCCTGCACGTAGCCGCCGCCCTGGGGCGTGCGCGAGAAGCTGGTGTGCAGGCTGGCCAGGCGCTGCTCGTCCAGCCAGCGCTGCAGGTCGGCCTCGAAATAAAAGTCCAGCGCCGGGTCGCGCACGCCGTAGTACAGGTGCATGGGCGCGCGTCCGGTGTTGCCGCGAATGAAGCCGGCCAGCGGCGCCACGCCCGTGCCGGCGCCGATCAGCATCACCGGGTGGCGCGTGGCCTGCAGCGTGAAGGCGGGGTTGGGCCGGATGAAGGCCTGGATGCGCGCGCCCGGCTGCAGGCCGTGCAGATAGCCCGAGCACACGCCGCCGGCGCGGCGGCGCACGCAGATTTCGACAAAGCCGTCGCGCCAGCTGCTGGCCAGCGAATACAGGCGCGGCACGGCGCCATCGGGTGGCAGCACGCCCAGCAGGTCGCCGGCAGAAAAGCGCGCCAAGGCGCGACCCGTGATGCGATCGAGCCAACCCGCCCGCGGCCACTGGAAGCGCAGGATCGCCGCCGGCTCGCCCGCGCCGCCCGGGTAATCCTGGCGCGACACCAGCTCCAGCTCGGTGGTGCGCGGAATGCGCGGGCGGTAGCGCAGCGCCAGCGGTTCGCCCAGCGCCTCGCCCAGCTGTTCGCCCCAGCGGGCAAACTCTTGCGCGGATTGCTGGTGGATGCGGGCCAGCGGCAACAGGCTGGCCCAGCCGCGTTCGCGCAGTGCCCCGTCCAGCGCGTCGGCATAGGCGCAGAAGGCGTCGAACTGGCGGTCGCCAAAGCCCAGCACCGTGACGCGGGCCGAAGTGAGCGGCGTGCGCGCGATGCGCTCCAGCGCGTGCGCCGCATGCGCCGGCGCCTGGCCGTCGCCATAGGTGGCGGCCAGCACGAAGACTTGGCTGGCACCGGCCGGCACAGCAAAGCTTTCCAGGCCCGCGCTGTGCACCCGGTGCCCCCCCTGCACCAGGGCGGCGTGCAGCGCCTGCGCGAAGCCCCAGGTGGAGCCGTTTTCGCTGGCCACGAAGATCAGCGTGTCGGCCTGCGCGGCCGCGCTGTTGTCGGCCAGGCGCGGCCGCTGGCGGCGCGCCTGCCACCACAGCATGACGCCCGTGACCCAGAACAGCGGGATGCTCAGGCCCGCCAGCCCCAGCACCGGCGCCCAGGCCCAGGCGCCTTCGCCGGTGTGCAGCAGCTGGGCCCAGTCGTTGATGCGCTGCGCCGTGCTGGCCGGCTGCCAGGCCAGGGTCTGGCCGCTGTGGCGGTCGATCCAGCCCTGGCCTTGCGCCGTCGTCACCTGCCAGGTGTCGGCCGGGTCGTCGGCGGAGGGGAAGTTCAGTTTGCGCAAATCGCGCAGCGGCAGCTCCCGCAGCAAGGGCAATTGAGCAACGGGAAGTTCCCCCTGGGTGGCAACGTTGGACGCGAGCTCGGGCTCTTGCGCCGCGTCCAGCGTGACCAGGCCGAAGGTGGCCGCGCTCAGGGTGAGCGCCGTGACCGAGGTCAGCAGCAGCACCGCCAGCACCACGCGGCCGGTGACCGCATGCAGGCGCTGCACCCCCGTGCTGCGCACGCGCGCCGCCAGCTGCCGCCAGCCGCCCAGGCGCCGCGCCAGCAGCACCAGGCCGCTGATCGAGATCAAGCCCATCGCCAGCGCGATGCCCGCCGCCGCCAGCCGCCCGGCATCGCCCAGCAGAAAGCTGCGGTGCAGGTTCTTGAACCAGCGCATGGTGGCCGAGGGCTGGTAGGCGCCCAGCAGCTGGCCGCTGGCCGGATCGACCCGGTTGGCGCGCGCCTGGCCGTTGTCGAAGGCGTAGACCACCACCTCGCCCGAGGGCAGGCGGCGGATTTCCTCCGCGCCGGGGGTGCTGGCCGCGACGCGCTCGGCCAGTTGCGCCACGCTGAGGCCAGGGGGCGTCGGCGCGGCTTGCCAGCGCGAGAGCACCGGGTCCAGCGAGAGCACGGCGCCCGTCAGGCCCAGCACCAGCGCGACGGTGCCGGCCACCAGGCCCAACCAGCGATGAATCTTGCGCCAGAACATGGGGCTTGCTTACTTGAGTTGATAGCTGAAGGACTGGACGTAGGCCTTGCCGGCCTGCGCCTTGCCGGCGCCGGCGGCGGTCAGCGGCACGCGGATTTCGGACGGGCTGTCGCGCATGTCCTCGACCGCGGCGTCGACGTGGATTTCATAGCCGGCGTCGATCAGCGCGTCCGCCAAGTCGGCCGTCACCTTGAGCGTGCGGCCGGCGCCCACGCTGGCGCCGGTCACGCCCTGCAGGCGCTTGGCGTCGCCGGCGGACAGGCGGTTCCAGTCCGCCAGGTGCTTGTAGTACTTGGCCTTGCCGCCGGCCACCCACAGCGTGCCGGCGTAGGCGCCCTTGGCGTCGGTCAGGTACACGGCCAGGTAGGCGCCGTCGCCGCCGTAGTTCTTCAGCTGCGTGCTCAGCGTGAGCTCGCGGCTTTGGGCCAGCACGGGCAGGGCCAGCACAGCGGCGGCGGCGAGGGCGGTGTGAACGGGTTTTTTCATGATCATTCCTCTCAATTCGATAGCTGCTCGCGCTTGTCCATCAAGCGCTGCAAGCACATTTGACTTAAAATTTCCACCCTCACTCGACCTGTGCACGCGGCTTGCTGCCGGGCGTGAAGAGCGGTGAGGCGGGGCCGGCGCCCGGCGATGCGGCCGGCTCGCTGGGCGCGTGTGCGCGACGGCGCTCGCGCTGCCGGTCACGCCGGTTGTCGTCGTCGCGTTCGCGCCGCTTCAGGCTGACGGGCTCCAGCGTCTCGGGGTCCAGCTTGGCCTTGAAGCGGCGCCCCTCGGCGTCGCGGCCGCGCACCTCGTAGCAGCCGTCGTCGATCTTCAGGCGCTGCAGCTCCCAGCCCTTGTCGGCGGCCATCTGGCGCACCGCTTCGCGCGACTGCCAGCGCTGGATCGGCACGTCGCAGTCGTCACCGGCCCAGGCCGGCAGCGCCGCGGCGCCCAGGGTGAGGGCCAGCAGGCCCGGGGCGATGGTCTGGCGGGTTTTCATGGTGTGTGCTCCTTGTCAGCTCGGCCGATGCAGGCGGGCCTGCGCGCCCCGTTCGGGCTGCCGGGTCGCCAGCGGCAACATGCGCTCCAGCGTGTCGTCGCGCATGAAGTAGTGGTGCCACAGCGCGGCGGCGGCGTGCAGGCCGATCAGGAAGAAGCCCAGGTTGCCGATCAGCTCGTGGATGCCCTCCAGGTTCCTGGCCGTGGCGCGGTCGGGCCCCATCAGGGCCGGCAACTCCAGCCCGAAGAAGGGGATCGGCTGCCCCTTGGCGCTCAGCGTCAGCCAGCCCAGCAGGGGCATCACGATCAGAAAGCCGTAGAGCGCCCAGTGCATGGCGTGCGCCAGCTGCTCCTGCCAGGCCGGCGGCGGCGGCGTGATGGGGGGCGCCTGCAGCGCCAGCCGCAGCGGCAGGCGCACCAGCACCACGGCCAGCACGGCCATGCCCAGCATGAAGTGCCAGGTCTTCATCAGCTCGTGCCCGGCGCTGCCCTTGGGGTAGATGTCGCGCAGCTCGATCAGCGCGTAGACGGCGATCAGCAGCAGCAGCGTCAGCCAGTGCACACCGATCTGCAGGGGGTGGTAATGCTTGCCTTGGGTTTTCATGTTGGCTCCAGCGGTCCTTGCGGTCCGGCGCCATGCCGGGCCTGCCATGCATTCTCGGCACGCCGGGTGAACGCTTGCTGAAGACGCCATTCATCGATGGTTCATCGCCGCGTCGGTATAAATCGGCCTCATGAGCCCGTTCTTCACCCATCGCCCGCACCGGCTGCTGCCGGCCGTGCTGCTGCTGTGCGCGCTGGGCGCCGGCGGCGCGGCGGTGGCGCACGAGGATCACGAGCTGGCGCGCCAGGCGCTGGAAAGCGGCCAGGTGCTGCCGCTGGCCACCGTGCTGGGCAAGCTGGCGCACGAGGCGCCGGGGCAGGTGCTGAAGGTCGAGTTCGAGCGCGAGGACGGCCGCTTCATCTACGAAATCCGCCTGTTGCAAAACGACGGCCGCGTGGCCAAACTCAAGGTCGATGCGGTCGATGGCCGCGTGCTGTCGATCAAGCGCCGCGAAGCGGGAAGGGACACGGATGCGCATCCTCGTGGTGGAAGATGAACCCACCTTGCGCGAGCAGCTGATGCAGGCCATCGCCGCCGCCGGCCACACGGTGGAGGGCGCCGCCGACGGGCGCGAGGCGCATTACCTGGGCGAGGTGGAAGCCTTCGACGCCGTGGTGCTGGACCTGGGCCTGCCGGTGCAGGACGGCCTGTCGGTGCTGCGCCGCTGGCGCGCCGCCGGGCGCAACATGCCGGTGCTGATCCTGACCGCGCGCGGCAGCTGGCAGGAAAAGGTCGAGGGCATGGACGCCGGCGCCGACGACTACCTGGCCAAGCCCTTTCACATGGAGGAGCTGCTGGCGCGGCTGCGCGCGCTGCTGCGCCGTGGCGGCGAGCACGCCAGTGCCGAGTGGCGCTGCGGCCCGATCTGGCTGGACACGCGCCAGGCGCGCGTGCTGGTCGACGGCCAGCCGCTGGTGCTGACCAGCCACGAGTTCAAGCTGCTGTCGCTCTTGATGCAGCGCAAGGGCGAGGTGCTCTCGCGCACCGAGCTGTCCGAGCACATCTACGCGCAAGACAGCGACCGCGACTCCAACACCATCGAGGTGTTCGTCGGGCGCCTGCGCAAGAAGCTGCCCGAGGGCAGCATCGAGACCGTGCGCGGCCTGGGTTACCGGCTGGTGGACACCGGCGCGGCGGCATGAGCACCGCCGGGCCGCCCCAAGGTGCTCGCACCGCAGGCCGCCAGGCCGCAGCTCGTCCAATGAACGGCGGATCGCTGCGCCTGCGGCTGCTGGCGGGCACGCTGGCCTGGATCGTGCTGGCGGTGGCGGTGGCCGGCTGGGGCCTGCGCGCGCTGTTTCTGGAGCACATCACGCAGCAGCTGCAGGCGCAACTGCTGCTGCAGCTCGACCAGCTGAGCGCGGCGGTCGACTGGGCGCCGGGGACGGGCGTCACCGTGGCCCCGATGGCGGGCGACGCGCGGCTGCAGCAGCCGCTGTCGGGCCTGTACTGGCAGGTGGACGAAGGGGGCGCCCGGCCGCGCGCGGCCGTCGCGCGCTCGCGCTCGCTGTGGGACCAGGCCCTGACCCTGCCGCCGCCGCCCGCGCAGTACCCCGCCGCCGGCCATGGCGTGCTGCACCTGCACGATGCGCAGGGCCACGCGCTGCTGGCCGTGGCACGGCCGCTGCAGTTGCCCGAGCCCGCCGCGCCGCCGCTGCGCCTGGTGGTGGCCGGCGACGAGGCGCTGCTGGCCGAGCCGCTGCAGCGCTTCACGCGCCTGCTGCTGACGGCGCTGGCCATGCTGGCGCTGGGCCTGGCGGTGGCGGTGGCCCTGCAATTGCACTTCGCGCTGCAGCCGCTCAAGCTGCTGCGCCAGCGTCTGGCCGCCGTGCGCAGCGGCGAGGCGGCGCAGTTGAGCGGCGACTTCCCGCAGGAGCTGCAGCCGCTGGTGGGCGAGTTCAACCACGTGCTGCGCGAAAACGCCGACATGGTGAAGCGCGCGCGCACCCAGGCCGGCAACCTGGCGCATGCGGTGCACACGCCGCTGGCGATTCTGGCCAACGCCGCGCAGCAGGACGCCAGTCCGCTGGCGCAGCAGGTGCGCGAGCAGGTCGAGCTGGCGCGGCGCCAGGTCGACTGGCACCTGGCGCGCGCGCGTGCCGCCGCCGCCGTGCGCGCCACCGGGCTGCGCACCCCGGTGCTGGGGCCCATGCGCTCGCTGCTGCGCACCATGGCGCGCCTGCACGTGGAGCGCGGCGTCGTCTTCGAGCTGGCGCCGCAGGCGCGTGACGGGGCCTTTCGCGGCGAGGCGCAGGACCTGTACGAGCTGCTGGGCAATCTGCTGGACAACGCCGGCAAGTGGGCCCGCACGCGCGTGGTGCTCGACGTGCAGCCGGCGGGCGGCGAGCTGTGCTTCACGGTCGACGACGACGGCCCCGGCATTGCCGAGGCCGAGCGCGAGCGCATGTTCCAGCGCGGCGTGCAGGGCGACGAGCGGCGCCCCGGCTCGGGCCTGGGCCTGGACATCGTGCGCACGCTGACCGAGACCTACGGCGGCAGCGTGCAGGCGCTGGCCTCGCCGCTGGGCGGCCTGCGCATGCGGCTGTGCCTGCCGGCGGCCGACGGGGCGGCGCCGGGCGCGGGCGGCTGAACGGCCGGTGCCGGTCTGTTGCGCCTGAAAGACGGGTGACCCCTTTCCTGAAGTGGGCAGGCGATGCGCGGCTTGCATGACATCGGGCGATGGCCATAAGATAGTAATCAATTACTAACTTCATGACGCTGCCCGACCATGACCGAACGCGCACGACACCTGCCGGCCGACGAGCGGCGCGCAGCCACCGTGGCGGCCCTGATCGACCTGGCCGCCCGGCAAAACCCGAGCGACATCACCACCGCCGCCATCGCCGAGCGCATGGGCCTGACCCAGGGAGCGCTGTTTCGGCACTTCCCGAGCAGGGACGCGATCGTGCAGGCCTGCATGACCTGGGTCAGCGAGCGCCTGTTGGCCCGCATCGACCAGGCGGCCGCGCAGGCCGCTGGCCCGGCCGCCGCGCTGGAGGCCATGTTCATGGCGCACATCGACTTCGTCGCCCGGCACCCGGGCGTGCCGCGCCTGCTGTTCGGCGAGCTGCAGCGCGCCGACGACAGCCTGCCCAAGCAGATGGTGCGCACGCTGCTGCAGCAGTACGGCGTGCGCCTGCGCCGACTGCTCGACGCCGGCAAGGCGCAGGGCAAGTTCGACCGCGCGCTCGACGTGGACGCGGCGGCGGTGCTGTTCATCGGCACCATCCAGGGTTTGGTCATGCAGTCGCTGCTGGCGGGCAAGGTGGGCCAGATTCGCCACGCGGCGCCGGGAGCGTTCGCCATCTACCGCCGCGGCATCGGGAGTGCGCCATGAAATTTCCACGCCTGCAACGCCGCACGCTCACGCTGCTGGCCGTCACCGTGCCGCTGGCGGTGCTGTTCGCCTACGTCGCCCTGCGCTCGGGGCCGCTGGCGCCGGTGGCCGTGACGGTGACGCAGGTCGAATCGCGCAGCATCGCGCCGGCGCTGGCCGGCATCGGCACGGTGCAGGCGCGCTACACCTACAAGATCGGCCCCACCGGCGCCGGGCGCGTGCGCCGCGTCGACGTGCAGGTGGGCGATCACGTGGCCGCCGGCCAGGTGCTGGGCGAGATGGACCCGGTCGATCTGGACGAGCGCCTGCGCGCGCAGCAGGCCGCCATCGTCAGCGCCGACGCGGCCCTGCGCCAGGCCGAGGCCAGGCAGGTCTTTGCCCGCACGCAGGCGGCGCGCTACGAGCAGCTGCTGGCGGCGCGTGGCACCAGCGAGGAGCAGGCCGTCATCAAGCGCCAGGAGCTGGCGCTGGCCGATGCCGCGCTGGTGGCGGCGCGCGCCGACGGCGCCCGGCTGCGTGCCGAGTTGCAGGCGGTGCGCGCGCAGCGCGGCAACCTGGTGCTGGTGGCGCCGGTGGCCGGACTGGTGGTGGCGCGCGACGTCGATCCCGGCACCACGGTGGTGGCCGGGCAGGCGGTGATCGAACTCATCGACCCGGCCAGCCTGTGGGTGGACACGCGCTTCGACCAGATCGCGGCCGAGGGGCTGGCGGCCGGCTTGCCGGCCAAGGCGGTGCTGCGGTCGCGACGCGGCCAGGCGCTGGACGCCCGCGTGCTGCGCGTGGAGCCGCGCGCCGACGCCGTGACCGAGGAAACGCTGGCCAAGCTGAGCTTCGATGCGCCACCGGCCTCCTTGCCGCCGGTCGGCGAGCTGGCCGAGGTGACCGTGCAATTGCCCGCGCTGGCCGCGGCGCCCGCCATTCCGAACGCGGCGCTGCGCACCGTCGGCGGCCAGCGGGGCGTCTGGAAAATGACCGACGGCAAGCTGGCCTTCGCGGCGGTGACACCTGGCCGCGGCGACCTGGACGGCTGGGTCCAGGTGGCGCAGGGCCTGGCCGCGGGCGAGCAGGTGGTGGTGTACAGCGAGAAGACCCTGAGCGCGCGCAGCCGCATCCAGGTGGTCGAGCGCATTGCCGGGGTGTCGCCATGATCAGCCTGGCCGGGCGCGACATCCTGCATGCCTGGGGCAAGTTCATCTTCACCGGGGTCGGCCTGGGCTTGTTGATCGGGGTCACGCTGACCATGGCCGGCGTGTACCGGGGCATGGTCGACGACGGCAAAGTGTTGCTCGACGCGAGCGGGGCCGATCTGTGGGTGGTGCAGAAGGACACGCTGGGGCCCTATGCCGAGTCGTCCAGCGTGCCGGACGACCTGTGGCGCGGCATTCGCGCCATGCCCGGCGTGGCGCAGGCGGTCAACGTGACCTACCTGACGATGCAGGTCGGCCAGGGCCAGCGCGACGTGCGCGCCATGGTGGTGGGCATCACCGCCGGCGGTCCGGGCGATCCGGGCTGGCCGCCGCAGCTGGTGGCCGGCCGGCAGATCACGCGCGGCCACTACGAGGCGGTGGCCGACCTGGCCTCGGGGTTTCAGCTGGGCGACGAGCTGAAGATCCGGCGCAACCACTACCGCGTGGTCGGCCTCACGCGCCGCATGGTGTCCTCGGGCGGCGATCCGATGGTGTTCATCCCGCTCAAGGACGCGCAGGAAGCGCAGTTTCTCAAGGACAACGACGCCATCCTGATGCAGCGGCGGCGCACCGAGGCCAACCCGGCCTTCAACCGTCCCGGCGTGCCCGGCCTGCTCGATGCCGTCATCGCCACCCAGACCAGCAACAGCTCGGTCAACGCCGTGCTGGTGCGCGCCCAGCCCGGCTTCGCGCCGGCGCAGGTGGCCGAGCCGATCCGGCGCTGGAAGCGCCTGACGGTATACGACCGCGCGCAGATGGAAGGCATCGTGCTGGGCAAGCTGATCGCCACCTCGGCCAAGCAGATCGGCATGTTCCTGGTGATTCTGGCGCTGGTCAGCGCGGCCATCGTCGCCTTCATCATCTACACGCTGACGATGGACAAGATCCGCGAGATCGCCGTGCTCAAGCTGATCGGCACGCGCAACCGCACCATCGCCGGCATGATCCTGCAGCAGGCGCTGGTGCTGGGGCTGATCGGCTTCGTGGTCGGCAAGATCAGCGCCACCTTCGCGGCGCCCATCTTTCCCAAATACGTGCTGCTGGTGCCCGAGGACTCGATCGCCGGCTTCTTCGCCCTGATGGCGATCTGCGTGCTGGCCAGTCTGGTGGCGATCCGCATGGCGCTGAAGGTCGATCCGGCCGAGGCGATCGGGTGAGCACCATGGCCGGCAAGGGCATTCGCATCGAGGGGCTGTCCAAGCGCTACGGCAGCGGCGACACGGCCGTGCTGGCGCTGCGGGACGTGAACATGCAGGTCGCGCCGGGCGAGGTGGTGGGCCTGATCGGGCCTTCGGGTTCGGGCAAGAGCACGCTGCTGAAGTGCCTGGGCGCGGTGATCGACCCCACGGCCGGCCGCATGACGCTGGGCGATGAGGTGATCTACGACGACGGCTGGAAGGTGCGCGATCTGCGCGCGCTGCGGCGCGACAAGATCGGCTTCGTGTTCCAGGCGCCCTACCTGATCCCGTTTCTCGATGTCACCGACAACGTGGCGCTGCTGCCGATGCTGGCCGGCGCGTCCAACGACGAGGCGCGCAAGCGGGCGCTCGAGCTGCTGACGGCGCTGGACGTGCAGCACCGCGCCCAGGCCATGCCGGCGCAGCTTTCGGGTGGCGAGCAGCAGCGCGTGGCGATCGCGCGCGGCCTGGTCAACCGCCCGCCGGTGATCCTGGCCGACGAGCCGACGGCGCCCCTCGATTCGCAGCGCGCCATGGCCGTGGTGCGCATTCTCAACGACATGGCGCGCAAGTACGAGACCGCCATCATCGTCGTCACGCACGACGAAAAGATCATTCCCACCTTCAAACGCATCTATCACATCCGCGACGGCGTGACGCACGAGGAGGCGGGGGAGGGGCGGGCGCTCGATTGAGCGCTGCCAATCGAGCGCCAGGCGCTCAAGGAGTCGGACATGAGACGCAACACTGCCTGCATCGTCACGCCGCGCTATGGGCTCGCTGTCCCGCCGGGCGCCGGCCGAGGCGCCGGCGCACCCCCGCACATGGTGCCGGTGCTGGCCACGCTGGCCGCGCTCGGCCTGCTGGTCGGTTGCGCCGCCGGCCCTGATTTTCAGCGCCCGCCGGCGCCGAAGGTGGCTGCTTACACGGCGACGCCCTTGCCGGCGCAGACGGCATCGGCCGCCACCGATTTGGGCGGGACGCAGAGCCTCGGGGTGGGCGCGCCGGTGCCGGCGCAATGGTGGCGCAGCCTGGGTTCGCGGCGGCTGGACGACTGGATCGAGCAGGCCTTCGCCGCCAGCCCCACGCTGGCGGCGGCCGAGGCCACCTTGCGCCAGGCCGACGAGACCTACGCCGCGCAGGCCGGATCGACCCTGTACCCGCAGGTCAGTGGCAACCTGGGGGCGCAGCGCCAGCGCCTGAACCCCAGCGTGCAGGGTCAGGCCGGCGATGCGCGCGAATTCAATCTGTACAGCGCCAGCGTCGGCGTGCGCTATCGGCTCGACCTGTCGGGCGGCAATCGGCGCGCGCTGGAGGCACTGGCGGCACGCACCGATCATCGACGCCAGCAACTGGAGGGCGCCCGCCTGACGCTGGCGGGCAGCATTGCCGCCACCGCCATCGGGCGCGCCCGGCTGGCCGGACAGATCGCCGCCACCGAGGCGCTGCTGGGCGTGCAGCAGGAACAGTTCGGCCTGACGCGCGAGCGCGTGCGCCTGGGCCAGGCCGCGCCCGATGAACTGCTGGCCTTGCAGGCGCAGATCGAGCAGACGCGCGCCGGCGTGCCGCTGTTGCGCAAGCAGCTCGATCAAAGCGAGCACGGGCTGGCCGTGCTGGCCGGCCAGGCGCCGGGGGTGACGCCGGTGCCGGATTTCAACCTGGCCGAATTCAGCTTGCCCACCGTCATGCCGGTGGTCCTGCCGTCCGAACTGGCGCGCCGCCGTCCCGACATCCAGGCCGCCGAGGCGCTGCTGCACGCCGCCAACGCCGAGCACGGGGTGGCGGTGGCCAAGCTGTACCCGCAGATCGAACTGAGTGCCAGCCTGGGCAGCCAGGCGCTGACGGCGGGGGCCTTGTTCGGCGGCGCCTCGGCCGCCTGGGCGCTGCTCGGGCAGTTGACGCAGCCGCTGTTCAACCCCGGCTTGCCGGCCGAACGGCGCGCCTCGCTGGCGGCGCTCGATGCCGCCGGGGCCAACTACCAGGGCGTGGTGCTGGGCGCGCTGCGCGAGGTGGCCGACGCCTTGCGCGCGCTTGACCACGATGCGCAGGCCCTGGCTGCCCAGGCGGCAGCCGACGGCGCGGCGCGCGAGGTCCTGCGCTCGGTCGAGCGGCAATACGCGCTCGGTGCCGCCGGCTACGTGCAGGTCTTGCTGGCGCGGCAGCAGGCGCAGCAAAGCCAGGTCGGCCTGATCGCGGCGCAGGCGCAGCGGCTGGCCGACAGCATCGCGCTGTACCAGGCCTCGGCCGGGACGCCGAATGCCGGCGCGCCCGGTGCCTGAGCGGCGCCACTCAGAGCGGCAGCGCCCGGAAACGAAAAAACCGCCCGAAGGCGGTTCTTGTGCTGTTTGCCGACAGCGCACCCGATTCAAACGGCGGAGCGGGTCAGTGGACGATCGCTCCGGGCGGTTGAGGGCCTGGACTCAGGCCGCGACCTGGGTCAGCGCCTTGAGCTTGGCCGACAGGCGGCTCTTGTCGCGCGCGGCCTTGTTCTTGTGGAAGATGCCCTTGTCGGCCACGTTGTCGACCACCGACTGCATGATGGCGAAGGCGGCCTGCGCCTTGGTCTTGTCGCCGGCCAGCACGGCCTTCTCGACGTTCTTGACCGAGGTGCGGTATTTGGAGCGCAACGAGGTGTTCGCGGCGTTCAGCGCGACGTCCTGACGCGCGCGTTTGCGGCCCGACGCCAGGCGCGGGTTCTTTTTCTTGGGCTTTCCAGCAGCCATTTCAATGTTCCTTTTGGTTTGAGGATGTTGTCGGCAAACCGCGCATTCTACTCTTTTGCGAGTTTCGGCGGGCGGCGGCTACACTGCAGGGCCTTGCCGAGAGCCCCTCGTGAGCCTGTTCAAAGCCGCTTCCACCGTTTCCCTGCTCACCCTGGCCTCGCGCATCACGGGCCTGGTGCGCGATTTGCTGATGGCCTCGGTGTTCGGCGTCAACGGACTGACCGACGCCTTCAACGTCGCCTTTCGCATTCCCAACCTGCTGCGGCGCCTGTTTGCCGAGGGCGCCTTCAGCCAGGCTTTCGTGCCGGTGCTGGCGCGCAGCCGGGCCAGCGCGGGCGACGCCGCCACGCACCAGCTGATCGACGCGGTGGCCACCGTGCTGGCCTGGGTGCTGGTGGCCGTGACCGTGCTGGGCATCGTCGCGGCGCCGGCGCTGGTGTGGGCGCTGGCCAGCGGGCTCGACGGCCCCAGCTTCGACGCCGGCGTGCTGATGACGCGCTGGATGTTCCCGTACATCGGCTGCATGTCGCTGGTGGCCCTGTCGGCCGGCATCCTGAACACGTGGCGGCACTTTGCTGTGCCGGCCGCCACGCCGGTGCTGCTGAACCTGGCCATGATCTTGGCGGCCTGGCTGGGTGCGCCTTGGCTGGCGCGCCGGGGCGTGGAGCCCATCTACGCCATGGCCGGCGGCGTGCTGGTCGGCGGCCTGCTGCAACTGGCGGTGCAGGTGCCGGCGCTGGCGCGCCTGGGCCTGCTGCCGCGCATCGGCCTGTGGCCCGCGCGCGTGCGGTCGGCCTGGCGCGACGCGGGGGTGCGGCAGGTGCTCGGCCTGATGCTGCCGGCGCTGCTGGGTGTGGGCGTGGCGCAGCTGTCGCTGCTGATCAACACGCAGATCGCCTCGCATCTGGCGGTGGGCAGCGTGACCTGGCTGTTCTATGCCGACCGGTTGATGGAGTTTCCGACCGCGCTGCTGGGTGTGGCGTTGGGCGTGGTGCTGACCCCGCAGCTGGCGGCGGCGCGCGCCAGCGGCGACGACGCGCGCTATTCGCAGATGCTGGACTGGGGCCTGCGGCTGGTGGTGCTGCTGACCGTGCCCTGCGCCGCGGCGCTGCTCAGCTTCGCCACGCCGCTGATCGCCACGCTGTTTCACCACGGGCGCTTTTCGGCTCACGACGTCGAGCGCACCGCCTTCGCCCTGACCCTGTACGGCGTGGGCCTGCTGGGCCTGGTGGCGGTAAAGGTGCTGGCGCCGGGCTACTACGCCAGCCTGGACATCCGCACGCCGGTGAAGATCGCGGTGGCGGTGCTGGTCATCACGCAGGCGTTCAATGCGCTGTTCGTGCCCTTTCTGCAGCACGCGGCGCTCACGCTGTCGATTGGCCTGGGGGCCTTGATCAATGCCGCCTGGCTGCTGCACGGTCTGGTGCGCCGCGGCCACTTTCGGCCGGCGCCGGGCTGGGGGCGCTTCGGTAGTCAGGTGGCGCTGGCCACGGTGGTGCTGACCGCCTTTCTGCTGTGGGCGGCGCGCCACTTCGACTGGCTGGCCACGCCGACGTGGCCGCGCGTCGGCCTGCTGGGCGGGGTGGGCCTGGGCGCGGCGCTGATCTACTTCGGCACCCTGGCGCTCAGCGGCCTGCGCCTGCGCACCCTGCTTCGGCGTTGAGGCGCCGCTCGGGCTACAGTCACGGGGACGACGCTGCGCCAGCAGCCCGCAGGGCACGCATGCAACACGACTGGGCCACACCGACCCCTCTTCAGTACTTCGCCGTTCTGGTGCAGAGCGACGACGACCTGCCGTTGCTGGAGGCGGCGGCCAGCCTGGCACAGGACGACTGGCCCGAGCTGGACGTGCAGCAGGTGCTGGCCGACGTGGATCAGCTGGCGGCGCGCCTGCAGCGGCAGGTGAGCCGGCAGGCGCCGGTGTTCGACCGGCTGAGCGCGCTGGGTCAGTTCTTTTTCGGCGAGCTGGGTTTTGCCGGCAACGCCAACGACTACTACGCGGTCGAAAACAGCTACCTGCACCGGGTGCTGCACACCCGCCGCGGCATTCCGATCTCGCTGGCCGTGCTGTGGCTGGAGCTGGCGCGCAGCATCGAGCTGGCGGTCGATGGCGTGAGTTTTCCGGGCCACTTTCTGGTGCAGGCCCATCTGGACGAGGGGCGCGTGGTGATCGACCCCTTCACCGGCCAGTCGCTGAGCCAGGGCGAGCTGCGCGAGCGGCTGGACGAATGGACGCGCCCGGCCAGCGGCCCCGGTTTTGCGCAGGAACTGCCGCTCACCCTGTTTCTGGAAGGCGCCACGCCACGCCAGATCCTGGCGCGCATGTTGGGCAACCTCAAGCACATCCACCACAGCGCGCAGGACTGGCAGCGCGCGGTGGCGGTGCAGGACCGCCTGATCACCCTGCTGCCGCGTGCCTGGGACGAATACCGCGAACGCGGCCTGGCGTTGGCAGAGCTGGGCGAGCTGCAGCGCGCGCGCGCCGATCTGGCGGTGTACTTGCGTCAGGCCGACCAGGCCCCCGACCGCGACCACATTGCCGAGCGCCTGCGGGCGCTGGGCGGCGATCTGATCTGAGGGGCGCGCCGCTTCAGCGCAGCCGGATGCGCAACTGGGCGTAGCCGGCGTCGGGCGTCGCGGCGCGCGTGGGCGTGTGCCCCGCGGGCAGCGCGATCGACTGCGTGCGGATCAGCACTTCTTCCAGCAGCAGGCGCAATTCCAGCCGGGCCAGCGGCGCACCGGGGCACACGTGGATGCCCGTGCCGTACAGCAGATTGAGGGCCGGGTCACGGTCCAGGCGCAGGCGGTCCGGCTCGGCGAGCGCCCGCGGGTCGCGGTTGGCCGCGATCCAGTTGAGTGACAGGCGCGTGCCGGCGGGCAAGGGGCGCCCGCCCAGTTCCACGGCGCGGGTGGTGACGCGCCGGTTGGCCGGCAGCGGCCCGTCGCGGCGCAGCACCTCGTCGATGGCGGCCGGCAGCAGCGCCGGCTCGTCGCGCAGGCGCTGCTGCCAGTCGGGCTCGGTGGCCAGCCAGTGCAGCAGGATGCCGACCGAGGCGGCAATGGTGCCGATCTCGCCCACAGTCCAGTTGCGCAGCACGCTGGACAGCTCGCGCAGGTCCAGCGGCCGGCCGTCGATCTGCACGTGCATCAGCTCGGTGCTGATGTCCTGCGTGGGCGGCGCGCCGGTGCGTGCGTCACGCACGCGCTCGACGAAGGCCTCGAACTCGCGCGCCACGGCGGCCGTCTGCCGGCGATCGCCCGAACGCGTGGCGGCATGGCTGCGCTGCAACCAGTCCAGCAGTTCGTCCTGGATCAGCCCGGGCCAGCCCAGAAAGGCCGATTGCACGCGGGCGGCAAAGGGCAGGGCCAGTTCGCGGCCGACGTCCACATCGCCCAGGGTCAGCGCCTCCTGCACGGTGCGCACCGCCAGCCGGCGGCACTGGGGCCCGAAGTGGCGGATGCGCTGGGGCGCGAAGAAGGGGTCCAGCGCCCGCCGATAGGCGGTGTGGCGCGGCGGGTCGTAGCCGTTGGGCACGGCCGGGTGGGCCGACACCGAGCTGCTGAAGGTGGCGGGGTCGTGCAGCACGCGCAGCACGTCGGCGTGACGCAGCACGGTGGCCGTGCCGCCGCGGTCGAAGACGACCGGGCAGTGTTCACGCAGGGCGTCGACGGCGGTGCGCGGGTCGGCCTGCACCTCGGGGGCAAGGGGGTCCCAGTCGGGCTCGGGGGGGTGGGTCATGACGCGATCTCGAGCCGGCAGATTGGCGCATTGCCGCCGGCATGGTTTTGCGCTGGGTCAAGCCGGCCAGCTCAATGGCGCAGCAGGCGGTTCAGCTCGCCCCCTGGCGCGGCGCCCGCAAAGCCATCGAACCGGCCCTCGGCCAGCGCGTCGGCCGCGTGCTGAAAGCCGGCCCAGGCGACGCGTGCCAGGCCGCCGCCCACGCTGACGCGGCGCACCCCCAGGGCGGCCAGGTCGGCCAGGGTCAGCGCGCCCGGCGCGGTGTAGAGCACGTTGACGGGCTTGGGTGCCACGGCCGCCACCACGGCGGCCATCTGTTCGCGCGTGGTCAAGCCCGGCGCATACAGGCAGTCGGCGCCAGCCTCGGCGTAGGCGCGCAGGCGGCGGATGGCATCTTGAAGGTCGGGCTGGCCGGCAAAGAAATTTTCGGCGCGGCCGATCAGCATCACGTCCTGACCCGAGGCGTCGATGGCCGCGCGCGCCGCGCGCATGCGGGCCACGGCGGCGGGCAGCTCGAACAGGGGGCGGGCGGCGTCGCCGGTCGAATCCTCGATCGACAGGCCGGCCACGCCGGTGTCGATGGCCAGGCGCACGTGGCGCGCCACGCCCTCCGGGGCGTCGGCAAAGCCCTTCTCGAAGTCGGCGTTGACGGGCAGCTCGGTGGCCGCCACCAGCTCGCGCAGATGGTGCAGCACGGCCTCCAGCGGCATCTGGCCGTCGGCGCAGCCGCGCGACCAGGCCGCGCCCGAGCTGGTGCTGGCCAGCGCCTTGAAGCCGCGCTGCGCCAGGTAGCGCGCCGAGCCCACGTCCCAGGGGTTGGGCAGGGCGAAGCAGCCGCTGGCGTGCAACTGGCGAAAGGCGGCGCGGCGGTCCGCGATCTGGGCCGGGGTGGGGGCGTGGGTCATGTCGAAGTCTCCTGCGCGCCATCGTAGCCGTGCGCGCCGTGGCGGGCCGGGCGGTGCGTCGAAGCATCACCGCGCGCAGGGCTGCCCGAGCCCGAGGAGCCTGGCGGCGCACCGGCCTGCCGATAATCGGGCCATGGCTGCCATCGGCGGCGGCCGAAGGGCGACCGTGGCACATGCATCGACCCCGCAGGCTTATGGGCCTCCCGCGCCCGAGTGGGAGGTGGCGCAGTGGTTCAATCGCGACGCACCCCTGACGCTGGCCGGGCTGCGCGGCCAGGTGGTGATGCTGCATGCGTTCCAGATGCTGTGCCCGGCCTGCGTGCGGCTGGCCACGCCGCAGGCACAGCAGGTGCACGAGCAGTTCGGTGGCCAGGGCCTGACGGTGGTCGGGCTGCACACCGTGTTCGAGCACCACGAGGCGATGCGGCCGGTGTCGCTGGAGGCCTACATCCACGAGAACCGGCTGCGCTTTGCGATCGGGGTGGACCAGCCGGACGGTCACGGCGGCCTGCCGCGCACGATGCGCACCTACGGCATGCAGGGCACTCCGACGCTGATCCTGATCGACCGCCAGGGACGCGTGCGCCAGCACAGCTTCGGCCACGTGCCCGATTTGGCGCTGGGGGCAGCCTTGGGCACCCTGCTGGCCGAGGGATAAAGCGCGTCAGCGCATGGCGGCGCCGATCAGCCCCGCCGCCAGCAGGATGCCGGTGGCCAGCACGGTGAGCAGAAAGCCCGGCGCGCGCCGGGCCGGGTCCTGCATGTAGCGCTGGCGGTACAGGGCGCGGCCGACCAAATACACCACGCCGATGGGTGCGATTACGGCCTGTGGCCAGTAGGTGCCGGCGATCAGCAGCGCGGGCAGAAAGCCGACCAGCTGCTCCAGCGTGTTCATCTGCACCCGATAGGCGCGCTCGAACATCTCGTGGCCGGTCACGGCCGGCGCCTTGATGCCGTACTGCACGCGCGCGCGGCCGACCTTGACGCCGAAGTAAAAGAACTGGATGACGGCCAGCAGGGCGACGATGTGGATCAGGTTCATGTTGGGGTTCATCCGGCGCCGTTGCGCAGGTGGGTGGCATCTTGCAGCAGCGCGCCGCGCGCCAGCAGCGGCGCCAGCACGGCGTGCTGCAGCCAGTCGTCCCAGGCCAGGTCGGGGCGATGCTGCCGGTGCAGGCGATGCAGGATGGGCGCCGCGTCGGCCCAGGCCAGGAAGGCGTCGCGCGGCATGACCTCGGCGTCGAGCAACTGGTACTTGACCATCACCTTGGCCGCATGCAGCGCGTGCTGCGCCGGGTGCGCCTGAAGTTGCTGCACGCGGGTGCGCGCCTGGCCCAGGGCGCGCGCGATGCCGCCGTCGGCGCGGGCGATGGGCCCGCCGTGGCCGGGCACCACCCACTCGGGTTGCAGCGCCTCGACGGTTTGCAGCGTGCGCTCGAAGGGCTCGAAGCCTTCGTCGCCGTCGAACTCCGGAAAGATCACGCCCACGCCGTGCTCCCACAGCGCATCGCCAGCGATCAGGATGCGCGCGGCGGGCTCGAACAGCAGCACGGCCTGGTTGTCGTGGCCGGGTGCCGCGTGGATCTGCCAGTCGCGGCGGCCCAGGCGCACCGTGTCGCCGGGGCGCAGGCCGTGCTGGGCGACGAAGCGCGCGCAGCGCTGGCCGGTGACGCCGAAGCTGAGGGCGCTTTCGTCCCAGCCTTGCACGACCGCCAGCGACACCTGCGGCACCCAGGTGCGCGCTTGCGGCCAGGCGGCCTGCAGCGCGGCCGTGCCGCCGCAATGGTCGCTGTGCAGATGGGTGTGGGCAATGCGCGCCAAGGGCTGGTCGCCCAGCGCCTGTTGCATCAGGGCCACGGTTTGCTCGGCGTCCTTGACGTAGCCGGTGTCGACCACGGCGGGCTCGTCGCCCCGGCACAGGACGTTGGTGGACGACAGCCAGCCGCGATCGAAGACCAGGACGTCGTCGCCGATCGGGATGGGAGGGGAAGGGGCGGACATACCCAAAAAGGTTTAATCAAACGGCCAAAACGGCCAAAAATGCCACATAATCCAAAGCAAGACCGAACTTTATGTAACGTTCGGCGACGTCGAATGGAGTGCCTGTGCTGATGCAGTTTATCCAAAGGGCCCGCTGGCCCGTGTTGACGCGCGAGGCGCGCCTGCGGCGCTTGCGCGGGGCCGCCCGGCTGGTGATGCGGCACGTGGGCCTGGCGGGCCAGTGCGACTGCGTGCTGACGCGCGACCAGTGGGGGCAGCACGGCGTGCTGCTGCACATCGAAACGCCGCAGTGCGTGCCGCCGGCCGAGCGGCCGCAGCTGCAGGCCTATTTCCAGCGCAAGCTGTGCGAGCTGGGCGAGTTGGGCGAGCGCGGCCTGCTGCGTCTGCACGTCGTGGACGGCGAGGACCAGGCCCGCGTGGGCGAGCAGCCGGTGGGGCACGTCAGTTCGCGCCGCGTGGCGTCCATGCTGCGCCGCGCCAACCCCGAGGCGGCGCCCCCGCCGCGCCAGGCCGACCGGGTGACGCAGTTGCGCCAGCACCTGAGCGCACGCCGGCGTCAGCGCATCGACAGCGACTTTGCCCTGCTGCAGGGCTTGACCCTGACCGAACTGAGCCCGCTGGCCGACGCCTGATCACGCGCCGCCGTCCGGCCAGCGGCCCTGCGCCGCCGCCAGTTGCAGGCTGGAGCGGAAGGCGCGCGCTTGCCCCGTGACGGGGTCGGTGAAGGCCAGGGCGCGCGCCAGCAGCTGCAGCGGCCGCTGCCAGTCGTCCACGCCGGCGGCGTGGCGCACGGCAGGGTAGAAGGCATCGCCCAAGATGGGGCGGCCCAGCGCCGCCATGTGCAGGCGCAGCTGGTGGCGCTGGCCGGTGACGGGCCGCAGGTGGTACAGCGCATGGCGGCCCAGCCCCTGGGCGCAGGCCAGCTCGCTCACGCTGTTGGGCTCGCCCGGCACTTCGCGGCTGATGAAAAAGCGCTCGGGGTCGGGTTCGAGCCGGCTGGCGTATCGGCGCGGCAGCGCCAAGTCGGGCTGGTGCGGCGCCACCGCCTCGTAGTGCTTGTGCACGGCACGGGCGCGAAACAGCGCCTGGTAGGCGTCGCGGGTGTGCGGCTGCACGGCCAGCAGCACCAGGCCGGCGGTGTCGCGGTCGATGCGGTGCACGGGGCTCAGCTGCGGCAGGCCCAGGCGGTGGCGCAGGCGCGCCAGCAGGCTTTGGCGCGCAAAGCGGCCGCTGGGCGTGACGGGCATGAAGTGCGGCTTGTCGGCCACCACCAGCCACTCGTCCTGAAAGACGATGGATTCGTGCCCGGGCAGCGGCGGCTCCTGCGCGTGCCAGCGCCAGTAGTGCAGGCGCCGGCCGTGCGGGCAGGGCGCGTCCGGGGCCAGGCGCTGGCCGGTCTCGTCCAGCACCTCGCCGCCGGCCAGACGGGCGTGCCAGCCGGCGCGCGACAGCGCCGGCAGGCGCTCGGCCAGAAAGTCCAGCACCGTCGGCCAGGCACCGGCCGGCACGGCGACCGTGCTGGCGGCCACGCCCTCGCGCAGCGGCAGGTCGAGGGCGCCGGCGCGGCGGCTCATGGGCTCGGCCTCAGGCGCGCTGGAACACCAAATCCCACACGCCATGCCCCAGGCGCAGGCCGCGCAGCTCGAACTTGGTGAGCGGCCGGTAGTCGGGGCGCGGCGCGTAGCCCTCGGCGGTGTTCACCAGCAGCGGCTCGGCGCCCAGCACCTGCAGCATCTGCTCGGCGTAGGCCTGCCAGTCGGTGGCGCAGTGCAGGTAGCCGCCGGGCGCCAGGCGCAGCGCCAGCTCGTGCACGAAGGCCGGCTGGATCAGGCGGCGCTTGTGGTGGCGCTTCTTGGGCCAGGGGTCGGGAAAGAAGATGTGGATGCCGTCCAGCGTGCCGGGGGCGATCATGTCACGCAGCACCTCGACCGCGTCGTGCTGGACGATGCGCACGTTGGACAGCTGCAGCGCGTCGACCAGCTTGAGCAGCGCGCCCACGCCGGGCTCGTGCACCTCGCAGCCGATGAACCGCGTGTCGGGCTTGAGCGCCGCGATGTGCGCCGTGGCTTGGCCCATGCCGAAGCCGATCTCCAGCACGGTTTTTAAGTGATTTTGGCCGCTAGCCCGCTCCCGGTCTGCGCAATATGCTATTAAATCAGGAATTGTCGGATCGTAAGGCAGCACGTAGCGCGGCCCCAGATCGGCCAGCGCGCGCGCCTGGCCGGTGGTCATGCGGCCGGCGCGGGTGACGAAGCTGCGCACCGCGCGCGGGTGCGCCACGCCCGTGGCGCTGTCCTCGGGAGTGCTCATTCGGCGCCGGTGTCGGGTTCGGACGCGCTGTGCAAGAACGCCTCGGTCGCGCCCACCTCGTGCTTGCGCAGCGACAGCGAGCCCTTGCGTTCGCCCGCCGCGGCGGCGCCGGCCTGGCCCTGATAGCGCGAGTGCTTGTGCAGCACCGACACCAGCTGGGCGTACACGCGCGGCGTGGCGGCCAGGCATTCGCCCTGCTCCAGGGTGTCGCCCACCTCGCCGGTGAAGTTGCCGATCAGCCCGCCGGCCTCGGTCACCAGCAGCGAGCCGGCGGCCACGTCCCAGGGCTTGAGGCCGGTCTCGAAAAAGCCTTCGGAATAGCCGGCGGCCACGTAGGCCAGGTCCAGCGCGGCGGCGCCGGGGCGGCGCAGGCCGGCGGTGTGGCGCATCAGCTCGCCCATCAGGCGCAGGTAGCCGTCGAAGTCGTCGCCCTTGCGGTACGGAAAACCGGTGGCGATCAGGCTCTCGGCCAGGCGGGTGCGCTTGCTGACGCGGATGCGCCGCTCGTTGAGGAAGGCGCCGCGCCCGCGCGTGGCGGTGAACAGGTCGTTGCGCGTGGGGTCGTACACCACCGCCTGCTCGACGCGGCCGGCCACTGCCAGCGCGATGCTGATGCAGTAGACCGGAAAGCCGTGGATGAAGTTGGTGGTGCCGTCCAGCGGGTCGATGATCCACACGTGGTCGGAGCGCGAATTGCCGCGCGTGCGGCCGGACTCCTCGGCCAGGATGCCGTGCTGCGGGTAGGCCGTCAGCAGGGTTTCGATGATGGCGTCCTCGCTGGCGTGGTCGACTTCGGTGACGAAATCGTTGGCCCGCTTTTGCGAGATGCGCACGGCCTCGATGTCGAGCGCGGCGCGGTTGATGATGGCGCCGGCGGCGCGGGCGGCCCGAATGGCCACGTTGAGCATGGGGTGCAGGGAGGACGACATGATTTGTGCGAAGAGCTGCGGCGAAAGGGCCGCCAGACCGCGCCCGATGGCGGCGGCAAAACGCGTATTTTCCCACGCCTGAGGCGGGTGTGACGCGGCGGTGTCGCGCGCCGGGATGTGCGGACCGCGGGCCTTGAAAGCGGCCGCCCGGCCCCGAGATACGGGGCATGCGGCGATGACGCCGCGCTCATCAGGAGAATTTCATGGCCAATCCAGTGATCCGCAACAGCCTGTTCGACGACTTCTTCCGCGACGTCGCGCCGGGCTATTTCATCAAGCCCCTGCACGGCGACGCGCTGCCCCGCGCGGCGCAGATCCGCGTCGACGTCAAGGAGTCGGACGCCGGCTACGTGGTGCAGGCCGAAGTGCCGGGCGTCGGCAAGGACGACATCCAGGTGTCGATCGACGGCGGCGTCGTCGCCCTGCGCGCCGAGATCAAGCAGCAGGACAGCCCCTCCAGCGGCGAGAAGCTGTTGCGCAGCGAGCGCTACTACGGCGCCGTGGCGCGCAGCTTTCAGCTGCCGGCCGAGGTCGACCCCGCGCAGGCCAAGGCCAAGTACGACAGCGGCGTGCTGACGCTGACCCTGCCCAAGAAGCTGCCCAGCGCCGCCCAGCGCCTGACCATCGAATAAATCGCCCGGCGCTTCGCCAACGCACGGCGTCCCATGCCCCGCATGGGGCGCCGTGTGCCTTGGGGCCGGACCAATACCGGGTTCATCACCGGGTATCAACGGCTTGTCCACAGACTTGTGCGGTGACGGGCGGCCGCCCAGCGCGTAGGATCGGGCCGCTTTGGGGCGAGGCATGGGCGCCGTGCGTGCCAATCGCCCAGCCTCCAGTCCGCCGCACCGTTTCAGCCGCCTTCGCATGTCCTCCGTTTTCGATCCTTCCTACGCCGGCCTCGGCGACGACGCGCCACTCGACCGCCAGGTCGCCCAGCTGCGCATTCCGCCGCATTCGATCGAGGCCGAGTCCAGCGTGCTGGGCGGCCTGCTGCTGGACAACGGTGCCTGGGACCGCGTGGGCGACGTGCTGATCGAGGGCGACTTCTACCGCTACGAACACCGGCTGGTGTACGGCGTGCTGGCCAAGCTGGTGGGCGAGAGCAAGCCGGCCGACGTGATCACCGTGCACGAGGAGCTGCAGCGCCAGGGCAAGGGCGACGAGATCGGCGGCCTGGCCTACCTGAACGCGCTGGCACAGTACGTGCCCAGCGCCAGCAACATCCGCCGCTATGCCGAGATCGTGCGCGAGCGCTCGATCCTGCGCCAGCTGGTCAGCGCCAGCGACGACATCGCCACCAGCGCCTTCAGCACCCAGGGCCGCGCGGTGGCCAGCATCCTGGACGACGCCGAAAGCAAGATCTTCAAGATCGGCGAGCAGAGCTCGCGCATGAAGCAGGGCTTTCAGGCCATGGACAGCCTGGTGGTCAAGCTGCTCGACCGCGTGCAGGAGATGGCCGACAACCCCAACGACGTCACCGGCGTGCCCACGGGCTTCTACGACCTGGACCGCATGACCGCCGGCCTGCAGGCGGGCGACCTGGTGGTGCTGGCCGCGCGCCCCTCGATGGGCAAGACGGCGTTCGCCATCAACATCGCCGAGCACGTGGCGCTGAACGAAGGCCTGCCGGTGGCCGTGTTCTCGATGGAAATGGGCGCCTCGCAGCTGGCGGTGCGCATCGTCGGCTCGATTGGCCGCATCGACCAGGGCCACCTGCGCACCGGCCGCCTGACCGACGAGGAGTGGCCGCGCCTGACCGAGGCCATCGAACGCCTGCGCAACGTCAGCCTGCACATCGACGAGACGCCGGGCCTGACCCCAGCCGAGCTGCGCGCCAACGCGCGCCGCCTGGCGCGCCAGTGCGGCAAGCTGGGCCTGATCGTGGTCGACTACCTGCAGCTGATGAGCGGCAGCAGCAGCGGCGACGAGAACCGCGCCACCGAGCTGGGCGAGATCTCGCGCGGCCTGAAGGCGCTGGCCAAGGAGCTGGAATGCCCGGTGATCGCGCTGTCGCAGCTCAACCGCAGCGTCGAGCAGCGCACCGACAAGCGCCCCATGATGAGCGACCTGCGCGAATCGGGCGCCATCGAGCAGGACGCCGACATCATCATGTTCATCTACCGCGACGACTACTACAACAAGGACTCGCGCGAGCCCGGCGTGGCCGAGATCATCATCGGCAAGCAGCGCAACGGGCCCACGGGCACCGTCAAGCTGGCCTTCATCAAGCCGCTCACCCGCTTCGAGAGCCTGGCGCCGGGCAGCAACGACGATTATTGAGTGTTTTTGGGCTCTGGACGGCGTCAGCCAAGCGCGGACAGCTATCAAAATAATAGTTCTTGGTTCGCCCAGCATGAAAAAAGCCGCGATGATTCGCGGCTTTTTGCTGCGCGCGGGGCGCCGGCTTACATCACCTTGGCGATCGACTGGCAGACGTAGTCGATGTTTTTCTCGTTCAGCGCCGCCACGCACATGCGGCCGGTGTCGGTGCCGTAGACGCCGAACTCGTTGCGCAGGCGCACCATTTGGTCCTTGGACAGGCCCGAGTAGCTGAACATGCCCACCTGGGTGGTGATGAAGCCCATGTCCTTCTTCACGCCGGCGGCCTTCAGGCCCTTCACCAGTGCCTGGCGCATGGCCTTGATGCGGGTGCGCATGCCGGCCAGCTCCTGCTCCCATTGCGCGCGCAGCGCGGCGTCGCCCAGCACCGTGGCCACCACCGCGCCGCCGTGCGTGGGCGGGTTGCTGTAGTTGGTGCGGATCATGATCTTGAGCTGGCTGAGCACGCGCGCGGCCTCGTCCTTGTCGGTGCACAGCACCGACAGCGCGCCCACGCGCTCGCCGTACAGGCTGAAGCTCTTGGAAAACGAGGTCGAGACGAAGAAGGTGAGGCCCGCGGCAACGAACTTGCCGATCACCGCGCCGTCCTCGGCGATGCCGTCGGCAAAGCCCTGGTAGGCCATGTCCAGGAAGGGCGTCAGGCCGCGCGCCTTGACGGCGGCAATCACCTGGTCCCACTGCGCGGGCGTGATGTCGTAGCCGGTGGGGTTGTGGCAGCAGGCGTGCAGCACCACGATGGTGCCGGCCGCGGCGGCCTGCAGGTCGGCCAGCATGCCGTCGAAATCGAGCTGGCGCGTGGCGGCGTCGTAATAGCGGTAGGTGCCGACGTCGAAGCCGGCCTGCGTGAACAGGGCGCGGTGGTTTTCCCAGCTGGGGTCGCTGATGAGCACCTTGGCCTTGGGATTGAGGTGCTTGAGGAAGTCGGCGCCGATCTTCAGCGCGCCGGTGCCGCCCAGGCCCTGCACGGTGGCCACGCGGCCCGAGCGGTAGGGCTCCGAGTCGGCGCCGAACACCAGCTTCTTCACGCCGTCGTCGTAGGCGGCGATGCCGTCGATGGGCAGGTAGCCGCGCGGCTTGGGCGTGGCCATCATGGCCTTCTCGGCGGCCTGCACGCAGGCCAGCAGCGGCAGCTTGCCGTTTTCGTCGAAGTACACGCCCACGCCCAGGTTGACCTTGTTGGGGTTGGTGTCGGCGGCAAATTGCTCGTTCAGGCCCAGGATGGGGTCGCGCGGGGCGAGCTCGACGGCGGAAAACAGCGACATGAGAAAAATCCTTGCGGTGGGAGCGCCAGCGGGTGGCAAGAAACGGCCGACTGGGTTAGCCTAGCCGGTTCGCCCGAAATTTTACGGCGCGTTTGCCGAGCCTTGCCGCTGTCCTTGCCAATGCCCACTCCGATTCATGCCGTCGCCCCGCCGCCTTCGCCCGCGCAGGGCCAGTTCGTCAGCTACCCCGACTCGCCGTTTCAGCTGTACCAGCCCTATCCGCCGGCGGGCGACCAGCCCACGGCCATCGCGCAGTTGGTGGAAGGCGTGCAGGACGGCGAGTCGTTTCAGACCTTGCTGGGCGTTACGGGCTCGGGCAAGACTTTCACCATGGCCAACGTGATCGCACGGCTGGGCCGGCCGGCCATCGTGTTCGCGCCCAACAAGACGCTGGCGGCGCAGCTGTACAGCGAATTCCGCGAGTTCTTCCCGAAGAACGCGGTCGAGTACTTCGTCAGCTACTACGACTACTACCAGCCCGAGGCCTACGTGCCGCAGCGCGATTTGTTCATCGAGAAGGACAGCGCCATCAACGAGCACATCGAGCAGATGCGCCTGTCGGCCACCAAGAGCGTGCTGGAGCGGCGCGACGTGGTGATCGTGGCCACCGTGTCGGCCATCTACGGCATCGGCGCGCCCGAGGACTATTTGCAGATGCGCCTCATCATGAAGGTGGGCGGCAAGCTGGGCCAGCGCGACACCATCCAGCAGCTGGTGCGCATGCAGTACCAGCGCCAGGACATGGATTTTCAGCGCGGCACCTTTCGCGTGCGTGGCGACACCATCGACGTGTTTCCGGCCGAGCACAGCGAGCTGGCGGTGCGCATCGAGCTGTTCGACGACGAGGTCGAGAGCCTGGCGCTGTTCGACCCGCTCACCGGCCACATCCAGCAGAAGGTGCCGCGCTTCGTGGTCTACCCCAGCAGCCACTACGTCACCCCGCGCGAGAAGACGCTGGCGGCGGTCGAGACCATCAAGCTGGAGCTGGCCGAGCGGCTGAAGTATTTTGTGGGCGAGGGCAAGCTGGTCGAGGCCCAGCGGCTGGAGCAGCGCACCCGCTTCGATCTGGAGATGCTGAGCGAGCTGGGCCACTGCAAGGGCATCGAGAACTACACGCGCCACCTGTCGGGCGCGCGCCCGGGCGATCCGCCCGCCACGCTGACCGACTACCTGCCGCGCGACGCGATCATGTTCCTGGATGAAAGCCACCAGATGATCGGCCAGCTCAACGCCATGTACAACGGCGACCGCTCGCGCAAGACCACGCTGGTCGAATATGGCTTTCGCCTGCCCAGCGCGCTGGACAACCGGCCGCTCAAGTTCGAGGAGTTCGAGCGCCGCATGCATCAGGTGGTCTTCGTCAGCGCCACGCCAGCCGACTACGAAAAGACGCATGCCGGCCAGGTGGTCGAGCAGGTGGTGCGCCCCACCGGCCTGGTCGACCCCGAGGTCGAGGTGCGCCCGGCCACCCATCAGGTCGACGACGTGCTGCAGGAAATCCGCGAGCGCGTCGAAAAAAACGAGCGCGTGCTGATCACCACGCTGACCAAGCGCATGGCCGAGCAGCTGACCGAATACCTGAGCGAAAACGGCGTCAAGGTGCGCTACCTGCACAGCGACGTCGACACGGTGGAGCGCGTGGAAATCATCCGCGACCTGCGCCTGGGCGCCTTCGATGTGCTGGTGGGCATCAACCTGCTGAGGGAGGGCCTGGACATTCCCGAGGTGTCGCTGGTGGCCATCCTGGACGCCGACAAGGAGGGCTTTTTGCGCGCCGAGCGCAGCCTGATCCAGACCATCGGCCGCGCCGCGCGCAACGTCAACGGCAAGGCCATCCTGTACGCCGACCGCATCACCGAGTCGATGAAGAAGGCCATGGGCGAGACCGAGCGCCGGCGCGCCCGGCAGATCGCCTTCAATGCCGAGCACGGCATCACCCCGCGCGGCATCGTCAAGCAGGTGCGCGACTTGATCGACGGCGTGTACAGCGAAAAGGCCGGGCGCGAGGCCGAGCGCATGCGCGCCGCGGCCGCCGTGGCGCCCGAGGCGTTGTCCGAAAAGGACCTGTCGCGCGAGCTGCGCCGGCTCGAAAAATTGATGCTGGAGCACGCGCGCAACCTGGAGTTCGAGCAGGCCGCGCGCGTGCGCGACCAGCTGGCGGCGCTCAAGCAGCGCGTGCTGGGCGCGGCGGGCGAGGGCAGTGCGGCGGCTTGAACCAGATCAACTTTTATGCGCAAGTCCAGCCAAGCCCCTAGTTTTCAGTCGGGTTTGAGCTATACTTGAGAAAAATAGTCGGATTTGGTTGCGCGGCAGCGCGAAGCGCGCACAGTGCCCGGTCAACCACGGTCCGCCGCATTTCTCATCAGCAAGGAGTTGGCCATGCGCCTTACCACCAAGGGCCGATTTGCGGTCACTGCCATGATCGATCTGGCGCTGCGCCAGGACGGCGGGCCCGTCACGCTGGCCGCCATCAGCCAGCGTCAGCAGATTTCGCTGTCCTACCTGGAGCAGCTGTTCGGCAAGCTGCGCCGCAACGAGCTGGTCGAATCCACCCGCGGCCCGGGCGGTGGCTATTCGCTGGGGCGCAAGGCCGGCGAGATCACCGTGGCCGACATCATCACCTCGGTCGACGAGCCGCTGGACGCCACCCACTGCGGCGGGCGCGAAAACTGCCGCGCCGACGGCGGGCGCTGCATGACGCACGACCTGTGGGCTGCGCTCAACGTGCACATGCTGGACTTTCTGCAGTCCGTCACGCTGCAAAAGCTGGTGGACGAGCAGCACGCCAACGGCTTCGAGCTGGAAGACCGCCCGGCCGCCAAGCGCGCCATCTCGGCCGCGCCGGTGGTCAAGCCGATCCGCATCACCGCGCCCAACTCGGTGTTCGCGCTGGGCGGCCTGACCAACAAGTGAGCCGCGCCGGCGGCTGCGCCACGCCATGACGCCGCCGCGGCCGATCTACCTGGACTGCGGCGCCACCACGCCGGTCGACCCGCGCGTGGTGGCCGCCATGCTGCCCTGGCTGGGCGAGCACTTCGGCAACCCCGCCAGCCGCAGCCACGCCTGGGGCTGGGAGGCCGAGCGGGCCGTCGAGACCGCGCGCCGCCAGGTGGCGGCGCTGATCGGCGCCGATGCGCGCGAGATCGTCTGGACCAGCGGCGCCACCGAATCCGACAACCTGGCCATCACCGGCGCTGCCCAGCAGCACGCCGGGCGCGGGCGCCATCTGCTGAGCGTGCGCACCGAGCACCAGGCCGTGCTCGACACCCTGGCCGCCCTGCAGCGCCAGGGCTTCGACGTCACCCTGCTCGACGTCGGCGCCGACGGCCTGGTCGACGCCCAGGCCTTTGCCGCCGCGCTGCGCCCCGACACCCTCCTGGCCAGCGTCATGCTGGTCAACAACGAGATCGGCGTGGTGCAGGACATCGCCACGCTGGGCGCGCTGTGCCGCGCGCGCGGCGTGCTGTTTCACGTCGACGCCGCGCAGGCCACCGGCAAGCTGGCCATCGACTGGGCCACGCTGCCGGTCGACCTGATGAGCCTGACGGCGCACAAGACCCATGGCCCCAAGGGCATCGGCGCGCTGGTGGTGCGCCGCGCGCCGCGCGTGCGCCTGGCCGCGCAGATGCACGGCGGCGGGCACGAGCACGGCCTGCGCTCGGGCACCCTGGCCACGCACCAGATCGTCGGCATGGGCGAGGCCTTTCGCATCGCCGCGCAAGAGCTGGCCCACGACAGCGCCCACGCCCAGGCGCTGCACCAGCGCCTGCTGCGCGGCCTGCAGGGCGTGGACGGCATGCACATCAACGGCCACCCCACGCGGCGCGTGCCGCACAACCTGAACCTCGCCTTCGACGGCGTGGCCGCCGAGGCCCTGATGCTGGCCGTGCCCGAGCTGGCGCTGTCCAGCGGCTCGGCCTGCAGCTCGGGCAGCGCGCAGCCCAGCCACGTGCTGCGCGCGCTGGGCGCCAGCGACGAGCGCGCCCACGCCTCGCTGCGCATCAGCCTGGGGCGCTTCACCACCGCCGCCGAGATCGACCGCGCCGCCGAACTGCTGCGCCAGGGCGTGGCGCGGCTGCGCGGGCCGGTGGCGACGCCGATGCGCGATTCACAGTAAAATGGGCCTCCAGCGCTTGCGGGTCGTGCGCGAGCAGCTATCAAAAGCATAGTTTCAACGGCCTATGGCCAGCACCCCAGCAGGCGCGCCCGATTGGCGGTACGCTTGCCGCATCGCAGTTTTTGCCCAGCCCTTATTGTTTTCACCATGAACATCCATTTGTCCGAAGCCGCCGCGCGGCACGTGAGCGCCCATCTGGCCAAGCGCGGCGCCGGCGTGGGCGTGCGCCTGGGCGTCAAGACCACCGGCTGCTCGGGCCTGTCCTACGAGCTGGAATACGTCGACGCCGTGGCGCCCGGCGACCTGGTGATCGAGCAGCACGGCGTGAAAGTGCTGGTCGACCCCAAGAACCTCGCCTTCATCGACGGCACCGAGCTCGACTACGTGCGCGAGGGCCTGAACGAGGGCTTCAAGTTCACCAACCCGAACGAGCGCGACCGCTGCGGCTGCGGCGAATCCTTCCGCGTCTGATCTGAACGCCATCGCATGACGCGCCAGATCGTCCTGGACACCGAGACCACCGGCCTGTCGGCCGAGGGCGGCGACCGCATCATCGAGATCGGTTGCGTCGAGTTGGTGGGCCGCAAGCTGACCGGCAACAACCTGCACCTGTACCTCAACCCCGAGCGCGACAGCCACGAGGACGCGCTCAAGGTGCACGGCATCAGCAACGAATTTTTGCGCGACAAGCCCAAGTTCGCCGAGGTGGCGCAGGATTTTCTGCGCTACGTCGAGGGCGCCGAGATCATCATCCACAACGCCGCGTTCGACGTCGGCTTTCTGGACAAGGAGCTCGAGCGCGTCGGCCAGCCGGCCTTCGAGCGTTTCGTCGACAGCGTGACCGACACCCTGGCCATGGCCAAGCAGCTGTACCCGGGCAAGCGCAACAGCCTGGACGCGCTGTGCGACCGCCTGGAGGTCGACAACTCCGGCCGCACGCTGCACGGCGCGCTGCTCGACGCCGAGCTGCTGGCCGACGTCTACATCAACCTCACGCGCGGCCAGGAAGCGCTGCTGATCGACCTGGGCGAAGTGGCCCAGCCGGGCGTGCACGTCGAGCGCGTGGACTTGAGCGGCTTCGACCTGCCCGTGCTGGCCGCCAGCGAGGCCGAACTGGCGGCTCACGCGGCCGTGCTGGCCGAAATCGGCAAGGCCAGCGGCGGCCGCGCCATCTGGAAGGCCGAAAAAAGCACGCTATAATTCGCCCTTCGCTGCAAGGCGAAGCGGGTGATTAGCTCAGCGGTAGAGCACTGCCTTCACACGGCAGGGGTCACATGTTCGATCCATGTATCACCCACCAGCATACACAAACGCTCCGTAGCTACAAACTTCGGAGCGTTTTTCTTTGTGCGCCGCCCGCCGTGCGCAGGCAGGAGTTTCGCTCAAAATCGCCGCCATGTCCGGCAGCCAAGTCATCGTCCTCGTCACGCCCGCGTTCTTTGCGCTGATGGCGCTGGAGTGGGCGGCGGGCCGCTGGCGCGGGCGGCCGGCGTTTCGGCTGGCCGACGCCCTCACCAGCATCAGCCTGGGCATGCTCAGCCAGACCAGCGCGGTGTTCACGCGCGTGCTGCGCCTGGGGCTGTACACGCTGACCTGGCAAACGCTGGCGCTGTGGCGCGGCGATGCGTTCTGGCACAGCGCCGTGGGCTGGCTGCTGGCGCTGCTGCTGTACGACTTTTGCTATTACTGGTATCACCGCCTGGGCCATCGCGTGGCGGTGTTGTGGGCGGCGCATGCGGTGCACCACCACAGCCAGCACTACAACCTGTCGACGGCGCTGCGCCAGACCAGCTCGGGCGCGCTGTTCGGCTGGCTGTTCTACCTGCCGATGGCGCTGGTGGGCGTGCCGCCGCTGGTGTTTGCCGTCGTCGGCCTGGTCGACCTGCTGTACCAGTTTTGGGTGCACACCGAGCAGGTGGAGCGCCTGGGCTGGTTCGACCGCTGGTTCTGCAGCCCCAGCAACCACCGCGTGCACCACGCCGTGAACGAGCGCTACGTGGACAAGAACTATGGCGGCATCCTGATCGTGTGGGACCGCCTGTTCGGCACCTTCGAGGACGAGGACGCGCGCGAACCCTGCGTGTACGGCACGCGCGGCCTGCTGAACAGCTGGGACCCGCTGTGGGCCAACGCGCAGGTGTATGCCGGCCTGGCGCGCGACAGCTGGCACACGCGGCGCTGGCGCGACAAGCTGGGCGTGTGGCTGCGGCCGCCCGGCTGGCGCCCGCAGGATGTGGCCCGGCGCTTTCCCAAACCCGCCTTCGACATCGACCAAATGCCCTTGTTCAACCCCGCCATGTCGCCCGCCCTGCGCTGGTTTGCCGGTGTGCAGTTCGTGTTGCTGCTGGCCGGCGTGGCGGCCTTCTTGTGGCAGGCCGAAGGCGCGCCGCTGGCCACCAACGCCGTCTGGTTCGCGGCGCTGGCGGCCTGCCAGTGGGCGCTGGGCGCGGCCATGCAGGGGCGCATCGGCATGTGGGAGGCGCTGATGATCGAGGCCGGGGCGCTGGCCACCGCCACCAGCGCGCTGGGCCTGCGCGAATGGCATGTGCTGGCCAAGCCGGCGGCGATGGTGTTTGCTATCGTTGCGGTAGCTGCCGGCGCTTGGTCGACGCGGGCCAGAGGCCGATTTTGCTTGAATCGATCGCAAGTGCTGCTGCTGGCGGCGCTGCTGGGCTCGCTGGCGGGCGACGTGTTTTTGATGCTGCCCGGGCAGTTCATCCCGGGCCTGCTCAGCTTCCTGCTGGCGCACCTGTGCTACATCGCGCTGTTTCGCCAGGGCGTGCCCTGGTTCGGGCAGCGCGCGGCGCTGGTGGCGACGCTGGGGCTGGCGGCCGGCATGTATGCCTTCTTGTGGTGGGGTGGCCTGCCGGTGGCCTTGCGCGGGCCGGTGGCGGCGTATGTGGGGGTGATCGCGCTGATGGCGGCGCAGGCCTGGGGCCGCTGGGCCGCGCTGCGCGACCGGCCGGCGCTGCTGGTGGCGCTGGGCGCATGCTGCTTCATGCTGAGCGATTCGCTGCTGGCCATCAACCGCTTCGTCACGCCGCTGCCGGGCGCGCAGGTCTGGGTGCTGGCCAGCTACTACGCGGCGCAGGCGCTGATCGTGGGCGGCATGCTGCGCGGCGGCCAGCGCGGTCTTGCGCAACATCTCGATTGAGAGTAAATTGACTCTCGATTGGAGATCCGCATGCCTGCCTACCCCGCCGCCCAACCCGCCGACCATGCCGCGCGCGAGCGCAGCGCCACCTACTTTCTGGGCGCGCCCACCGCCGGGCAGGGCGACGCCTTTGCCCTGTCGGCGCTCGAGCGCGTGCGCCTGGTCAAGCAGGGCCTGCCCGCGCGCACGGTGCAGGAGATGAGCGTGGCCATGGGCCTGCCGCGCGATCAGCTGATGCGCGCCGTCGGCCTGGCGCGCTCCACGGTCGAGCGCAAGATCGCCGCGCGCGCGCGCCTGTCGGAGGGCGAAAGCGAAAAGCTGGTGGGCCTGTCGCGCCTGATCGGGCAGGTCGATGCCATGGTGCGCGCGTCGGGCCAGGCGCCAGCCGACTTCAGCGCCGCGCGCTGGTTTGCCGGCTGGATGGCGCAGCCCGTGGCGGCGCTGGGCGGCCTGTGCCCGCACGAGCTGCTGGACACCGCCGACGGCCGCGAGGCGCTGGGCACGCTGCTGCTGCAGATGCAGTCGGGCGTGTATGCCTGAGGCGCTGGCGTTCTGGCGCATCGCCACCGACACGCCCGACTACACCGCCGACGACGCCAGCGGCACCGGTGCCCAGCGCAGCGGCGGGCGCTGGAACGCGCGCGGCACGCCCCTGCTGTACGCCAGCAGCACGCGCGCGCTGGCCTGCCTGGAAACGGTGGTGCACCTGGGCGGCGGCCTGGCGCTGCCCCTCAACCGCTACCTGGTGCGTGTGGATGTGCCGGCCGACGTGTGGGCCGAGCGCACCGTGTTCGACGCCGCCGTTCACGTCGGCTGGGACGCGCTGCCGCCCGGGCGCGTCAGCATCGCCTGGGGCACGGCCTGGGCGCAGGGCGGCGCCAGCTGTGTGGCCGAGGTGCCGTCGGTGGTGGTGCCCGAGGAGGGCAATCTGCTGGTCAACCCGCGCCACCCGCAGGCCGGGCGCATCCGCCTGGCCAAGCTGCGCCGCTGGCTGTACGACCCGCGGGCGGCGCGCGCCATGGCGCCGGAAAAATCCTGAAACGATAGCGCCTTGCGCAAATCTGTAGCGGGACAGAGCTCGATTTGACCCTCAAGGCTCGGCGTAGCGCTGCATCACGTATTCGCCCGGCGCGTCGCCCAGCACGTGGCCGGCCGGGATGGGCCTGGCCTTGACGGGGGCCGACGAATGCGCCGCCAGCCAGCCCTGCCAGGCGGGCCACCACGAGCCTTCGACGCGCCGGGCCTGCTGCGGCCATTCGTCGGCGCTGACCCAGTCGCCGCGCTCGGGGCGGGTGTCGATGCGGTAGTGGCGGCGCGGGTGGCCGGGCTCGCTCACGATGCCGGCGTTGTGCCCGCCGCTGGCCAGCACGAAGGTGATTTCGGTGGCCGTCAGCAGGTGCAGCTTGTAGACCGAGCGCCAGGGCGAGACGTGGTCGCGCTCGGTGCCCACCAGAAAGATCGGCAGGCGCAAATCGGCCAGCGCCACCGGGCGGCCGGCCACCAGGTAGTGGTTGTGCGCCAGCGCGTTCTTCAGGTACAGCGCCACCAGGTATTCGTGGTGCATGCGCGCGGGCAGGCGGGTGGTGTCGGCATTCCAGGCCATCAGGTCGTTGCCCTGCTCGCGCTCGCCCATCAGGTATTCGCGCATGCGCCGCGTCCACACCAGGTCGCGCGAATGCAGGAACTGGAACGAGCCCGCCATCTGTTGCCCGCTCAGATAGCCCTGGCCCTTGGTGACGTGGTCCAGCAGGTTGATTTGCCCCTCGTCGATGAACAGGCCCAGCTCGCCCGGCTCGGCAAAGTCCACCTGCGCCGCCAGCAGCGTCAGCGTGCGCGGGGCCGGCAGGTCGTGGTAGCCGTCCACGCCGCCCTTGGCCGACAGCGCGGCAGCCGCTATGGCCATCAGCGTGCCGCCCAGGCAGTAGCCCATGGCGTGCAGCGGCGCGCCGCCGGCGTCGTGCTGGGCCGCGCGCATGGCTTCGAGCACGCCCAGCTCCAGGTAGTCGTCCATCGTCAGCTCGCGGTCCGACTCGTCGGGGTTGCGCCACGACACCATGTACACCGTGTGGCCCTGCTCGACCAGGTGGCGCACCAGCGAGTTGTGCGGCGACAGGTCGAGGATGTAGAACTTCATGATCCACGAGGGCAGCATGAACACCGGCTCCGGGTGCACCCTGTCGGTCTGCGGCGCGTAGCGGATCAGCTCGACGAGGTGGTTGCGGTACACCACCTGGCCGGGCGTGGTGGCCAGGTTGCCGCCCACCACATAGCGCCTCTGGTTGGCCAGGTCCTCGGCGGTGGGCACGCCGGTCTGGTCGGCCACCCAGTTGCGCAGGCCCTGCGCCAGGTTGGCGCCGCCCGAGCGCAGGGTGTGCTGCAGCACCACCGGGTTGGTCAACGGGTGGTTGGCCGGCGAGAGCATGTCCAGGTACTGGCGCGCGAAAAAGCCCACCAGCTGTCCGTGGTGCTCGCTCACGCCCGGCACGCAGGTGGCCTCGCGCCAGAAGGCCTCGGCGTTGCGAAAGCCGGCGCGCCACTGGCTGAAGGGCCAGCGCGCCCACTCGTCGGCGCGAAAGCGCGGGTCCTCGTCCTGCAGGCCCACGCCCTCGTCGTCGGCGTGGCGGCCGCGGGCGGTGTCCAATGCCAGCCTGGCGCCCAGCGTGGCCAGCTCCAGCTGGCGGCCCGGCGCGGCGGCCAGGTGCCAGGCCCAGTCGGCCCAGGCCAGGCCCAGCGTGATGGGCGACAGGTGCCGAAACGCCGCCGCGGCGCGGCTTTGCGCCACGCGGTCGAGCCTTTCGGTGGGTGTTTCGACCAAGTGGGCCGGGTCGGCGCGCTCGATGGCCATGGTGGCCGGGCGCAGGCTGCGCGAGACGGAAGGGCTGTTGCGGGCCATGGCGGTTCGTGCTCCGTTTGTTTAACCAATCGTAATCACAAGCCCAAGGATTGGCTTGCGTCAAGGTTGAACTTTTGATTTGATGCAAGATCAGCCTTCGCAGCAACAAGAAGATCGCATTCGTTCACAAACCAGGGGGCGTGCCGCGGGGCGAGCCATGCCCCATGGCGGCGCGCCGTTCCTCCACCCACGAGGAGACAGCATGGCTGCTCACCACGCCCACCATCCCCCCATCGCGGGGCCCGCGCCATGACGGCCGCGCATGCCCCGGTCTTCGACGCCCTGCACCTGCAGTCGGCCGCGCAGGACGTGCTGCTGGCCACGCACGCGCCGGCCTGGCTGATTCGGCAACGCCAGCAGGCGCGCGTGCAGCAGCTGCTGCAGGCCGCGCGCGGCTCGGCGCTGTACCGCGAGCGCATGGACGGCGACACGCCGGCGCTCGAGCGCATGGCCCCGGTCCGGCGCGCCGAGCTGATGGCGCGTTTCGACGACTGGGTGACCGACCCGCTGCTGCGCCTGGACGAGCTGCGCGCCTTCACGCTGGATGCATCGCGCGCCGGCCAGCCCTGGCTGGGGCGCTACGTGGTGTGGGAAAGCTCGGGCACCAGCGGCATGCCGGGCATCTTCGTGCAGGACGCGCGCGCCATGGCGGTGTACGACGCCATCGAGGCCACGCGCCACCGCCCGCCGGCGCGCGCCACGCCGCTGCCCTTCGACCCCTTCGGTGCGCTGCAGCTGCTGGGCGCGGCCGACCGGCACGCGCTGGTCACCGCCACCGGTGGGCACTTTGCCAGCGTGGTCAGCTTCGAGCGGCTGCGCGCCATCAACCCCTGGGTGGCCGCCAGCTCGCGCAGCTTTTGCGTGATGCAGCCGGTGGACGAGCTGGTGGCGCAGCTGAACCACTTTCAGCCCACCGTGCTGGCCACCTACCCCACGGCCGCCGCGCTGCTGGCCGACGAGGCCGAGGCCGGGCGCCTGCGCATTCGCCCGCGCTGCGTGATGATGGGCGGCGAAACGCTGAGCCACGCCGTGCGCGAGCGCGTGGCGCGCGTGTTTGGCGCCAGCGTGCGCGCCAGCTATGGCACGTCCGAATTTCTGCCCATCGCCTGGGAATGCGCGCACGGCCACCTGCACGTCAACGCCGACTGGGTGCTGCTGGAGCCGGTGGACGACTGCCACCAGCCCGTGCCCGCCGGCGAGCGATCGCACACCGTGCTGCTGACCAACCTGGCCAACCGGGTGCAGCCGCTGATCCGCTACGACCTGGGCGACCGCATCACCTGGCACGGCGAAGGCTGTGCCTGCGGCTCGCACCTGCCCGTGATCGAGGTCGAGGGCCGCAGCGACGACGTGATGCGCGTGCCCGCGCGCCGCGCCGGCGAGCAGGTCAGCCTGCTGCCGCTGGCCCTGTGCACCGTGCTGGAGGAAGAGGGCGGCGTGTTCGACTTTCAGCTGCGCCAGCAAGGCCCCAACACCCTGGTGCTGCGCCTGCCCGGCAGCGACGCCGCGGCGGCCGCCGCCGTCGAGCGCTGCCGCCTGGCGCTGCAGGACTTTGCCCAGCGCCAGGGCGCCGAGCCCATCCGCGTGCTGGGCGAGCTGGGCTGCGCCGTGCCGCGCGGGCGCAGCGGCAAGGCCTGCCGCGTGGCGCTGGACGCCGCGGCCTGAGCGCCCATTGGCCAAGCCTCCGCCGGCGGGCGGGGCTTGCGATCATGGTCAAAATGGGTTGCAGCGCCCGCCCATCGCGCGCAAGCAGCTATCGAAACCATAACGGCCAAACCGCGCCCCATCGCCATGCTCGTCCTCGATGCCCTCAGCCCCGCGCTGCTGCTGGATGACGGCACCTGCATCGCCGAATCGGTGGCGATCATGGAGTACCTGGAAGAGCTGCACCCCGCGCCGTGCCCCTGTCCTGTGGTACCAAGTGATTTACCGCTACTTGGGCCCGTAGCGTCGTCATGAACGAATCCGCGAGTGGATAAGTTCTGTTTGCCTTCCGAACGGCGATCACGGTGCTGCATTCTTTGACGTCGGTGATCGGTAGAAAGCAGATATCCGTACGGTTGTTCGTGGCCACACTGCGCCCCACCACCGTGGCCCCCAGTGCGGCAGCGACCAGTCCCAGCGCCGTATGAATTTCCTTGGCCTCATGGCCGATTCGAGGTATTGCTCCTGCGGCCTGTAGCAGCGCCAGCACCTGACGCGGGAAGTGACTGTTGGCATTGCCTGGGTAGGTGATGTAAGGCAGCGTTGCAAGATCTGCGGCGACCAGCGACTTCCGTGCGGCCAGCGGATGATGGAGCGGGACAGCTGCCACGAGCGGATCGTCGAACAGTCGGGTATAGGCCAAGTCCGGCTCTTGAACGTAGTGGCCAATGACCCGCGCGACACCCAAGTGGATCACATCATTTCGCAGGCTTCTCGCTTGGTCCTCCGTCAGGATTTCCATCAACTCGATGCGCACGTTCGGAAAATCGGCTTGCATCGCGCGCACTGCTTCGGGCAAGAAAGAAAAGATCGTCGAGCGCGTAAATCCAATCCCCAGCCAGCCCATTTTGCCCTCTGCAACGCCTCGCGCTTCGCGTTCCAGCCGACTCGCAGCCGCAAGCAACTCCCGAGCCTTGGAGTAGACAAACTGGCCCAACGGCGTCAGGCCCATCGGCCGCGATCCGCGGTCGAACAGCTGACCGCCCAATGTCTTTTCGAGCTGCGCCAGCTGCATGCTGATGGCCGTGGGGGCCACAAAGAGCTTTTCGGCTGCTGCTCGGGCATTGCCCGCTTCAACCACGCCACAGAAATAGCGCAACTGCTTCAAATTCATTTTTATTGATTCTTCATTCAAAAATCAATGGTTGAGTTCAGTGTAACTTGGATTGAAGATCGGGCATCCCCAACACCAGTCTTCCCGCACTGAACTCCAATGAGCACTGACGCAATCCTCCAAACCGACTGGTTTCAGCAAGCGCGCGAACTTTCTACAGCTGAAGTCTCCGATGCCTTGGATGCATTGAACCTACCCGGCAGCGCGCTGGGCATTCAACCGATCGCTGGCCCGGCCAAGCTGTTCGGTCTGGCCTTCACGGCACGCTTCTCGCCGATCGACCGATTCAGCCCGGGCACCGTGGGCGATTTCATCGATACGCTCGAACGAGGCACGGTGGTCGTGTTGGACAACGGTGGGCGACTCGACTGCACGGTCTGGGGCGGGATTCTCAGCCGGCTGGCAGCGCACAAGGGCTTGGGCGGCACAGTGGTGCATGGCGTTTGCCGCGACACCGCCGAGGCCAACACAGTGGGCTATCCGCTGTATGCCAACGGCCGCTTCATGCGTACTGGTAAGGACCGCGTTCAGGTGGAGGCCTACGAACAGCCCGTCTCTCTTGGCGATGTACGCGTCAGCCCAGGCGACCTGATCGTGGGCGACTCGGATGGCATCGTCGTGGTGCCAAGCCAGCGCATGAAGGAGGTTCTAACCCGAGCCCTGCGAACGAGAGCCGCAGAAGATCAGATCCTCCAGGCAGCCTTGGGCGGACTGTCCTTGAATGAAGCCCGCAAGAAGTTCAACTACCACACGCTCCAGCGCTCCGCTGCATCGCAGCTTGGCTTGTGAACCTCATCAACACTCTTAAGACAACCACGGAGACTCCAACCTCATGAAACCCGTCCGCTTGCTTTCGGTCAGCTTGGCACTGACCTTCTCCTGCCTTGCCGCCACGGCCCAGTCAGCCTACTCCTGTTCGGTCGTCAAGCTGATCTCGCCCTATCCACCTGGTGGCACCACCGACATCCTGGCGCGCCTGATCCAGCCGGGGTTGTCTCGGGAACTTGGCACCAACGTAATCGTCGAGAACAAGGCTGGCGCGAGCAGCAATATCGGCACCGAGTTCGTGTCTCAGTCCGCGCCTGACGGCTGCACGCTTCTGCTGGGCAACAACACGGGCGTGGCAATCAATCGCAACCTGTACAAGCTGCGCATCGACCCGGTGCAGGGCCTTGTGCCGGTCGGCGCGGTCGCCTCGGTGCCGCTGGTTCTTTACGTGAACAGCGCCGTTCCGGCGGACAGCCTCAAGCAGTTGATTGATCTGGTGCGCGCCAACCCCGGCAAATACAGCTACGCATCAGGCGGCAGCGGCAGTCCGCAGCATCTCATGGGCGAACTCCTGAAGTTGGAGAAGGGCCTGGATATCGTGCACGTTCCCTACAAGGGACAGGGCCCTGCAATGCAGGACGTGGTGTCCGGCCAAGTGCAAATGGCATTCGAGACGACCACCGTGATCGCGCCGCAGCTCACATCTGGTCGTATTCGTGCACTCGCTACCACCGGCGCCACGCGTTCCAAGATAATGCCTGAAGTGCCGACCATGAAGGAGTTGGGCCTGCCCGATTTCGTCACAGAAAATTGGTACGGCCTGTTCGCCCAGGCCAAGACACCTCCAGCGTTGGTGCAGCGCTTGAGCATAGCGCTCAATAAGACTCTGGATGACAAGGAAGTGCAGGCGACCCTCGACAAGATGGGTTCGAGCGACGTAAAAGGGACGTCGGAGGCGTTTTCCAAGTTCATCACTCACGAACTTCCGCTATGGGAGAACGTCGTCAAGCGCTCAGGCGCCAAGGTGGATTGAACCATGACCGACTTCAATGGCATGACGCTCAACGCCCGCGTTCCACCAGACGCCAAGTCCATCGAGGCATTGCGCGGCCTGCCCACCTCCGTAATCGGTGATGTGATGGGGGGGCGCCTGGTTGGAACGACGGCCTTGCGTCCAGTCAATCGCTCAGCCGTCACCACCTGCGGCAACGCTTTGACCGTGCGTGTGCGGGCAGGCGACAACCTGCTGATCCACAAAGCCCTGGACCAACTCGAGCCTGGCGACGTGCTCGTGGTTGACGGCGAGGGCGACACCTCGCGTGCCCTGGTCGGTGAAATCATGATGACCTCGGCGCGGGTGCGTGGTGCAGTCGCGTTCGTGATGGACGGTGCCATCCGCGATGCGCAGGCCTTCGAGGAACATGCTTTTCCGTGCTGGGCACGGGGTATCAGTTTGCGTGGGCCTTACAAGGACGGCCCGGGCAGCATCAACGTGCCGGTTTCGCTGGCCGGCATGCTGGTGAATCCCGGCGACGTGATCGTCGCAGATGGCGATGGCGTCGTCGCCGTGCCGCAGGCGCTGGCCGCGCAGGTGGCCGACCTGGCTCGTAAAAAAGTCTCCGACGAACAAGCAACGATCTCCGCAATTTTGGCCGGAACCTATTCGTCGGCCTGGGTTGACGCCGAACTCAAGAAGAAAGGGGTATGAGGATGACTCGATTGAACGCTCTGCGCCGCCGTGTGCTGATAGGGGCTTTGCTGGCGCTCGCCTCCGGCATGTCTATGGCTGCCTGGCCAGCCGACGACAACCAGCCAGTGAGGATCCTCGTGCCATGGCCACCCGGCGGAGCCACTGACCAGGTGGCCCGCATGCTCGCACAGCCGCTGTCGCAGGCCCTGGGAGTACCCGTGTATGTAGAAAACAAAGCTGGCGCAGGTGGTGTCGTCGGTACCCGGCAGTTCGTCAAGGAAAAACCCGATGGCCACACGATCCTGCTGGCAACCAGTTCTTCTAATGCCGTTGCGCCATATTTGTACGCGAAGCTTGGCTATGACCCGGTTAAAGATTTCACCCCGGTAGTGTCGCTGTGCGAAATTCCGAACGTGATGGTGGTGCCGACAAAGTCGCCTTGGAACTCGCTGAGCGAAGTCGTTGCTGCGGCGAAGAAGGAGCCTGGCGTTTACACATACGGCTCGGCCGGCATCGGCGGCTCGCAGCACTTGGCCGGAGCGCAGTTCAAGACGGCTGCAGGCATCGACCTACGGCATGTGCCTTACAAGGGTAGCGGCCCGGCCGCGTCGGATCTGATCGCGGGGCACATCGACATGATGATCGATACCGGCTCTTTGGGCAGCATTCGCGGCGGACTACTCAAGCCCCTAGCCGTGGCCTATGGCAAGCGCCTTCCAGCGCTGCCCAACGTGCCCACGTTCAAAGAAGCCGGCACTCCCATGATAGCGTCGGCGTGGTATGGACTCATGCTGCCGGCCCACGCGCCAGCCGATGTGGTTGCCCGCTTGAACACCGAGGCCAACAAGATCCTTCACCAACCGGATATCCAGTCGCGGTTGACCGAAATGGGCGCCTTTGAGCTCGGCGGTTCAGCACAAGAGTTTGGCCGCTTCGTATTGTCGGAGCTCATGCGTTACGAGGTCCTTGTGCGCGACTCAGGCGCGCCAAAAGAGTGAGCTGAGGTTCTGACTAACCGGCGAGGTGGTTCAAGCGCCCCCACTTTCAAAGACTGCTCTCTACACCCTCGATGCGGGTGGGCCCTTTTGAAGGTGTCGCCGGTTGCCGTGGGTTGAACGGGCGTCGAATCGCCCGAGCGGCAATTGCTGGATAGGCTGAACGAATCGGGCGGAACTGGCGCCACGTCGCTCGCAGTGAAGCGTTCCGATGGCACCGCGAACCGCGCCAACCCGCCTGCTAAGCTGTGGCGCCCACCGTGAGGACCGCCCCATGCCCAACTACCCCGCCGACATCTACACCGAGCCGACGCCCGACGTCGATACGCTGGCCAACCTGGGGCCGCTGGCGCCGATGGCGGGCATCTGGACCAGCGCGCAGGGCCTGGACATCAACCCCAAGGCCGACGGGCCGGAGCGCCAGCCCTACATCGAACGCATGGAGCTGCAGCCGATCGACGCGCAGACCAACGGTCCGCAGCTGTACTACGGGCTGCGCTATCACACCCACATTCTCAAGCCGGACGATGTCGAGACGCTGCACGACCAGGTCGGCTACTGGCTGTGGGAGCCGGCCACGGGCACGGTGATCCAGACGCTGTCGATTCCGCGCGGGCAAACCGCGCTGGCCATGGGCCAGGCCGCCGCCGACGCCAAGTCGTTTCGGCTGGAGGCGGTGCGCGGCTCGACGGTGAACGGCATCTGCTCCAACCCGTTCCTGGAGCACGCCTTTCGCACCGACCGCTTCGTCATCACCGTCACCATCCACGACGACGGCACGTGGTCTTACGAGCAGGAAACGACGCTGATCATTCCCGGCCAGGCCGAACCCTTTGCCCACACCGATCGCAACCGGCTGGTGAAGATCGGCGAGCCGACGCCGAACCCGACCGCGCGCGCGGGTTGAGGCGATGGTCCTTGCGTCGGACCCCGCCGTGGGCTGGCTGAACCCGAGTTCGGTCGTCGGCGCGGTTGTTCTGGGCGTGCTGGCCTTCGCGCTGTCGTTCATCGTTGCGCTGGCGATCCGCCGGGGCACGCGGCGCATCCGGCAGCACCTGACGGATGTCACGGCGCTGGGTTTCGTCAGCGCCTTCGCGCAGCTGCTGACCTATCTGTTCGGCTTTGTGCTCTACGCGCACCTGATTCCGGAGCTGCGCGCCTTCGGCACGGCGCTGCTCACCGGCGTCAGCGTGATTTCGGTCGTGATCGGCGTCGCGGCGCAAAACACGCTGGGCAACCTGGTGGCCGGCTTCTGGCTGGTGCTGTCCGGCACGATCCGCGTGGGCGACGCGATTCACCTGGCCTCGTCGGTGGGCGCCTTCGACGCCACCGTGCGCCTGATCTCGCTGGGCAACACCGTGCTGGTCGACCAGCAGGGCCACGAGGTCATCATGCCCAACAGCGTCATCATGGGCAGTGCCATCACGCGCATCGCGCCGGCGCAAACGCGTGTCGACCCGCACATTCGGTCGTGACACAGCATGATTACCGAGCTCAAGACCTTCATCGCGGTGTGCAAGCACGGCACCTTCGCGGCCGCGGGCGATCGCATCGGGCTGACCCAGTCGGCGGTCAGCAGCCAGATCAAGCGCCTGGAGGAGTCGCTGGGCTTTGCGCTGTTCGACCGCACGGGCCGCTCGGCCACCCTGAATGCTGCCGGGCAGGTGACGCTGGGCCGGGCGGAGGAGCTGTGCGCGCTGTACGAGAAGTTGCGCGACCCATCCGCCGACGAAAGCACCGGCAGCCTGCTGCGCATCGGGGCCATCGCCTCGGCCCAGACCACACTGGTGGCGCGCGCGCTCGGCCGCCTGCGCCAGGCCTTTCCGAACGTGCGCGTGTACGTCACGCCGGGTGTCTCGATGCGACTGATGGACGACCTGGATTCGGGCAAGACGGATGCGGCCATCATGATTCGCCCGCCCTTCGGCATGCCCTCGGACATGGTCTGGCAGCCCCTGGTGCGGGAGCCCTTTGTACTGGCCGTTCCGGCGGCCATGTCACGCAGCCGGGACTGGCGCAGGCTGATCCAGGAGCAGCCTTTTCTGCGCTACGACCGCACCTCGTTCGGCGGCCGGATCGTCGAGGGCTTTCTGCGCCGCGAAGGCCTGGCGGTGAATGAGGCGGTGGAGATCGACGAGATCCCGGCCCTGATTCAGCTCGCGGCCGAGGGGCTGGGCGTGGCCCTGGTGCCCATGGTCGAGGCGCACCTGCCCCTGCCCGAGGGCGTGCGCGCCGTGCCGCTGGGCGCTTCGACCTTCTTTCGCGAGACCGGGCTGCTGCAGCGCAGGCTGCGCAGCACGCCGGCCATCGTCTCGCACTTTGCCCAGTTCCTGCAGCAGGCGGCTGACGCCAAGCGCGTCAAGCCGGGGGCGGGGCAGGTGCGGTAGGGGTGTGCCGGGTTCAGGGCGCCTCGTAGCTTTCCATCGGCTTGTCGCTGGGATTGGCCCAGGCGGCCTTGGTCGCCGAGGAGGCGGGCAGGCCCACGGCCACGTTGTGCGGCGCAATCGGCTGCATGAACCACTTGTCGTAGATCTTGGCGGCTTCGCCGCTCTTGGCGAGTGCGATGACGGTGTCGTCCACCACCTTCTTGAAGGCTGGGTCGTCCTTGCGGTACATGATGGCGATCGGCTCGACGCTGAGCACCTGGTCGAGCAGCTTGAATTGGGACGGGTTCCGGCTGCGGGAAATCAGGGTGGCGACCACCTGACCATCGCCGACGAAGGCGGTCGCGCGGTCGCTTTCGAGCAGCAGGAAGGCGTCGGCGTTGTCCTTGCCGAGCACTTCGTTGACGTCCACGTCGCGCTTGAACTTGCGCAGTGCCTGCACCGCCGTGGTGCCGGTCGTGGCGGCCACCGTCTTGCCAGCCAGTTGCGACGAGCTGTTGATGCCCGAGGCGGTCTTGACGGCGAAACGCACGCCTTCGATGAACAGCGCCGGCGCAAAGGCCACGTCCTTTTGCCGCGCCAGGTTGTTGGTGGTGGTGCCGCACTCGATGTCCACGGTGCCGTTCTGCACCAGCGGCATGCGGTTTTGCGCCGTCACCAGCTGGTAGCGCACGTCGAGCTTGCTCACGCCGATCGCCTTCTCGATGTTGGCGATGATGTGCTCGCACACCTCGACATGAAAGCCGGTGTACTTGCCCGAGCCGAGCGTGAAGGACATGGCGCCGGAGGCTTCGCGTACGCCGACGACGATGGACTTGGCCTCCTTGATCTTGGCCAGGGTGTCGGTCTGTGCGAGGGCGCCGCCAGCCAGAACGGTCAGGGCGGAGGTCAAAACGAGGCTCTTGAATGCGAAGCGAATCACGGGGTCTCCTTGGGGGTGGCGAAAGTGAATCCGGCGCGGCCGATGAAGACCATTCATCGCGTTGCCGGAGGGGTCTGGAAGCGAAACAGAGAATTGACTTGCGCTCGGTGCCCTGCGGCCCCGGGCTGGCAAGGGCTGCCGTCAGCCGTTTTTGGCGAGCAGCACGGCGTCGACCTCGATGTCGAAGCCGGCGAAGTTCGATTGCGTGAGCGTGCGCGCGGGCGGCGGGTCGCCGACGTACTCGGCGTAGATGGCGTCAAACGCCTTGGCGTCGGCGGGGTTCCTGAGGAACACGCCCACCTTCACGGCGTCCTTCAGGGACAGGCCCGCGGCGTTGGCGGCCGCTTCGAGGTTGTCCAGGGCCATGCGCACCTGGAACTCGAAGGGCTTGTCTCCGTGGCGCACGTTGTTCACATCGCGCGGGGTCTGTCCCGAGAGAAAGACGAGGCCCTGCGCCTGCATGGCGACGCTGTAGGTGCCCGCCGGCGGCGGGGTTTTGTCGCTGGAGAAGGCCTTGCGTGTGGTCATGGTGGCTTGCTCCCGATCAGGCGCGGTAGCGCTGGATCAGCTGCACCATGCGCTCCACCGCCTGCACGGCTGCCGCGTGGTTTTGCGAGAAGTTCAGGCGCACGCTGTCCGTCGCATGCGGGCTGAACTCGGTGCCGGGCGTCACGGTCACGCTGGCCTGCTGGCGCAGGACGCGCACGAAGTCGTGCTGCGACAGCGACATCGCCGGCAGGCGCGGGAACAGGTAGCTGCCCGCCTCGGGCGCCCTTACGGCCAGGCCATCGACGGTGCGGAAAACCTTCAGCAGGTCATCGCGGATGGCCTGGTGCTGGGCGATGCGCTCCTGCATCCAGCCTGCGGGCTCCTCGAACCAGGTGCGCAAAACCGCCTGGCAGTAGCCGGGCGCGCGCAGCGACACGATGGCCTGGAGCTTTTCCATGCGGTCGATCAGGACCTTGGGGCCGAAGGCCACGCCCAGGCGGTAGCCGCTGAGCGATTCGGTCTTGGAGGGCCCCATGATGGTCACCACGTTGTCGGCGTTGATCGCCGAGGCGCGCAGGTGCGTGTACGACGAGCCGCTGTAGAGCAGCCGCGAATACAGCTGGTCCACGATGACGGTGGCGCCATAGCGGTTGGCCAGCGCTGCGATCTGCTCGATCTCTTGCTTGGAGTAGATGACACCCGCGGGGTTGTTCGGGTTGGAGAACAGAAAGGTCTTGACGCCTGCCTTGAATGCTTCCTCCAACTGATTCAGGTCGAGCCCCGCGCGATCCGTGTGATCCAGATAGTTCATGCTCACGGGCACTACCTCGCCGCCGGAGAATTCCACCAGCTTGCGGTTCGCGAAGTAGTCCGGCCGCACGATGGCCACCTTGTCCCCGGCATTCACGGTCGCGGCGATGGCCAGGAACAGCGCGCTCTGGGTGCCGGGGGTGATGATTAGCTCGTCGGCGCCGGACAGCGCGCGGCCGGTGAAGGTGGCGAGATGCCCCGCCACACGCTCGCGCAGCTCGGCGCCGCCACGGTACTCGGTGTACGCCTGCTCGCCGCCACGCTTGAAGCCGGCGATGAACTCCTCCAGCGAGCCGGGGGTGGGGGCGAAGGCGGAGGGGTTGACGTCGCCGTGGGAGAAATCGACGGGCGTGCCCTTCAAGACCTCGCCGCGCAGCAGGGCGTCCAGACCGCCTGCGCTCTGGCGCACCTCCTGGCCCGGGGCGTGGTCGGTCGATAGTCGGGCAAACTTTTCTGCAATCGTGCTCATGAATTTTCTCTGGATGTTGGGACGTAGGGCGCGCGATTTCGAACGCGATGGCGGCAACTTTAGGTGCCATTTAGCATTTCTGAAAGCGATATATTTTTGATATGAGCATCAAAAATTAAGATTTATCGTGATCCACGGTTGTTGAAGTTGGGCCGGTAATGCGGCGGCAACCGCGGCGGTGCAGGGTCTGCTTCTAAAATCACTCGGCACCTGGCCGATCAGGGCCGAATGCCCAGGATTCAAGCCTTTTTGCGCCCTGGCCGGTTCATACTAAGCGCCGATAGCTATCAAAATTGGAGTGACATGACGACGAACTGGCTGCCCGGATGGGTGCCTTGGCTGGCGCTGGCCGCGCTGGCGCTGAACCTGATCCTGCTGCTGGCCCTGCTGCTGCGCCGCCCGCGCCGCCCGGCCGATGTGGCCACGCGCGAGGAGTTGCAAGCCAGCGTGGAGCAGGCCGCGGCGCGCCACGGCGAGCGGCTGGAACGTGGCTTGCGCCAGGAGCTGGGCGATGGCGCGCGCAGCAGCCGGCAGGAGCTGGCGCAGAACCTGGCCGCCTTTCAGACCGCCGTGACGGCGCAGGGCGCCGAGGCGGTGCGCACGCAGAACGCGCAGGTCGATGCGCTGGCGCAGCAGCTGACCCACTTGCGCGGCAGCCTGGGCGACACGCTGGTGGCGCAGCTGCAGACCCTGGGCCTGACGATGACCCAGCAGGCGCAGGAGACCACGCGCACGCAAAACGCGCAGATCGACGCCTTTGCCCAGCAGCTGGCGCAGTTGCGCGCCGGCTTGTCGCAGACGCTGGCCGAGCAGCTGCAGCAGCTGAGCGAAGCCAACGCGCGCCGCATCGGCGAAATGCGCGCCACGCTGGAGCAGCAGCTGGCGCAGCTGCAGGCCAGCAACAGCGACAAGCTCGACCAGATGCGCCAGACGGTGGACGAGAAGCTGCACGCCACGCTGGAGCAGCGCCTGGGCGAGAGCTTCAAGCAGGTGGCCGAGCGCCTGGAGCAGGTGCACAAGGGCCTGGGCGAGATGCAGACGCTGGCGCAGGGCGTGGGCGACCTGAAGCACCTGCTGGCCAACGTCAAGACGCGCGGCACCTTTGGCGAGACCCAGCTGGGCGCGCTGCTGGAGCAGGTCTTCGTGCCCGACCAGTACGCGGCGCAGCAGGCCACCCGGCCGGGCTCGGCCAACAAGGTGGACTTTGCCATTCGCCTGCCCGGGCGCGGCGACGAGGGTGCGCCGCTGTGGCTGCCGATCGACGCCAAGTTTCCGACCGAGGACTACGAGCGCCTGCTGGACGCCCAGCAGCGCGCCGACGCGGCCGGCGCCGAGGCGGCGGCCAAGGCGCTGGAGCAGCGCATTCGCTTGGAGGCGCGCAGCATCGCCGACAAGTACATCGAGCCGCCGCACACCACCGACTTCGCCATCCTGTTCCTGCCCACCGAGGGCCTGTACGCCGAGGTGCTGCGCCGCCCCGGCCTGATGGAGCAGCTGCAACGCGACTGGCGCGTGACCCTGGCCGGGCCGACCACGCTGCTGGCCATGCTGAGCAGCCTGCAGATGGGCTTTCGCACCCTGGCGCTGGAAAAGCGCAGCAGCGAGGTGTGGCAGGTGCTGGGCGCGGTCAAGACCGAGTTCGGCAAGTTCGGCGACTTCGTGGCCAAGGTCAAGGGCCAGGCCGAGTCGGTGGTCAAGACGCTGGATGCGGCGCAAACCCGCACCAACATGATGAACCGCGCGCTCAAGAAGGTCGAGGCCCTGCCCGAGGCCGACACCCAGGCGCTGCTGCCGCCCGAGCCCGGTGACGGCGGGGGCGGCGCCGCTTGACCGAGCCCGAACCCGACCCACACCCCGCGCGGCCGGCGCTGAGCGGCCGCGAGCTGCTGCGCCTGGTCGCGGCGCAGATCTGCGAGCACAGCGCCATGACGGGTGCACGCCTGGCGGCGCCGCTGCTGGCGCTCAAGCTGGGCTACAGCGCGGCGGCGGTGGGCGTGCTGCTGGCGCTGTATTCGCTGTCGGCGGTGTTCCTGGCGCTGCCGGCCGGCCGCCTGGCCGACCGCAAGGGCTTGCACCTGCCGCTGGCGCTGTCGGTGGCGGGCGCCGTGCTGGGCGCGGCCCTGGCCGCGTTGTGGCCGGTGTTCGGCGTGCTGTGCGTGTCGGCGCTGCTGCTGGGGGCGTCGGCCAACACCATGCAGATCGCACTGCAGCGCCACGTGGGGCGCTCGGCCCAGGACGCGGGCGAGCGCAAGCGCGCCTTCAGCTGGATCGCCATCGCCCCGGCGGCGGCCAACTTCGTCGGCCCGTTGCTGGCGGGCCTGGTGATCGACCACGCCGGGTCGCAGCCGGGCGACCTGGGCGCCTACCGCCTCGCCTTTGCGCTGATGGCCGTGCTGCCGCTGGCCTGCTGGTGGCTGCTGCGCCGCGCGCCCGAGGCGCCGCAGGCGCCGGCCGCGCCCGCACTGGCCGACGAAGATGCCGCGGCCGCCAGCCCCTCGGTGTGGGACCTGTTGGGCCAGCCCGCGATGCGGCGCGTGCTGGTCGCCAACTGGCTGCAAAGCGTGGCCTGGGATGCGCACACCTTCGTGCTGCCGCTGCTGGGCCACGCGCGCAACCTGGAGGCGTCGGTCATCGGCGCGCTGATGGGCGCCTTCGCCATCGCCGCCACCGTGCTGCGCATGGCGCTGCCCTGGCTGGCACGCCGTTTTGCCGAGTGGCAGGTGATCTACGTCGCCACCCTGCTGGCGGCGGTGGCCCTGCTGGCCTACCCGTGGACGCGCGGGCCCTGGGGCATGGGGCTGTGCTCGGCGCTGCTGGGCCTGACCCTGGGCGCGGTGCAACCCATGGTGCTGTCGCTGCTGCACGAGGTCGCGCCGCCCGCGCGCCAGGGTGAGGCCATGGCGCTGCGCTCGCTGACCATGAACGCGTCCAGTTTCGCCATGCCGCTGCTGTTCGGCTCCATCGGCGCCGTCACTGGCCCAGCCGGCCTGTTCTGGATCGTGGCCGGCGTGCTGGGCCTGGGCGCGCGCACGGTGCCGGGCTTGCGCAAGCTGGGGTCGGCGAAGGGGTGATGGGCAGTGTGGCAGGCACGGTCCACCGCGGCTTGTACCTGAAGCCCGCGTTGCTTCTTTCTGTTTGGCAGCTCAGTCTGTCGTGTTTCTGAAGCCATCATTCATCATGAGCAACATCCAACGTCTGCGCCTGCCAGAGAATCACCCGAGCTTCGGCAGCAACAAGGTCTTTGATCTGTTTCAGTACTCGCCCGCGGTGCAGGCGGGCGGCCTGGTCTTCATCGCGGGGCAGGTTGGCATCCGTCCCGACGGCACTGTGCCTGAAAGCGCCGAGGAGCAGACCGAGCTGGCCTTTCAGCGCCTGGACGCCATCCTGGCGCAACAGGGTTTGGGGTTCCAGGACCTGGTCGAGCTGGTGACCTACCACGTGCGCATCGACGAGCAACTGACGGCGTTTCGCGCCATCAAGGAGCGCTACGTCACGCGCGAGTTTCCGGCCTGGACCATCCTGGGCGTGGCCGCGCTGGCTCGTCCCGAGTTGCTGGTCGAGATCAAGGCCGTAGCCGCCGCGAGGTGATGGCTGGCCATCCATCCGCGCAGGGATTGAGCGGGCCGATTCTTTCGATGATGCGGCGCACGCGCCGCGATCATCACGCTGCTGCCGGCTCTCTGATCAAACGAATCCGAGGTTACGGGTGCTGAAGTTGGCGATGTTGGGGGCCACCAGCGGCAACTCGGAGTCGGACACGCCGAACCAGCGCCCCAGCGTGGCGGCGAACTGATCGACCGAGGTGGTGGGCAGCAGCCGTCCCTGGCCGGTGTCCTCGGGCCCGCCCAGCGCGATCTGCGGTGCGCTGCCGTAATAGGCGCCGCCCTTGACGGCACCGCCCAGCACGAAGTGATAGGCGCCCCAGCCGTGGTCGGAGCCATCGCCGTTGGAGCTCAGCGTGCGCCCGAAGTCCGAGGCGGTGAAGGTGGTCACCCCCGCGCCCATGCCCATGCTGTCGATCGAGCGCTGGAAGCCCGCCATGGCGTCGCCGACCTGCTGCAGCAGCGCCGGGTGGCGCTCCTTCAGGTTGTCGTGCGTGTCGAAGCCGCCCAGCGAGACCATGAACACCTGCCGCTTGATGCCCATGCCACGACCGGCCGCAATCAGGCGCGCGACCATCTTGAGCTGGCGGTTGAGGTCGCGCTTTTGTCCCGTCGCGGCGTCCTTGTCGGGCAGCAGCGCGTCGAAGTTGGGCGTGCCGGCCAGCGCCGTGGCCAGGGTCTTTTGCGAATCGATCGAGCGCGCGGTGATGCGGTTGTATTCGTTTTCCAGCACCTGGGGGCGTGCCTGGGTGATCAGCGTGCGCAGCGCCTCGCGGCAGGCGGGCGAGTCGTACAGCGGCTCGATGGCCACGCCGTTGATGGCCACGGCGCCGCTGGCGCCGATCTGGTAGGACACGACGTTGCGCCCGGCCAGAAACACCGCGTTGCCCGTCACCGACATGCAGGTGAACAGCGACTGGCCGTTGGACGCCAGTGCCAGATCGCCCATGGCGCCGCCCCAGCCACGCACCGCGCCCTCGGCGGCGGCGCTTTGCCACACCGACTGCTGGTCGTTGTGCGAGAACAGCTTGGGCGGCAGCGGCACGGCGCGCGCCTTGTACTGCGCCAGCGTGGTGGGCTGCACCAGGGGGCCGACGTTCAGTTGCACGGCCAACTGGCCAGCGTCGAAGAACGGCTTGAGCGCGGACAGCGAGGGCGCCAGCGCGTACTGGCGACCGCCGTTGAGTGTCGGCGCCAGTTGCGTGGCATTGAGCGCGCTGCGCGCGAAGGCCAGCCCGCCGCGCACCTTGGCGTATTCGGCGTAGCCCGTGGCGTCCGCTGGAATCAGGGTGTTGCCGTGGTCGTTGCCGCCGTACAGGAAGACGCAGACCAGGGCGCGGTAGTCATTGGCGGTGAAGGCGGCCGCCTCGCCCATGGCCGCCAGGTTCAGCGCCCACGGCGTGGCGACGCCGGCCACGCCCAGTTGGCCCACGCGCTGCAAGAAGGCGCGGCGCGCCGGCTGATGATGGTGATGCATGGTGTGGCGTCTCACTTTTGAACGAGGTATTCGGGGCAGCTCATGACCAGCAAGATGGCGCTCCAGATGCGCGTCTTGCGGCCGTAGGCGCTGCCGGTACCGATGGTGGCGATGGCATTGGTGATGGTGGCAAGCGTGGCGCTGGACAGCTGGCCCGCCGCCAGCAGCAGGTTCAGGCGGTTCACCAGGGCTTTGGGGTCATTCACCAGCGCCATCTCGCGCGTGTAGCTCTGCACCCAGATCTTGGTGCCCTTGTCGGCATCCATGCCGTCGCCGATGGCGCCTTCCATGTAGTTGATGTAGCCGGCCACCGTGGTTTCGTTGGTGAGCTGGAACTCCGGCGCGCTCTGGCCGGTGGCGTCCAGGGCCGTGTTCGGCGGCACGTAGCCGGGCCGGAAGAAGTTGAACACCGAGGGGCTGCGCAGCGGGCTCTGGCCCAGGCCCTCGGATGGGTCGGACAGGTCTTCGATCATCCAGGGCGCACCGTTTTTCGGGGCGGCGCCGAAGGTGCGCGCCCACTGCACGCAGCGGATCATGGGCTCGCGCAGCTTGCCCCAGGTGGCTGGCGCCTGCGCCGGGTCGCGGCGTGCCTCGGGATCGAGCAAGATGGCCTTGATGACGGCGGCCAAGTCGCCGCGCACGCCGGCGCCGTTGTTGGCAAAGGCGGCGGCCACCCGCCCCACGTAGGCGGGGCTGGGCGCGCTGGTCACCAGGCGCTGGATGAGTTGCCGGCCGATGAAGGGGGCGGTGTTGGGGTGGTTGAACAAGGTGTCGAGCGCCTTGTCCAGCTTTTGCTGCGGCGGCGTGCTGCCGGCGATGGTGGTGCCCAGGAAGGTGACGTCCAGCGTGGAGTGCTGGGCGGCCTTGACGATCATGGGATTGCGATAGCGCTCGGGCTTGGTGCCTTTGACGTGGCCCGTCGGGTCCAGTACATAGCCGGTGAACACGCGCGCCAGGTTGCTCACGTCATCCTGGCCGTAGGTTTCAAGCGGGCGGCCGTTGGCGCCCAGGCGCGGCGTTCCGTCCATGTTCAGCTGGATCAGCCCGATGGTGAACAGCTGCATCACCTCGCGCCCATAGTTCTCGTCCGGCTGGCGACCGGTGGCGGCGTCTTCCTTCTGGTTGCCCAGCGTGTTCAGGAAGATGCCCATGGCCGGGTTCAGCGTGATCTCGCCCAGCAGCTTGCGAAAGTTGCCGAAGGCGTTGCGATTGAGCAAGTCCCAGTACGCGGCCATGGCAAACGAGCACGACTCGCCTTCGATCAGCGTGGTGGACACCACCATGATCTCCGACAGCGCCAGCGCCACGCGCTTGCGCATGGCATCGCTCGATTGCATCAGCTGATACCACACCATGTAGTCGGCATAGGCATCGTTGTCGAGAACGTTGGCGTCTGTGCCGTTGTAGCCGCCAGCGATCAGCCAGTCCCAGGCCGCTTGGGTGGGGGGCTGCGCCATCTGGGCCGTCAGCCAGCCCTCGTAGCCCTTGGCGCGCACCTGATCGATCTCGTCGTCGCTGGACGAGAACTGCGCCTGATGCAGAAAGCGCGCCGCCTGCTCGGGGGAAATGGGGCCGCTGGGTGCGGCCGGGGGTGTGTCGAAGTTGCCGGGATTTCCGGCAACACCCGTTCCATCGCTGCCGCCGCCACAGGCCGCCAAGGCCGCCGCAGCCAAGGCGCTCAAGCCGATGGTGCCAGCCACGGGGTGGCCAGTCGTTGTCGCAGTGGCCGGCGTCGATGACGACGCGCCGGACTGTGGCGTTGCGGCGGGCTGGTTTGCCAGCGGTGCGCACGCGCTTTCAGAGACCTCCAGGGTCATGTTGGCATCCTTGTGTGCAGGGTTCGAGTGGCCGGCTGCACAAGGCGAAACCCGCGGTCACACACAAAGATGCACGTTGACGACGCCGCAAGCCGGGACAGCATGTCGCCGCGGTTTGAACTGCACCCGGTCAAACCGGGCATGCCCCGGCAGGCACGTGTACTTTCAACTATGCCGACAACCACCCCGATGGCGGTCACAAAGCGTTAGCGTGGGGGTATTCGCGGCGCGAGCCTACGGAAACGGGCTTTTCCCGCGGCGGCGTTGACTTTCCTTGCCTTGCGCCCATTCTTGTAGGGGTGCTTGTCGGGTGAGCGCGCCAGCCATTGGTTGCAATTGGGCAACAAACGCTGGATGGGCGGCCAGCCCAGGCGCCCGCGATCGGGTCGAAGCGGCGCGCCAGCCTCAATCGATCTCGGCAACCAACTCGATCTCCACGCACGCGCCCAGCGGGATCTGCGCCACGCCGAAGGCGCTGCGCGCATGCTTGCCGGCGTCGCCGAACACCTTGCCCAGCAGCTCCGAGCAGCCGTTGGTGACCAGGTGCTGCTCGGTGTAGTCCAGCGCCGAGTTGACCAGGCTCATCACCTTGACGATGCGGCGCACGCGCCCGAGGTCGCCCTCGCACGCGGCCTGCAGCGTGCCCATCAGGTCGATGGCCACGGCGCGCGCGGCCTCCGCGCCTTCGGCGGTATCCATGTTCGCCCCCAGCTTGCCGGTCCAGACCTTGCCCTCCTTGCGGGCGATGTGGCCGGACAAGAAGACCAGCTTGCCACTGCGCACAAAGGGCACATAGGCCGCGGCGGGGGTGGAGACGGGCGGCAGTGTGATGCCCAGTTGCTGCAGTTTGGCGGCGATGCTCATGGTGTGCCCTCAAGGGTGTTGAAAGGATGCGGCGCGCCCGCCACGCAGGCACGCACCACGCCACTGTAACGGCCGGCGCGGGGCGCGGCATGATGCGGGCATTGGAAGGGAGATTCATTGGCCGTGCCACCGACCTTGCCCGCGCATGCCGCCCAGCGCCCGCTGGCCGCCGCGCTGCTGGCCTTGCCACTGGGGGCCTGGCTGGGCACGGCCGTGCAGGTGCAGCAGCGCGCGCTGGATGCGCCCGCGGTCTATGGCGGCGCGCTGGCCCTGGCGCTGCTGCTGGCGGGGCTGGCGGCCTGGGCCTTGCGAACGCGGCGCGTGGCGGCCGGCGCGCTGCGACTGCTGCCCCTGGCTTGGCTGCTGGCCGGCGCGCTGGCCGCCTGGGGCGCCGCCGGCTGGCGCGCGCAGCAGGTGGCCGCGCAGGCCTTGGCGCCCGACCTGGAAGGCGCGGACCTGCTGCTGACCGTCGTGGTCGCCCGCATGCCGCAGCAGGGCGCCACCGGCTGGCGCTTTGTCTTCGAGGTCGAACGGGCCGAGCGAGATGGTTCACGGGTCAGGCTGCCGCCGCGCGTGCAGCTGGCCTGGTACAGCGCCGCGCCCGACGGCGCCGCGCGCGCCGACAGGGGCCCGCCCGAGCCGATCCGCGCCGGCCAACGCTGGCGCCTGCAGGCGCGTCTGAAGGCGCCGCACGGCACGCTCAACCCGCACGGCTTCGACTACGAGCTGTACCTGTGGGAGCAGGGCATCGGCGCCACCGGCTACGTGCGTGCCGGCCCGCGCGACGCGCCGCCGCAGCGCCTGGCCGAGGGCGTGGGCCACCGCGTCGAGCGCGCGCGCCAGGCCGTGCGCGACCGCATCCTGGCGCGGGCCGAATCGCCGGGCGACGCCGCCGCGCACGGCCGGCTGGCCATCGTCGCCGCGCTGGTGACGGGTGACCAGGGCGTGATCGAGCACCGCGACTGGGACCTGTTTCGCGTCACCGGCGTGGCGCACCTGATGAGCATCTCGGGCCTGCACATCACCATGTTCGCGTGGCTGGCCGCCGGCGCGGTGGGTTGGCTGTGGCGGCGCGCAGCGCGCTGGCGCGGCTGGGGGCGCGCCAACCCCTGCCTGTGGCTGCCGGCGCCCAGCGCGGCCTGGATCGGCGGCGTGGCGCTGGCGGCGGCCTACGCGCTGTTCAGCGGCTGGGGCGTGCCGGCGCAGCGCACGGTGCTGATGCTGGCCGGCATGACGGCACTGCGCGTGGCCGGCCTGCGCTGGCCCTGGTGGCTGGCCTGGCTGTGGGCCGGCGCGGCGGTGCTGGCGCTGGACCCGTGGGCGCTGCTGCAGGCGGGCTTCTGGCTCAGCTTCGTCGCGGTGGGCATCTTGTTTGCTACTGATTCGAGAGCTGCCGGCGCAGGTCACAAGGGCGCCAGCGGTCATTTTGTTCAATTGCTTCGCGAGCAGGGCGTGGTCACGCTGGCGCTCACGCCGCTGTCGCTGCTGCTGTTCGGCCAGGCCTCGGTGGTGGGGTTGGCGGCCAATCTGGTGGCCATCCCGTGGGTCACGCTGGTGGTCACGCCCCTGGCCTTGCTGGGCGTGGCCTGGCCCGCCTTGTGGCAGGCCGCCGCGCTGGCCCTGCAGCCGCTGGTGGCGTTGCTGCAATGGCTGGCCACTTGGCCGTGGGCGCAGTGGTCGGTGCCGGCGCTGCCCCTGGCGCTGGGCGCACTGGCGGTGGCCGGCGGCGCGCTGCTGGCCATGCGCTGGCCGCTGGCGCTGCGGCTGGCCGGCGTGCCGCTGCTGCTGCCCCTGCTGCTGTGGCAGCCGGCGCGGCCGGCGCCCGGCCAGTTCGAGCTGCTGGCGGCCGACGTCGGGCAGGGCAGCGCCGTGCTGGTGCGCACCGCGCGCCACAGCCTGCTGTACGACGCCGGGCCACGCTATTCGGAAGACAGCGACGCCGGCCAGCGCGTGCTGGCGCCCCTGTTGCGCGCCCTGGGCGAGCGCCTGGACACCCTGGTGCTGAGCCACCGCGACACCGACCACACCGGCGGCGCGGCGGCCGTGCTGGCGCAGCAGCCCTGGGCCGAGCTGATCACCTCGATCGAGCCCGGCCGCGTGCTGGAGGGCCTGCCCGCCGGCACGCCCTGCCGCGCCGGCCAGGGCTGGCAGTGGGACGGCGTGCGCTTCGACGTGCTGCATCCCGACGCCGCGCAAGCCGCCGCCGCGCGGCGCAGCAATGCCATGAGCTGCGTGATCCGGGTCAGCACGCCGCAGGCGTCCGCCCTGCTCACCGGCGACATCGAGGCGGCGCAGGAGCAGGCGCTGCTGGCGGTCGGCGCGCCGCTGCGCAGCACGGTGCTGCTGGTGCCGCACCACGGCAGCCGCACCTCGTCGTCGGCCGCCTTCATCGACGCCGTGCAGCCGCGGCTGGCGCTGATCCAGGCCGGCTATCGCAACCGCTTTCACCACCCCGCGCCACCGGTGCTGGCGCGCTACGCCGAGCGCGGCGTGCCGGTGCGCGCCTCGCCCGCCTGCGGCGCCATGCGCTGGAGCAGCGCCCGCCCCGACGAGCTGGCGTGCCAGCGCGACAGCGCCGCGCGTTACTGGCACCATCGGGTGCCGAGTGCCGCGCCATGACCAAGACCCTGCTCATCGTCTATCACAGCCTGACCGGCGGCACGCGCCAGATGGCCGAGGCCGCGGCCGCCGCCGCGCGCGCCGAGGAGGGCGTGGTGGTGCGCTTGCTGCGCGCCGTGGACGCCGGCCCCGCCGACGTGCTGACCGCCGACGGCTACCTGTTTGCCGCACCCGAGAACCTGGCCGCGCTGGCCGGGCTGATGAAGGATTTTTTCGACCGTTGCTACTACCCCGTGCTGGGCCAGGCCAACGGCCGGCCCTACGCCGCCATGTTCTGCGCCGGCAGCGACGGCAGCAACGCCCTGCGCCAGCTGGAGCGCATCGCCACCGGCTGGCGCCTGAAGCAAATCGCGCCCAGCCTCATCGTGTGCACCCACGCGCAAACGCCCGAGCGCATTCTGGCGCCCAAGATCATCGGCGCCGACGACCTGGCGCGCTGCGCGGAGCTGGGGGCCGGGCTGGCGGCGGGGCTGGCGGCGGGGGTGT
>JAFKGE010000058.1 GCA_017307865.1 Burkholderiales bacterium | reverse complement strand
TTGGCGAAGCTGCTCAGCGGTCTGTGCGCCGGCCAGCATTTGACGGGCCGACTCCAGACTGTCGGCACCTCGGGCTGTTCTTGCCATGTCGTTCTCCTTGCGGGATCGGTGACATGGATATTATTGATCTATTGATATGGAAATGGAATCAGCTGATCAGTTGCGCCACCGACAGCCCGGTGACCCGCTGGTGCGGGGACGGCGCAAAAAGCGTCCTGCTGCGGCGATCAAGAGTGAAATAGCTCGCTGGCGCCCGGTGGACAAGCGCGGCAAGCTATTGGATTGATAGTAATTGACGGTGCCGGTGATCGCTGGCCGGGCGCCGCAGGTGGGGGCGCGCGCGTGCCGCCCCCGTTTTGACAATCAGAGCGACTTCTTGATCAGGTTGCCGATCTCGCCCACGATGCCGCGGCGAAAGAGCAGCACGCAGACCACGAAGATCGCGCCCTGCACCACCGTCACCCAGGAGCCCAGCTCGGCCAGGTAGTTCTGCATGGTGACGATGGTGGCGGCGCCCACCACGGGGCCGAAGATGGTGCCCATGCCGCCCAGCAGCGTCATCAGCACCACCTCGCCCGACATGCTCCAGTGCACGTCGGTGAGCGAGGCCAGTTGGAACAGGATGGCCTTGGTGGCGCCGGCCAGGCCGGCCAGGGTGGCCGACAGCACGAAGGCGCGGTGCTTGAACTTGTCGGCGTCGTAGCCGAGCGAGATGGCGCGCGGCTCGTTCTCGCGGATGGCCTGCAGCACCTGGCCGAAGGGCGAGTGGACGATGCGGTAGATCAGCAGGAAGCCGCCCAGGAAGATCACCAGCACGAAGCAGTACATGGCGAAGGTCTGCGACAGGTCGATCAGGCCGAACAGGTGGCCGCGCGGCACGGCCTGGATGCCGTCCTCGCCATGGGTGAAGGGCGCCTGCAGCGAGAAGAAGAACACCATCTGCGCCAGCGCCAGCGTGATCATGGCGAAGTAGATGCCCTGGCGGCGGATGGCCAGCAGACCCGTCACCCAGCCCAGGGCGGCCGTGCACAGGGTGGCGAAACCGATGGCCAGCTCGGGCGTCCAGCCCCAGACCTTGGCGGCATGCGCGGCCGCGTAGCCGGCGCCGCCCAGGAACATGGCGTGGCCGAAGGACAGCAGCCCGCCAAAGCCCAGCAACAGGTTGAAGGCGCAGGCAAACAGCGCAAAGCACATCACCTTCATCATGAACACCGGGTACACGCCCAGCAGCGGGGCACCGACCAGGATGATCACCATGATGGCGAACACCAGCATGTGCGTGCGCCGCGGGTTGCTCGGCGCCGGGGTCGCGGAGGCGGCGGTGGTCGGCGCGCCGGAGGAGGAGCTGGCAGCAGTGTTCATGGGCTTACTTCTGGGCGCCAAACAGGCCGGCCGGGCGAACCAGCAGCACGATGGTCATGATGATGAAGATGGCGGTGGTCGAAGCCTCGGGATAGAACACCTTGGTCAGGCCCTCGACCAGGCCCAGACCGAAGCCGGTGACGATGGCGCCCATGATCGAGCCCATGCCGCCGATCACCACCACGGCGAACACGACGATGATGATCTGCTCGCCCATCAGCGGGCTGACCTGGTAGATGGGCGCGGCCATCACGCCCGCCAGCGCCGCCAGCGCCACGCCGAAGCCGAAGGTCAGCGTGACCATGCGCGGCACGTTGATGCCGAAGGCCTGCACCAGCTGAGGGTTTTCGGTGGCCGCACGCAGGTAGCCGCCCAGCCGCGTGTGCTCGATGACGAACCAGGTCGCCAGGCACACCACCGCCGAGGCCACGATGACCCAGGCGCGGTAGTTGGGCAGGAACATGAAGCCCAGGTTGGTGCCGCCCTGCAGCTGCGCCGGAATGGCGTAGGGCAGGCCGGAGGAGCCGTATTCGTTGCGGAACAGCCCCTGGATGACCAAGGCCAGGCCGAAGGTCAGCAGCAGGCCGTAGAGGTGGTCGAGCTGGTACAGGCGCTTGAGCATGGTGCGCTCCAGCACCACGCCGATGGCGCCGACCACCACCGGCGCCACGATAAGCGACCACCAGTAGTTGAGCCCCAGCTTGGAAAGTAGCAGATAGGCGCCGAAGGCGCCCATCATGTAGAACGCGCCGTGCGCGAAGTTGATGATGTTGAGCAGGCCGAAGATGACGGCCAGGCCCAGCGACAGCAAGGCGTAGAAGGAGCCATTGATCAGGCCGATGAGCAGCTGACCCATCAGGGCCTGGATCGGGATGTCAAACATGCGCGAAAACCTTCATGTCGTGCGGTGCGGGCCGGCCGTCAGGGGGGCCGATCAGGACTTGACCAGCGGGCAGCCGCCTTCGTTCAGCGGGCGGAAGGCCTTGTCGGCCGGAATGGTCTGCAGCAGCTTGTACAGGTCCCACGGGCCCTTGGACTCGCTGGGTTTCTTGACCTCGAACAGGTAGGCCGGATGGATCTTGCGTCCGTCGATGCGGATCATGCCCTTGCCGAACAGCGGATCGTCCGTGGGCAGCTTCTTCATCTCGGCCACCACCTTGGCGCCGTCCTTGTCTTCCTGGATGGCGTCGACCGCCTTCAGGTAGTGCAGCATGCCGGCGTAGTCGCCCGCCTGCGCCATGGTCGGCATGCGGCCGCCGTGCAGGGCGCCGAAGCGCTTGGACCAGGCCCGGGTGCCGTCGTTCATGTCCCAGTAGAAGCTTTCGGTCAGCTGCAGGCCCTGTGCCGTTTGCAGGCCCAGGCTGTAGACGTCGGACAGGAACAGCAGCAGGCCAGCCAGGTTCTGGCCACCCTTGACGATGCCGAACTCGGCCGCCTGCTTGATGGTGTTGGTGGCGTCCGAGCCGGCATTGGCCAGGCCGATGATCTTGGCCTTGGAGCCCTGCGCCTGCAGCAGGAAGGACGAGAAGTCGGTGGTGCCCAGCGGCGCCCGGACGGCGCCCAGCACCTTGCCGCCAGCGGCCTTGACGGCCTCGGAGGTGTCCTTCTCCAGCGAGTGGCCGAAGGCGTAGTCGGCCGTGATGAAGAACCAGCTGTCGCCGCCGTTCTTGACCACCGCGCTGCCGGTGCCGTGCGCCAGCATCCAGGTGTCGTAGGTCCAGTGCACGGTGTTGGCGTTGCAGAACTTGCCGGTCATGTCCGACGAGCCGCCGGTGGAGTTGACCATGACGCTGTTCTTGTCCTTGACCACCTGGGCCACGGCCAGCATCACCGACGACGTCGCGACGTCGAGGATCATGTCGACGCCTTCGGAGTCGATCCACTTGCGCGCGATGCTGGAGCCCACGTCGGGCTTGTTCTGGTGGTCGGCCGAGACGATCTCGATCTTCAGCTTGGAGCCGGTGGCCTTGACGTAGTCCTCGGCCGCCATCTTGGCGGCGACGACAGCGCCCGGGCCCGCCAGGTCGGCGTAGGGGCCGGACATGTCGGTCATGACGCCGATCTTGACCACGCCACCGGAAATCGCGGCCTGCGCGCCCCCTCCGGCCACGAGTCCCAGTCCGGCGATCAACGAGCACAACAGTTTGCGTTTCATGGTTGCTTCCTCTCCAAAATACCGATCAGTGCGGCATGCCTGTTTGAAAACCGTCGCCTGTCATTGTGGTGCTTGCGGGGTGACGGCGGGTGGGAGGAACCGGCGTGGGCGCAAGCTGCCTGCCCCGGTTCCTGACTTCGATGTCCGAGTCAGCTTATTTCTTGGCGACCAGCGGGCAGCCACCCTCGTCGAGCGGGCGGAACGCCTTGTCGGCGGGAATGGTCTGCAGCAGCTTGTAGTAGTCGTAGGGGTACTTGGACTCGCTGGGCTTCTTCACCTCGAACAGGTAGGCCGGGTGGAGCTTGCGTCCGTCCTCGCGGATCGTCCCCTTGCCGAACAGGATGTCGTCGGTCGGCATGGCCTTCATCTTGGCCACGATCGCCTTGCCGTCGGTGTCGTCCTGCAGCGCGTCGACCGCCTTCAGGTAGTGCAGCACGCTGGCGTACACGCCGGCATGATCGGCCGACGGGTACTTGCCGCTGTTGGCGGCGGCAAAGCGCTTGCTCCAGGCACGGGTGTTGTCGTCGTGGTCCCAATAGAAGGTCTCGGTCAGTTGCAGACCCTGCGCGGTCTGCAGGCCGAGGCCATGCACGTCGGTGATGAACACCAGCAGGCCGGCCATCTTCTGGCCGCCCTTGACGATGCCGAACTCGGCCGCCTGCTTGACCGAGTTGGTGAAGTCCGCGCCCGCGTTGGCCAGGCCGACCACCTTGGCCTTGGACGACTGCGCCTGCAGCAGATAGGACGAGAAGTCGCTGGTGCCCAGCGGCACCTTGACGCTGCCCAGCACCTTGCCGCCGGACGCCTTGACGACGTCGCTCGTGTCGCGCTCCAGCGCGTGGCCAAAGGCGTAGTCGGCGGTCAGGAAGAACCAGCTGTCGCCACCGCTCTTGACCACCGCGCTGCCGGTGCCGTGCGCCAGCATCCAGGTGTCGTACAGCCAGTGCACGAAGTTGGGCGAGCAGGACTTGCCGGTCAGGTCGGACGAGCCGCCGCCGGTGTTGACGTTGACCTTGTTCTTTTCGGTCGTGACCTGGCTGACGGCCAGCGCGACCGACGAGGTGGGCACGTCGGTGATCATGTCCACGCCTTCGGTGTCGTACCACTTGCGCGCGATGCTGGAACCCACGTCCGGCTTGTTCTGGTGGTCGGCCGAGATGATCTCGACCTTCAGCTTGGAGCCAGTGGCCTTGACGTAGTCCTCGGCGGCCATCTTGGCCGCCAGCACCGAGCCGGTGCCGGTCAGGTCGGCGTACGGGCCGGACATGTCGTTCAAAACACCGATCTTGACCACACCCCCCGAAATGGCGGCCAGGGCCGCGCCCGACAGCGCCAGTCCCATGCCGGCGATCAGCGCGCAAAGCAGTTTGCGTTTCATTGGGGGGTTGCTCCTTGAGTTGGGGATGAAAAACGGAAAAATCAGACGCCGAGGTACTGGTGCAGCATGTCCATGTTGTCCTGCAGCTCGGCGGCGGTGAACTCGCGCAGGATCAGGCCGCGCTCCATGATGTAGAAGCGGTCGGCCAGCGGCGCGGCGAAGCGGAAGTTCTGCTCGACCATCAGCACCGTGAAGCCGCGCGCGCGCAGCTCGCGGATCATGCGCGCCAGGGCCTGCACGATGACCGGCGCCAGGCCTTCGGAGATTTCGTCCAGCAGCAGGATCTTGGCGCCGGTGCGCAGGATGCGCCCGACCGCCAGCATCTGCTGCTCGCCACCCGACAGGCGCCCGCCGGGGCTGTTGCGGCGGGTCTTCAGGTTGGGGAACATGTCGTAGATCTCGTCCACGCTCATGCCACCCTCGGCCACCTTGGGCGGCAGCATCAGGTTTTCTTCGCAGCTGAGCGAGGTGAGGATGCCGCGCTCCTCGGGGCAGTAGCCGACGCCCAGCTTGGCGATGTGGTGCGGCGCCAGGCGCACGGTGTCCTGGCCGTTGATCTCGATGGCGCCAGTGCGCTTGCCGACCAGGCCCATCAGGGCGCGCAGGCTGGTGGTGCGACCGGCGCCGTTGCGGCCCAGCAGGCTCACCACCTCGCCGGTCTTGACCTCGAAATTGACGCCGTGCAGGATGTGCGATTCGCCGTACCAGGCGTGCACGTCCTTGAAGCGGATGGCGGTGGTGGATGCGGTCATGCGTTGCGGCCCCTTCATTCGCCGATGCCTTCGAGCGCTTCGTCGGTGCTGCCCATGTAGGCCTCGAGCACCTTCGGGTTGCGCGACACCTCGGCGTAGGCCCCCTCGGCGATGACTTCGCCGAACTGCAGCACGGTGATGGTGTCGGCGATCTGGCCGACCACGCTCATGTTGTGCTCGACCATCAGCACGGTGCGGTCGGCCGCCACCTTCTGGATCAGCTGGGTGACCAGCTCCACGTCCTCGTGGCCCATGCCCTGGGTGGGCTCGTCCAGCAACAGCAGCTTGGGGTCCATCGCCAGCGTGGTGGCGATTTCGAGCGCGCGTTTGCGACCGTAGGGCAACTCGCTGGCCTGCAGGTGGGCGAACGAGGCCAGGCCGACGTGGTCGAGCAGCTCCATGCAGCGCCCGTTGAGCTGGTCGAGCGTGCGCGAGGACTGCCAGAAGTTGAAGGCCGTGCCCAGGGTGGGCTGCAGCGCCACGCGCACGTTTTCCAGCACGCTCATGTGCGGGAAGGTGGACGAGATCTGGAACGAGCGCACCATGCCCCGGCGTGCCACCTGGGCGGGCTTTTCATGCGTGATGTCGCTGCCTTCCAGCAGGATGGTGCCGCGCGTGGGCTCCAGGAATTTGGTCAGCAGGTTGAAGCAGGTGGTCTTGCCGGCGCCATTGGGGCCGATCAGCGCGTGGATGGTGCCGCGCTGGACCTTGAGGTTGACACCGTTGACCGCGACAAAGCCCTTGAACTCTTTTACGAGACCGCGGGTTTCCAAAATGATGTCTGAACTCATGCGCCCCTGTCGTCATCAAGCTGATAGCACCGGCACCAGGAGGCGCCGGTCAAAACGGGCCGATTATGCGCATGAGAACGGCGCTTTCCGCTCAGGGTTTTCACCCGAAAACGGAGGCGCGGAACAGCGATGGCGGCGACGGCGGCCGCCACGCAGGTGGGCTTATGTGCCGCTGTTGTCGGCCTTCACGTGCGCCGTGTCGGTGGCAATGGCCTGCTCTTGGCCGGCGATGGCCTGCCGGTCCTGGTACACCGCGTCGGCGTCGGGCGACTCGGCGGCCATCAGGCCATGCTGGCGGTCGTGCTGCAGGCGATGCTCGTCGGTTTTCAGCTGCGCTTCGTCGTCGCGGCGCTGCATGCGGTCGTCCCGGGCTTGCAGCGATCGGGTCGGGTCGGCCCGCAGGTCGCTGTTGTCGCCGCGGATGTCCTGGCGGTCGTGGTAGACGCGCATGGCGTCGGGCGACTCGGCGGCCATCTTGCCGTCGGCCCGATCGGCCTTGAGCGTGTGGCTGTCGGTGCTGAGCTGCGCGCGCTCCAGGGCCAGCGAGGCCAGGTCGGCGTTCAGCTGCGCCTGGTCTTCCCGTTGCGGCAGGGTCTGGGTCGCGGCCATGGCCAAGGAGGGGCCCAGCGCCAGCAGGGCGGCGACGGCGATCAAGGGGGTGTGCAGGCGGAAAGTCATGGTTCGTGCTCCTGGTTGCGGCGCCGGCGACGCGCTGGCGGCCGAGGGCGAAATGCAAGTGATTTCGTGCCGCTCATGCTAGGGCGGCCGGACGCGTGGGCACAGTGCCGGCGGTCACCTTGTGGCGCGTGACCTTCGTCATGAGATCGAGGCGCGCCGCGCCCGGCGTCAGGTGTCGCGCGGCGCGGCGCCCAGCGGCACTTCGGTGCTGAACTTGGCGCGCCGCGTGGCGAAGAAGGTGCGCACGTTGCGCACGTTGGCGTCCTGCGTGAACAGGCGCTCGGCCAGCACCTGATAGGCCGGCATGTCGCCCACGCGCAGCACCAGCATGAAGTCGGGCCCGGGTGCCACGCGCCAGCACTGCTGCACGGCGGACTCGGCCACCGCCCGACGCTCGAACGCGGCCAGGTGCTCGGCGCCCTGGCGGTCGAGCGTCACCTCGGCGATGGCGCTCAGGCCGTGGCCCTGCAGGGCCGCCAGACGGTCCTCGTCCAGCAGCGCCACGGTGCGGGTGATGAGGCCCGCCTGGTGCAGGCGGCGCACGCGCCGCAGGGCGGTGGGCGGTGAAACGCCCGCGCGCTCGGCCAGGGCCTGGTTGCTGGCGGCGGCATCGTGCTGCAGCAGGTTGAGCAGATGCCAATCGATGACGTCGAATTCCATAAATGATTAAAAATCAACAAAAAATTTCTTTATAAACAATTGTAGAAATATTATTTCAATATCAGATTGAAATCAAACCCATATTTCTGATCGGTCTCATTACGATCGAACCCGTTCAATCCAAGGGAGCGTTCACATGTGCGGAATCGTCGGCGCGGTCTCCACGCGCAACATCGTGCCCATCCTGGTGCAGGGCCTGCAGCGGCTGGAATACCGCGGCTACGACTCCTGCGGCGTGGCCGTGCACGTGGCGGCGGGCCACTTGCGGCGCGTGCGCGGCATCGCCCGCGTGGCCGACCTGGCGGCGCAGTGCGAACGCGAAGGGCTGCAGGGCAGCACCGGCATCGCCCACACGCGCTGGGCCACCCACGGCGCGCCCGCGGTGGCCAACGCGCACCCGCACGTCAGCTTCGGACCCGAGGCGCGCGCGGCCGACGAGCGTGCGCCGCGCGTGACGCTGGTGCACAACGGCATCATCGAGAACCACGAGGCCCTGCACGCCGAGCTGGCCGCGCGCGGCTACGACTTTGCCAGCCAGACCGACACCGAGGTCATCGTGCACCTGGTCGACAGCCTGTACGCCGGCGACCTGGCCGAGGCCGTGCGGGCGGCCGTCAAGCGCCTGCGCGGCAGCTATTCGATTGCCGTGCTGCACCGCGACGAGCCGCAGCGCCTGGTGGGCGCGCGCCAGGGCTCGCCCCTGGTGCTGGGCCTGGGCGCCGACGGCAAGGAAAACTTCCTGGCCAGCGACGCGATGGCCCTGGCCGGCGTGACCGACCAGATCGTCTATCTGGACGAGGGCGACGTGGTCGACGTGCAACTGGGCAAGCACTGGATCGTGGACGGCGACGGCCGGCCCGCCGAGCGCGCCGTGCGCACCGTGCAGGCCATGAGCGGCGCGGCCGAGCTGGGACCGTATCGCCACTACATGCAAAAGGAAATCTTCGAGCAGCCGCGTGCCGTGGCCGACACGCTGGAGGGCGTGAAGGCGGTGGTGCCCGAGCTGTTCGAGGCCGCCGCGCAGCACGCGCCGGGCGACGGCGCCTACCCCACCTTCGCGCGCGTGCGCCAGGTGCTGATCCTGGCCTGCGGCACCAGCTACTACGCCGGCAGCGTGGCCAAGTACTGGCTGGAGAGCGTGGCCGGCATGCCCTGCCAGGTCGAGATCGCCAGCGAATACCGCTACCGCACTTCGGTGCCCGACCCCGACACGCTGGTCGTGACCATCTCGCAGTCGGGCGAGACCGCCGACACCCTGGCCGCGCTGCGCCACGCGCAGGGCCTGGGCATGCAGCACACGCTGACGGTGTGCAACGTGGCCACCAGCGCCATGGTGCGCGAATGCAAGCTGGCCTTTCTCACCCGCGCCGGGGTCGAGATCGGCGTGGCCAGCACCAAGGCCTTCACCACGCAACTGGTGGGCCTGTTCCTGCTCACGCTGGCGCTGGCCAAGTCGCACGGGCGCCTGACCGCCAAGCAGGAAGCCGCGCACCTCAAGGCGCTGCGCCACCTGCCGGTGGCCCTGCAGGCCGTGCTGGCGCTGGAACCGCAGGTGATCGGCTGGGCCGAGCAGTTCGCCGCCAAGGAAAACGCGCTGTTCCTGGGTCGCGGCCTGCACTACCCCATTGCGCAGGAGGGCGCGCTCAAGCTCAAGGAGATCACCTACATTCACGCCGAGGCCTACGCCGCCGGCGAGCTCAAGCACGGCCCGCTGGCCCTGGTCACCAGCGCCATGCCGGTGGTGGTGGTGGCGCCCAACGACGCGCTGCTGGAAAAGCTCAAGAGCAACATGCAGGAGGTGCGCGCGCGCGGCGGCGTGCTGTACGCGCTGGCCGACGCCGACAGCCGCATCGACAGCAGCGATGGCCTGCACGTCATCCGCATGCCCGAAAGCGTCGGCCTGCTCTCGCCCATCCTGCACGTGGTGCCGCTGCAGTTGCTGGCCTATCACACGGCGGTGGCGCGCGGCACGGATGTGGACAAGCCGCGCAATCTGGCGAAGAGCGTGACGGTGGAGTGACCGCCGCACTCTTGGGGCATACGGTGCCCCGCGCCGAGGCGCGCGGGGTCTGGGTTTGCAGTGAAGGCTTGTGGCCATACGCGCCGTAGCCGACGCGTTTGCGAGGCGCACGTCGACGACACGTTCGCTCAGTGTGAGTATGCAGTGTGAGTATGCGATCTTTGTACGGTAAAATTCCGTACAAAAGGGGATTGCCATGACTGCCACCACCGCTCGCCTCGATCTTCGTCTGGACGCCCGCGACAAGAGCCGCATCGCCCGGGCTGCGGCGTTGCGGGGCATGGCCGTGTCCGCGTTTGTGCGCGATGCCGTGCTGCGCGAGGTGGACTCGGCCATTGCGGCCGAGAGTATGGTCACCTTGTCGGCCGACGAGTCTCGGCGCTTCCTGGCCGCGCTGGATGAGCCGTTTCGCCCCAACGATCGCTTGAAGAAGGCGATGCAGGGCGCTGCCCGGATGCCGCGCAGCTGAGCGGTCGTCGGCTTCGCCATGGCGCTGGCTTTTGCGTTGCTGGATGGTCGGCATCATGATCGCGCTGGCTTTTCTTGTGGCGTTGCGGCGCTGGACGACTACCTGCGCCGCATGGCAGGGCAGCACCAGCGCGACGGCATTGCCAGTACGCACGTTTTGATCGATGAAGCGCAGCCCACCCGGATCCTGGGCTACTGTGCGTTGTCGGCGGCACAGCTGCACCTGCATGAACTGAACCCGGACGACCGCAAGCGTTTGCCGGCGTATCCGGTTCCGGCCATGCGCATGGGCCGCTTGGCCGTGTCAGTGTCCGAACAGGGCAAGGGCCATGGCGCGTTGCTGCTGGGGCATGCGGTGAACCTGGCCTTGACGGTGCGACAGACGATGGGTGTCCGGGTGCTCGTGGTCGATGCGAAGGACGACCGGGCGGCGGCGTTCTACGAGAGCTACGGCTTCCGGCCCACGGCCAGTGCGACCTTGAGTCTGTATTTGCCGATTCCATGAACGTCGGGGTGCCGGCATCGGCCACCCATGAAAACAGGGCGCCTGCAATCCGGTTCAGAGCGCGGGACAATCGCCGCATGAGGAGACGCCATCCATGAAGCTGACATCCACCCAACTCACTCCCTTGCTGCACACGCTGCCCGACTGGCGCTTCGACGCCGAGCGCGGCGGCCTGATCGCGCGCGAATACAAATTCCACGATTTCGCCCAAGCCTTCGGCTTCATGGCCCAGATCGCCGTGATCGCCGAAAGCCGCAACCACCACCCCGAGTGGTTCAACGTCTACAACCGCGTGCAGGTGACGCTGACCACGCACGACGCGGGCGGTCTCACGATGAAGGACGTCGAGCTGGCGCGCGCCATGGACCGCGTGGCCGCCGCGCTGGCGCAGCAAGCCCAGGAGCCGACACCATGAACGCATCCGCCACCGCCGACAAGCACGGCCTGGCCGCCGGCAATGCCCAGCCGCCCTCGGCCGACTGGACGATCGACCAGGGCTGGTCGAACTACAGCGCCGCCGAGCACGCGACCTGGAAGACGCTGTTCGAGCGCCAGAGCCGCCTGCTGCCGGGGCGCGCCTGCGACGAGTTCGTGAGCGGCATGAAGGAATTGCCGCTGCGCCACGACGAGATTCCCAACTTCGAGCAACTGTCGGACGTGCTGGAAAAGCGCAGCGGCTGGCGCGTGGTGGCGGTGCCGGGCCTGGTGCCCGACGAGGTGTTTTTCGACCACCTGGCGCACCGGCGCTTTCCGGCCGGGCAGTTCATTCGCCGGCCCGACCAGCTGGACTACCTGGAGGAGCCCGACGTGTTCCACGACGTGTTCGGCCACGTGCCCATGCTGATGCACCCGGTGATGGCCGAGTTCATCCAGGCCTATGGCCAGGGCGGCCTGCGCGCCAGGCAGGAAGGCGTGCTCGACCTGCTGGCGCGGGTGTACTGGTACACGGTGGAGTTCGGCCTGGTGCAGCAGCGCGATGGCCTGCGCATCTACGGCGCGGGCATCGTGTCCTCGGCCACCGAGTCGGTGTTTTCGCTGGAAGACGCCTCGCCCAACCGCATCGGCTTTGCGCTGGAGCGCGTGATGCGCACGCGCTATCGCATCGACGACTTTCAGGAAAGCTACTTCGTGCTCGACAACCTGGAGCAGCTGCTGGCGCTGGCGCACACCGACTTCGACCCGGTGTATGCGCGCGTCCAGCGCGAGCCCACGCTGGTGCCCGGCGACGTGCTGCCGACGGACCGCGTGCTCACACGCGGCAGCGGGCGCTACCACGCGGCCAAGCGCGCGCAGGAGAAAACATGAGCGCCCCCGTCGTCATGATCACCGGCGCCGCCGGCCAGCTGGGCGCCGCCGTGGTGCAGCGCTTTCACGACCAGGGCGCGCAACTGGTGCTGCTCGACCGCGACGCCGAGCCGCTGAAAAAGCACTTCGGCGGCCTGGCGCGCACCGAGCTGCTGGAAGCGGACCTGCTGGCGCGCGAGGCGCTGGGCCAGCGCGTGCATGCCGTGCTGGGCCCGGCCGGCCGCTTGGATGTGCTGTGCCACCTGGCGGGCGGCTTTCACATGGGCGAGCCGGTGCACGCCACGCCAGCCAGCACGTGGGACTTCATGATGAACCTCAACGCCGCCAGCTTCATCAACGTGGCGGCCGCCGTGGTGCCGCGCATGCAGGCGCAGCGCGCCGGCCGCATCGTCGCCGTGGGCGCCGGCGCCGGCCTGAAGGGCGGCGCGCAGATGGGTGCCTACAGCGCGTCCAAGAGCGCGCTGATGCGCCTGGTCGAAGCCATGTCGGCCGAGCTGCGCGATACGGGCATCAACGTCAACTGCGTGCTGCCGTCCACCCTCGACACGCCGGCCAACCGCGCGGCGATGCCCGACGCCGACCCCGCGCGCTGGGTCGCGCCAGCGGCGCTGGCCGAGGTGATCGCGTTTCTGGCCTCGGATGCGGCGCGCGCCATTCACGGCGCGCTGGTGCCGGTGTACGGCCGGGTCTGATCCGGCCTACCAGCGGCTGCCGTCGCCGCCCACGCGGCGCAGCACGAAGGGGCTTTTCAGCGCCGGCTGGCCGGCATGAGGCACCTGCTCCCAGGTGCCGGTGATCTCGCGGCCGCAGCTGGCTGGCACCAGGTTCCCGGTCCAGAAGGCGTACAGGCTCTTGCCGTCGCGCGATTCGTCCAGGTTGAACTCGCCGGCTTCCAGGTCGCCCGAGGCGATGGAGCGCTGGCCGTCGCCATAGTCCAGCTCGCCGCGCAGGCTGGCGGCAAAGTCGGGGTGCTGGCGCAGCTGCATGCGGCCGCGCTGGCCCAGCGCGCTCAGCTCGAAGCTCCAGCTGCCGTACAACTGCGGCGCGCCCCAGCGGGCCAGGTCGGGGCAGGCCGGGTTGACCGTGCTGGCGGGTGCCGTGGCCGGGGCGCCGGGTTTTGAGTCGAATTGGCCTGTAGCGCAGGCGGACAAAGCGCAAGCAGCTATCAAAACAAGAGTCGATCGGGTCATCGGTTCATCCCGCGGCACTGGGCGCCGCCGCCGCGCGGCGGGCGAATTCGGCGCGCAGGGCCTTGAGCTTTTCGCGCGGGTCCTCGCGCACGGTGGCCGCATCCAGCGCCATTTCGGCGATGAAGCGGCTGGGCTGCGCCGCCACCACCTCGCGGCCGCGCTTGCGCCGGCGCGTCCAGCTGACGGCCAGGGTTTGCCGCGCACGCGTGATGCCGACGTACATCAGGCGGCGCTCCTCTTCGATGCGCGCGGCCTGCGCGGCGGCGCCGGCGTCCTCGTCGGGGCGAAAGGGCAGCAGGCCTTCGTTGACCCCGGCCAGGATGACGTGCGGCCACTCCAGGCCCTTGGCCGCATGCAGGGTCGAGAGCGTCAGCACGTTCGGGTCCTGCTCGCGCTCGTTCAGGGTGGAGATGAGCGAGATGGTCTGCGCCACCTCCAGCAGGGTCTTGGGTTCGGTGCGCAGGCTGACGCCCGCCGCGTCCTCGACCTGACCGCCGCAGCGCCCGGCCATCCAGTCGCAAAAGTCCAGCACGTTGGCCCAGCGCGCGGCGGCCTGCGCGGGGCTGTCGGCGGCATCCATCAGGTGCTGCTCGTAGGCGATGTCCTTCAGCCAGTCGGCCAGAAAGACGCGTGCCGCCTCGTGCCCCTGAGTGTGGCCGGCGCGGTGGCGCAACTCGTTCAACTGGCGGCCGAACTCGTGCAGGCCGGCGATGGCGCGCGCCGGCAGCGCGGCGGGCAGGCTGTGGGCAAACAGCGCGCCGAACAGCGACAGATGCGCCTTGCCGGCAAATTCGCCCAGCGCGGCCAGGGTCTGGTGGCCGATGCCGCGCTTGGGGGTGGTCACGGCGCGCAAGAAGGCCGGGTCGTCGTCTTCGTTGATCCACAGGCGCAGCCAGGCGCACAGGTCCTTGATCTCGGCGCGGTCGAAAAAGCTCTGCCCGCCCGAGACCTTGTACGGAATCTGCGCGCGCCGCAGCGCCTGCTCGAACACCCGGGCCTGATGGTTGGCGCGGTACAGGATGGCGAAGTCGCGCCACTCCTTGGCGGTAGACGTCTGCCGCAGGCCCTGGATGCGCGCCACGGCGCGCTCGGCCTCGTGCGCCTCGTGGTCGCAGTCGACCACGCGCACCGGCTCGCCCTCGCCCAGCTCGGAAAACAGGCGCTTGGGAAACAGCTTTGGGTTGGGGCCGATGACGTTGTTGGCCGCGCGCAGGATGGCGCTGGTGGAGCGGTAGTTCTGCTCCAGCTTGATGACTTTCAGCGCGGGATAGTCCTGCGGCAGGCGCCGCAGGTTGTCCAGCGTGGCGCCGCGCCAGCCGTAGATGCTCTGGTCGTCGTCGCCCACGGCGGTGAAGTGGCCCGCGCGGCCCACCAGCCGCTTCATCAGCTCGTACTGCGTGGCGTTGGTGTCCTGGTACTCGTCCACCAGCACATGGGCCAGACGCGCTTGCCACTTCTGCGCCACCTGCTCATGTTTTTGAAGCAAACGCAGCGGCAGGCCGATCAGGTCGTCGAAGTCCACGCTTTGGTAGGCCGTCAGGCGCTCCTCGTAGCGCGCCATGAGCAGCGCGGTCTGGCGCTCGCCCTCGCCGGTGGCCTGGGCCAGCGCGGCGGCGGCATCCAGGCCTGCGTTCTTCCAGCCGCTGATGGCCCACTGCCACTGGCGCGCGGTGGCGGCGTCCGTCGTCGCGCCACAGTCCTTCAGCAGGCTCAGCACGTCGTCGCTGTCGAGGATGCTGAACTGGGGCTTGAGGCCCAGCGCGGCGCCGTCCTCGCGCAGCAGGCGCACGCCCAGGGCGTGAAAGGTGCAGATCAGCACCTCGCCGGCGGCCTTGCCGACCAGGCCGCGCGCGCGCTCGCGCATCTCGGCGGCGGCCTTGTTGGTGAAGGTGATGGCGGCAATGCGCGCAGGCGCCACGCCGGTCTGGATCAGGCGCGCGATCTTGTGCGTGATCACGCGCGTCTTGCCCGAACCTGCGCCGGCCAGCACCAGGCAAGGACCGCGCAGGTGGTTGACGGCGTCTTGCTGGGCGAGATTCAGGCGGTCGGACATGCGGGCGTCGATCATAGCGGGCGGCCCGCGCGCCGGACGGTGGCCGCAGTCTTGTTACGCTCGCGTCCTCATGCATGCCCTGTCCGGCATCTTTGCCGTTACCTTTCCCTTCTTCGCGCTGGTGCTGTGCGGCTACCTGGCCGCGCGCGCGCGCCTGCTGCCGCTGGACGCGGTGGCGGGGCTGAACATGTTCGTGCTGTACTTCGCGCTGCCCTGCATGCTGTACCGCTTTGGCGCCAGCACGCCGGCGGCGCAGCTGTTCAGCCCGGTGGTGGCGCTGATCTGGATGGGGGCGGCCGCCCTGCTGGTGGCGGTGTCGGCCGGCTGGGCGCGCCGGCGCGGCGCCAGCTGGCCGGACGCGGCCATGGGCGCGCTGGTGGCCGTGTTTCCCAATTCGGGCTTCATGGGCGTGCCGCTGATCCTGGCGCTGCTGGGCGAGGGCGCGCTGGGGCCGGTGATGGCCACCCTGCTGGTCGACCTGGTGGTGACCACCTCGGTGTGCATCGGCCTGTCGCAATGGGGCGCGGCCGGCGAGCACGGCCCGGCCAAGGCCCTGGGCCGCGCGCTGCAGGGCGTGCTGCGCAACCCCATGCCGTGGTCGATCTTGCTGGGCGCGCTGGCCGGCGCCACCGGCTTCGCGCTGTGGGCGCCGCTGGGGCGCACGGTCCAGCTGCTGGCCGATTCGGCCTCGCCGGTGGCGCTGTTCACCATCGGCGCGGTGCTGGCGCGCTCGCAAATGCAGACCGGCGCGCCCCGTGCCGACGCGGCGCGCGCGCCGAAGGACGTCGGCCTGATCGTGCTGCTCAAGCTGGCGGCGCACCCGGCCCTGGTGTGGGCGCTGGGCTGTGCGGCCGTGCGCGCCGGCATTTGGCCGGCCGCGCTGCTGGCGCCGCTGGTGCTGACGGCTGCCTTGCCCGCGGCCAGCAACGTGTCGCTGCTGGCCGAGCGCTTCGGCGCCGACAACGGGCGCGTGGCGCGCGTCATCCTGTATTCGACGGCGCTCGCCTTCTTCAGCTTTTCAGCCGCGGTGGCGCTGCTGCGCTGAGCGATTCAGCGTCGCCTCAGCGGCGGTGCCGCAGGGGCTTGGGAAAGTCCATCTCCTGCGGGTTGCTTTCCAGCGCCTTCAACTGGGCCTCGGGCATGGTGGTGACGGTCTCGCGGATCATGCCGCCGCCCACCACGCTGCCCGAGACGGTACCGGCCTGGCCGCGCACGCGCGCCTCGCAGTCGCTCTTGTAGAAGGGCGGCAGCGCCGCGCAGCGCTTCAGCTCGTTGGCGAGCGCCTGCTGCGGGCTGACGGCGGTCAGTTGGTGGTCGGCGCGGGCGTTGCGTGCCTCCATGCGGGCGGCGGCGGGATCGAGGTTGGTCTGCGCCGGCGTCATCTGCGCGAACGCCGGCAGGCCGAGGGCGCACAGCGCCAAGAGGGTGTACTTGATGTTCATGTGAACTGCTCCTTTCAGGTGCCGGACGAGACGATGCCGGCCATCAGGACAAATCACTCTACGCCGATTCGGCCGCTCTTGCAGCTCACAAATCCTGCGGATCGACGTCGATCGCCCAGCGCACGATGCCGCGGTGTTCGGGCGTGGCGCGCAGCGTCTGCAGCAGGGGCGCGCAGGCGGCCAGCACGCGCTGCAGGGCGGGGCGGTGGGCACTTTCCAGCAGCATCTGCGCGCGCTCGATGCCGGCCACGCGCTGCACCGCCAGCGGCACCGCGGGGTACCAGGCGACATGGGGCAGGGCGGCGGCCAGCGTGGCGTCCTGGGCGCCGGCGGCCTGGGCCTGCGCCGCCAGCGTGCCCAGCAGGGCCTGCGCGGCCTCCTGGCTGCGGGCCTCGGCGCGCAGCAGCGCCAGGTGGCTGAAGGGCGGAAAGCCGGCCTGCTGCCGCTCGGCCAGCTGCCGCTCGGCAAAGCCGGGGTAGTCGTGCGCCTTCAGCGCCGCGAATAGGGGGTGCTGCGGGTGCTGGGTCTGCACCCACATCTGGCTGTCGGCGCCGCTGGCGGCATCGCGCCCGGCGCGGCCCGCGGCCTGCATCAGCAGGGCAAACAGGCGCTCGGGCGCGCGAAAGTCGCTGGAGAACAGCGCCGCGTCGGGGTTGATGGCGGCCACCAGGGTCACGCGCCGAAAGTCGTGTCCCTTGGCGATCATCTGCGTGCCCACCAGCACGTCCACGTCGCCGGCGTGCACCTGCGCCAGGGCGCTTTCCAGCCGGCCCTTGCCGCGCGTGGAGTCGGCGTCGATGCGGGCGATGCGCGCCGGTGTGCCGTCAGGCCGCGGCACGCCGGCCAGCAGGGCGCTCACCTGGTCTTCCAGTTGCTCGGTGCCGCGCCCCTGGGTGCCGATGTCCAGGTTGCCGCAGGCCGGGCAGGCGCGCGGCACGCGCTCGGTCAGGCCGCAGTGGTGGCAGCGCAGGGTGCGGTCGACCTTGTGGAACACCCGGTAGGCGCTGCAGTGCGGGCACTCGCTCTTCCAGCCGCAGTCGGCGCAGTGCAGCACCGGCGCCCAGCCGCGGCGGTTGAGCAGCAGCAGCGCCTGCTCGCCGCGTGCGATGCGCTCGCCGATGGCGGCCAAGAGCGGCGGGGCGATCAGCGTGCCCTTGGGCTGGCGGCCCATGTCCACGCGCAGCACGCGCGGCAGGCCCGGGCTGGCGTCGCTGGCGCCCACGCGGTGCGCCATGGTGATGAGCTGATAGCGTCCGGCGCCACCGGCCGCCACCGGCATGGCGGCGTGCCAGCTTTCCAGCGAGGGCGTGGCCGAGCCGAGGATGACCTTGGCGGCGCTGTGGCGCCCGCGCACCAGCGCCAGGTCGCGCGCCGAATAGCGCGCGCCCTCCTGCTGCTTGTAGCTGGCGTCGTGCTCCTCGTCGACCACCACCAGCGCCAGCTGCGGGATGGAGGCCAGCACCGCCACCCGCGTGCCCAGCACGATGCGCGCCGCGCCGGTGTGCGCCGCCAGCCAGGCCGCCAGGCGCTGCGCCGGCGTCAGGCCGCTGTGCAGGCAGGCAATGGCCGCGTCGCCGAAGCGCTCGGCAAAGCGCGCCAGCAGCTGCGGCGTGAGGTTGATCTCGGGCACCAGCACCAGCACCTGCGCTCGGGCATCGCGTGCCAGCGCGGCCTGTGCCGCGCGCAGGTAGACCTCGGTCTTGCCGCTGCCGGTGGCGCCGAACAGCAGGAAGGGCCCGGGATTTTGATCGATCTGCGCCAGAGCGCCCGCTTGGTCTGCGGTAAGCGCTCTCAATTCGGTAGTATTTGGCGAGGTGTCGGCCGACGCCCGCCCGGCGCGCTTGAGCCGCCGCGCCATCTGCGTCGCCGTCAGGCTGCGCAGCTGCGGCGGCAGCGCGGACAAGGCCACCTCGCCCAGCGCGCGCTGGTAGTAGCGCGCGGTGAACTCGATCAGGCGCCGCCAGGGCGCACCCAGCGGCGGCACGCCGTCCAGCGCGGCGATGACGGCGCGCGCCTGGCTGGCCAGCGGCTCGGCGGGCGGCGGCAGGGCGTCGTCCCACACCACGCCCAGCAGCTCGCGCTGGCCCAGCGGCACGCGCACCAGGCTGCCGGCGGGCAGGGCCTGCTCGCTGCGGTAGGTCAGCAGGCCGCCCACCCGGCTGTGCGCCGGCGTGGGCACGGCAATGGCCAGCCAGTGCGTCATGGGCGCGGGGGCGAGGCGCTCAGCAACATGCAGTTCTGGCCCTAAGTGCTTGATTGAAAAAAACTTCCCGAGTCATACCCAGAAGCTGTGGATAATTTTGTTGAAAACCCCCGGAAAGCGCCGGCCAGCCCTTGTGCCACAAGGCTTTCAACGGCTTGCCCATTCCGGCGGCAGCAATCGAACTTGTTATAAATCAACAACTTGAACAACGACTGAGGCCACACGTCGTACCTCGCGCCCGGCGCGGCCGATTTGTGCATAAGTGCCGTTTGTCAAGCGCTTTTTTTGCCGCCAAGTGTTGAATCTGTGACTTGACAGCATCGAAAGTGCGCACTGACTTGCAGGCCTCAGAGGCTGAGAGTTTTTTGAGCGTGCCCGAGGAGCGCGCCCAAATGCGCCCAATCAAGGCGCAAAGCACAGCCGTAGCTCGGGCTACGGCGAGCATTTGCAACGCCGAGTGGGTGCGTTTGGGCGTGAGCAGCGGGCATGAGCAAAAGACTCTCACCCTCTCAGACCAGCGCGCGCAGGCGGCGCGAATGCTGGTGCACCTCGTCCACCAGGTGCGCCACGTGCTCGGGCGGCGTGAACTGGCTGATGCCGTGCCCCAGGTTGAAGATGTGGCCGGTGCCGCGCCTGGCTGCATCCCGGTGCGGGGCGCCGAAGGCATCCAGCACGCGCCGCGTCTCGGCGCGGATCGCCTCGGGCGGGGCGAACAGCACGTTGGGGTCGATGTTGCCCTGCAGCGCGGTCGGACGCGGCGATTGGGGGTCAAATCCGGCCCTGGCGCCCGTCGAATGTGCGCCAGCAGCTATTGAATCAATAGTATTCGGCGCGCCTTCCAGCACGCGCCGTGCGCGGCCCAGGTCCATCGTCCAGTCCAGGCCCAGCACGTCGCAGGCCAGCGCCTGCATGTCGCCCAGCCACAGCCCGCCGCCCTTGGTGAAGACGATGCGCGGCACCACCTGGCCGTCGGCGCCCGTGCGCTTGAGCTGCCCCAGCACGCGCGCGGTGTAGGCCAGGCTGAACTGGTGGAACGCCCCGTCGGCCAACACGCCGCCCCAGCTGTCGAAAATCATCACTGCCTGCGCGCCGGCGTCGATCTGCGCGTTCAGGTAGGCAGCCACGCTGTCGGCGTTGACCGCCAGCACGCGGTGCATCAGGTCGGGCCGCGCATACAGCAGGGACTTGACGTGGCGGTAATCCTGGCTGCCGCCGCCCTCCACCATGTAGCAGGCCAGCGTCCAGGGGCTGCCTGAAAAGCCGATCAGCGGCACGCGGCCGGCCAGGGCCTTGCGGATGCTGGCGACGGCGTCGAACACATAGCGCAACTTGTCCATGTCCGGCACCGCCAGCCGCGCCACGGCGGCCTCGTCGCGCACCACCTGCTCGAACTTCGGCCCCTCGCCCTGCGCGAACGACAGGCCCAGGCCCATCGCGTCCGGCACCGTGAGGATGTCGGAAAACAGGATGGCGGCATCCAGCGGGTAGCGCGCCAGCGGCTGCAGCGTCACCTCGGTGGCGTAGTCGACGTTGGTCGCCAGGCCCATGAAGCTGCCGGCCTTGGCGCGCGTGGCGCAGTACTCGGGCAGGTAGCGCCCGGCCTGGCGCATCAGCCAGACGGGGGTGTGCGGCGTGGCTTGGCCGAGGCAGGCGCGCAGGAAGCTGTCGTTTTGAAGCGGGGCGAAGGTCATGGGGCGATTGTCTCAGGCGACGGGCGCCGCTCGGTCGCTCCGGGCGCCCGTTGGCGCTGTCTGCGTGCCGTTCGCACCGATGGCCGCGCCCCAAGGCAGGCCTTGCTCTAGAGTGGAGCACCGCTTGCACGCCTCACCATGACTGCCCCTGCCGTCCTGCCTCCACTTTCTGCGGGCGCCGACCGCATCCTGCGCCTGTTCGCGCTCACGGCCCTGTTTTGCGTGCTGGTGGCGGCGGTGCTGACGCTGTCGCAGCCGCAGCGCGACAGCTTTTGGCGCAACCTGTGGTTTTCCGAATGCATCGGCCTGTGGGCGGCGTTCTGCGGCGCGCTGGTGCACCAGCTGCCCTGGGTGCGCCGGCGCGGGCCGCGCGCCGCCGTGCTGATCGCGCTGGCGGTCGGCGCGCCGCTGGGCTATGTGCTGGGCTACACCACGGCCTACGCCGTGCTGGGCGAGCCGGTGCACATCGCCGGCGTGGCCGACGCGCGGCTGGCGGCCATCGGCGCCACGCTGCTGGCGGCGGGCTTTGTCAGCTACCTGAGCTGGTTGCGCAGTCGCCTGCGCAGCGAAGCCACGGCGCGCGCCAGCGCGCAGCAGCTGGCCGCCGAGTCCGAGTTGCGCATGCTGCGCGCGCAGCTCGATCCGCACATGCTGTTCAACACCCTGGCCAACCTGCGCGCCCTGGTCGACGAAGACCCCGCCAGCGCGCGGCAGATGATCGACCGCCTGATCACCTATCTGCGCGCCGCCCTGGCGGCCTCGCGCAGCGAGCACGCGACGCTGCAGGCGGAGTTCACGCAGCTGGCGGCCTACCTCGACATCATGGCGCTGCGCCTGGGCGCGCGCCTGCGCTACGCGCTGGAGCTGCCCGAGGCGCTGCAGGGCTGGCCGGTGCCGGCGATGCTGCTGCAGCCGCTGGTGGAGAACGCGCTGCGGCACGGCATCGAGCCCAAGATCGGCGGCGGCAGCGTGTGCGTGAGCGCGCGCCGGACCGAGCAGGGACTGGAGATCGAGGTCAGCGACAGCGGCCTGGGCCTGCCGCCCGAGCCGCTGCCGCCGTCGGAGGCGGATGCCAGCTACGGCCTGGTCTATGTGCGCGAACGCCTGCGTGCGCGCTACGGCCAGCGCGCCAGCCTGCATCTGTTGCGCGGCCAGCCGTCGGGCACGCGCGCCATCGTGAGGATCGCGGCATGAACCCTGCCCCGCTGGCCCTGATTGCCGAGGACGAGCCGCTGCTGGCCCGCACGCTGGCGCGCCTGCTGGCGGCGGCCTGGCCCGGGCTGCGCCTGGCCGACGTGGCGGAAGACGGCGAGGCCGCCACCACGCAGGCCTTGGCGCTGCTGCCCGACGTGTTGTTCCTCGACATCCGCATGCCGGGCCGCAGCGGGCTGGAGGTGGCCGAGGTGGTGAGCGACGAGTGGCCCGAGGACCGGCCCGCGCCGCTGCTGGTGTTCATCACCGCGCACGATGAGTTCGCCGTCTCCGCGTTCGAGCGCGCCGCTGTCGACTACGTGCTCAAGCCCGTCACGCCCGAGCGGCTGGCGGTGACGGCGGCCCGGCTGCGCGCGCGCCTGGCCGACCGCGCGCCGGCGGGGCCGGGCGACGCCGCGGCGCAGGTGCGGCAGGTGCAGGCGCTGGCCGCCGGTGCCCCGGCGCCCGAGCCGATTCGCGTCATCCGCGCCGGTGTCGGCAACACGGTGCGCATGATCGCGGTGGCCGACGTGATCTGCCTGGAGGCCACCGACAAGTACGTCAACGTCGTCACCGCCGAGGGCGAGGCGCTGGTGCGCATGAGCCTGCGCGAGCTGGCCACGCGCATCGAAGGCGGCGACTTCGTGCAGGTGCATCGCAGCGTGCTGGTCAGCAGCCGGCACATCGTCAGCGCCACGCGCGACGAGCTGGGCCACTGCAGCCTGACGGTGCGCGGCCTGCGCCGGCCGGTCAAGGTCAGCCGCGCGTTCGCGCACCTGTTTCGGCCGATGTAGCTCGGTCACGCGGGCGACCCCCGCCTGCGCTTCGGTCGCCTGCCGGCGCGCTTCGCGCACCGTTTGGCGCCCTCCGTCGCAAGCCGATGGCCGCAGGGCGCGGCGCTGCCTACAGTGCGGATCCTCCAACGATCCCCGTCACTGTCCAGGAGCCCTTTCATGTCGCTGACCCGATGCTTCCCGTGCCTTTCACTGTGGGCGCGCGCCGCCGGCCTGGCCACGCTCACCGCCCTCGCCGCCACGGCCGGCGCGCACGACCTCACGGTCGAAGTGCTCAACGCCCGTTCGGCGCAGGGCACGGTCGATGGCGCGCTGTATGACGGCGCCGCCACCTGGCTCAAGACGCCGCGGGCGGGTGAGCGCCAGCCCGCGGCCGAGCGCGTGCTGCTGGTCTACCGCGGCCTGCCGGCCGGCCGCTACGCACTGTCGGTGTTTCATGACGAGAACGGCAACGGCAAGCTCGACAGCAACGTGGCCGGCGTGCCGACCGAGCGCTATGGCTTCAGCCGCGATGCGCGCGGCCACTTCAGCGCGCCCGACTTCGACGCCGCCGCGGTCGATCTGCAGGGCGACGCCAGCATCACCATCCATCTGCGCTGAGAGGGGAGAGCCCACCATGCAACGCCGCCACGTTCTGCAGTCCCTGCTGGCCACGGCCGGCAGCGCCGCCCTGGGTGTCCGCGCCGCCACCGGGGCCAGCGTCGACGCCACCGCCGCCGCCTTTGCCGCGGCCGAGCCGCTGCACCCCTGGACCCTGGGCTACGTCGGCCTGCAGCGCGACGTCGAGCCGCTGCCGATGCGCCTGCAGGGACGCCTGCCGGACGGGCTGGTCGGCAACTTCTACCGCAACGGCCCGGCGCGCCACATGCTGGGCGGCCAGCGCTATCACCACCTGTTCGACGGCGACGGCATGGTGCAGCAGTACGCGCTGACGCCGGACGGCATCACGCACCGCGGGCGCTTCGTGCGCACCGAAAAATTCCTGGCCGACAGCGCCGCCGGTCACCCCGTGCGTGCCGCCTTCGGCACCAACCCGCCCGGCGCCGACCCCTTGATCGCGCCGGACGCCATCAACGTCGCCAACACCAGCGTGCTGAACCACGGTGGGCGCTTCATGGCGCTGTGGGAGGGCGGCTCGGCCACCGAGCTGGACGCGCGCACGCTGGACACCCGCGGCCCCAGGGTCTGGTCGCCCGACTACGCCGGCATGCCGTTCTCGGCGCACCCCAAGATCGAGCCCGACGGCAGCCTGTGGAACTTCGGCGTCAGCAGCTCGGCCGGCATGCTGTCGATCTACCGCGTCAAGCCCGGTGGCGAACTGGCCACCGCCACCACCATCCGCGTGCCGGACATCGCCATGGTGCACGACTTCGCCGTCACCGAACGCCATCTGGTGTTCCTGCTGCCACCCCTGGTGTTCGATCGCGCCCGAGCCGAGGCCGGCGAAACCTTTCTCGACAGCCATGTGTGGAAGCCCGAGTTGGGCCTGCGCGTGCTGCTGCTGCCCAAGGATCGGCTCGATGCGCCGCGCTGGTTCACGCTGCCGGCCGGCTTCGTGTTCCACATCGGCAACGCCTGCGAGGAGCGCGGCGTGATCCGGCTCGACTGCATCCGCTCGCCCAGCGCCTGGGCCGCCACCACCGGACTCAAGGAGCTGATGCGCGGCCAGTACGAGGCCCCGGAGCACACCTCGGTGGCGCTGCTGGAGCTCGACCTGGCGAGCGGCGCGGCGCGCCAGCAATTGCTGCCGCATGTGGCCGAGTTCCCGCGCGTCGATCCGCGCATCGTCGGCCGGGCCTATCGGCAGGTGTTCACCGCCGCGCGCGTCGATGCGGGCGACCGGCCCGGCTTCGACGCCGTCATGCGGCTGGACGTGACGAGCGGCGCGCAGCAGCTTTACCGCTACGGCCCAGGCGTGATGGTGGAAGAGCACATTTTCGTGCCGCGCCCCGGCGGCAGTGGCCACGAAGGCGACGGCTGGCTGATGGGCACCGCGCTCGATCTGGCGCGGCGGCAGATGCTGCTGTCGGTGTTCGACGCGCAGCACCTGGCCGACGGGCCGCTGCTGCAGGCGCGCATGGACCGCGTGATGCCGCTGGGCCTGCATGCCATCTTTGTTCCGGCCTGAGGGCGAAGCCGTGTCCGCCCCCATCCCGAGCGACAGCGATCCGGAGCCCGGCCCCGAGCGCCTGCACGCGCTGTGCGACGGCATGGTGGCGATCGCGCTGACGGTGCTGGCGCTGGAAATCCGCTTCCCCGAGGGCGAGCGTGGGCCGATGCGCTCGCTGCTGGGCCCCATGCTGCCCAGCGTGCTGGCCTTTCTGCTGAGCTTTGTCGTCATCAGCGGCTTCTGGCTGGCGCACCACCGCCTGACGCGCCGCGTGCGCCGCACCAGCCGGGGCTACAACCTGGCCAACATCGGCTTCATGCTGGCGCTGGTCTCGCTGAACTTTCCCACGGCGGCGCTGGCGCACTATGGCGACGGCGACCCCTGGGCCGTGCTGGTGTACGCGGGCGTGGTGGCGACCACCGGCCTGATGCTGCTGCTCACCGTGGTCACGGCGCAGCGGCAGGCACTGGCCGAGCCCGCGCCCGGTGTCGCCGAACGCCGGCAGGCGCTGGTCGTGGTGGTCTGGCCGACGGCCGTGTTTTTGCTGTCGATCCCGCTGGCGCTGGTTCATCCGCTCGGCGCCATGCTGCTGTGGACGCTGGCCGCGCTGGGGCCGCTGGTGCGGCGCCTGCTGGATCGCGCGTGACCGCGTGCGCCGGGCCGGTGCCTGCTCCTTGGCCCGGAAGCCGCTGCACCAGCCCTTGGCGGCGACGTCGAAGCCGGAAGAACGGGCGCAAGGTTCATAGGCGCCGCCCATCACAACGCCGACCGCAAATCATTCATCTGTATGGCGCGCGCCACGGACATCCCGGCCAGAGTCAAACGGGCGAAAGCCGCCCTTGCGGCCCATGCCGGACACGTGCAGAACGGAGTGGCGCACTGCATGGGAAGCTCTGTCGTTTTGATGCGGAGCGAAGGTCATGGGGCGACTGTCTCGGCTTGCCCCTGACCACTGCCCTTGGGTCAGTGCGTGCCTTGTCCCAGCAACTGGCCGCCCACCGGGGTGCCGTACAGCGAGTATTCGCTGTCGTGAAACTGCGCGCGCGTTTGCACCACGTCGCCCGTGAAGCGCGGGTCTTGCGGGCGCTCGTGGCTGTCCATGAAGGTGGCCACGTCCCAGGCCTGTTGGTCGGTCAGCGTGCCGCCCTGGCCCAGCGGCATGTTGGCCTTGATGAAGGCGGCGGCACTGTCGATGTTGGCCATGCCCGCGCCCCAGTTGAAGGACTGCGCGCCCCACAGCGGCGGAAACACCTGCGTGTCGCTGGCGCGCTGGCCCTGGCCGCCGTCGCCATGGCACAGCGCGCAGTGGGACTCGAACACCTTCTGTCCGCGCGCGATGTCGGGTGGCTGCGCTGCCTTGGCCAGTTTGGCAAAGCCCGCGCCGGGCAGTCGCTCGCCCACCGGCGCGCCGGTGGCCATCCAGTAGGAGTACGCCTCCAGCGCCACCAGCACCTCGTCGCCGAAGGGCGGCGCCTTGCCGTTCATGCTGTACATGAAGCAGCCGCGCAGGCGCTCGGCAAAGGTGTCGACATGCTTGGTCTTGCTGCGATAGGCCGGATACAGCAGGTAGGCGCCCCACATCGGCGCCGCATGGGCCTGCCGCCCGGCGTCCAGGTGGCAGTTGACGCAGTTGAGGTTGTTGCCGACATAGGCCTTGGCGTTGACGCCGGTGTGCAAAAAAATCTGTTCGCCCTTGCGGATCATGTCGCCCATGGGCGTGTGCGGGATGGCGTCGTCCGCCGGGGGCAGAAAGCCGGCGCCGCGGGCGGCCACCGGCTGGATGGGCGCCGCGCTGGACGCCGTGGGCGCAGGGCTGGAAGGCGCGGCGGCCTGGGGTGCGCTGAAGGTCGGTGCGGCTGCGGGGGGCGGCGCAGCGACCGCGGCGGGCGCCGCGCGCATCTCCCGCACGATCCTGACGCCGAACACCGCCAGCGCAATCAGCAGCAGCAGCACCATCAGGCCGGCAAACCAGACCAGGGCTTGGGTCTCGTCATGGGCCGGCCGAGGCGCGGATGGGTCTGGGTGCGGGCTGGGTTCGGCTGGCATGGCGGCCCCTCGATCACGGCTGGCCGGCCGACGGGGGCCGGCTGGCGTAGTACTGCGCGACGGCGCTGATGTCGTCGTGACTCAGCTTTTTGGCGATGCCCTGCATCAGGCCCAGCGGGCCGGGCGGGCGCTGGCCGCTTTTCCAAGCGTCGATCTGCGCCTGCATATAGGCCGCGCCCAGGCGCGCCAGCGCCGGAAAGTGCTCGCCCACCCCAGCGCCGCCCGGGCCGTGGCAACTGGCGCAGGCCGGGATGCCGTCGGCCCAGCGGCCGCGCTCCACCAGCCAGGCGCCCTGGTCCTTGGGGTCGGCCGGGCCCGCCGCCTGCGGCGCGATGCCCGAAGGCAGGCTGGCAAACCAGGCCGCCACGTCGGCGCGCGCGGGCGCATCCAGACCTTTGGCAATGGGCGCCATGATGGCGTTGGCGCGCGTGCCGTCGGCAAAGGCGTCGAGCTGCTCGCGCAGGTAGCCGGCGCCTTGCCCCGCCAGCGGCGGAAAGCCGGGGCCGCCTTCGCCCTTGGCGCCATGGCAGGTGACGCAGGCCGCGACGGCAGGCGGCACGCCCTGGGCCGCGATGGCCGCGCCGTGCTGCACATCGGCCGGGGCCGCCCAGGCGGGGCTGGCACCCAGCAGGCCCGCAGCCAGCAGGGCCAAGGCCCGATGCAGCGCCGGCGTTCCAACGGTGGCGGATGGCAGGTTCATGGCCGCGATGCGCGTGGTGACGCTTGCATGATAGCGGTCGTGGGTGCGCTGGCCCACCGCCGCGTGAATAGGACCCTTCCGTGGGCCCACGCGCTTGTCGCTGACGCCTGCCTTGGCGTCGCATTCACGTGCGCGTGCCTGCCGGCGCCACGCATCGGCGGGTGCGGGGCGACCCGCCCCGTCGGGGTCAGGCCCTTATTTCTTGGCCTGGAAGCCGCTGCACCAGCCCTTGGCGGCGACGTCGAAGCCGGGGAACAGGGCGCAGGGGCCGTAGGCGTCGCCGGCCTTGCCCTGGTAGTGCACGCAGGCCAGGCAGTCTTGCCCCGGCTTGTGCGGCGCGGGGGCCTTGGTGTCGTCCTCGACGTAGTTCAGGGCCTTGGCGGTGGCGCTCTTGTCGACGCTCAGATGCGGCAGCGCGGCCCAGGCGCGGCGCGGCAGCGAGCCCAGCAGGGCGGCCGCGGCGACGGCGACCTGGAAGAAACGACGACGATCGGAAGTGACTTCGAACTTCATGTGCGTGCTCCTTGGCAGAGGCCTCGCATCGAGGCACTGCGGGGGCCAGCGTACGGCGCTTGACCGGCGTCAACCCGGCGCCGCGCGGGTAACCACGCGGGCGGTATCGGTATTGCCGTGGCGCGGGCGCGGGGTGCGTGGCGGCGCGGCTCAGGCGCGCGCCAGCACCGGCCCCAGCGCCACGCCGGTGTGCGTGCCGGCGCGCACCACGGCCTCGGGCGTGCCGGCGGCGACGATGCGCCCGCCCCCGGCGCCGCCTTCGGGGCCCAGGTCGATGATCCAGTCGGCCTCGGCGATCAGGTCCAGGTCGTGCTCGATCACCAGCACGCTGTGGCCGCCGTCGACCAGGCGGTGCAGCACGCGGATCAGCTTTTCGACGTCCTGCATGTGCAGGCCCACCGTGGGCTCGTCCAGCACGTACAGGGTGTGCGGGGCCTTCAGGCCGCGCCTGCCGATGTCGTCGCGGACCTTCGACAGTTCGGTCACCAGCTTGATGCGCTGCGCCTCGCCGCCGCTCAGTGTGGGACTGGGTTGACCCAGCGTCAGGTAGCCCAGGCCCACGTCCTGCAGCAGCTGCAGCGGGTGGGCGATGGCCGGCATGCTGGCGAAGAAGTCCACCGCCTGGTCGACCTCCATGCGCAGCACATCGCCGATGCTTTTGCCGCGCCAGGTGACGGCCAGGGTCTCGGGGTTGAAGCGCGCGCCGTGGCAGGCCTCGCACGGCACCTTGACGTCGGGCAGAAAACTCATGGCGATGGTGCGCATGCCCTGGCCTTCGCAGGCGGGGCAGCGGCCGGCGCCGGTGTTGAAGGAAAAGCGCCCGGGCTGGTAGCCGCGCGCCTTGGCTTCCAGCGTTTCGGCGTACAGCTTGCGGATGGCGTCCCAGAAGCCGATGTAGGTGGCGGGGCAGGAGCGCGGGGTTTTGCCGATCGGCGTCTGGTCGACTTCGAGCACGCGGTCGATGGTGCCGAAGCCCTCGATGGCGCTGCAGCCGATCAGGCCGTGACTATTGATTTGATAGCTTTTGGCGCTTGATGCATCGGCGCGAACGGTCGATTTGGCTTTGGGGTCAGGGCGCACGAAGCGCTGCACGTTGGCCAGCAGCACGTCGCGCGCCAGGGTGGACTTGCCCGAACCCGACACGCCGGTGACGGCGACCAGGCGGCCCAGTGGAACGGCGGCGTCGACGTTTTGCAGGTTGTGCAGGTTGGCGCCCGCCACCCTCAGCCAGCCTATTGCTCCCTCTCCCTCTGGGAGAGGGTTGGGGTGAGGGCCGGCAGCGGTGGAATGGCCGGCGGCGATGGTTGATGCGCCCACGCCCTCACCCCCACCCTCTCCCGCCAGCGGGCGAGGGGGCAAGACCACCCGCCGCGCCTGCATCGGGTGGCGCATGGCGTGGCCCAGGTAGCGGCCGGTGGCCGAGTCGGGCGCGGCCTGCAGGTCGGCCGCCGTGCCCTCGGCCACCAGGCGGCCGCCGCG
>JAFKGE010000057.1 GCA_017307865.1 Burkholderiales bacterium | reverse complement strand
GTTTTTCTCCCTCCCCCGCTGTGGGAGGGCAGGGGAGGGGGCCGGCGGCGCTGGGTCGCACAGGCCGGCAGGATGCCGGCGCTCCCAGGTGTCAGCGCTTGCGGGCCGGCCGGGCGTAGGGGTCGGCAAAACCCAGCGTGGCCAGGATGGCGCTCTCGCGCGCTTCCATCGCCACGGCGTCCTGCTCGCTGGTTTCGTGGTCCCAGCCCTGCGCGTGCAGCGCGCCGTGCACCAGCAGGTGGGCGTAGTGCGCGGCCAGCGGCTTGCGCAGCTCGGCCGCCTCGCGCGCCACCACCGGGGCGCACAGCACCAGGTCGGCCGCCACCACGGGCGCGCCGCTGTAGTCGAAAGTCAGCACGTTGGTGGCGTAGTCCTTGTGCCGATAGTCGCGGTTGAGGGCGCGGCCTTCGTCGGCGTCGACCACGCGCACCGTGATCTCGGCGGCCTGCACGTTGTCGCCCAGGGCGTGCCGCAGCCAGCGCGCCACATGGTGGCGCGGCAGGGCGGCGCGGTGCGCGTCGGCGCCGTCGAAGCGGGCGATCTGCAGGGACAGGCTGAGCGGCGGCAAGGGCATGGCGCGATCATGCCGCAAAGCCGGCGGGCGGCGATTGCGGGACAATCCGCGCCATGACTTTTTCGGACATCGAATTGCACGCGCGCGAGCCGGCGCCCAGCGCGGTCGAGGACGGCGCGGCCACCGGCCCCGCGGCTCGCACGCGCGCCGAGCGCGAAACCCTGAAGCTGGAAAAGCGCCTCGCCCGCCAGGTCGGCCAGGCCATCGTCGACTTCAACATGATCGAGGCCGGCGACCGGGTGATGGTGTGCCTGTCGGGCGGCAAGGACAGCTATGGTCTGCTCGACATCCTGCTGAAGCTGCAGGCGCGCGCGCCGATCCGCTTCGAGCTGGTGGCCGTCAACCTGGACCAGAAGCAGCCCGGCTTTCCGGCCGAGGTGCTGCCGAACTACTTGCAGGCCCTGGGCATCGAGCACCACATCGAGTCGCAGGACACCTACAGCATCGTCAAGGCCAAGATCCCCGAGGGCAAGACCACCTGCAGCCTGTGCTCGCGCCTGCGCCGCGGCATTTTGTATCGCGTGGCGCGCGAGCTGCGCTGCAACAAGATCGCGCTGGGCCACCACCGCGACGACATGCTGCAAACCTTCTTCCTGAACATGTTCTTCGGCGGCAAGCTCAAGGGCATGCCGCCCAAGCTCGCCAGCGACAACGGCGAGTTCATCGTCATCCGCCCGCTGGCCTACGTCGACGAGCGTGATTTGGTGGCCTGGGCCGAACACCGCGCCTTCCCCATCATCCCCTGCAACCTGTGCGGCAGCCAGGAGAACCTGCAGCGCAAGCAGGTGGGCGAGATGCTGCGCCAGTGGCAGCGCCAGCACCCCGGCCGCATCGAGAGCCTGTTCACCGCGCTGCAAAACGTGGTGCCTTCGCATTTGATGGACGCGCGCCTGCACGACTTCCGGCACCTGCAGGCCGGCGGCGTGTTCGACGCGGACGGCGACAAGGCCTTCGACGAGGAACCGATCGCGCCGCCGCCGGTTCCGGTCTGACGGGAGAGGTCAACCATGGGCATCGCACGCGGGCTTGTCATCGGGGTTCTGGTCGCCGGCTTGGCCGGCTGCGCCAGCGGGCCGCGCACCGTGACGGCCGAGGTGCGTGCCAACGCCGCCCAGGGGCCGGGCGCGGCGCTGCTGCAGGCGGTGCGCTACCGTTTCGACCCGTCGCCCGCGGTGGCCGGCCAGCCCGCGCCGGCACAGGTCGAGGCGCTGGCGCAGGACGCGCTGGCGCGCGTGGGCGCGGTGCGCGACGACGCCCAGGCGCAGGTCGGCGTGCAGGCCAGCGCCAGCGTGTACGCGGGCTGGACCAGCGCCTGGGCCGAGCCCAGCAACACGCGCATCGCCCTGGGCTTCGGCACCGGCTGGCGCGGCGGCGGCGTGGGTTTTGGCTGGGGCGGCCCGCTGGGCTGGGACGACTCGGTGCCGATCTACATCAGCGAGGTCAGCCTGGTGATGCGCGACGTGCGCAGCGGCCAGATCGTGTACGACACCCGGGCCCGCCACGACGGCACCTGGAGCAACACCGGCGCCGTGCTGGCGGCGCTGTTTGCCGCCGCGCTGCAGGGCTACCCCAACCCGCCGCCGGGCCCGCAGCGCGTGGACGTGCCGATGCTGCCGGTGGCCGCGCCGGCCGCCGTGCCGGCGTCCGCGCCGCGCTAAACCCCTACGCTCGCTCCTGCGTGCGCGCCGGCTGCGGCAGCTCGCGAAACGCCAGCGCGCCCAGCGCCAGCAGCAGGGCGATGCAGCCGAACACCGGGCCGAAGGGGTCGATGCCGTGCGCCTGCGCAATGGAAGCGATGGCGCCCGTCAGCCACTGCACCAGCGCCACGCCCATGAACAGGGCCATGGTGAACAGCGCCATCGCGCGGCCGATCACCGCCGGCTCGTAGGCGTCCTTGACGTCCGGGTATTGCAGCGTGGCATAGCCCGAGACGGCGCACACCAGCAGCATCGCCACCACGTCCATCGGCGCGCTCACGCCCAGCGCCAGCAGGGCGAACAGCGCCGCCGACACCACGGTGCCCACCAGCATCCAGGAGCGGCGTCGGCGCGGCCCCGGGTCGAGCCGGCCGAACAGCGGCAGGCTGACCAGTGCCACCACCGTCAGCACCACCGCCAGGTTGCCGGTGGCCACCAGGCTCCAGCCGTGGCGCTGCATCATCAGCGGGCCCAGCCACAGCCCGCGCAGAGCCACGAACGAGGCGTAGGTCACCAGCGCCAGCGCCATGATGCCCAGGGTGTGCGGCAGCCGAAACAGCGCGCCGAAGGTGCGCACCGCCTCGCGCAGCGATTCGCGCGGCGCGCCGGCGGGCGGCGGCGGCTCGCGCATCCACAGCGCGATGGCGCCCCAGGACAGCGCCGCGCAACCCGCCAGCACCCAGAAGCCCATGCGCCAGGAGCTGACCTCGATCAGCCACGCCAGCGGCGTGCCGGTGGCCAGCATGCCCACGCCGCCCACCGCCAGGATGATGCTGGACACCATGGTGTAGCGCGCCGGCGGAAAGTGCCGCGCGATGTACACCGTGCACACCAGAAAGGCCGGCGCGCAGCCGATGCCGATCAAAATCTGGCCGATCACCAGCCAGCTGAAGTTGCTCGCCAGCGCCGACATCACCGCGCCCGCCACCATCAGCGGCGCGGCCGCCAGGATGGTGCGCCGCACCCCGTGCATGTCGATGCCGATGCCCATGAACAGCTGCAGCGCGCCAAAGGCGAAGTGATAGGCCGCGGCGAACACGCCCAGCTGCTGCGGCGACAGGTGCAGCTCGGCCTGCAGCGGCTCGGCCATGATCGCGGCGATGGTGCGAAACGCCTGGCTCATGGCAAAGCCGGTGGTCAGCAGCAGCAGCGCGGCCCAGCTGCCGCCCGTGGGCGCGGTCTGGGTGGTCTGTGCGGGGGATGAGGCGGCGGTCATGGGGCAGGTGTCATGCGGACGGCCGACAGTGTGCAGCAAGCGGCCGACGGGCGAGCGTAACCGCCCGCCCGCGCCCGGCCCGGTCGCCTGCGGGACGGTGGCATCATCCCGGCATGGAATGGACCCGCCTTTTGCTGGTGCGCCACGGCGAAACCGCCTGGAACGCGGATGGCCGCGTGCAGGGGCACCTGGACATCGCGCTCAACGCCGTCGGCCGCACGCAGGCGCAGCGGCTGGCGGCCAGGCTCAGGGACGAGGGCGAGGCGATCGAGCTCATCTACAGCAGCGACCTGGCGCGCGCGCGGGAGACCGCCCAGGCCGTGGCCGACGCCACCGGCGCGCCGCTGCGGCTCGCGCCCGCGCTGCGCGAGCGGCGCTTCGGCGCCTTCGAGGGCCGCCGCTTTGCCGACATCGCCGCCGAGCTGCCGCAGGACGCCGAACGCTGGCGCCGACGCGACCCGCAGTGGGTGCCGCCCGGTGGCGGCGAATCCTTGCTTCAATTTCAAGAGCGTGCCACGCAAGCGGTATGCGCGCTGGCGGCCGAAAACATCGGAAAACACGTGGCCATGTTCACGCACGGCGGCGTGCTCGACGTGCTGTACCGCGCCGCCACCGGCCTGGGCCTGCAGGACGCGCGCACCTGGCAGCTCGACAACGCGGCCGTCAACCGCCTGCTGTGGACGCCCGACGGTGGCCTCACCCTGGTCGGCTGGGCCGACCGCTCGCACCTGGACGACACCCGCGATGAACGCTTCGCTTGAGAGCTTGCCCGCCACTTTGCAGGCGCTGATCGGCCAGGGCGTGGACGCCATCGACACGCCCGCGCTGGTGGTCGACCTGGACGCCGCCGGCCGCAACCTGCAGCGCATGGCCGAGTTCGCCGCGCGCCACCGGCTGCGCCTGCGCCCGCACGCCAAGATGCACAAGAGCGCCGCCTTTGCCCACCTGCAGCTGCAGGCCGGCGCCGTCGGCCTGTGCACCCAGACCGTGGCCGAGGCCGAGGCGCTGGCCGCGGCCGGCATCGACGACCTGTTCATCAGCAACCAGGTGGTGGCACCCGCCAAGCTGCAGCGCGTGGCCGCGCTGGCGCAGCACCTGCACGCGCGCGGCGGCCGCCTGGCCATCGCGGTCGACAGCGAGGGCGGTATCGCACGCCTGGCGCGGGCCATGCAGGACAGCATCGCCGCGATCGACGTGTTCGTCGAGGTCGACATCGGCCAGGGCCGCTGCGGCGTGGCGCCCGGCCAGCCGGTGCTCGACCTGGTGCGCACGCTGACGGCGCAGGCGCCCGCCTTGCGCTACGCCGGCCTGCACGCCTACCACGGCGGCGCCCAGCATCTGCGCACGCCAGCCGAGCGCCGCGCGGCCATCGGCCAAAGTGCCGAACTGCTGCGCCGCACGGCCGCGTTGCTGGACGCGGCCGAGCTGGCGCCGCCGCTGATCACCGGCGCCGGCACCGGCACCTTCGCCTGCGAGGCCGCCAGCGGCCTGTGGGGCGAGATCCAGCCCGGCAGCTTCCTGTTCATGGACGCCGACTATGCCCGCAACGAGCGCGACCCGGCCCAGCCCGCGTTCGAGCCCGCGCTGTTCATCAAGTCGCAGGTCATCAGCGTGGCCGCGGACCACGCCGTTTGCGACGCCGGCCACAAGAGCCACGCCATCGACAGCGGCGGGCCCACCGTGCACGCCTTGCCCGGCCAGCCCTCGCTGGAGGCGCACAACGGCGGCGACGAGGCGAGCATCCTGCGTCCCGTGGCGATGGCCGGCGGCCGCCTGCCGGCGCTGGGCGACACGGTATGGCTGATTCCCGGCCACTGCGACCCCACCGTCAACCTGCACAACCAGCTGATCGCCGTGCGCGGCGGCTTGGTGGATGGGCGGGTCGAAGCCGTGGAGCCGGTGCTGGCGCGCGGGGTGTGGTGAGCGCGCGCCCGAGGGGCTGAACCGGCCGCTCAGGCGTCCAGATGCTCGGGCTCGATCGGCGCCGCCGGTGCCGCCGGCGCGTCGCCCGACGCCGTCCACTCCTTGGGCACGTGCGTCGGTGTGGTGGACGTGGGCACGGCGCGGTGCGCGCTGGACTGCTCGGGCACCAGGTGGGTGACGGCCGTGGGGTGCGGCGCGCGGCGGTGCGTCAGCGCCTCGGCGATCTGCGCGGCCGACGCCGGGCGGCCGGCGACGGTGGGGCGAAGGATGTCGGGCGCGGCGTCCGGCACGGCGGTGTCGGGGATGCGCGGGTTGAAGCTGTGCGCGTCGGCCAGCGGCCAGTACAGGCGGTAGACGTTGTGCTGGTGCTCCAGGTCGCTGAGGATCGCGCCCGGCTTGAGGGTGGGCATGATGGCCGACAGCAGGCGGATGCGCTCGCTGTCGATGCGCCGCACGATGTGGTGGGTGCTGAGCTGGTCGGGGTGCATCAGGCCGGCGGCCTGCAGCAGCTCCTTCAGGGCGTGCAGGGTGTTGGCGTGGTATTGCGCCACGCGCGGGGCCTTGTCGGTCACCACCAGGGCGCGCTCGCGCTTCAGGTCCTGCGTGGTGATGCCGGTGGGGCAAAAGCCGCTGTGGCACACCTGCGCCTGGATGCAGCCCAGCGCCATCATGAAGCCGCGCCCCGAGTTGCACCAGTCGGCGCCCAGCGCGAACATGCGCGCCAGGTCGAACGAGGTGATCACCTTGCCGGCCGCGCCGATCTTGACGCGCTCGCGCAGCCCCGCGCCGATCAGCGTGTTGTGCACCAGGTGCAGGCCCTCCTGCACCGGCGCGCCCATGTGGTCGGCAAACTCGATGGGGGCGGCGCCGGTGCCGCCCTCGGCGCCGTCGACCACGATGTAGTCGGGCGTGATGTCGGTCTCCAGCATGGCCTTGACGATGCCGAACCACTCCCAGATGTGGCCGATGCACAGCTTGAAGCCCACCGGCTTGCCGCCCGACAGCTCGCGCAGGCGGGCGACGAACTGCATCAGCTCGACCGGATTGGAAAACGCGCTGTGCGCCGAGGGCGAGACGCAGTCCACCCCCACCGGCACGCCGCGCGCCGCGGCGATTTCGGGCGTCACCTTGGCGCCGGGCAGCACGCCGCCGTGGCCGGGCTTGGCGCCCTGGCTGATCTTGATCTCGACCATCTTGACCTGCGGCTCGCGCGCCTGCTCGGCAAAGCGCTCTGGGTTGAAGCTGCCGTCCGCGTTGCGGCAGCCGAAATAGCCCGAGCCGATCTCCCAGACGATGTCGCCACCGTGCTCGCGGTGATAGCGGCTGATGCCGCCCTCGCCGGTGTCGTGCGCGAAGCCGCCGATCTTGGCGCCCTGGTTGAGCGCCCGGATGGCGTTGGCCGACAGCGCGCCGAAGCTCATGGCCGAGATGTTGAACACGCTGGCGTTGTAGGGCTGGGTGCAGGGCGAAACGCCGACTGCCGGCGCGTCGGGGCTGCCGCCGATCCAGATGCGAAAGTCGTGCGATTCGATCTTGGTCGTCTGCAGCGAGTGGTTGATCCACTCGTAGCCCTTGGCGCCCACGTCCAGCTTGGTGCCGAAGGGCCGCACGTCGGGCACGCCCTTGGCGCGCTGGTACACCACGGTGCGCTGCGCGCGCGTGAAGGGCTCGCCGGCGTCGTGGTCGCCCTCGACGAAATACTGTCGAATCTCGGGGCGGATGAACTCCAGCAGAAAGCGCATGTGCCCCAGCACCGGGTAGTTGCGCAGCACCGCGTGGCGTGTTTGCGCGTAGTCGCGCCAGCCCAGCAGCGTGAGCGCGCCGAACACCCCCAGCGGCGCCCACCAGCCGCGGCCCCAGCGCAGCAGCGCGATGGCGCTGAGCACGGTGAACAGGGCGCACAGCACCCAGGTGGTGTAGCGGATGTGCTGAGCCAGGAACGCGCGCTGGGCCATGGGGCTGCTCCGGAAGATGGCGGCCGCCGCGCGACCGCTGCGGGCCATCTTACCCAAGCGCGGCGAGCGCCCGGCCGGCTCGAATCCGGGCGACCCCGCCGGTCACCCGTGGCCCGTCAGGACTTGGCGCCGCTCTTCAGGCGCTGGGTGAAGGCCTCCCACTTGTCGCCCATCTCGTCCTTCCAGTTGTCGAACTTGCCCTTCCACTCGTCCTTTTGCTTGTCGCGCAGCACGCGGCGCGCCTCCTTGGCGGCGGCGCTCTGCGCATCGCGCACGGCCTCGACCTCGGCCAGCACGGCGCCGGCGGGGCGGCGCAGCACCATGCCCTGCAGGCCGCCGGCCAGGCCGTCGAGCACCTCGTTGGCGACCTCGCCCACCGTGGCGACGACGGCGGTGGAGCCCGGCGGCACCGCCTGCACCATCTGGTCGATCAGGCTCAGGCGCATGTCGGCGCTGTCCCACGACACCGCCGAGCCCAGCAGCGCGCCCGAGGCGCCGCCGAACAGCACGCCCAGCGGCCCGCCCAGCACGCCGATCAGCGAGCCCAGCAGGGTGCCGACGAGAGCCGGCGTGGCGGTGCCGCCATCGCTGGCACCGTCGCGCACGCTGAAGGCGCCGGCGGCGTCGCGCGCGACGACCACCGCATTGCGCAGCTCGACGCGGCCTTGCGTGGCGGCCTGCTTGAGCTCGCTCAGCGCCTGATAGGCCTTGCTGGATTCGGCAAAGGTGAGGACGACGACGTTTTCCTGCATGATGGCTCCTTCGGGTTGAAACCAAAGCATCGTGCCGGGCGGCGCCCCCGGCGTCAGTGGCCGGGGGCGACATTCGGGTGGCGTCGCGCGCCACGCCGCGCAGGCAAACGGTTTCGCCCCCGGGCCCGCAGCCGTTGGACACGCATGACCGATTTGCAATCATCCGTAAACCCGCCGCTCGAAGCGTTGCCGGCACCCACCGCGCCGGCGCCCGAGCCCACGGTCGCCAGCAGCCTGGCAGGCCTGGTGCTCGACCTGGTGGCGCACCAGGACGCGCCCCACGCCAAGGCGCTGTGCGCGGCCGCGGGCCTGGACGCCGCCGCGCTGGCCGACCCCGACGCGCGCCTGCCGCGTTCGGCCCTGCTGCGCCTGCTCGACGCCGCCGCGCGGCTGGCCCCGTCGCCGGCCTTCGGGCTGCGCGCCTTCGACCAGGTGAATCCCGGCGTGTTTCAGCTGGTCGGTTTCGTGATGATGAGCAGCGCCAGCTTGCGCCAGGCGCTGGAGCGCGCCGTGCGCCTGATGCCGCTGCTGGACGAGAGCGCGGTGCTGACGCTGCGCCCCGAGGGCGCGCACGAGCGCCTGAGCTTCGATACCTCCGCCGCGGCCATGCCGGCCTTGATGAACGAGGCCGGCCTGGCCTCGCTGCTGGGCCTGTGCTGCTTTTTGTCGGGCGGGCTCGGGCTGCCGGTGCTGCAGGCCGACTTTCCGCATCCCGCGCCGGCCGATCTGAGCGCCTACCGGCGCCTGTTGCCCGGCGCCACGCTGCGTTTCGACCGGCCCGTGATGTCTTTGCTGCTGGCGTCCGACGGGCTGGACGCGCCGCTGCACCGCGTCTCGCCGGCGCTGGAGCAGGTGCATCTGGCGCTGGCGGAGCAGCGGCTGGAGTCTTTGCGCGGCCACCCGGTGAGCGTGCGCGTGCAGCAGTTCATCGAGCGGCACCTGCGCGGACGCCCGCCCACGCTGGACGAGGCCGCCCAGGCGCTGGCGCTGTCGCCGCGCAGCCTGCAGCGCCAGCTGGCGCGCGAAGGGCGCTCGTTCAAGCAGCTGCTGGACGACACGCGCCGGCAGCTGGCGCAGCAGCATCTGCGGCAGTCGCAGCTCACGCTGAAGGAGCTGGCGTTCGCCCTCGGCTTCGGCGAGACGGGCAGCCTGCATCGCGCCTGCCAGCGCTGGTTCGGCATGTCGCCGGCGCGCTATCGGGCGCAGGCGGCTGACGTCAGGCTGCCGTGATGCGCTGCAGCAGCCCCGCCAGCGCGTGCGCCACGGTCTGCGCGCGCACGGCGGCGCGGTCGCCGTCGAAGTGCCGGCATTCGGTCTCGGTGAAGCCGGGCAGATGCCAGCCGAACCACACCGTGCCCACCGGCTTGTCGGCGCTGCCACCGCCGGGCCCGGCCACGCCGGTGACGGCCACCGCCACGTGCGCGCGGGCGTGCGCGATGGCGCCCCGCGCCATGGCGCGTGCCACCGGCTCGCTGACCGCGCCGTGCTGGCGGATGACGTGGGCCGGCACGCCCAGCAGCTCGGTCTTGGCCGCGTTGCTGTAGCTGACGAAGCCGCGCTCGAACCAGTCGCTGGAGCCGGCCAAGTCGGTGCAGGCGCCGGCGATCAGGCCGCCGGTGCAGCTTTCGGCGGTGGCCAGCAGCCAGCCGCGCTGCAGCAGGGCCTGCGCCAGTTCTTGAACGATTTTGGCCGTTGGCCGGCGTCCATCCTGCGCGAAAAGCTCTTGATTTGATAGTGACTCGGTCATAGCACACGCACCAGCGCGATCACCAGCAGGGCGCAGCCGGCGGCCACCAGGTCGTCCAGCATGATGCCGAAGCCGCCGCGCCAGCCGCGCGCGTCATGAAACAGCCGGTCGGCCCAGCCCACCGGGCCGGGCTTGACGGCGTCGAAAAAGCGAAACAGCGCGAACGCCGCCAGCTGCGCCCAAAAGCCCGCCGGCAGCAGCAGCCACAGGATCAGCCAGAAGGCGACGATTTCGTCGGCCACCACGGCGCTGGGGTCGGCCACGTTCAGGTGGTCGGCGCTGACGGTGCAGGCCCACCAGGCCAGCGGCAGCGACACGGCCAGCAGCCAGCCCAGCTGCGCGGGCGTCAGCCACAGGCCCAGCACCACCCAGGCCAGCCAGGCCCACAGCGTGCCCACCGTGCCCGGCGCCAGCGGCGACAGGCCGGAGCCGAAGCCCAGCCCGATCCAGTGCGCCGGGTGGGCGCGCAAAAAGCGCACGCCGGGGCGCCGCGGCAGCGGCGCCTCGATGCGCGGCGGCGTCGGCGATGCAGCCGGTGGCGGCGCGGCGGCGTCGGGCGCGGCGGGGTGCGGCGGCAGCGGGCGGGCGGTGACGTCGCTGACGTCGTCGCGCGGGCGGTCGGACAGGCTCATGGCAGGGCTTTCGTCATCGCCGGTCCTGCAGCCGCTCGTCCTTGGGCCAGCTGATGCGGTGCGTGGCGCTGAAGGCTTGCGTGGCGCCGGCGGCCAGCGGCAGCTCCCAGGCCACGGTGCCGGGTTCGTCGTGCCAGCGCTCGGTCTGGGGCGCGGGCTCGTACTTCGACTCGACTTTCACGTCCTCGTGCTCGGGCACCGGCGCGGCGTCCAGCAGCTGCAGCTGGATGGGCGTGGCGTGGCGGTTTTGCACGGTGTAGCGGCGCTCGTCGGTGCGCTGGTTGCGCGTGCCGATGAAGCCGCCCGTGCCCTGCTGCCGCTCGGGGCGCTCGCTGCGCACGCTCACCAGCTCGTCGCGGCCGAAGGCCAGGCCGTCGCGCGTGCTGCGCTCGGCGTCGAAGCGCCCGCTGCCGACGAAGGCGCCGTCGCGGTACAGCTGCAGCGCGCCGGCCGGCCACACGCCCGGCGGGGTGGCGAAGCGGGCGATCAGGTAGGCGTGCGCTTCCAGCGCCGGCGTGGCGCGCACCAGCAGCTCGGTGTCCAGCGTTTGCTCGCCCAGAGCCAGCGTGATGCGCTCGCCACTCGAAGGCACCGTCACGCGCTGCGGCACGGCGAATTCGGTGGCGAAGCTGCCCTGGAACACGCTGACGTCGAAGCTCGGCTCGTCGGCATCGGCCGCGCCGGCCTTGGCGGCGGGGGCGGCGCGCAGCATCGGCGCTGCCGCGGGCGCGGCCATCGGGCGGGCTTCCATGGCCTCCGCGCGGGGCGGCTGGATGCCCACGCGCCACGGCCGGGGCAGCGGCCCCTGCGTGGCCGCGCCGGGCTGGCCGGTGGACAGGGTGATGGCCACGCCGTCCCAGTCCTCGCCCGTGCTTTGCGCCACCTGGGCCAGGCGTTCCAGGCGCAGCTTCTTGCTGGCGCTGTCCAGCGTGGCGCGGTACGCGGGCTGCCAGCCGGGGCCGCGCACGGCGTAGCTCAGGCGCAGCTCGCCGCCCTGCGGCGCGGCCAGCGTGACCTGCACCGTGCTGACGCGCGCGTGCGCACTGGTGCTGCGCTCGCGCTCGGCCAGCAGGGGCTTCAGCTCGCGCTCCAGCTGCTCCTGCTGGCGCGCCAGTTCGTGCTGACGGGCCAGCGCGCCCTGGCCGCCCTGGCGCAGCGCCTGCGCGGTGGCGGCGATCTGCGCCGGCGTGGCGGCGCCGGCACGCGGGCCGTCGCCGGGCTGGCCAAAGCTCTTGTAGTAGCCGGTGGCCAGGTCGATGCCGGCGCGTTCGGCCTGCAGGCCGGCGATCTGGTCTTGCAGCGCGCCAATGCGCGCGTCCAGCGGGCTGGCGCAGGCGCCGCCGCGAAGCTCGCGCGGCTGCTGGCGCAGCGCCAGCTCGCCCACGCGGATGCCACCGGCGGCGCTGACCTGCAGGCCGGCGGCGTCCAGGCCGGCCGGCAGGCAGTCGAACGTGGCCTGGCGCGCGCCCGGCGCCACGCGCAGCACGCGCTCGACCGTGGCGCTGCCGGGGTAGAGCCTGACGGCGCTGATGTGCGAGGCGCCGTCGGCGCGCGGCGCGGCGCTTTGGGCGTGCGCGGGTGCCAAGGCGGTCAAGCCGAAGCTTGCAATCGCCAACAGGCGGGAGGGAGCGTGCAAAGGCATGGGCGATCCGGTGCAGGGTGGCTGCCAATGCTAGCAGCCCGGGCCCCATCCACGATGCCGCTTGGCATCCAAATGAAAATAGCCGTTCGCGCTTGTCCAGCAAGCGCAAGCAGCTATGAAATTTGAAGAAAACGTCCAGCGTCCCGACGCGGCGCGCCGGCGCACGCCACGTCAGCTGGCGGTCTTCTGCAGCTGGGCGGCCAGTTCGTCGTCGATGGCGCCCGCGCGCAGCGCAGCCGGGCGCTGCGCGTGCAGCTGCGCAAAGCGCACGAACTCGGCGCGCGGCTCGATGGTCTTGAACTGCAGGTAAAAGCCCAGCGAGGCGGCAACGAACAGGTCGGCGGCGCTGAAGGCGTCGCCCGCCAGATGGTCGCGCCCGCGCAGCGCGCCTTCCAGCGTGTCCAGCACGTCGGCCTCGCTGCCGTAGCCGGCCTGCTCGGGCTTGGCCAGCGCGCCGGCGGACTTGGCGGTGAGCAGGGCCTCCAGCGGCGCCATGAAGGCGATCCAGCGGTAGTACGGCCCGCGCGCGGGCGTGCCGGGCGCAGGGGCCAACTGCTTGCCCGGCACCAGGTCAGCCAGGTACATCAGGATGGCGGCGTTCTCGGTCACCACGGTGTCGCCGTGCTTGAGCGCGGGCACCTTGCCCATGGGATTGATGGCGCGGTAGGCGGGGGCCTTCATGGTGGTGCCGTACTGCAGCACCTCGGTGGCGTAGGGCAGGCCGGTTTCTTCCAGCATCCAGCGCGCCACGCGGCCGCGCGACCAGGGGTGGGTGTAGAGGGTGAGGGGGGTGGTCATGGAGCTTCCTTTCGCTGGGTTGGCCGGTGGCCGGGGCGGTCGCTGCGGGCGCGGCGATGGTTTCAGCCGAAGTGATCGAAGGACTGCGCCGTGAGAACGAGCGGCTGGCCCGCGCCATCGGTCGGCCGCAGGCCGGGCGCGGCCTCGATGCGGCCGATGCGGGTGACGGGCGTGGCGGCGGCCTGCGCGGCGGCGCGCACGGCGGCGTGGGCGGCGGCGGGAGCGGTGAAGGCCAGCTCGTAGTCGTCGCCCCCGGCCAGCACGGTGCGGCGCCAGAAATCTTGGCCGAATGGGCCGCTGGCGCCCGCCAGACAAGCGCGGACAGCTATCAAATTGGATGCGGCGTCGAGGTCGACGCAGGCGCCGACGCGCGAGGCGGCCAGGATGTGGCCGAGGTCGCCGGCCAGGCCGTCGCTGAGGTCGATGGCGCTGCTGGCGATGCCGCGCAGCGCCCGGCCCAGCGCCAAGCGCGGCGTGGGGCGCTCCAGCCGCGCGCGGGCGGTGGCCAGCGCGGCGGGCGGCAGGGCGATGTCGCCGCGCAGCGCCTGCAAGGCAAGGCGCGCGTCGCCCAGCGTGCCGCTGACCCACAGCTCGTCGCCCGCCCGGGCGCCGTCCCGGCGCAGCGCCTGGCCGGCGGGCAGCTGGCCGAACACGGTGATGCACAGGTTGAGCGGGCCGGCCGTGGTGTCGCCGCCGACCAGCGGGCAGGCATGCTGCGCCGCCAGCGCCAGCAGGCCGTCGCTCAGGGCGTCCAGCCAGGGCGCGTCCTGCGCGCGCGCGGGCGGCAGCGCCAGCGCCAGGGTGAAGCCCAGCGGCTCGGCGCCCATGGCGGCCAGGTCGCTCAGATTGACGGCCAGCGCCTTGTGGCCCAGCGCGGCCGCGTCGACGTCGGCAAAGAAGTGGCGGCCCTCGACCAGCATGTCGCAGCTGACGGCCAGCTGCTGGCCGGGCGCGGGCTGCAGCAAGGCGCAGTCGTCGCCGATGCCGAGGACTATCGAATCAGTAGCTGCTTGCGCTTGCTGGGTGGGCGCTGCAGCCCATTTTTGCCTGAAAAAGCGCTCGATCAGGTCGAACTCGCTCATGGGCAATCGCTTCTTGGCTAAGCATGGCATGGGGCGCCAGCCGCGCCGAACCGCGCCCCAAGGGCCGAATGGCCGCGAAGCAGGCCACGCCAGCGATCGCCGTGGCCGGGGTTGCCCCGGCCACTGGCGATGCCCCCTTGAGGGGGGAGGCGAAACATCGCGCAGCGAGTGGAGCAACGGGGGAGGGTCATGTCAGAAACCACCGCCGAATTCGAGCGCGCGCTCGCGCACCCGGCTCATGCTGTCGGTCAGGCGGCGCACGCGGCCGGCGCGGCGCAGCGCGGCCTTCAGGAAGGCCATCATCAGCGGGCCGCTGTCCAGCACCTCGCTGGGCGCGCCGCTGCCCTGGAACTGGAACTCGGGGTGCCACTGCACGCCCATGACGAAGGCGTGGCCGGTGTGGCGGATGGCCTCGGGCACGCGGTCGATGGGGCTGCGCGCCTCGATCACCAGGCCCTTGCCCAACTCGCCCACGCACTGGTGGTGAATGCTGTTGACGCGCTGCGGCGCGTAGCCGTAGATGTCCGACAGGCGCGAGCCGGGCACGAAGTGCACCTCGTGCGTGAGGGTTTCGTAGCGGTTCAGGTCGAGGTGCGGGATGGCGCCCGGCCACTGGCTGGGAATGTCCTGCACCAGCGTGCCGCCGCAGTAGACGTTGAGCATCTGCGCGCCGCGGCAGATGCCCAGCACCGGCTTGCCGGCCTCGACGAAGCCGCGCATCAGCTCCAGCTCGTACTCGTCGCGGATCGGGTCGCAGTCGCAGTGCTCGGTCCAGGGCTTGGCGCCGTAAAAGCGGGGGCTGATGTCGGCGCCGCCCTGCAGCACCAGGCCGTCCAGCTGCTCGACCAGGTCGAGGATGGGCAGGCGCCGGCGCGTCTTGACCATGCTGTGGTCGACGAACGGGATCATCAGCGCCACCACGCCGTGCGACATGATCCATTGCGCCATGTTGCTTTCGAGAAACTGCAGCCGCTTGCGCGGCAGGCCGGAGCCGGCGGGGGGCTGGTGCAGCAGACGGGCCGAGATGCCGATGCGCAGGGTCATGATGGGTGCGATTGTTCCACGGACAGAGGCGGCGTGCGACCCCGCCGGCGTGCGGATGTTCCGCAAACCGGCGTTTTCATTCGTTGCGAAAGCGCCCGCTGGCCTGGCGGATCACCTCGGCCAGCAGATCCTCGCGCTGCTGGCATTCGCGCAGCCAGCGGGCGTGGTTGCGGCCGGCCTGCGCCTCGGCGTGCAGCCGCTCCAGCGCGCCGCTGGCCCCGCATTGCGCGGCAAAGGGCGCCAGCTGCTCGAAGCTGGCCAGCAGGTGCTCGCGCAGCGGCAGGTGGGTGCCGCTGGCCGGATCGACATAGACCGCGTCCAGCCCGAAGCGGCAGGCCTGGAAGCGGTTGTAGCTGTAGACCAGGTAGTCGTCCTCGCAGGGCGTGATGGGGCGCTGGGTCTGCAGCCAGGCGGCCAGGCTTTGCACGTAGCCGGCCAGGGCGGCGGCGTGCTGCACGGTGAGCGGGGTGTCGAACACGCGTACCTCGATGGTGCCGAACTCGGGCTTGGGCCGGATGTCCCAGTAGAAGTCCTTCATGCTCTGCACCACGCCGGTGCGCGTCATCTTGTCGAAATATTGCTCGAACTCGCCCCAGGTGAGCACGCAGGGCGCGCGCCCCGACAGCGGAAAGGCGAACACCGAGTTCAGCCGCGCCGAGTCGAAGGCCGTGTCCTGCCCCTGCACGAAGGGGCTGGACGCCGCCAGCGCGATGAAGTGCGGGATGTAGCGCGACAGCCCGTGCAGGGTGTAGAGCGCGGTGTCGGCGTCGGGGCAGCCCACGTGCACGTGCTGGCCGAAGATGGTGAACTGCTTGCTGAGGTAGCCGTACAGCTGCGACAGCTGGTGAAAGCGCGGCTTGTCGTAGATGCGCTGCTGGTGCCACTGCTGGAACGGGTGCGTGCCGCCGCCCACCACGGCGATGTTGAGCTTGTCGGCGCTCTTGACCAGCGCGTCGCGGATCTGGCCCAGCTGCTCGTGTGCCTCGCTCCAGCTGTGGCACACGTCGGTCGAGATCTCGATCATGCCCTCGGTCATCTCGGGCACCACCGCGCCGGGCAGCTTGTGCCTGGCCATCAGGCGCAGCATGTCGCTGGCGTAGTGCGCCAGGTCGTAGTCCACCGTGTTGACCAGCTGCAGCTCCAGCTCGACGCCGAGCGTGAGCGCCTCGGATTGGGCGAAGGGCTGCAAACTCATCGTGTCCCCCCACGCTGCGCCGCTGCGCGTGCTGCGCTGCCCCCCGAGGGGGCGTTCGCGCCTTCGGGCGGCCGTGCGGCGCTCATGGCGCGCCCCCCACGCTGCGCCGCTGCGCGTGCTGCCCTCATGCTCATGATCCCTCCTCCTCGCCGCTTTCTGCAGGCGGCTCGCGCCGACGCTCGGGTGGCGCGGCCTCGCCCGAGCGCACCAGCGCCACGCTGACCATCACGGCGCCCACCAGCTCGGTGATCAGGATCACCGGCAGCGCGATGGCGGCCACCTGCTGGCCCACGCCGTGCGAGGCGCTGACGAACTGCGAGGTCAGCAGCAGCGCCACCGCCGACATCGGCACCATGGCGGCGCCCACCCACAGCGTCTGCCGCGGCGCCATGCCGGTGCCGAAGCCGGTCAGCAGCAGGCTGGCCACCTTGGCGCCGGCGCGCACGGCGATCAGCGCCAGCGCGGCGCCGAAGCTGGCGGCGCCCCAGTCGCCGCGCACCGCCATGGCCGACACCAGCACGAACATCACGATGCTGAGCATGCTGGCGGCCGTGCCCAGCTGGCGCGGCCACACCCAGGGGCGCGGGTGCACCTGCTTGAGCGCCAGGCCGGCCAGCAGCGCCGCCAGCGGGGCCGAGCCGCCCAGTGGCGTGGCGGCGGCCACGGCCGCGGCCACCAGCGCCAGGATGACGATGGCGGTGTCCTGGCTGGTCGGCCGCACCAGGCGCAGCGCCCCCGTCAGCACCGCGGCCAGCACCGCGCCCACCAGCGCCGAGATGCCCAGCACGGTGAGCGAGAAGGTCAGCGAGGCCGCCAGCGTGCCCTCGCCGCGGTCGATGGTGCGCAGCATGGCGGTGCCCAGCGTCAGCGCGTACAGGGTGTTGAGCGTGGCCAGGGCGATGGCGCGGTCGGTCACCGGCCCGCCGGCGCGCAAATCGGCCACCACGCGCATCAGCACCGCCGGCGAGGCCGCCACCGCGATGATGGCCAGCGCCCGCACCACCGGCGCGTCCAGCCCCAGCGCGCGCAGCACGCCGTAGGCGGCGGCAAAGGTCAGCAGCGACTCGGCCACACTTTGCAGCAGCACCATGGGGTTGTGGCGAAACCAGCGCAGCGGCAGGCGCGAGCCGGCCTCGAACAGCACCACGGCGATGCCCAGCTCCAGCAGGAACAGGCCCACGCCGCGCAGCGGCCAGGTGGCGCCGGCCAGCCCGGCCACCCCGGCCAGCGCGCCCACCACCGCATAGCCCAGCACCTTGGGCAGGCCGGCCAGGCGCTGCACCACGTGGCCGGCCAGGGCCGCCACGGCCACCAGCACGGCCCATTCGAAGGTGTTGAACGCGGGGGCGAAGGCCGCGGCGGTGTTCCAGGGGGCGATCCAGGGGTCGGTCAAAGGCCGGTGTCCTCGTCGGGCCGGCGCACGCGCTGCGTGGGCGCCGGTCAAGGGTGGCGGGCTCGGCGCGGGCTGCACTCGGGGTGAGGGCGCGCACGAGATGAAAACGAAAGGGTCGCTTGATCCTAACAGGCGGCGGAAAAGCCGTTCAAGCGATCAGCAACCTCCGACGTGGCTTACTGAAAGTGATTTTTCAGGTCATCGACCTGAAGCGTGTAGTCCAGGGTGTTGGTGCCTTGGCTGTTCAAGTCCTGCTCGCAATTGAAGGTGGACGATTCATCGTCGTAGGGAAAGGTGTAACAGGTCGGGCATGCCATTTTCAACCACGCGATCGTGGGGTAGACGTATTGCATCCAGGTGGGGTTGGATGTGGTGTGGGACTCGGCCGGGCGGGTGATGGGCGCGGTCGACGGGTTGAAGATGATGTTGCTGGCATTCCAGTCGGTGCCGCCGCAGGCCAGGCCGGCGTCGCTGGAGGGCGGTGCGGTGGCGTAGGTGCTGTAGATGGTCCCGGCCGGATTGGTGCACAGCTGCAGCTGGCCCACCGTCACGCCGCTGCCGTTGCGCGTGCCGAACCCGAACACGGCGTTGCCGGCGTTGCCCGCCGTCTGGTTCCAGCCCCAGATCTGGTTGGCGCTGGCCCAGCCCTGGAAGGCCCCACACACCCGTTGGTTGCCGCCCGCCAGCGACAGCCCGCCGGCGTTCCAGCCGCAGACGGTGTCGCCCGCCGTCGATGCGCGGCAAGCGGCTTGCGCACTGCAGGCGGTGGGCTGGGCGGGGTTGGAGGGGCTGACCAGGGCGTAGTAGGACGCGGGGGAGTCGGCCGGCGGGGCTGGAAAGTTGGCAGCCGTGGGTACCAGCGTCCAAGTGCTGGCCGGCAGGGTGTAGGCGCTTGCACCGGTGCCGGTCTGTGCCTGAGCCGACCCTGCGGTGCCACAGGCGTAGGGGGTGGTGATGCTGCCGCTCGGGCCGCCGGGCACGGGGCTGCCGGCAACCTTGCCGCTGTTCGCGCTGGGGCCCAGGGCCAGGGCGTTGCTCACGCCATTGATGATCGATACGTCGTAAAAGTCGACGGCGTTGCGTTGGTAGGTGATCTCGGCCACGGTCTGGGCCGGATTGAGAGGCGAGGTGCCAGGCGTGCCGGGCGCGGCGGGGCAGTCTGCGTCGGGGGCGCCGCTGGAGCAGTTGAGCGCGTAGTAGCTGCCCGACCACTGGATCTGCTGGCTTCCCGAGGTCACGCCCGCGTAGCCGGGAACGGTCGCGGTGGTGCTGCCCTGAGGTTTGACCGGGTTGCTGGCGAAGGCGGGCGCGTCCCAGAAGCACTGGTATGGGGTGGTGTCATCGACATTCTGGCCGCCCTGCACGCAGGTGGATCCAATGGGGCAGGCTTGGGTGGGCGCAGTGGCTCCGCACGCCACCTCGCCCAAGCCGGCGGTGGCCGTGGGTGAAACATAAGCTGACGCGGAGCCCGAGTTGGCGGCAAAAACCACGGTGCGGCTGGAGTGGTTGCTGAAGGTGATGGTGCGCGTGGGCGTGTTCGCCGCGGAGGGCGGCATCAGGCTCAGGATGGTCTGTTGACTGAATTTGGGCAGGGCGGCGTCGGCTGGCTGCAGCTCAGTTTCGGGCGTGCGCTCCACCGAGACCTCGATCGGCACCTCGGTGGGGCCGCTGAGCGCGGCGCCCGACGGGTTGGCCCACAGGTTGAAGCCGCAGCCCAAAATCGTGTTCTTGAGGTTGGCGCTGTTGCTGTTGCCGACCACCAGCTCGCAGGTCTTGATGCTGGTGAGGGTGGGCGCGCCGACATTGATGCCGGCCGGGTAGTCGTAGAACTGGACCCACTTCGTGTCGGCGGGGTTGGCTATTTTGAGCGTGACGGTGTAGCTCGCTTGGGTCAGGTTGCTGTCCGACAGGGTGACGAACAGTGGTGCCTTGGAGCCCGAGAAGATCTGGTTGGAAGCATTTTGCGAAGCCACCCGGATGTGCCCAGGTACCTGGCTGGCCACCGGCTTCATCGAGATGACGATGGGGTTGAAGTCGGCAAAGGCCTTGCCAGGTGTTTGCCAGTCGCCGGTGACGGCCATTCTGACGAGGAACCCGTCGGCCGGCACCTCGGTCGCCGTGAATGAACCGGCCACCGTGCAGGTGGGGGCGCTGCTGGTCACGTTGCACACCGTGTTGGTCTGGTACCTGACCTTCTTGCCGCTGGTGTCGGTGAACTCGACCGAGATGGGGTTTTCGGCGTACACCCGCTGACCATCCGTCTCGGGCATGAATTGCACCGTGAACGCAAACGAGACGTTGGCCGCGCTCTTGTAGTAGGTGAACGTCGGCTGGCTGCCATAGTCGGCGATGCCGATCGTGCCCACGCCGTTGCCGGGCTGCACGGTGACGGCGCCCTGGTCCGACGCCAGGCCGTCGGACTCGGCGATGAGCTGGGTCGAGCCCAGCGACTTGCCGCTTACGGTCACCATGCAACTGCTTGGCTGCGCGGTGCCGGCGGGCAGCATGCAGTCGGCGGGTGAGACCTGGGCCACGTCCGGGTCCGATACGCGAAGCCGCACCCTGCGATTGCCCGAGCTCTTGACCGCCAGCAGCGTGAGCGGGACTTGGACGGCGTTGCCGCTGGCCACTTCCACGTGGTCTGGAACGATGTCCAGCTCCGAGGTCCTCGTCGGCGTGACGCGGTCGCCGCCGCCGCAGGCCGCCAATCCCAGGCTGGCAAGTCCGACCATCAGGACGTGCACATGCCCGGTAGTGCCGGGTTCGTTGAAAACAGCTCGAGCGCGTGAGACCATGGGGATCGCTCCGCTGGATTTTTGCTGATCCTGCGTCGGACTATAGCGATCGACTGGTGCCCGATCAATCGGGAGCGGCGCCGATCGGTTCTAACCCGATTCGCGGGTCTCGGGAATCGGGGGCGCGGGGCTGGCGTCGGCCGGCGCGTTGATCGGCAGGATGAAGGACAGCGGCTGGTGCAGCGCGCGCCGGCCCATGGCGGCGTACAGGCGGCGCCGGTCGACGCCGGTGACGTTTTGCGCCGTCAATGCCAATCGAAACGCCAGGTAAAAACTGACCGCGACGTCGAGAAAACCGGTGATCACGATGCCGCCGGCGGCCCACCACAGCGCGGGCTGCTGCCACACGCCGGGGCCCAGGTGCTGCGCCGCCACCGCGATCTGGCCCGACACCAGGGTGACGTGGCGCACCTCGACCGGAATGCCGAAGAAGCCGACGATGGGCGGCACCAGCCCCAGCAGCAGGCCCAGCGAGACGTTGGCCGTCCAGCTGGAGATGTTCTCGCCCCAGTAGCGGCCCCAGCGGCGCGCGCGCTCGGCGCCCAGCCGCCGGGTGATGCGCGGGTGATAGGCGATGACCGAGTCCAGCCGGTGCAGCACGAACCAGTTCTCCACCCAGCCGGCGATGAGGCTGGAGGCGAACAGCAGCGCGCCGGTGACGATGGCGTACGGAATGGTGCGCCCCAGCATGTGGTGCTCGTCGAGGATGTGCTGCGCATGCGCGTCGTCCACCAGCGCGCCCCAGCCCAGCGCCTGGATGCCGGCGGACAGCGCGTAGGCCACCACCAGCACCATCACCACGTTGCCGACGATGGCGACGAACTGCGAGCGCAGCAGGTGCACCACCTCGGTGACGAAGTCCTCGTAGGCCTGCGGCGACTTGAGGTCCTTCAGCTTGGCGGCCATGCTGGGCGCGGTCATGGCCGGCTGCTTGGTGGCCACCGTCCAGTGCAGCAGCATGATGACGACGAAGGAGACGGCGTAGTTCAGCCCCGCCGCCACGCCGCCCCAGAAGGCCGACAGGCCCAGGCCCACGATCACCAGCTTGCTCAGCGTGGTCAGCGCCATCACGGCGCCGCCGCCGGCGGCCGCGCCCATCATGTGCAGGTATTCGCCCTTGTCGTGGGTGATGTAGTGCTCGCCCGTCTCGGCGTTGCGCTCGGTCACTTTGGCGGCCAGCAGCTGCGTGCTGTCGCGCACCAGCTCGCCGACGCTGCTGCTGTCGCGGTTGACGCGCACCAGGTGCGACAGCAGCTGCGCCGTGGCCTGCGCGGGCGAATCGGTTTCCAGGCACAGCAGCAGCGCCTTGACGCGGATGATGCGCTGGCGCAGCTGGCGCAGCTGGAACTCGATGTGCACCGAGATGCCGTGCTCCTTCAGGTGCTCGTACACGGTGGAGGCCGCGGCGCGGCAGGCGTCCAGCTGTTCGCGCAGCGTGCCCAGCGCCACCAGCGCCGGCGCGCTGGTGCGCCCGTGCGTCAGCACCGCCTGGCGCAGCGCCTCGAAGGATATGGGCAGGCTGGCGAAGGGCCGCTCGCGCTGCACCTGCGGCGCCATGCGCGTGCGCACCTCGGCCGACTGGCCGGCCGCGCTGATCTGGCTGAGCGCGTGCGCCAGCGCGTTCAGCAGCGTGCGCAGCGCGTAGTTGTGGGCGCTGTCGGGCGTCTCGGGGCCCAGCAGCACGCGGCGCAGGCGCTGCAGCGTGGGCGCGTCCAGCGCGCGCAGCCAGCGGGCGTCGAACTCGTAGGGAAACAGCAGCGGAAACAGCTCGCGCAGGTCGGTGGTCTCGGGCGTGGGCAGGATCAGCTTGCGTCGCAGCCGGTCGGCCAGCTCGGCCAGGAAGGCGTTGCGCGGCGCGAAGCCCAGGTCGGCCAGCAGCGAGGTGGCGTCCACCTCGGTCAAGAATTCGGTCCACCACTCGCGCCACAGCACCAGCCATTGCGGGTCGGCCTCGGCGGCGTCCAGCAGCTCGCGCACGCGCGCCGCGGCGGCCTCGGGATCGGCGCGCTTGCCGCGCACCCAGTCCAGCATGCCCATCAGCCACAGGTGGCGCTCGGCCAGCGGCGCGTGCGGGTCGAGCGTGCGCAGCAACTCGCTCAGGTCGGGCGCGCGGGTCTTCATCCGGCGCCGCTCTCAGTGCAGCACGCGCGGCCGCTCGCCGGCATCGTGGTTGGCATCGAGCACGAACAGCGGGATCGGCGCCTCGAAGCGCGCGCCGTCCTCGGCCACGCAGAAATAGCTGCCGTGCATGGTGCCGCTGGCCGTGCGCAGGCGGCAGCCGCTGGTGTACTGAAAGGCCTCGCCCGGCTGCAGCAGCGGCTGCTGGCCGACCACGCCCAGGCCCTTGACCTCCTCGGTGTGGCCGCGCCCGTCCTGGATGATCCAGTGGCGCGAGACGAGTTGCGCCGCCACCTCGCCCGTGTTGCGCACCGTGATGGTGTAGGCAAAGCCGTACAGCCCGGCCTCGGGGTCGGATTGGTCGGGCAGGAAGCTGGGCGCGGCTTCGACGCTGAACTGGTACTGGGCCATGATGGCGCCATGGTACCTGCGCGACAATCGCCCGCCATGAGCCCCACCTTCCGCATCGCCCCGTCCATCCTGTCGGCCGACTTCGCCCGCCTGGGCGAGGAGGTCGAGAACGTCATCGCCGCCGGCGCCGACTGGATCCACTTCGACGTGATGGACAACCACTACGTGCCCAACCTCACCTTCGGGCCCATGGTGCTGCAGGCGCTGAAGGCCCATGCGCGCACGCCCGCCGGCGCGCCGGTGCCGCTGGACGTGCACATGATGGTGCAGCCGGTCGACGCGCTGGCCCAGGCCTTCGCGCAGACCGGTGCCAGCCTGATCAGCTTTCACCCCGACGCCACGGCGCACCCGCACCGCAGTGTGCAGGCCATCCGGGCCGCGGGCTGCCAGGCCGGCCTGGTGTTCAACCCGGCCGCGCCGCTCGATGTGCTGGACTGGCTGATCGACGAGATCGACCTCATCCTCATCATGAGCGTCAACCCCGGTTTTGGCGGTCAATCCTTTATCGATAGCGCCTTGCGCAAGGTGGAAGCGGCGCGCAAGCGTATTTCATCTTCAGGACGCGACATTCGCCTGGAGGTGGACGGCGGCATCAAGCCGGCCAACATCCGCCAAGTGGCCGACGCCGGGGCCGACACCTTCGTGGCGGGCAGCGCCATCTTCGGCCAGCCCGATTACGCCGCCGTCATCGGCGAGATGCGGCGCGCGCTGCAAGGCCGATAGCGGGCGCTGCCCGGCCCCTAGCCCCTCTGGGGAGAGGGCTGGGGTGAGGGGCAGCAGGCGTTGGATGCGCTGTCGGCCGGGATGTGCGCCCGGCGGCGCACCTACTTTCTTTTGCTTCGCCAAAAGAAAGTAGGCAAAGAAAAGGCGACCCCAAGTCTGCGACCCCTGCGCTTCGCTTCGGGGCAAACCTGCGTCACGGCGCTTGCGGGGTGCGCGGTGGAACTCGCTGCGTTCACCGCGTTCTCTCCGCTCAGACAACCCCCGCGAGTCAGAGCACGAAGCGCGTGCATCCTGCGGTGCACGCGCCACCCCGCAAGCACCGCGCCGCAGGCGCAGCCACAGGGGTTTTGATGCGGGCCATCGCTGCGCTCGGCCCCGGCTTTGAAATCCCCTCTGGCCGTGCCGGGAGGCGCGAGCATCGCAGGTTGCCCGCAGCGAAGCGCAGGGACACGGCCAGTGGGGTCGCCTTTCTTTTGCCTTCTTTTCTTTGGCGACGCAAAGAAAAGAAGGGGCGCCGCCGGGCGCACATCCCGGCCAGCGGAAGACCGCAGAGTCGATCGAACATCGAACGACAGGGAGCCGATCCGACGCCCAAAAACCCCTCACCCCAGCCCTCTCCCCAAAGGGGCGAGGGAGCAAGACAGCGCCCTCAGGGCTTGAGGTAAGCGAAACCCTCGTGGTTCTGCAGCTGGCCGATGCGCACCACGCCGGAGGGCGTGAAGTCGGCGTCCATGATGAACTGGTCTTTCTTGAGGTTGCGGTTGCGCAGCGTGATCTCGCACACCTCGAAGCGCACGCCGCGCGCCTTCAGGGCGCTGACCAGCGAGGCGTAGTCGATGTTGGGGTTCTTGGCGTCCTTGGCGCCTTCCATCAGAAAGTCGACGCCGTCGGCGTGCGTCACCACGATGATTTGGGTCGTGGGTGCCACGTCCAGGTGGTTGCGGATGTTGCGCAAGCCCTTGGTTGCCTGGTGGGCGGCGTCGTCGATGTGGTACACCACCTTGTCGCTGCCGCTTTTCTTGTCCTGCGCCCAGGCCGTGGCGCCCGCCGTGGCCAGCGCCGCGGCCAGGATGTTGCGGCGCGCGGCCAGCTTGCGAAATTGAATGCCCATGTCTCGACTCTCCGGTGCCTCTGTGCTGCAAAGCTTCAAGTTAACACATCCACCGCGCGCCTGCGTGCTCGACCTGGACGGCACCCTGGTCGACACGCTGGGCGACTTCGAGGTGGCGCTGGCGGCCATGCTGCGCCAGCTGGGGCGCGATGCGCTGCCGCGCGCGGCCATCGCCTGCATGGTGGGCAAGGGCTCGGAGCACCTGGTCGAGGCGGCGCTGCAGGCCACGCAGCCGGCGCAGGCGGGCGATGCCGACCCGGCCCTGTTCGATCGCGCCTGGCAGCTGTACCAGGACGCCTACGGGCCCATCAACGGCCGCCACAGCCGCGTTTATCCGGGCGTGGTCGACGGCCTGCGGGCACTGCGCGCGCGCGGCCTGGCGCTGGCGGTGCTGACCAACAAGCCGCGCGTTCACGCACAGGCACTGCTGGCGGCCAAGCGCCTGGACGGGTATTTCAGCCAGGTGTTCGGCGGCGACAGCTTTGCGCGCAAGAAGCCCGACCCGCTGCCCCTGCTGCAGACCTGCCGCGCGCTGGCCACGCCGCCGGCCGCCACGCTGATGATCGGCGACTCCAGCAACGACGCCGCCGCCGCCCGCGCGGCGGGCTGCCCGGTGGCCCTGCTCAGCTACGGCTACAACCACGGCCAGCCGGTGGGCGAGGTGGACGCCGACGGCTGCTTCGACAGCCTGCCCGAGCTGGCGGCGGCGCTGGCGCGGGTGTCGGCGTGATGGCATCGAGGCCTGCATGACGCGCTCCCCGTCCGACCTGCTGCGCCGCGCCGCGGCCGACCCCGAGCAGCTGCACTGGCAAAGCTGGGCGGCGCTGGCGCCCGGCCCGGCGCTGATCGTGCTGGGCGCGGTGCATGGCAACGAAGTCTGCGGCGCGCACGCCATCGCGCGCGCCATCGCCGACCTGCATGCCGGCCGCTTGCGGCTGGCGCGCGGGCGCCTGACCCTGGTGCCGGTGGCCAACCCGCTGGCGTTTCGGCAAGGCACGCGCGGCGGCGAGCGCAACCTGAACCGCCACTTCGTGCCGCGCGCCGACCCGCAGGACTACGAGGACCGCGTCACGCGCCAGCTGGCGCCGCTGCTGGCCGCGCACGACGCGCTGCTGGACCTGCATTCGTTCCACACCGCCGGCGCGCCCTTCGCCATGGTGGGGCCGCTGGACAATCCCGGCCCGCGCGAGCCCTTCGCCCGCGCCGCCGAAGAGTTGGCGCTGGCGCGCGCCGTCGGGGCGCCGCAGGTGGTGCAGGGCTGGCTGGAGGTGTACGACCGCGCGGCCCGCGCGCGTGGCGAGCAGCCGGGCGACGACGGCATCGGCACCAACGAGTACATGCGCAGCCAGGGCGGCTACGCCGTCACGCTGGAGTGCGGTTTTCACGACGACCCGCAGGCGATCGAGGTGGCCGCGCAGGCCATCCGGGGCGCGCTGGCCCACCTGGGCTTGGCCGCGGTGCCCGCGCCCGCGCCGCACGGCGGCCGCGTGGCGCGCCTGCGCGAGGTGGTGTTGCGCGAGGCGCCGGGCGACACCCTGGCGCGCGACTGGCGCAGCTTCGACCCCGTGGCCGCCGGCGAGCTGCTGGGCACGCGCGCCGACGGCCGCCCCGTGCGGGCCGAGCGCGCGGGCTGCGTGCTGTTTCCGTTTCCCGAGTCGCAGGTGGACCAGGAGTGGTTCTACTTGGCCGAGTTTGATGCGCCGGCGGCCTGAGCCGGGTTTGCTACACTGCGGCTCATGTTCGCTCTCCGCACTGTCAACCCGCTGCTGGGCTTTGCCGCCCAGGGGGCGTGGCCTTGGCGCAAGCCAGTCTGCTGACATTGCCAGATTCGCGCCCGCAAGGGGCGCACGCGTGGCCCCCAGCGACGGGTGCCTGAATGGGAAGAACGAACGGCAGAGCACGCTGCCACGGGCAACGGAGGCCCGACACCCGTGATCACTGAACTCGAATTCAAGAGCCTGGCCGGCCAGGGCTACAACCGCATTCCGTTGATGAGCGAGGCGCTGGCGGACCTCGAAACCCCGCTCTCGCTGTACCTCAAGCTGGCCGGCGGGCCGGGCGGCGGCAAGTACAGCTTTTTGCTCGAATCGGTCATCGGCGGCGAGCGCTTCGGGCGCTACAGCTTCATCGGCCTGCCGGCGCGCACCATCGTGCGGGCCAGCGGCTTCGGCGACGCGGCGCGCACCGAGGTCATCACCGACGGCCAGGTGGTGGAGACCCACGCCGGCAACCCGCTGGACTTCGTCGACGCCTACCACCGGCGCTTCAAGGTGGCGCTGCGCCCGGGGCTGCCGCGCTTTTGCGGCGGGCTGGCGGGCTACTTCGGCTACGACGCGGTGCGCTACATCGAGAAGAAGCTGGAGGCGAGCTGCCCGCCCGACACCCTGGGCACGCCCGACATCCTGCTGATGCACTGCGAGGAAGTGGCCGTCATCGACAACCTGTCGGGCAAGCTGTACCTCATCGTCTACGCCGACCCCGCCCAGTCCGAGGCCTATTCGCGCGCCAAGCGGCGCCTGAAGCACCTGCGCGAGCAACTGCGCTACTCGGTCAGCGCGCCGCAGCTCAAGCCCACGCCGGCCTACCCGGCCGAGCGGCCGTTCGCCAAGGCCGACTACCTGGCCGCGGTCGAGCGCGCCAAGGGCCTGATCGCCGCCGGCGACTTCATGCAGGTGCAGGTGGGCCAGCGCATCAGCAAGCGCTACACCGAGTCGCCCCTGTCGCTGTACCGCGCCGTGCGCTCGCTCAACCCCTCGCCGTACATGATCTATTACGACTTCGGCGACTTCCACGTGGTCAGCGCGTCGCCGGAAATCCTGGTGCGCCAGGAGCACACCAACGAAGGCACCAAGATCACCATCCGTCCCTTGGCCGGCACACGCCCGCGCGGCGCCACGCCCGAGGCCGACAAGGCCACCGAGCAGGAACTGGTGAGCGACCCCAAGGAGCGCGCCGAACACGTGATGCTGATCGACCTGGCGCGCAACGACATCGGCCGCATCGCCCGGACGGGCAGCGTGAAGGTGACCGAGGCCTTTGCCGTCGAGCGTTACAGCCACGTGATGCACATCGTCAGCAACGTCGAGGGCATTCTCAACGAGGGCGTGAGCGCGATGGACGTGCTGAAAGCCACCTTCCCGGCCGGCACCCTGAGCGGCGCGCCCAAGGTGCATGCCATGGAGCTGATCGACCAGCTGGAGCCCGTCAAGCGCGGCATCTACGGCGGCGCCTGCGGCTACTGGAGCTATGCCGGCGACATGGATCTCGCCATCGCCATCCGCACCGCCATCGTCAAGGACCAGATGCTGCACGTGCAGGCGGCCGCCGGCGTGGTGGCCGACAGCGTGCCCGAGATGGAATGGCGCGAAACCGAGCACAAGGCGCGCGCCCTGCTGCGTGCCAGCGAGCTGGTGGAGGAGGGGCTGGAATGATGCGCTCGAATACCGAACAGCCGGACGCAGAGGACGCAAAAGGTTCGCAGAGGACGCAAAAGGAACAGCCAAATATCGAGAACGACTGTTCGCACGAGGTGATTGGTGCGGCGGTGGAGGTGCAGCGCGTGCTGGGGGTGGGGCTGCTCGAAAGCGCTTATGCCAACGCGCTGGCGATTGAGTTTGATCATCTTGGCTTGCATTGCCAGCGCGAGGTGCCGATCGCGGCCAGCTACAAGGGCCACGATGTGGGCGTGGCCTATCGCGCCGACTTCATCGTCGAGGATTCGATCATCGTGGAGTTGAAGGCGCTGGATGCCTTCACCGATGCACACCGCGCGCAGCTGCTGACTTACTTGCGCCTGTCCGGCCTCAAGCTGGGCCTGCTGATCAATTTCCACACCTTCCCGATCGTCAAGGGCATTCAAAGACTGGTGAACAAGCTATGACTTTGTTTTTGTCTTTCTTTTGCGTCCTTTGCGATTTCTTTGCGTCCTCTGCGTCCGGCTGTTCAAGGGGCTTGGCATGAAGCTGCTGATGATCGACAACTATGATTGAGGTCCACTGGCATCCAAGGACTTCCATTGAGGTTATCTAAGTCTATGTTTTTAAAGGATTGATGCTCTTCTGAGCGCTTCTGAGCGCTAGACAAATCCAGTGTTCATGTGTGTAATGGAGTGTGTAACGGACCAAAGTGGAGGCGTTATACACATGGCACTCACAGCACTCAATCTTCTCTCGGCGCGCAAAGTGGAAACGGCGCAGCCGAGGCCGAGGGTGTACCAACTACGGGACGGCGGCAGCCTCTTTTTGCGCGTTCAACCTAATGGCTCCAAGCTCTGGTGGTACCGCTACCGGCTGGGTGGTGCTGAGCAGGTGTACTCAATCGGGGTGTACCCAAAGATCACGTTGGAGGCGGCTCGTGCTGAACGTGATCGAGCGAAGACGCTGGTCAGGAAGGGGCTTGATCCCATCGTGGAGAAAAAGGCGGCCATGGCCCTCCAGGCCGACACATACGAACGCACGTTCGAAGTTGTTGCTCGGGAATGGATCGCAGCCAACGCCCACTGGAGCGAGTACTACACCAACCAGGTCACCAGCTACCTTGAAAAGGACGTCTTCCCACGGATCGGGAAGTTGCCGATCAGCTCCATCAGGGCTCCCCATCTGCGACCTATCATCAAGGATGTGGCTGCTCGGGGAGCGAAGACTGTGGCGATTCTCATCCGCCAGTGGTGTGGTCAGATCTTCAGCTATGCGGCTGCCCAAGGTGTCTGCGAATTCGATCCCGCCTCCTTGCTCAAGGGGCTGGTCAAGCGTCCTCAAGTCCGTCATAACTGTTGATTTCCACGCAAAGCTGACCCACCATTTCCATCTAATCTTGACCCACCCTTGTTCGTGAACTTCACGCTCACGTTGTGGATAAGTTCTTGGTCGCCTTCTCCTTCTTGGTGGTCTGTGGTGGTTGCTGTGCGGAGCTGTTCT
>JAFKGE010000056.1 GCA_017307865.1 Burkholderiales bacterium | reverse complement strand
CACCCCCGCCCTCCCCCAGAGGGGGAGGGAGCGAAGCCCGGGGCGCGATGAAGTCGGCCAGGCAGCGGCTGGGGCGCAGACGGCCGTCGGCGTCTTCCTGCTTTTCGGTCTGCTGGCGCAGGCCGTACCAGGTCAGCACCACGTCCTGGCGCGACTCGTCGGCGTACAGCTCGATGTCGTCGTCGCGCACGCTGTTGGCGGGCCACAGGCCGATCACGGCGTTGGCCGTGAGCCAGCGGTGCTCGATGATGTTTTTCAGCATGGCCTGCGCGTCCTTATAGACGCGCGTGGCTTCCTCGCCCACCACCTCGTCGCTCAGGATGGCCGGAAAGTGCCCCGCCAGGTCCCAAGTCTGGAAAAACGGCGTCCAGTCCATGAAGCGCACCAGCTCGGCCAGGTCGATGTTCATGAACACGCGCCGGCCGATGAACTTGGGCGCGGGCGGCGTGTAGTGCGCCCAGTCGATGACGGCCTTGTTGGCACGTGCCTTGGCCAGCGGCCACATGGGTTGCTTCTTCTTGCGCGCGTGCAGCTCGCGCACGTGCTGGTAGTCGGCGCGGGTGTCGGCCATGAATTTCTCGGCGCCGTCGCCCAGCAGGCTTTGCGCCACGCCCACGCTGCGCGAGGCGTCGGGCACGTAGACCACGGGGCCGTCGTAGTGGGGCGCGATCTTGACGGCGGTGTGCACGCGGCTGGTGGTGGCGCCGCCGATCAGCAGCGGGATGTTGCGGCTGCGGAAGTACTCGTCCTTCTGCATCTCGCTGGCCACGTGCTGCATCTCCTCCAGGCTGGGGGTGATCAGGCCGCTCACGCCCACCATGTCGGCGCCCACTTCCTTGGCCTTGGCCAGCAGCTCGTGGCAGGGCACCATCACGCCCATGTTGGTGACCTCGAAGTTGTTGCACTGCAGGACCACGGTGACGATGTTCTTGCCGATGTCGTGCACGTCGCCCTTGACGGTGGCCACCACCAGCTTGCCCTTGGACTTGACGTCGCCGCCGGCGGCCAGCAGCTGGGCCTTCTCGGCCTCGATGTAGGGCAGCAGGTGGGCCACGGCCTGCTTCATCACGCGCGCGCTCTTGACCACCTGCGGCAGGAACATCTTGCCGGCGCCGAACAAGTCGCCCACCACGTTCATGCCGTCCATCAGCGGGCCCTCGATGACCTGCAGCGGCCGCCCGCCCGCGGCCCGGATTTTCTGCCAGCAAGCCTCGGTGTCTTCGACCACGAAGTCGGTGATGCCGTGCACCAGCGCGTGGCTCAGGCGCTCCTCCACCGTGCCGGCGCGCCAGGCCAGCTTCTGGCTGTCGTCCTTGGCGTTGCCCTTGGCCTGCTCGGCAATCTCCAGCAGGCGCTCGGCGGCGTCGGGGCGGCGGTTGAGCACCACGTCTTCCACCCGCTCGCGCAATGCCGGCTCCAAGTCGTCGTACACGCCCACCATGCCGGCGTTGACGATGCCCATGTCCATGCCGGCGCGGATGGCGTGGTAGAGAAACACCGTGTGGATGGCCTCGCGCACCGGGTCGTTGCCGCGAAAGCTGAACGAGACGTTGCTGACGCCGCCCGACACCTTGGCGCCCGGCAGGTTGGCCTTGATCCAGCGCGTGGCCTCGATGAAATCGACCGCGTAGTTGTTGTGCTCCTCGATGCCGGTGGCGATGGCGAAGATGTTGGGATCGAAGATGATGTCCTCGGGCGCGAAGCCCACCTCGTCGACCAGCACGCGGTAGGCGCGCGCGCAGATGCTGGTCTTGCGCTCCAGCGTGTCGGCCTGGCCCTGCTCGTCGAAGGCCATCACCACGGCGGCGGCGCCGTAGCGGCGCACCAGGCGCGCCTGGCGCTTGAACTCCTCCACGCCCTCCTTCATGCTGATGGAGTTGACGATGCCCTTGCCCTGCAGGCAGCGCAGGCCGGCCTCGATCACGCTCCACTTGGAGCTGTCGACCATCACCGGCACCTTGGCGATGTCGGGTTCGGAGCCGATCAGGTTCAAAAAGCGCACCATGGCCGCCTGGCTGTCGAGCATGGCCTCGTCCATGTTGACGTCGATGATCTGCGCGCCGTTTTCGACCTGCTGGCGCGCCACCGCCAGCGCGTCCTCGAACTGGCCGGCCAGGACCATGCGGGCAAAGGCCTTGGAGCCGGTGACGTTGGTGCGCTCGCCGATGTTGACGAACAAATGGCCCGCGCCGATGCTCACCGGCTCCAGGCCGGACAGCTTCATCGGGGGGACTTCGGGTGTGGGGGCAGTCATGGTCTCACCTGCGGCAGGGCGCGTTCAGGTGAGCGTCGTTGCAAAACGGAAGGCAGGGGCGACCAAGCCTGACGGGACACGCGCCCGCTGCAACGCTCCTTGGCAGCCAGCTGCAGATTTTAAGGCGCGCGCCGTGCGGCACGCCGCCGCAGGGTCACTGCACCAGCCGCACTTCCAGCCCGGCGCCGCGCAGGCGTTCGATCAGCTCGTTCACGTGCTCGTGCCCGCGCGTCTGCAGCACCATCTCGATCTCGACATTCTGCGCCGCCAGCAGGGTGAAGGCGCGCTGGTGGTGCACCTCGTCGACGTTGGCGCCGCACTCGGCCACCAGGGCGGTGATGCGCGCCAGCGAACCCGGCACGTCGCGCGTGCCGACGACGATGCGCACCAGCCGCCCCGAGCGCACCATGCCGCGCTCGATGATGGCCGCCAGCAGCATCGGGTCGATGTTGCCGCCCGACAGCACCATGCCCACCTTCTTGCCGGCCAGGCGCTCGGGGTGGCGCAGCAGCGCCGCCAGCGCCGCGGCGCCCGCGCCTTCGACCAGGGTTTTTTCAATCTCCAGCAGCAGCACGATGGCCTGCTCGATGTCGCCCTCGTCCACCAGCACGAAGTCATCGACATGCTGGCGGATCGCTTCCACGCACAGCGGCCCCGGCGCGCCCACGGCAATGCCCTCGGCAATGGTGCTCGCGCCCTGCTCCAACTGCGTGCCCTGCATCAGGTTGACCATGGCCGGAAAGCGCCGCGTCTGCACCCCCACCACGGTGATGCCGGGCTTGATGGCCTTGGCCGCGGTGGCCATGCCGGCGATCAGCCCGCCGCCGCCCACCGGCACCACCAGTGCATCCAGCCCCGGCTGCTGCGCCAGCATCTCCAGCGCCGCCGTGCCCTGGCCGGCCATGATGGCGGCGTCGTCGTAGGGGTGCACGAACACCAGGTTCTTCTCGTCGGCCAACTGCCGGGCATGGGTGTAGGCCGCCTCCAGCGTGGCGCCGTGCAGGATCACCTGCGCGCCGAAGCCGCGCGTGCGCGCCACCTTGACGCCCGGCGTGAAGCTGGGCATGACGATGGTGGCCGGAATGCCCAGCCGCTGCGCGTGATAGGCCACGCCCTGGGCGTGGTTGCCCGCGCTCATGGCGATCACGCCGCGCGCGCGCTCGTCGGGCGAGAGCTGCACCAGCTTGTTGCAGGCGCCGCGCTCCTTGAAGCTGGCGGTGAACTGCAGGTTCTCGAACTTGAGGAACACCTGCGCGCCCGTCAGCTCGGACAGCGTGCGCGACTCGACGCAAGGGGTTTCGAGCACCTGCCCGCGCACCCGCGCGGCGGCTTGTTGGATGTCGGCCAGGGTCAGCATGGCGCGATTGTGCGCGCAAGCGGGCGGGCCCCTACGCCGCCGCCGCCGGCAGCCCGAACACGCGATCGAACCCCCAGTTGAAGACAAAGGTGTAGACTAGGAAGAACAGCAGCAGCCCCAGGTCCATCACCAGCGCCTGCCACAGGCCGACGTCGAACCACCAGGCCAGCAGCGGCACCAGCATCAGCGCCAGCCCGCCCTCGAAGCCAAGGGCGTGCGCCACGCGCCGCGCCAGGCTGCGCCCGCGCACGCTCTGGCGGCTTTCCCAGCGCTCGAACAGGGCGTTGAAGGCCACGTTCCAGACCACCGCGAGGACCGAGGACGCGGCCGAGATGACGCCCGCGTGCGCCGCACCCGAATCGGTGAACAGCATGAAGCCGACGGTGGTGACCGCGATCGCGATCAGTTCGTACAAGCTCACGAACACCACGCGCCGCCAGGGGCCCTGAAGGGAAAACAACGGCGAAGAAGACTGCGACATGGGGCATCACTGTAGCGAAGCCGCCGCGCACGCAGAGGGCGGGCTTGCGGGCGCCGTCACATGCGGATGCACGTGCGGCGCCGGCAGCACCCACAATGCGCCCTTGGCCCGCGCGCGGCGGGCCCGACCGTTTTTCTCACGCCGGACACGCTCCGGCCAGCGCCCGCCCGAACGCCCGTCCCCGCATGCACCGTCCTCGCCCCTCGCAGCTCGCCGTCCTGCTGCCCATCGTCGGCCCCGCCCTGTGCGGCGCACAAGCCCCCACTGCGCCGCCCGCGCCCACGCCGGCCGCGCTGGCATCCGCCCTGGCCTGGCAGGCCTGCGTGGGCCAGCCCGACGCCACGCGCCTGGCCTGCTTCGACGACTGGGCGCGCGCGCAGCAGCAACTGGTGCAGGCCATCGAGGACAAGGCGCGCTCGGTGGCGGCCTCGCCCCAGACCAATGTGGCGCCCAGCGCGCCGGCGGCCGCCGTGCGCGGCCAGGTGGCCGAAGCCGTGGCGACGACCCAGCCCGCGCCCGCCGAGGGCAGCACCAGCGCCTCCGGCTCGGCCGGCATCGTCGGCGTGGGACTGGAGCAGGGCTGCCGCGACCGCCAGTTTTCCGAGCTGTCGCGCTTTTGGGAGCTGGAGTCGGGGTCGAGCTGCCCGACCTTCGGCCTGCGCTCGTTCCACCCGACCACCGCGTCGGTGGTTGCCGGCGACCGCGCCAACCGCCTGCCCGCCTCGCCCAACCCGGCCAACAGCGCCAGCACGCCGATCGACTACAGCCGCCACGAGATGCGCCTGTCGCTGTCGGTGCGCACCAAGCTGGCCTCGGGCCTGTTCACGCCCGCCGGCGGCACGCTGCGCGACTCGCTGTGGGCGGCCTACACCCAGCAGTCGTACTGGCAGGTGTTCAACAGCGGCCTGTCGCGGCCGTTTCGCAACACCGACCACCTGCCCGAGCTGATCTACGTCTACCCCACCACGCTCAGGCTGCCGGGCGACTGGCTGTGGCGCTACTCCGGCGTCGGCCTGGCGCACCAGTCCAACGGCCAGAGCGATCCGCTGTCGCGCAGCTGGAACCGCGCCTACCTGATGGCCGGCTTCGAGAAAGACCAGCGCTTCAGCGTCGAGGCGCGGCTGTGGAAGCGCCTGCCCGAAAGCCGCGCCCAGGACAACAACCCCGACATCAGCCGCTACGTCGGCCGCGGCGACCTCAGCCTGACCTGGAACGTGGACGGCAAGAACACCCTGCGCGCCACCTACACCGGCTCGCTCAACCGCTACGGCTCGGGCCGGCTGGAATGGACGCGCTCGCTGGGCGACGGCTGGGGCAACAGCTTCTCGGGCCTGCGCCTGTACACCGCCGTCTTCCACGGCTACGGCGACAGCCTGCTGGACTACAACTTCCGCCGCACCGTGTTCTCGATCGGCTTGAGCCTGGTGGATTTCTGAACGCCGTGCGTGGTGGGCGTGCTTGGCAGCCCGATCGACCCGGCGATGCGTTTTACGTACAATATGTTCAATTTGTACAAATAGTACGTAACCGCCATGCAAACCATCACCACCAGTCAAGCGCGAAACGAGTTTGCGCAGGTCATCGAATCGACCCGACGCGGGCCGGTGCTGATCCAGCGGCAAAAACGGGATGTGGCGGTCATCATGTCGGCCGACGAATACCAGCGACTGGTGCATTTGAACGTGTCGGAGTTTCAACGCTTTTGCGACCAGGTCGGCCACGATGCGCAGGCCGCCGGCATGAACGAGCAGGTCTTGCAGGAATTGCTGGGTGACGACTGAGCGCCGGCTGGTCATCGACACCAACCTGTGGATCAGCCGCCTGCTGCTGCCCGGTGGCGCGGCGGCCCGCGCGGTCGACCACGGCCTGGCATGGGGCATGCCGCTGATGTCCGAAGCCACGCTGGCCGAGTTGGCCGACGTTTTGTCGCGCCCGCGCTTCGACCGCTGGGTATCGCGCGCCGAGCGCCAGCAGTTTCTGCGCCAGCTCGGCGGCGTGGTTCGCTTGGTCATCGTCACGCAGTGCGTGCGCGCATGCCGCGACCAGAAGGACGACAAATTTCTCGACGTCGCCCTCACAGGCCAGGCGCAGTTGATCGTGACCGGTGACCGGGACTTGCTGGCCCTGCACCCGTTTCACGGCATCGAAATCCTGACGCCGACGGCGTTTTCGCAGAAGGCGATGGGCTGAGGCGGCAAGCGGAAAACGGGCCCGCAGCTCGTCTCGAATACTATTTATTCAATAGCGTTTTGCGCTTGATTGGTGCGGGCGAAAGGCCGATTTGGCTTGAATCTTCAAGCCGCCTCCTTGTAGAACCCCGCCGCCTGCACGCCGCGCGGCGCCAGCGGCCCCACGGCGCGCACGATGGCGCCGATGTGGTCGGGCGTGGTGCCACAGCAGCCGCCCACGATGTTGACCAGGCCCTCGGCGGCAAACTCGTGCAGCAGGCGGCTGGTGACCTCGGGGGTTTCGTCGAAGCCGGTCTCGCTCATCGGGTTGGGCAGGCCGGCGTTGGGGTAGCAGCTGATGAAGGTGTCGGGCGCGGCCTTGGCCAGCTCCTGGATGTAGGGACGCATCAGTGCCGCGCCCAGGGCGCAGTTCAGGCCCACGGCCAGCGGCTGGGCGTGGCGCACGCTGTACCAGAAGGCGGTCACGGTCTGGCCCGACAGCACGCGGCCCGAGGCGTCGGTCACCGTGCCGCTGATGATGAGCGGCAGGCGCTGGCCGCTTTGCTCGAAGAACTCGTCGATGGCGAACAGCGCGGCCTTGGCGTTCAGCGTGTCGAAGATGGTCTCGACCAGCAGCACGTCGGCGCCGCCCTCGACCAGGCCCTCGACCTGCTCGTAATACGCCGCGCGCAGGGTTTCGAAGTCGACGTTGCGCGCGCCGGGGTCGTTGACATCGGGGCTGATGCTGGCGGTCTTGGGCGTGGGGCCCAGGGCGCCGGCGACAAAGCGCGGCTTGTCGGGCGTTGAATATTTGTCGCAGGCGGCACGCGCCAGCCGGGCGGCGGCGACGTTCATCTCGCGCGCCAGCGGCGCCATGTCGTAGTCGGCCTGCGCCACGCGGGTGGCGCCGAAGGTGTTGGTCTCGATCAGGTCGGCGCCGGCGGCCAGGTATTTTTCGTGGATGTCGGCGATCAGCCGCGGCTGCGTCAGGTTGAGCAGTTCGTTGTTGCCCTTGACGTCCTTGCGGAAGTCCGCAAAGCGCTCGCCCCGGTACTGCGCCTCGCCCAGCTTGAGCTGCTGGATCATGGTGCCCATGGCGCCGTCGAGGATGACCAGGCGCTGTTGCAGGATCTGGGGCAGTTGCTGGGCGCGGGTGTAGGGCTGGCCGTTCATGGCCCAAATTTTAGGCGGCGCGGGGTGCGGGCCCGGTTTTTGGGGACAATCGAGGGCTTGTCTTGCCTTGCCCCGCCTTCCACCGCCTCCGCCCCGCTCGCCATCTTGCGCGAGGTCTTCGGCTACGAGCACTTTCGCGGCCAGCAGGCCGCTATCGTCGATCACGTCACGGCCGGCGGCGACGCGCTGGTGCTGATGCCCACCGGCGGCGGCAAGTCGCTGTGCTATCAGATCCCGGCCCTCGCGCGCCAGCGGGCCGGGTGCGGCGTCACGCTGGTCATCTCGCCGCTGATCGCGCTGATGCACGACCAGGTGGGCGCGCTGCACGAGGCCGGCGTGGCGGCGGCCTTTCTCAACTCCACGCTGGACTGGGAGCAGGCCGAGGACGTCGAGCGGCGCCTGCTGGCCGGCCAGCTGACGCTGCTGTACGCCGCGCCCGAGCGCGTGGCCACGCCGCGCTTCCTGGGTCTGCTGGACACGCTGCACGCACACGGCCAGCTCGGCCTGTTCGCCATCGACGAGGCGCATTGCGTGAGCCAGTGGGGGCACGACTTTCGGCCCGAATACCGCCAGCTGACGGTGCTGCACGAGCGCTGGCCCGACGTGCCGCGCATCGCGCTGACGGCCACGGCCGACGCCGTCACGCGCGCCGACATCGTCGAGCGCCTGCAGCTGCAGGCCGCGCGGCCCTTCGTCAGCAGCTTCGACCGGCCCAACATCGCCTACACCATCGTCGACAAGAAGGACCCGACGCGCCAGCTGCTGCAGTTCATCGAGGACGAGCACCCGGGCGAGGCCGGCATCGTGTATTGCCAGTCGCGCAAGCGCGTGGACGAGCTGGCCGCCACGCTGTGCACCCACGGGCTGGACGCGCTGCCCTACCACGCCGGCCTGCCGGCCGACGAGCGCCGCCAGAACCAGGACCGCTTTCTGCGCGAGGACGGCGTGGTGATGGTGGCCACCATCGCCTTCGGCATGGGCATCGACAAGCCCGACGTGCGCTTTGTCGCCCACGTGGACTTGCCCAAGAACATCGAGGGCTATTACCAGGAGACGGGCCGCGCCGGGCGCGACGGGCTGCCGGCCGATGCCTGGATGGCCTATGGCCTGCAGGACGTGGTCAATCAGCGCCGCATGATCGATGACAGCCCCGCCGGCGACGAGTTCAAGCAGGTGATGCGCGGCAAGCTGGACGCCCTGCTGGCGCTGGCCGAAGCCACCGACTGCCGGCGCGAGCGCCTGCTGGCCTATTTTGGCGAGCGCATGGCCGACGCTTCTGATTCGATAGCTGATGGCGCTTATCTGGCGGGCGCCGAAGGCCTGTTCGACCCTAAATCCACACGCCCGCGCTATCGCCCCGGCTTTTGTGGCCACTGCGACAACTGCCTGCACCCGCCCGCGGTGTGGGACGCCACCGACTGCGCGCGCAAGCTGCTGTCCACCGTCTACCGCGTGCACGAGATGAGCGGCATCGGCTTCGGCGCCGGCCACCTGATGGACATCCTGCGCGGCAAGTCCAGCGACAAGGTGCGCCAGTTCGGCCACGACCAGATCAGCACCTTCGGCCTGGGCGCCGAATTCAGCGAGGCCGACTTGCGCGGCGTGCTGCGCCAGCTGATCGCCGTCGGCGCGCTGCGCGTGGACGCCGAGCGCTTCAACACCGTGCAGCTGCTGCCCGGCGCGCGCCCCATCCTGCGCGGCGAGCAGCCGGTGCGCCTGCGCGCCGTCGCGGCCAAATCGGGCCCCAGCCGGCGCACCAAAAGCGCCGGACGCTCTCAAAAACGCAGCAAACAAGACGCCGCTGCCGCCGAGCTGGACGCGGCCGCCCAGGCGCGCTTTGCCGCCCTCAAGGCCTGGCGCGGCGAAGTGGCGCGCGAGCACAAGCTGCCCGCCTACGTGATCTTCCACGACGCCACCCTGGCCGCCATCGCCGCGCGCGCACCGGGCTCGATGGCCGATCTCGAAGGCGTCAGCGGCATTGGCGCGACCAAGCTGGAGCGCTACGGCGAGCAGGTGCTGCGGGTGTGCCAGTCGGCGCCCTGAGCATCGCCCGATCCGGCGCGCTCTGAGAGCGCCGCGCCTGCGCAATCCGTCACGCTGGCGCGCACTGGGGCGATTTGCCACGCCGCCGCGCCGCAAAAGCGTGAAGGACGGCACAGACGGGCGGGTCGGCCTTCACCACAATCGCCTCCTGTCCGCGCGCTCGTCCGCGCCAGCCCTTGAAAGAACACCATGACCACCGCCTCAGCGCCCCCCTCGCCCAGCCTGCTGGCCCGCGTGGCCGCGGCCCTTGCGGCCTGGCTGCCCGCGCGGCGCGCCCGCCTGGCCCGGCCGGGTGCCGCAGCCGGCGCCAGCGCGCAGTGGACGCAACTGGCCCAGCTGGCCACGCGCTTTTTCGACGTCCGCGGCCTGGCGCCCGAAGACCCGGCCCAGCCCTGGGCCGAGGCGGGCAACCGCCTGCTGCGCAAGGGCCCGCGCCGCTACCTGGTGCATGCCGCCCATTGGCAGGCGGCGCGCGTGGACGCGGCGACCGTGCAGGCCGTCCTGCGCGCCGTGGCCCAGCAGCGCGCCACGGCCGGCATCGTGCTGTGCGCGCGCGACGTGTTCACCCCGGCGGCACGCGCGCTGGCGCGCGAAAACGCCATCCTGCTGCTGGAGCCCGGCCAGCTGCGCCCGCTGCCGCCGCCGCGCGAGGGCGCCGCGCCCGTGGCACCCGTGGTGCCTGCCCCGGCCGTGAACGCGCCGCGCGCCGCGCCGGCCGCCGTCGCCGCCGCCGCAGCGCCCCGGCCGCTGCCCGCCGCACCGCGCCGGCCCGTCCTGCGGCCCGACGACGAAGTGCGCGGCCGACGCGACTTCATGCCGACCGTGCCTTTCACGCCCGACGCGGCGGCCGCACCCGGCGGCGCCTGCTGAGCGCGACAGCGACGGCGCACCGGTTCGCACGCTCGCCGGCCCGTGGGCCGAGCGACGTGACCCAAAATGGGTAAATAGGGTATATTGCCCTCATTGGGTCTTCTGGAGCTTGACATGACCGCCGCCCTGGCCGCATCCCCGCCCGCCGTGCAAAGCCTGCCGCGCACCCCCGCGTCCGACGTCAAGAAGCTGGGCTGGCGCGGCGTCATGCGCACCGTCGGGCGCGAGGGCCGCGTGCTGGTCACCAACCACGACCAGCCCGAGGCCGTCATCCTGTCCACCGACGAATACCAGCGCCTGGTGCAGGCCGCCGAAAGCGCCCAGGCGCGCCAGCAGGACGCGCTGCAGGCGCTGCGCCAGCGCTTCGACGAGCGCCTGACCGCGCTGGCCGCCGACGACGCCGGCGCCCGCCTGCGCGCGGCCTTCGCCCAGCCGGCCACGCTGGACGGGCAGGTGTTGGCGGGCCAGACGCATTGACCGGCCCTGGTTTGCTGCGTTATTGATAGCTGCTCGCGCTTGTCCAGCAAGCGATACACCCCGATTTGGCTTGAATGCCCCGCCCCGTGCTCTACGTGCTGGCCGGCGTCAACGGCGCCGGCAAAAGCTCGGTCGGCGGCCATCTGCTGACGCGCGCCGGCCTGCCCTGGTTCAACCCCGACAGCTTTGCCCGTGAGTTGGTGGACGCCACCGGCTGCGCACAGGCCGCCGCCAACGCCGCCGCCTGGACCGAGGGCATGCGCCGGCTGGACGAAGCCGTCGCGCACCGGCGCAGCTTCGCCTTCGAAACCACCCTGGGCGGGCGCAGCGTGCCGGCGCGGCTGCGGGCGGCCAGCCGCACGCACGAGGTGCTGGTGTGGTTTTGCGGCCTGGCGTCGCCCGAGCTGCACCTGGCGCGCGTGCGCCAGCGCGTGGCCGCCGGCGGCCACGACATCCCCGAAGCCAAGGTGCGCGAGCGCTGGCACGCCGCCATCGCCAACCTGATCGCCCTGCTGCCGCAGCTGGCCGAGGTGCGTCTGTTCGACAACAGCGCCAGCGTGGCGCCCGGCCAGCCCGTGCCCGACCCGCGGCCGGTGGCCGTCATTCAAAAGGGCTGGCTGGCGTGGCCGGCGGCCGACGACGCCGCCCGGCTGGCCCGTACGCCCGACTGGGCCAAGCCGGTGCTGGAGGCGGCGCTGGCGGGGTGATGGATGCGACCACCGCCGGGCCAGTCAAGCACAAAAAAGCCCGCTACGTTCGGGCGGGCTCGGCGCTCAAAATGGCGCGTCTCAGTGCATGCGGCCGCGGCGCATAAACACCATCAGACCCAGCAGCAAGCTCAGGCCCAGCAGCGCCAGGTTGCCCAGGGTCGGCACGGGGGCCACGGTGGCCGGCGGCGGCACCACGACCTCGGGGCCGGCCCAGAGGCTCGAGGGCGGAATGTCCACAGCACCACCATCCCTATACACCGCCGAGTTGTCGGCCGCCCAGCTGCCCGGCCCGGTGACGGTGTAGTTGAACCGGTAGAAGCCGTTGTAGCTCGGGTCGCTTGTCTGGTCGTTCTGGAAAATACCGGTGAGCGTGCCGGTCATGCCGGTGGGCATGGCGTTGGTCTCGTACCAGTTGGTGGTGGTATTCAGTGTGGCCGGACTGGCGAAATTGGCGCTGAGGTTGAGGTTGAATTCGACGAATGCACCTCTCGAAATAGCCGCTGCGCCGCTGGCCGGCGCCGGCCAGAGGCGGCCAGCGTCTAAGGAGTCGCCGTTGCCGCCGGCCACCGCCAGCTGGAACTGGGTGTAGCCCGGCTGCCAGCCGCCAGTGACGGTGGGCGCGGCGCTTTGCAGGTAGTACTGGATGAAGCCGTCGTTGGTGTTGTTCGGGTTGCCCCAGCCGTCGCCGCTGGCCGGGGTCATGGTGAAGTACCAGGCGGTACTCAGATAGGTCAAGTCGGTGCCATATGCGGCCGGCGCCGAACTGGTCACGCTCAGGTTGCCGTCGCGTGCGTTGGGGCGCGTCGAGCGCGGGCCATTGGTGGCCGTGGCAATGGTGTAAGGGCCGCCCGTCGGATTGGTCTGGTTTTGCGCATCGGCCAGCGTGGCGTAGCGGGTGACGCTGCCGCTGTAGGTGAAGTTGTCGAAGCTGGCGCTCAGCGGGACGGCCTGGGCCAGGCTGGCGGCGGTCAGCGCTGCGGCAGCCAGGCCGATACGAAATGCAGATTGATGCAACATGAAGTTCCTCCTGTGAAAACTGGCCCGGCGGCGGTGACAGCCGGACTTTGGCCGTGGCGACGCAACCGCTCCATGGCCACGACTTGAGCCTTGACCTTTTGAGCCTACCCCACATGTATCCAATTGGATCAATTTCCCCCCCCCATCTGAATGGTTTATTTGTCTCGTATGCGAGACAAAATAAATGGGGTCAGATGAACATTTTTGCCAAGCTTGAATGGAATTGGGGTCGGATCAACGCCTCGTGCCGACTGCGGCGGCGCGGTGAGCACTGTGGCCGTGGCAAGCGCGGCTCGGTCAGCGCCGCTCCGGCGCCAGCCGGTCGAGCCGCAGGCGGTCGCGGCCGTCGGTCACGCGCGACACGGCCCAGTGGCTGACGGCGATGGCGCCCAGGCCGGCGCCGCCGGCCAGCAGCAACAGCATCAGGATCTGGTACTTGGCGGCCTCGAAGGGCGCCAGGCCGGCCAGGATCTGGCCCGTCATCATCCCGGGCAGGGTGATGATGCCGGCGGCCGACATCTGGTTGATGATCGGGATCAGCCCGCCGCGCAGCGCCGCGCGCTGCACGCCGCCCAGCGCCTGGCGCCGCGTGGCGCCCAGGGCCAGGCGCGCCTCGATGGCGGGGCGCTCGCGCACCACGCTGGCGGTGAAGGCGTTGAGGGTGACGCTGACGCCGTTCATCACCTGGCCCAGCACCATGCCCAGCAGGGGGATCAGCACCTGCGGTGACCACCACGGCCGCTGCGCCAGCAGCGACACGCCCAGCCCGGCCGCCAGCAGCGTGGCCAGCGTGGCCACCCCCGCGCCCAGGCCCCAGCCCCACCAGCCGGTCAGGCGCCGCTGCTGGCGGGCCCAGATCTCGCGCCCGGCGGCGGCCAGCATCAGCGCGGCGACGGCCGCCACCAGCCAGGGCGACTGCGCGGCAAACACCCACTTCAGCACCAGGCCGACCAGCAGCAGCTGCACCACGGTGCGCAGCGCCGCCACCAGCAGCGCGCGCGCCATGCCCAGCCCGAGCGCCAGCGACAGGCCGGCATCGAGCAGGACCAGCAGCGCGGCCGCCGCCAGCATCAGGGGCGTGATGGGGGGCGCGCTCACGGGTGCCCCTCCGCTGTCTGCTCCTGCAACTGCCCGCGCTCGATGACGAAGCGCCGCCGCGCCAGGCGCCGCGCCTGTTCGATGTCGTGCGTGACCAGCAGGATGGTGCCGCCGGCGTCCAGCCGCTGGCGCAGCATCTGCTCGACCCGCGCCCGCGCGGCGGGGTCGAGCCCGGAGGTCGGCTCGTCCAGCAGCAGCACGCGCGTGTGCGGCCGCAGCGCGCGCAGCAGCGCCAGGCGCTGGCGCTCGCCGGTGGAGCAGCGCACCACCGGCGCCTGCGCCAGCGCGGCGTCCAACCCCAGCGTGGGCAGCAACGCCGGCAGGTCGGCGTCGGGCGCGAAATGCTCGGCCACCGTTTCGGCCCACCAGCCGGATTCGGCCGGCACGTAAGTCACCTGACGGCGCCAGGCCGGCGCCGGCATGGCGCTGCAGGGCTGGCCATCGAGCAGCGCCTCGCCCGCGCGCGGATCGAGGTCGGCCACCATGCGCAGCAGCACGCTCTTGCCGGCGCCCGAGGCGCCCATCACCGACACGCATTCGCCGGCCTCGATGCGCAGATCGACCGGGCCGATGTACAGGCGATGCAGGGCGCGCAGTTCGAGCATGGCGCCGGATGATAGCGGCGCGCCAGGCTTGCGCGTCAGTGTTTGAAACCCGACTCGCGTTGCGCCCGCAGCGCCAGTACGAAGGCGGTGTCAATCTCGGCCAGGTATCGGTACAGCGCGATGTAGCCCCGGTTGCCTTGTCCAATGACCAGTTCCCGCTGGCCACCGGCAACGGGGCGACCGATCAAGGGACTGTGCGTCAACACCTGGATGGCATCGAGAATTTCTTGCAATCGCCCAGAAACGTCGACAACTTCAAAGCGCATCATGTGCTCGAAGAAGCGATCGAAGTCATCCAGGACCTCGGGCGCCAGTTCGATGCGCGTCATCGTCAGCGCGCCGGCACGCGAGCCTTGGGTTTTCGCGGCGCCTGACCCGCGGCGCGGGATTGCAGATAAGCCCTGGCCTCATCCCAGGGCACCGACCGCCCGGATTGCTTCAGGGCGGCCCAGCGCTCGTTCGCCAAGCGGTGCAGCGCGGCCTCGTCCTCGGCACGCTCGACCGCGTCCGACAGGGTTTCCAGAATGAGCGCGTGCGGCGTCTTGCCTGCCCGCTCGGCCACGGTCGCGATGCGTGCCTTCAGCTGGTCGTCGATGCGGATGGTGGTGGTCGGCATGGCCGTGGACGTGCTGGGTGATTGTGAGTCCAAAGACAATAGCACATTTGCGCTACAAACGCGTCTATTGCACAAACCCCATCCCCCGCTGCTCGCGCACCTCGGGCTTGATGCGGTGCTCGGCCTCCAGCTGGTCGAGGAACTCGTCGGGCGCGAACTCGGTGGCCAGGATGTCGACCTGGCGCTTGACGGCGGCGAAGTCGCCGGGGCACAGTTGCTCCAGTTTCGATAGCCGCCGGCGCACGTCCGGCGTCATCAAGTCGGCTTTTCCGCTCAAGGCCTCGGTGACGAACATGCGCTCGCGCTGCTCGGCCGTGAGCGGCTTGAACTTGATCTTGAAGGTGAAGCGGCGCAGCGCCGCCTGGTCGATGCGGTCGAGCAGGTTGGTGGTGCAGATGAAGACGCCGTCGTGGCGCTCCATCTGCTGCAGCATCTCGTTGACCTCGGTCACCTCGTAGCTGCGCTGCGCGCCACGGCGGTCCAGCAAAAAGCTGTCGGCCTCGTCCAGCAGCAGCACGGCCTTCTCGTCGGTGGCCTCGCGGAACATCGCGGCCATGTTCTGCTCGGTTTCGCCGACGAACTTGCTGACCAGATCGCTGGCCTGCTTGACGATCAGCGGCTTGCCCAGCTCTTGCGCGATGTATTCGCCCAGCGCCGTCTTGCCGGTGCCGGGCGCGCCGTAAAAGCACAGCGCGCCGTGGCCGCGCGCCTTCAGGGCCTCGACGATGCGCGGGATCTCGAAGCGGCTTTCGACGTTGAGCATGCCCAGGTCGTAGGTGGTCACGCTGCGCCGGCCGCGCTTGGCGGCCTCGTCGGGCGTGCGGCCCAGCGCGGCGTCGGAGTTCTTCAGCTGCCGCTCGATCAGCGCCTCGAAGGCCTCGCCGCCGCGCTCGTCGCCGGAGTGGGCCAGCTCGGCAAAGCGCACCGCCGTGCGGATCTGTGCCGGCGTCAGGCCCTTGCGCTCGGTCAGGCGCGCCAGCAGGCCCTCGCTGACGGCGGCGCCGTCGAGCGCGCGGCGCACCAGCTGCTCGCGCGCGCCGGGCGGCGGCGACTTCAACTCCAGGTGATAGGCAAAGCGGCGCCGAAACGCCGGATCGATCTGCTCGATGCTGTTGGTGACCCAGATGGTGGGCACGGGGTTGGATTCGAGGATCTGGTTGACCCAGGCCTTGCCGTTGACGCTGTGGCCGACGGCGCTTTGCATGGCCTGCTGCTCGGCGCGCGCCATCAGGCCGGCGGCGTCGACGCTGATGGGCGGAAACACGTCCTCCACCTCGTCGAACAGCAGCGCCGCCTCCTGCGAGCCCTTGAGGAACACCTGCGCGATCTGCATCGAGCGGTAGCGGTCGCGCCCCGACAGGCTGTTGCCGTCGCGGTCGGCGTATTCGACCTCGAACAGCGCCAGCCCGGCCTCGCGCGCCACCACCTTGGCCAGCTCGGTCTTGCCGGTGCCGGGCGGGCCGTACAGCAGCACGTTGACGCCCTGCGCGTGCGTGGCCTGCGCCTTGCGCAGCAGGTTGACCAGGACCGGCACGTCCTCGCCGACGAAATCGAAGTCGGCCAGCTTGAGGTCGCTGGCGGTGGCCGGGCGGGTAAAGACGGCCATCAACTCGGCGCGGTCGCGGTACTCGCGCATCAGCACCGGCGGCAGCTTTTCGCTCACCTTCATCAGGTCGGCCAGGTCGGTGATGCTGTGCTCGGAAATCAGGTTCTCGACCAGGCCGATGCGCTCCAGCCGGCCGCCGGCGCGCAGCGCCTCGCCCACCTCGGCGGCGCTCACGCCGGCCAGCTCGGCAATGGCGGCATAGGCCTCGGGCGCGTTGTTGACCTTGAACTCGACCAGCAGGCTGCGCAGGTCGCGCTGGTAGCGCGCCAGGGTGCCATACAGCAGCAGCGCGCGCTCGGCCTTGTTCAGTTGCAACAAATTCGATAGCGAATCGATGTTTTTCTCGACCAGGGTCGAGTGCTTCTTGAGCGCGTGCCGGAGCCACTGGCCGGTGGCGGCCAGCAGGGCCAGCAGGTCCTTGGGCGCGTCCTTGGCGTATTCGTCCAGATAAAAGAACAGCGTGCCTTCCTCGTACGGGCCGCGCCACAGGCCGTGGCGCTCCAGAAACTCGGCGTCCGTCAGGCGCTCGTGGCCGCGCCACAGCTCGTTGTCCTTGCAGCGGCGCGCCAGAAACTCGCGCAGGCGCGCCAGCACCGCGGGCGGCCAGATCAGGTGGCGGCCGGCCAGCGACATCAGGCCGTTAATGTCGCGGCGCACGTTGAACTTGCCGCCGGGCTGCGCGGCCAGCGTCAGCACGAAGTGCGAGCACATCAGGTCGAGCACGGGCGCGCTGGCCAGCCCGGGGGATGCCAGCATGCCCGACTTGTCCTGCACCACAACCGACCGTTTGACCATGTCAGTCTCCCGCCTGAAATTCGCGCCCCGACCGCGGGCGCACAAGCTTCACCATAACGCAAATCCGGCCGATGCAAGCATGGTGTCGGCCCGCAAGCGCTCCGCTGTGGCTTGCATCGCACACGCCCCCCGTGGGGGAATGCCCTCAATGCGCAAGGCGGTCTTGCGGTTGACGGGTGGAAAAGGGCCCGCCATGATTGGCCGCGACCCATCCCAAAACCAGGCAAGGAGGCCGTGAATGGATCGTTTGAGACCGCTGTGGGACGCGTTGCAAGGCGCATTGGGGGCCAACCTGGCCCAGTTGCTGGGCGCGCTGGTGATCGTCATCGTCGGCTGGTTCATCGCCGCGCTGGTCAAGGCCGGGGTGCGCAAGGGGCTGGGCGCGCTGCGCATCAACGCGCGCTTTGCCGGCAGCACCGGGCAAAAGGCCGACATCGAGGGCGTGGTGGCGCTGGCGCTGTTCTGGGTGGTGATCCTGCTGACGCTGGGGGCCATGTTCAACGCGCTCAACCTGCCGGCGGTGTCGGGCTCGTTCTCGGCGCTGACCACGCAGCTGTTCGAATACGCGCCGCGCGTGCTGGGCGCGGCGCTGCTGGCGCTGCTGGCCTGGCTGGTGGCCACCGCCGTGCGCGGGCTGACGCAGAAGGTGCTGGATCGCACCACGCTGGACGAGAAGCTGTCCGAGCACGCCAACATCTCGCCGATCAGCGAAAGCCTGTCGGGCGCGCTGTTCTGGCTGGTGGTGCTGCTGTTCGTGCCGGCCATCCTGGGCGCGCTGCAGATGGAAGGGCTGCTGGCGCCGCTGCGCGACATGACGACCAAGGCGCTGGACATCCTGCCGAACGTGGTGGCGGCGGGGGTGATCGGCGGCGTGGGCTGGGTGGTGGCCATGGTGCTGCGCAACCTGGTGAGCAACCTGCTGCGCTCGGTCGGCGCCGACCAGGTGGGCGCCAAGGCCGGGCTGGCCGAGACGGTGCAGATCTCCCGGCTGGCGGGCCTCTTGGTGTTCATCGTGGTCTTCGTGCCGGCGCTGATCGCGGCGCTGGACGCGCTCAAGATCGACGCCATCTCGCAGCCCGCCACCGAGATGCTGGCGCTGCTGCTGGACGCCGTGCCGCGCATCGTCGGCGCCGGCCTGATCCTGGTGGTGACCTGGATGGTGGCCTCGTTTGCCTCGCGCCTGCTGGCCAACCTGCTGGCCAGCGTGGGGCTGGACACGCTGCCGGCGCGGCTGGACCTGCAGCACGCCTTTCGCAGCACCGCGCCGTCCACCCTGGTGGGGCGCATCGCGCTGGTGTTCGCCATGCTGTTCGCCACCGTCGAGGCCGGCAACCAGCTGGGCTTTGCGCGCTTTTCCGACGTCATCACCACCTTCATCGAGTTTGCCGGCGACGTGCTGCTGGGCTCGGTGATCCTGATCATCGGCTTCATGCTGGCCAACCTGGCCTACGCCGCCATCGTGCGCACCAACAGCGCCAACGTGGTGCTGGCGCGCGTGGCGCGGCTGGCCATCCTGGGCATCGTGCTGGCCATGGGCCTGCGCGCCATGGGCATTGCCGACGACATCGTCAACCTGGCCTTCGGCCTGACGCTGGGCGCCGTGGCGGTGGCTGTGGCGCTGGCCTTCGGCCTGGGCGGGCGCGAGGCGGCGGGCCGCCTGGCCTCGCGCTGGGCCGACCGGCTGTGCCGCGAGGCCGAGCCGGACGCGGCCCTGGACGCCCTGGCCGACCCCGCGCCGCCCGCCCAAGAGCCGCCCGCCGCCGGGCCCCAGGCCTGATGTCGGCGTCAGCGATGGATATCGCCACCCTGCAGCGCGCGCTGGCCGAGCTGTTCGCCCCCTGGGTGCAGGCGCTCGACCTGCGGGTGGAGGCGGCCGACGCCGACGGCGTGCGCCTGCGCCTGCCGCTCACGCCCGCGCTGGTGCGCCAGGGCGAGGTGCTGTGCGGCCAGGCCATGATGGCCGCCGCCGACACCGCCATGGTGCTGGCGCTGATGCAGCACTTCGGCGCGTTTCGCCCCTGCACCACGGTGCAGTTGAACAGCAGCTTCCTGCGCCCGCTGTCGCAGCAGGACGCCACGGTGCACGCCCGCGTGCTGCGCGCCGGCAAGGCCCTGGCCTTCGGCGAGATCGACATCGCCGGCCACCGCGACGGCAAGAGCGTGTGCCGCGCCAGCACCACCTACGCCTTGCTGTGAGGGCGAGCCCGGCCGGCACGTGGCCGGCGTTCGGCCGACGCCGGTAAAATCAGCCCTTCAACCCCATCCAGACCAACACGAGGCGCCGCCATGTCCGCACCCGCGAACACCGACCACGAACCCATCGACCCGATCGAGCAGGCCACCCACAAGATTCCATGGGCGATCCCCCTGTTCGGCGCCGTGACGATCTTTCTGCTGGCCATGATCGCCGTCACCATGGCCTGATCTTCCAAGCGTTTTTGCCTTGCAGCGCCCGTCCATCGGGCGCCAATAGCTATATAAATCATAGTATTCGGCAGGTCTGGCCCCGTCGGCCTTCATCCCGGCGACGCTCCCCCGAGTCCTCTTTCCCAAGGCTTGCGCGCCTTCGGAAAGACGATTTTCATTTCAGGAGCCTTGCGATGAACGCACCCGTTGAAGCCGGCCAGATGCAGCTGAACACCCCGGACTACGTCAAGAACCCCCAGCTGATCGACTGGGTCGCCCGCATGGCGGCGCTGTGCAAGCCCGAGCGCATCCATTGGTGCGACGGCAGCCCCGCCGAATACGAGCGCCTGTGCCAGCAGCTGGTGGATGCCGGCACCTTCAAGCGCCTGAACCCGGCCAAGCGCCCGGGCTCCTACCTGGCCTGCTCCGACCCGTCGGACGTGGCGCGGGTCGAAGACCGCACCTTCATCTGCTCCGAGCAGCAAGGCGACGCCGGCCCCACCAACAACTGGCTGGCGCCGGCCGAAATGCGCGCCACCCTGCAGCCGCTGTTCGACGGCTGCATGCGCGGGCGCACGATGTACGTCATCCCGTTCAGCATGGGCCCGCTGGGCAGCCCGATCGCGCACATCGGCGTCGAGCTGTCGGACAGCGCCTACGTCGCCGTCAACATGAAGCTGATGACGCGCATGGGCAAGGGCGCGGTCGAGGTGCTGGGCACCGACGGCGAATTCGTGCCCTGCATGCACACCGTGGGCGCGCCGCTGGCCGCCGGCCAGAAGGATGAAACCGCCTGGCCTTGCAACCCGACCACCAAGTACATCGTGCACTACCCCGAGACGCGCGAGATCTGGTCCTACGGATCGGGCTACGGCGGCAACGCGCTGCTGGGCAAGAAATGCTTCGCGCTGCGCATCGCCTCCACCATGGGCCGCGACCAGGGCTGGCTGGCCGAGCACATGCTGATCCTGGGCGTGACCAACCCCGAAGGCAAGAAGTACCACGTGGCCGCCGCCTTCCCCAGTGCCTGCGGCAAGACCAACTTCTCGATGCTGGTGCCGCCCGCGGGCTTCGACGGCTGGAAGGTGAGCACCATCGGCGACGACATCGCCTGGATCAAGCCCGACGCCGCCGGCCGCCTGCGCGCCATCAACCCCGAGGCGGGCTACTTCGGCGTGGCGCCGGGCACCAACCTGCACACCAACCCCAACTGCATGCACAGCCTGGACCGTGACGTGATTTTCACCAACGTCGCGCTGACCGACGACGGCGACGTGTGGTGGGAAGGCATGGAAAAGGACCACGGCGGCCAGCTGCCGGCGCACCTGATCGACTGGAAGGGCCAGGACTGGACGCCCGAGGACGGCAAGGCCGGCCGCAAGGCGGCGCACCCGAACGCGCGCTTCACCGTGGCGGCCACCAACAACCCGGCTCTCGATGCGGCCTGGGACGACCCGGCGGGCGTGCCCATCGACGCCTTCATCGTCGGCGGGCGCCGCTCCACCACGGTGCCGCTGATCACCGAGGCGCGCGACTGGACCGAGGGCGTTTACATGGGTGCCACCATGGGCAGCGAGACCACGGCGGCCGCCTTTGGCGCGCAGGGCGTGGTGCGGCGCGACCCCTTCGCCATGCTGCCCTTCTGCGGCTACAACATGGCCGACTACTTCGGCCACTGGCTCAAGCTGGGCGCGGCGCTGCAGGCGCGCGGCGCCCGCCTGCCGGCCATCTACTGCGTCAACTGGTTCCGCAAGGACGCCGAGGGCCAGTTCGTCTGGCCGGGCTACGGCGAGAACATGCGCGTGCTCAGCTGGATCATCGACCGCATCGAAGGCCGCGCCGCCGGCCAGGCCACGGCCTTCGGCGTGACGCCGCGCTATGACGAGCTCAACTGGCAGGGCCTGGCCTTCACGCCGGCGCAGTTCACGACCGTCACGCACCTCGATGGCGCCGCCTGGCGCGACGAATTCAAGCTGCACGACGAGCTGTTCGCCCGCCTGGCCGATCGCCTGCCCCAGGCGCTCGCCGACACGCGCCGCGCGCTCGAGCAGCGCTTTGCCACCGCGGGCTGAGCCCGCCCCGCCCAAACAAAAGCCGCCCGCAGGCGGCTGGGTCACGTCAGGCGCGGCGGCCGGTCAGTCGTTCTGCCACTCGGCCCGGTCCTGCGCCACCTGCAGTTCGCGCAGCACGCGCGGATCGTTCATAGCCAGCGCGCGCAGCTCGGCTTCGGCCTTGGCCAGTGCCCGACGCTGGCGCAGCGCCAGCCACCAGGCACGCAGGCCGGACAAGTGCGGGGATTGCGGCGCGACGCCGCGATCCACCGGCGCCGCCAGGCCGCCGGCGGCTTGCGCCGACCACTGGCCGGCGCGGGCCTGGTCACGGAACCAGTGTTCGACGCGCGCGGTGCCGATCTCGGCCGTCGCGGCCCGTTCGGCCGCCTGCGGCTGCAGCGCCGGCTTGGCGGGCTTGAACCAATGGTCGATGCGGGCGGTGCCCACGCGCGGCGCCCGCGCGGCGGCGGGGGCGAAGGATAGGGTGGTGGCAGTCATGATGTTTTGTCCTGATGATGAGATCCGATGACGACAGATGAAGGCCGGTTCAGGGCACGACGCTCAGATAAACCATGGCGGCGCTGCGCAATTCCTCGGCGCGCTGCGGGTCACGCCCGGCGCAACCCTCGGCGCGCTCCAGCAGCGTGCTGGCGAGTCCGACGCGGCGCTGGGCCAGGTCGTGGCTGTCCATGACCAAGGTCTTCAGGTACTGGATCAACTTGTTTTGCATGTCATTGCGCGAACCGGGTTCCGGTTGGCGCCCTCGATAATTGGCTTTTGGCCGACATCAGGGATTATACCTAGATTCTAGGGTTAACCCTAGTATCGACCCTCTAATCCCGGCGCTGCCGCCGCCCGTGACACACTGGGGCCTGGCCCCCTCGTCCCGTCGATGAAAATCCAACTGCTGTCCGACCTGCACCTGGAGCAGAACCCCGACTTCCAGCCCCAGCCGGCGCCCGACGCCGACCTGCTGGTGCTGGCGGGTGACATCGGCTCCTACCAGCGCGGCTCCCGGCTGGCGGCGCGCGGCGACGGCGACTTCGGGCTGGCGCGCTTTTCGCCCCTGCCGCGCGGCGCCGGCTGGCCGGTGCCGGTGCTCTACGTGCCGGGCAACCACGAATACGACGGCCTGGACGTGGACGCCACCCACGCCCGCCTGCGCGCGAGCTGCGAGCGGCTGGGCATTCACTGGCTGGAGCGCGAGCAGTGGCTGTGGCAGGGCGTGCGCCTGCTGGGCACCACGCTGTGGAGCGACTTCGAGGCGCTGGTGCCGCAGGGGCCGGCGGTGCGGCCCGAGCAGCAAACGCTGGCGCGCGACAAGGCCTTTCGCGCCGCCAACCATTACCTGCGCCACGCCGGCGCCCTGCGGCACGGCCGCGTGTGGCTGGCCGAGGCCATCCGCGAGCAGGCGCTGGCCTGCCAGGCCTGGCTGCGCGCGGCCCTGGCCCAGCCCTTCGACGGCCCCACGGTGGTGATCACCCACTTCGCGCCCAGCCTGCGCAGCAAGGACCCGCGCTACGGCCTGACGCCTGGCACGGCCGGCTTTTGCAACGCGCTGGACGCGCTGTTCGAGCAGGCCGACCTGTGGCTGCACGGCCACCTGCACTGCGCGCACGACTACCAGGCCGGCCGCTGCCGGGTGGTGGCCAACCCGCTGGGCTATGCCGACAAGGGCGAGCAGGTGGGGTTCCGGCCCACGCTCAGCATCCCGGTGCCCGGTACCGGCCCTTGATGCCCGTCAATCGACCCTGATCGGAGTCGGGTTAAAGTCGGGCCGATCCCACCCGCCCCTTCACGAGGACCCACATGAGAATCCTGTTGGCCGTCGACGGCAGTGCCTACACCAAGAAGATGCTGGCCTATCTGGCCGCCCACCCCGAGTTCCTGGTCGACGTGAGCTCCATCACGGTCCTGAACGTGCGGCCGGCCCTGCCGCCGCGGGCGCGCGCCGCGCTGGACAAGGAGGTGGTGGACAGCTACCACGCCGACGAGGCCGCCAAGGTGCTCGACCCGGTGGTCAAGTTCCTGGCGCGCCAGAACCTCAAGCCCAAGACGGCCTGGAAGGTCGGCCCGGCCGGCGAAACCATCGCCAAGTTCGCCGAGACCGGCAAGTTCGACCTGCTCATCATGGGCTCGCACGGCCAGGGCGCCCTGAGCAACCTGGTGATGGGCTCGGTGGCCACTCAGGTGCTGGCGCGCTGCAAGGTGCCGGTGCTGCTGGTGCGCTGAGGTTTTGCACCGCACACACTGCCCGGGTTATCCAAACAAACAGGGCTGAAGCCGGCGTCCGACAAGCGCAGTCAGCTATCTTATTGATAGTTTGACTCAATGCCAGTGGGCCGGCTGCGTCCCGCGCAGGAAGTCCAGCAAGGCCCGATCGAAGGCGTCGGGCGCCTCCAAGTGCGGCCAGTGGCCGACGCCGGGCAGCTCGACCAATGAACTGCCGCGGATGGCCGCCGCCATCGCGCGCAGCACCGCCGGCGGCGTGACGGGGTCGTGCTCACCCGCCACCAGCAGGGTCGGCACGCCGATGTGTGCCAGCGCGGCGCGACGATCGAAGTCCTGCATGGCGGCCAGCGCACGCCGCCACGTGGCCGCGCGCACCTGAGCCTGGCAGTAGCGCGCCAGCTGCAGGCCCTCGGGCAGGGCCTGCGGGCCGCTCAGGCGCGCCACCAGCTCCTGCGCGATGCGCTCCGGGTCGGTGCCGGCGGCCAAGGCCTCCTGGCACTGGGCGATGTGGCGGGCGTAGGCGTCGTCCGGCTCGAGCGCCGCTGCGGTGGCCGCCAGCACCAGGCGGCCCACGCGGTCGGGCCGGCGCAGCGCCACTTCCTGGGCCAGCAGGCCGCCCATGCCCTGGCCCACCACGGCGGCCGCGCCACGGGCGGGGGCCAGCGCCTCGATCAGCGCGATGCAGCGCTCGGCCAGGCCCTTGAAGGTGTAGGGCTCGATCGGCGGGCTGTAGCCGTAGCCGGGCATGTCCCAGGCGACGGCGCGCCAGCCCAGGCTGGCCAGGGTCTCGACCTGCGGCGCGAAGGAGCGAAAGCCGCCGCCCGAGCCGTGCAGCAGCAACACCAGCGGGCCCGAACCCAGCGAACTGAAGGTCGGCAAAGGCATGCGGCCATGGTACGCCAGCACGCCACGTCTGCGCGATGGCGACCCGCTTGCTATCATGGCTGCAGCCCATGTCACCGCCCACCGCAGCCGTCGCGACCCGTCTTTCGCCCACCACGTTTCGCGCCGCGCTGGGCATGTTCGCCACCGGCGTGACGGTGGTCACGGCGCGCGCCGCCAACGGCCAGCTGGTGGGGCTGACGGCCAATTCCTTCAACTCGGTTTCGCTCGATCCGCCGCTGGTGCTGTGGAGCCTGAGCGGGCGCTCGGCCTCGCTGGCGGTTTTGCGCGCCGGCACGCACTACGCCATCAACGTGCTGGCCGCCGACCAGCTGGAGGTGGCGCAGCGCTTTGCCGCGCCGATGCGTGACCGCTGGGCCGGCGTGGCCTGGCAGCCCGGGCAGGCCGGCGCGCCGCTGATCGAGGGCGCGGCAGCGCGCTTCGAGTGCTTCAACCGCAGCCGCTATGTCGAGGGCGACCACGTGATCTTCGTCGGCCAGGTCGAACACTGCGACCACCGCGCCGGCGCCGCGCCGCTGCTGTTTCACGGCGGGCGCTACTACACCGAGCACGAAGTGCGCGGGCGCCCGAGCGGACCCTGAGCATGGAGCGCCGCGAACACCTGGACGGGCGCGCCAGCGCCATCCTGCTGGCCTGCTGCCTGTTCTGGGGCCTTCAGCAGGTGCTGGTCAAGGCCACGCTGCCCGAGCTGCCGGCGGTGTTCCAGGCCGGCGTGCGCTTCGTCGGCGCCACGCTCATCCTGTGGGGCTGGTGTCGCTGGCGCGGCGTGGCGCTGTTCGAGCGCGACGGCACGCTGTGGCCCGGCCTGCTGGTGGGGCTGCTGTTTGCCGGTGAATTCGCCGCCATGTACCTGGGCCTGCAATACACCACGGCCTCGCGCCTGACGACGTTCCTGTACACCTCGCCGTTCTGGGTCGCGCTGCTGCTGCCGCTGTTCGTGCCGGCCGAGCGCCTGCGCGGGCTGCAATGGCTGGGCCTGGCCTGCGCCTTCGCGGCGGTGGCCTTTGCGCTGCGCGAGGGTTTTTTGCACCCCGAGCCGGGCGTGAGCGCCCGCGGCGACCTGCTGGCCCTGCTGGCCGGCGCCCTGTGGGGGCTGACCACGGTGACCATCCGCGCGACCGCGGTGGCGCGCGTGGTGGCCGAAAAGGCGCTGTTCTACCAGGTCGCCGTCAGCGCCGTCACGCTGCCGCCGCTGTCGCTGGCACTGGGCGAGACCTGGGTGTGGCGCTGGAGCGCGTTCGCCACCGGCTCGCTGGCGCTGCAAACGCTGGTGGGCGCGTTTGCCAGTTACCTGGCCTGGATGTGGCTGCTGGTGCACTACCCGGCCACCAAGATCTCGGCCTTCGTGTTTCTCACCCCGATCTTCGCGCTGGTCTTCGGCGCCCTGTGGCTGCGCGAGCCGATCACGCCCAGCCTGGTGCTGGCGCTGGCGCTGGTGGCGGCGGGCATCGTGCTGGTCAACCGGCGGCCGGCGGCGGCGCGCGCCTGATTGCGCACCCGCTTGCAATGACGGCGCGCCGCCCCCATGCTTTGAACTTGAGGCAAGCTGCCGGAAAGGCCGTCGGACGATGGAATTCAAGGACTACTACGACATTCTGGGCGTGACCAAGTCGGCCAGCGCCGACGCGGTCAAGAAGGCCTATCGCAAGCTGGCGCGCCAGTACCACCCCGACGTGAGCAAGGCCGCCGACGCCGACAAGCGCATGGCCGAGGTCAACGAGGCCTATGCCGTGCTGGGCGACGCCGAAAAGCGCGCCGCCTACGACACCGTGGGTGCGCAGGCCTGGGCGCAGGGCGCGCGCTCGGGCGACGACGTGCGCCCGCCGCCGGGCTGGAACGCGGGCTACGAATACACCGACGGCGGGCCGGCCGGCGCCGGCGCGCACTTCAGCGGCAACGAGGCCGAGTTCAGCGAATTCTTCGAGCAGATGTTCGGCCACGCCGCGCGCGGGGGCGCGCGCGCGCGCAACCAGGGCGGAGCCCACACGGCGATGCGCGGCGAGGACCAGCACGCGCGCATCGAGCTGGCGCTGATCGACGCCTACCGCGGCGCCGAGCGCCAGCTCGGCCTGCGCAGCGCGCGGCTGGACGCGGGCGGCCAGGTGGTGCCCGAGGAGCGCACGCTGCAGGTCAAGATCCCCAAGGGCGTCAAGGAGGGTCAGCTGATCCGCCTGGCGGGCCAGGGCAGCCCCGGCTTCAACGGCGGCGCCGCTGGCGATTTGCTGCTGGAGGTGCACTTCGCGCCCGACGCGCGCTGGCAGATCGACGGGCGCGACGTCACCCAGCGGCTGCGCGTGACGCCCTGGGAGGCGGCGCTGGGCGCCCAGGTGCCGGTCACCACGCCCGAGGGCACGGCGGTGGAGGTGACGGTGCCGGCCGGCTCGGGCACCGGACGCAAGCTGCGCCTGAAAGGGCGCGGCATTCCGGCCGCCGGCGCCAGCCAGGCGGCGGGCGATCTGTATCTGCTGCTGGAGACGGCGGTGCCCGGCGCCGTCACCCCCGAGCAGAAGGCGGCTTGGCAGGCGCTGGCCAAGGCCTATCCCGGCTTCGACCCGCGCGCCGCCTGATGTCCCTGGAGACGACCGACATGACCGCTTCTTCGACCATCACCGTCCCCGCCGAGCTGATCGAGCTGCTGGACGACGCCCTGAGCCTGCGCGAGCTGGCGCAGTGCTGCCGCGTCACGCCCGAGTGGGTGCTCACCCACGTGGAGGCCGGCGTGCTGACGCCCCAGCAGGGCCAAGCCGCAGCCGACTGGCGCTTTGCCAGCACCACCCTGGTGCGCGCGCGCCGCATCGTGCAGCTGGAGCAGACCTACGACGCCGACCCGCAACTGGCCGCCCTGGCCGCCGACCTGATGGAAGAAGTGGCACGGCTGCGGCGCCAGCTGAGCGATGTATAGGTCGAATCGACCTGTAGCGCCCGCCAATCAAGCGCGAACAGCTATCGAATAGTTAGCATTCCCCAACGCGACCTCACCACGCGTTGCCCACGCTGATGCCCCAGCCACCACCGTGCCGATGGTGGCCCCAGCCACCGCCGACGGACAGGCTCAGCCCGACCGGGGCGACGAACACTGGCACGACCGGCCGCACGACGACCGGCGTGCCCACAGGCTGCGTGTAGGGCGCGTAGGGGCCTGCGGCATAGGCGGGCGGATAGGCCGCCGGCGGATAGGCCGCCGGCGGATAGGCCGGTGGGTACGACGGAGGCGCCGTCACCACGCCTCGGGGTGGTTCGGCCGGCAGCGGATAGGCCGCCACCGGCGGCGGCGCCACCGGGTAGCTCTGCACCGCGCCGCCGTCCCAGGCCGCGTCGGGCGGCTGCTGGCCATAGCCGCTGGCCACGGGCACCTGAATCCACGCCCCCGGCGCCTGCGCCATCTGCGTTCGATAGACGCGCCCATCCATCTCATAGCGCACGTCGTAGCCCGTCACCCGCTGCTGGTAGGCCGTGCGGCAGCGGTCGTAGCCGGCCTGCTGCGCCTCGACCGCGTTGCCGAAGAAGGCGCCGCCCAGGGTGCCGAGGATGGCGCCGGCGATCTGGCCCGAACCCTGGCCGATCTGGCTGCCTACCAGGCCGCCCACCAGCGCCCCCACCGCCGCGCCGCCGCCCGTGGGCTGGCCATAGGTCGGCGCGCACTGGGTGACCGGCACCGATTCGACCAGGGGCGTGGCCGACAGCACACGGGCATTGGCCATCTGCTGCGCCCAGGCGCCCGGTGCGGCCAGGGTCAGCAGGCCCGCCGCCAGCGCCGTCATCGAAAAGCGTTTCATGGTCTTGTCCTTTCGTGCGCAGGCCCATGCGAAGCCCGCGCACCTTCTTTCAACGAAGCGGCCCGAGCCCGCGCGGACGGGCTTTACCGGGGCGATACACGCCATCCATGACAAAGTACAAGCTAGGCTTGGTACGAGGTGAGCACCACGTCGGCGGCCTGCGCGCGCAGCGGCAGCAGCGCCTGATACGCGTCGGAGCGAAACCATTGCTCGGCCGTGGCCACGTCGGCAAAGCGGATCACCACGATGTCGGTGTGGGGCATCTGGCCTGAAAACACCGCCACGTTCTGGCCGCGAAACACCAGTTCGGCACCCCAAGGTGCCAGCGTGGCCGGCACGCGGGCCTGATACTGCTGCCACTTGTCGGCGTCCTTGACGGTGATGTGGCCCACCACATAGGCTTGACTCACGGGCTTTCCTTTCGACGGCAATGGCTGGATGCGCCACCCTTGGGCCTCACTGTGTCACGAAAGAAGCCTGAGCGGGCAACAAAGGAAATTGAGGGCCACCGCCGCGCACCGTACCGGGCGATAGCCGTCGCGCCTTGAGGCAGCGCGTCGAGCCGCGACGTTCAAGTCCGCAGCGGCAGCGCGGCCCCGATGAGCACGAAGATACCACCGCACACACGGTTGAAGCGTTTCCCGACCCGCGCCAGCCAAGGGCTGATGCGGTGCGCCGCGCTGGCCAGGGCGAACTCGGTGGCGAACTCGGTGGCAGCGAAGGTCCCCGCCATCACCACGAACTGCAGCAGCAGGCTGTGCTGCGCGTCGATGAACTGCGGCAGAAAGGCGGTGAAGAACAGCAGGGCCTTGGGGTTGGTGGCCGCCGACAACGCGCCCTGCCGAAACAGCGTTCCGCCACGGGCCTGCACCGGGGCGGCGGCCTCGGCCACCGCCACCGGCGGCGAGCGCCACACCTGAATGCCCAGCCACATCAAATAGAGGCCGCCCACCCACTTCAGCACCGCCAGCCACGTCACCGACGAGCGAATCAGCGCCCCGATGCCGAACATCGACAGCGCGATCACAGCCACGAATCCCAGCACGCCACCCGCGATGGTGAACAAGGTCTTGCGCCGGCCGTGCATGGCGCCGTGCGTCAGCGCCAGCAGGCCGTTCGGTCCGGGCGAAAGCGACAAGCCGATGGAGGCCAGCAGGTAAATGAGCCACGTGTCCCATGCCATGTGAAAGCCTCGCAGAGAGGATTAAACCTCGTCACTGTACTGCGATCGCCCAACTCATCTGGCGCTGAACGCCAAAAAAAAACGCCCCATCCTTTTGTGGATGGGGCGTTTTGGCTGTAATAGCCTGACGATGTCCTACTTTCACACGGGAGTCCGCACTATCATTGGCGCTAAGGCGTTTCACGGTCCTGTTCGGGATGGGAAGGAGTGGGGCCACCTTGCTATGGTCATCAGGCATAACTTGTT
>JAFKGE010000055.1 GCA_017307865.1 Burkholderiales bacterium | reverse complement strand
TCCCGCGAGAGCTCGGCCGGCGTGCGCCCGGCATGGGCGAGCTCCAGGATTTGTTGTCGAAATGCCGCCGGATATGGCGGGCGGGTTCTGGACATTGCGGACTCCTTTGATCCAAACGGTAAGGTGTCCGTGAAAAAGGGTCAACTTCAACTTCAAGCAGCAGGCAACGCCGAGGCTTGGTCAGCAGCCACCATCACAAGTTCACCCAATACCTTGATGCCCCGCGAGCGGATACGCGCGGTCGGCCCCGAGATGCCGATGGCGGCCACCACGCGGCGGCTGCCATCGAAGACTGGCGCCGCAATACCCCAGACACTGGCGCGCCACTCGCCACGGTTGACCGCGTAGCCCTGTTGTCGCACCCGTTCCAGTTCAAGCGCCAGCACCGAAGTGTCAGCCAGTGTCGATGGCGTGAACATCTGCAAGGGTCGCACCGTCATCAGGTTGATCGAGGTCTGCTCACGCCAAGCCAGCAGGGCCTTGCCCGTGGCCACGCAGTACGCCGGGGCGCGTCCGCCAATGACGCTGTAGGCGCGGATGGGCTCCGGACTGTCGAGCTTGTCGACATAAATCACTTCCTCGCCGCTGAGCACCGACAAATGGACGGTTTCATTGGTCTGGGCAAGCAGCATGCGCATGGCTGGTGCGGCCGTCTCCCGGAAATCAAGCTTGTGCAGCGCCTGCGCACCGAGCTCCCATACCTTCAAGGTAGCGCGATAGCCCCCACGTCCACCTTCATTTACGACGTAGCCCGTCTCCACCAGCGCCTGCAACAGGCGGTGCACGTTGCTGGGGCCCATCTCCAGTTCCTGCGCGAGTTCGCTCACCCCGAGCGCCTGGGTACGTGCCGCCAATACTTCGAGAAGACGCAAACCCTTGATCAAGGTGTTATTCATTCGGCGCACACCAATAATTTTCAATAATGGAATGATAGTCTCATTCTGTAGAAAAATATAAGATCAGACGTCAACTCGTTCAACTCGATCGCCACAGATGTTGCCCTGTCACCTCAACTCATGCCCCTCGCGGCAGCCGATTATCAGCATGAGCTTGCTTCGATCAACGATGGAGCACCACTCATGAGCGGCGTGCGCCCAGACCAACCGGCCACTCCGGTCAGCACACTCACGGCGTCGCATTGGGGCATCTACGAGGCCACCGGCACGGACGATTGCCTCGGCTTGCGAGCATTCGCGCGCGACCCTTCGCCCTCCCCTATCGGCCTGTCCATGCTCGATGCGGCACGTGGTCCCTTGAGGGTGCGGCGGCCAGCCATTCGCCGCAGCTGGCTGCAAGCTCGGCACGGTGATCTGACGCAAGCGGCGCGCCACTTGCGTGGACTAGATCCCTTTGTCGAGGTGGAGTGGGACGAAGCACTGAACCTGGTGGCTGGCGAACTGGCGCGTGTGCGCGACCAACACGGCAATGGCGCCATTTTCGGCGGCTCCTACGGTTGGTCCAGCGCGGGTCGCTTTCACCATGCGCAAAGCCAAGTGCACCGCTTTCTCAACAGCATCGGTGGTTATGTGCGCCATGCGGACACGTACAGTCTGGGCGCTGCGCGCGTGTTGATGCCGCACATCGTCGCGCCTATGGACCAACTGTTCACCTTGCACACCAGCTGGCGGGTGATGGCCCAGCATACCCAACTGTTCGTCAGCCTCGGCGGCGTGCCGGCGAAGAACGCGCAGATCACCTCAGGCGGCGCGACCGAGCACGCCGTGCCCACCGGCCTGCGACGCATGGCCGAGGCGGGAGCGCACTTCATCAACATCAGTCCGGTGCGCGATGACATCGACACCGGTGGACCGGTGGACTGGATCCCGATCCGTCCCGGAACCGACACCGCCCTGCTGTTGGCCGTGGCGTATACGCTGCTGACCGAGGGGCTGCATGATCGGGCCTTCCTCTCCAGTCATTGCATCGGTTTCGAGCAGGTTGAGGCCTACCTGCGTGGAGAGCCTGACGGTCAAGCCAAGACAGCCGACTGGGCCAGTGCCATTACGGGTGTGCCAGCCACCCGCATCACGCAACTGGCGCGCCAGATGGCTGCAGCGCGCACCATGATCAACGTAGCGTGGTCTTTGCAGCGCGCGCACCATGGCGAGCAGCCCTACTGGGCGTTGGTCACCGTCGCGTCGATGCTCGGCCAGATCGGACTGCCGGGCGGTGGCTTCGGTGTCGGCTATGGCACCACCAACATGATCGGCAACGACAACGCCAAGTTCTCGGGCCCTACCTTACCGCAGGGCCGCAACCCGGTCGACGCATTCATTCCGGTCGCACGCATCACCGACATGTTGGAACGGCCGGGCGCAGCATTCGACTACAACGGCAAGCGCTACCAGTATCCCGACATCCGCCTCATCTACTGGGCGGGTGGCAACCCCTTCCACCATCACCAGGATCTCAACCGCCTGCACGCGGCGTGGCAATCCAAACCGGAAACCGTGGTGGTACACGAACAGTATTGGACTCCGACGGCCAAGCTGGCCGACATCGTGCTGCCCGCCACCACTGCGCTGGAGCGCGAGGACATCGGCTACGCTACGCGGGAGCGCTATATGGTGGCGATGAAGAAGTTGATTGATCCGGTCGGCGAGGCCCGGGATGACTATCAAATCTTCAGCGCGTTGGCCGATCGACTGGGGGCCAGCGACGTCTTTACCGAGGGGCGTGATGCTAAGGCGTGGCTGCGTTCGCTTTACGAGGAATCGCGCCCACGCGCCGCCGAGGCTGGGGTTGATTTGCCATCTTTCGATAACTTCTGGACCCAGGGCCTGATCGACCTGGCCCAACCCGAAGCGGAAGTCATTCTGTTTGAACGCTTTCGTGCTGACCCCGACGGTCACCCGCTAACCACGCCCAGCGGCCGGATCGAGCTATTCAGCGAATGCATCGCGGGATTCGGCTACGACGACTGTCCCGGCCACGCTTGCTGGATGGAACCGATCGAGTGGCTGGGCAGCCCCAAGACCCAGCGCTATCCCCTGCACCTGATCAGTGACCAGCCCTACACCAAGCTGCATAGCCAACTGGACCATGCGGCGTACAGCCAGGCCAACAAGATCAACGGGCGTGAGCCGTTGACTCTTTCGCGCGCTGATGCCCGGTCGCGTGGCCTGAAAGCCGGCGACACCGTCCGCGTGTTCAACGATCGCGGCACCTGCCTGGCCGGCCTGCGCGTATCGGATGCTCTGCGTCCCGGCGTAGCACGGCTGTCCACCGGTGCGTGGTTCGACCCCACGAACTGGCTGGCCACTGGAGCCGACAACGTCGAAAAGCACGGGAACCCCAACACGCTCACGCCCGACATCGGAGCTTCACGTCTTTCGCAAGGCTGCATCGCCCAGACCTGCTTGGTGCAGGTTGAAGCATGCGTCGACCTCTCTGAACCGACGCCCTACCAACTTCCGGTTCTCGATGCACTTGCATCCAGCAGTCCGTGAACGTGGGCGCGATCAAGCCGGAACTTGACCAAGCGCATCGACTGGCGCTCCAGAAGCGCCAAAGCTCAGAACCCGTAAGCCTTCCATGCCAGCGCCGAATCTGTCTTTTCATTTGACCTCAAGGAGACTCCCATGAAACAACCCGACCGCCTCAGGCTGGCATATCCGCTCTTGTTGGCGGCCCCTCAACTTTTGTGGAGTGCGCGCGCACAAGCACAAGGAAGCTGGCCGTCGTCGGCCATCCGCATGGTTGTTCCATTTCCGCCAGGCGGCTCGTCCGACATTCTCGGACGCTTGATGGCTGAGAAAATCGGCACGCTGTTGAAGGCCAACATCTATGTCGAAAACAAGCCCGGTGGAACCACGCAGATCGGCACCGAGATGGTGGCCAACGCACAACCCGATGGCAATACGCTGCTGCTGGCGGCTGCAACCAGCTTCACTGCCCTGCCCAACCTGCGCAAGCTGAACTACAGCATCGACAGTTTCGAGATTGCGGGGGGCGTGGCCGATTACATCGGCGTCATGGCCGTGCGCAAGACCTTGCCGATCAAAACAGTCAAGGAGTTTGTCGATTACGCCAAGCAACACCCGGGCAAGCTGTCCTTTGGCTCGGCAGGCGAGGCGTCCGCGGGACACATCTACGGTTTGACCCTCGCCCGCGACACGGGAATCCAGGTGTTGCACGTCCCGTTCCGCGGCTCTGCCGCCGCCGTCAACGCCCTCGTGGCTGGCGAGATCGACTTCATCATCGACGGTGCCGTCACCCCGATGGTCAAGGCCGACCGGGTGCAGCCGCTGGCGGTGATGTACCACAAGCGTCATCCCGAGCTTCCCGAAGTCCCGACGCTGCGTGAAGCGGGGTTTGAAATCACCTCGACCCGTGGCTCTGGATGGGGCGTTCTCGCACCCAAAGGAACTCCGGCCGTCATCATGGGCAAGCTGACTGCCGCCGTGCACGATGTCATGGAAATGGAGGATGTCAAGAAAACTCTGGCGCGCGCCAACTCGGTGGCGGCATGGCAAACCCCGGACGCATTCCGCGGCAACCTCGAGGCAGACCGCAAGCTCTATGCCGAACTGCTGCCGGCCATCGGCATCCGCGGCAACTGAGGGACGCTCCATGGTTGAAAGACTGAATCCGGCATCGGGCGTCACGCCCTTGCAAACCGTTCGCGAAATCCTGCACCCCAAGTCGGTTGCCATCGTCGGCGCCTCGGGCGACGAACAGAAGTGGGGCGGGCGCCTGCTGCACTACATGCTGCGCCACCGGCACGACGGGCCGCTCTACCCTATCAACAGCCGTGCCAAGGAACTGATGGGCCTGCCCGCGTACGCGTCGCTGCGCGACTGCCCCGGTCCCGTCGATCTGGCCATTCTTCTGGTGCCGCGTGACCACGTGCGCGCGGCCATTGAGGACTGCGTGGCCAAGGGCGTGGGCTGCGCCCTGTGCATCACGGCCGGCTTTGCCGAGACGGGTGAGAAGGGCCGTTCGGACGAGGAGGAACTGGTTTCCATCGCCCGCGCGGGCGGCGTGCGGTTGATCGGACCCAACTGCATGGGCCTGATGAACGCCCATCACAATCTGTGCGCAACCACTGGTGTGGTAATGGGCACCGTGGACAAACTGCCCGCGGGCGGCATCGGCATGGCCAGTCAAAGTGGTGCGCTGATGGGTGCCATGATCTCGCGCGGCGTCGACATCGGCGCCGGTTTCTCGTCCATGGTGTCGGTTGGCAACCAGGCAGACCTGGGTCTCAACGATTTCTTCGAATACCTGATCGACGATCCCAAGACCGAGGTCATCAGCCTGTACATGGAGGGCGTGGTGGATGCGCCGCGCTTCACCAGCCTGCTGGCACGGGCTGCGGCCGTTGGCAAACCGGTTTGCATCGCGAAGTCGGGGCGCAGCGAGGCGGGCGCCAAGGCTGCCGCCTCGCACACCGCCAGCCTGGCAGGAGCCTGGCCAGCCTTCGAGGCCACCTGCCGCCGCTGGGGCGTTTACCTGTTCGAGACCATCTATGACCTGCTGCAGGGCGCCGTCCTGTTGCAGCGCGGAAAGCGTGTGACGGGCAATGGCGTGGCGATTTTTTCTGGCTCGGGCGGCGGCGGCGCGCTGTTGACCGATGGGTTGGAGGCGCATGGCTTGCGTCTGGCGGAGCTATCCGACCAGACCCAGCAAGCGGTAGCGTCGGTCCTGCCTCCGTCGCACCGACAGTTGCCGTTCGACTTCGGCATGCTCAACCATGCGGCCACCCCCGACCCGGAGGTCGCTGGCGGCTCGATCGGCATTGCACTGGATCGCGCGATGCACGATCCGGCGGTCGGCTCGGGCATTCTGCTGCTGACCACGCAACCGGGACAGGAACAGGTGGTGCACGCAGCGATCTCGGCCGCCAATCGATCCACGAAGCCTTTGCTGTTCGTGCAAGGCGCCGGCAACCACGGCGAAATCGCGCGCCAGATGCTGCGCGAGGCTGGCCACGGGTATTTCGACAGCTTGCACGACGCCCTTTCGGTCCTGCAGGTTCTGACGCATCGCCGCGAGCCCGAACCTGCCATCGCCGATACACCAGGCGTCGCGATACCGGCCGATCTGCCCAGTGGCTTTCTGACCGAACCCGACGCCAGGCGTCTGCTGGAAGCGTCCGGCATTCCCGCCACGCGCTGGCAGTTCGCCGGCGACAGCGAAGCGGCCGTGCAGGCTGCGCGAGCACTGGGTGATGCAGTGGCCATCAAGGCGGTCAGCCCACGCATCATCCATAAAAGCGACATGGGCGGCGTCAAGTTGGGCATATGTGGCGACGATGCCGTACGCCAGGCTTGCGCCGATATCGCCGCAGCTGCGCAAACGGCCGGCGCCGGGACGTTGGACGGCTACCTGATCACCGAGATGTGGCATGCCGACACTGAACTGATCCTGGGCATACAGCGTGACGCGGACTTCGGCCCGTTGATCATGGTCGGTGCCGGTGGCGTTCTGGTCGAACTGATGAAAGATGTCCAACTGGCACCCGCTCCGCTTTCACACTCCGCCGCGCTGACCATGCTGAAAAATCTGCGCTGCCTACCACTGCTCACGGGCTATCGCGGCCGCCCACTAGCCGATCTGGATGCCATTGCCGACGTGATGGTTCGCCTGGGCGTGTTGGCGACCAGCAGTGATCGCGTGCGCGAGCTCGACATCAACCCCCTGTTCATCGCCGGCAACCGCATCGCGGCTGCCGATGCGCGCGCCACGTTGGCGTGACAGACAACAACCGTCAATTCAACTTCAGGAGACTTCATGACCGCTGTAACTTACGAATCCCGGGACGGAATCGCGTGCATCGCCATCAACCGGCCTGAGATGCGCAACGCGCTCAACAACGACGCCGTCCAAGGTCTGCAGGCCGCTTGGCAGCGCTTCGCACGCGACGAAGGCGACCGCGTGGCCGTTGTGCACGGTGCTGGCGAGCAGGGCTTCACCTCGGGGGCCGATCTGAAAGACATGCCGCGCGACGTGTGGCTGGCCATGCCCAACCTGTCGGTGCCTTGCGACAAGCCCATCATCGCCGCTGTCAACGGCTTTGCCGTCGGCGCAGGCTCGACGCTGGTGATGCTGGCCGACATGGCGGTGGCCGACGACGACGCCAGGTTCATCTACCCCGAGGCCAAGATCGGTGCCTTCGCCGGCATCATGGCCGGCTTTCCGCCGCGGATGCAGTACAAGGCCGGCTTGGAATGGCTGATGACGGGCGACGCGATGGGCGCCCAGCGCGCTTATGAAATCGGGCTCATCAACCGCGTGGTGCCCAAGGGTCAAGCGCTCGCCGTTGCCATGGAGTTGGCAGCCAAGATTGCGGCCAATGCACCGCTGGTGGTGCAGGCGATGAAATCGATCGCTCGGCGCACCCTGCCCGCCTCGCCCACCGAGTTGTACTACCCGCAGCACCGTCTGATCCAGGGCATCGCTACCAGCGAAGACGTCGCAGAAGGCGTTGCTTCGTTCAAGGAAAAGCGCGCACCCCGCTTCACCGGTCGCTGACCCATGTTTGGATTCAATTCTCAGGAGCAAGCATCCATGGAGTTCACTCGCCGCTTCGTCGCCCTGGCAGCAGCCTCAGCGCTGTGCGCCGTCATCTCGCCCGCGACGGCGCAAACGGCCAAGGCTTGGCCGGAAAAACCCGTCACCTTCGTCACGCCTTATCCACCGGGCGGTTCGGCTGACATCATTACGCGCTTCATCGCGGATCGCGTCTCCAAACAGGTCGGCAAGCCCATCATCGTGGAAAACCGGGCCGGCGCGGCCGCTACCTTGGGCACCGATTACGCCGCACGAGCCGCGCCCGACGGCTATACGTTCCTGGTCACTCCGATGGCAACGGTGACTATCGCACCGTGGCTGCGCAAGCTCAACTACTCCGTCGACAGCTTCATTCCGGTGGCCAAGCTCGCCTCGTCGTACGGCCTGATCACGACCAGCAAAGAAGCCCCGTTTTCCAACTACAAGGAATTCGTCGCTTCCGCCAAGGCCAACCCCGGCAAGTACTCTTTTGCCACCAACGGGGTCGGCTCGATCGTCCACCTCACGGCCGTTCTGTTGCACAAACAATCCGGCATCGACGTGCTGCACGTCCCCTACAAGGGTGCCGCGGAATCGATGACTGATCTCATCGGGGGTCGCGTCACGCTGATGTACGACCCCGCAACAGCGCCGCGGGTCAAGGACAGCACCCTGAAAGGCTTGGCGACTACGGCCAATATTCGCAACCCCGAGTTGCCGAATATTCCGACACTCGAGGAGCAGGGCTTCAAGTTACCGTTCTCGGGTAGTTGGTTCGGCATTTTTGCTCCCAAAGGCACGTCTGACGTCATCGTCAGCAAGATGGCCGGTTATGTGAAGCAGGCGCTCGAAATGCCTGGTGTGCGTGAACAACTGCAACTCTCTGCGCTGTATCCCGACTTCCAAGACTCGGCCACCTTCGCCAAACAAGTCAAGGCGGACTCGGACACCATGCGCGAGGTGATCCAGAAGGAAAACATCAAATTGGATTGATGCGCTCTGGTGGGCGTCGGTTGCATGGCCGACGCCGAGTGTTGAACGTGCGATGGACGTTTGAGGTAGGCTCGCCTCCGGATGCATATGCGCATGGCACCCTGCCGAAACGTCCGGCATGGATGGATTCGCTATTGCCGATGCAATCCACTTCGCAATAGTTCTTCGTGTCTCACCATTCCAGGACACAACGCGCCGCCGCACTCGCCATGGTCGTGGTGATCGGCGTGTGGGCTTACGGCTGGGTGGTGATGAAGCAGGTCACGTCCTACATCGGCCCGTTCGACTTCGTCGCGCTGCGCTTTGCCTTGGCCACCGCCCTGCTGTTTGGCGTGATGGCGCTGCGCCGCCAGTCGTTCAAGCCCCCGCCGCTGGGTTTGACCCTGGCCGTGGGGGTGAGCCAGACCACGGCCTTTCAAAGCCTGGCGCAATGGGCGCTGGCCAGCGGCGGCGCCGGGCGCGTGTCGGCGCTGGCCTACACCATGCCGTTCTGGTCGGTGTTGCTGGCCTGGTGGCTGCTGCACGAGCGCCCTGGCGCGCGCCAGTGGCTGGGCATCGCGCTGGCGGTGGCTGGCCTGATCTTCATCATCGAGCCCTGGCAGGGGCTGGGCAGCTGGCAAAGCGCGGCGCTGGCCGTCACCAGCGGCGCCTGCTGGGGCCTGGGTACGGTGCTGTCCAAGCGCATGTTCGAGCTGCACCGGCCCTCGCCGCTGGCCTTTACCGCCTGGCAGATGCTGCTGGGCACGCTGCTGCTGATGGTGGCGGCGTGGCTGATCCCCTCGCGACCGATCCAGTGGTCGGGCCAGATGATCTACGGACTGCTGTACTCGGCCGTGCTGGCCACCAGCCTGGCGTGGACGCTGTGGTCCTTCGTCGTCGAGCGCCTGCCCACCACCGTGGCCAGCCTGTCCGCGCTGGGCGTGCCCATCGGCGCCGTGCTGCTGTCCTGGGCGCTGCTGCACGAGCGCCCCAGCGCGATGGAGCGCATCGGCATCGTGCTGATCGTGCTGGGCCTGTTGGTGACCAGCACGGCCGGCGCGCGCCGCGCGCCCATGCCCGATCCGCCGGCGTAGCGCCCGCGCGGCTTCGGCTGCGTTTCAGCGCACGACGCTGCAACCCCTTGGCCGTGGATGGGTCGGTCACCGCGCCAGATGATGGCCGGCTTGGCCACCGGGTTGAGGTGCACCCGTGTCAAGCCGCAGCGTGAGGGCGCGCGGGCACAGCCAGCCGAGCACGGCCGCGATCACGAACAGGGCGGGCACATCGCCCAGCAGGTGCCCCGCATGCTGCGCATCGGCCAGCGACTGGACGGCCATGAGGCCTCCATGCGCGATGCTCGACCAGAGGGTGAAGGCGATGAGGCTCAGGTGCTGCTCGGGATCGCGCGCGACCAACAGCAAAAAAACGCCCAAGGTCGCGTAGATGGCGATGATCATCGGCAGGTACTCGGACTGGCCGTGATGCCAGGACCAGCCCGAGGGCCAGAGCACCGTGAGGGGATACACCCCGAAGATGAACACCAGGCCGAACACGCGGAGCGCCAGCCGAAGGCGTCTGGTGCGATCGGCATCCGTCATGGCGATTCCTGCTGCAGGCGGCGAATGCTGGCGCTGCTGAAGGGCCCGCCCAGCATCAGGCTGATCCAGCAGACGTTGAACATGCCGGCGGTGAGCGGGAAAAAGCTCCATGCCAGCGCCGCCATGCCCAGAGGATGTTGGCGCAAGCCGATGCCGACCGCCAGAAAGGCCAAGCCAGCGCACAGGCGGAACACGCGCCCGCGGGTGCCATTGATCCAGCAGCCGAAGCCGGACCGGTTGAAGCGTTCGGACAGCGTCATGGTTTTCTCCCCGGTTCACGCCGTGCTGACCGGCTTGCCGGCGGCCTGCCAGCCCTTGAAGCCGCCGTCCAGGTGCGCGACGTTGGCGTAGCCCAAGCCACGCAGCGCCTCGACCGCGAGCGCGGAACGCCCGCCGGATGCGCAGTACAGGATCACCCGGTCGCCCGGCCTCAGCTCGCTCTTGTGATAAGGGCTGGCGGGGTCGGCGTAGAACTCCAGCATCCCGCGCGAGGCGTGCACCGCGCCCGCGATGGCGCCGCCGGCCAGTTCCGGGGCGTCGCGGACGTCGACCAGGGTCGCGCGACCGGTGTTCAGCTCCTGCTCGACCTGGTCGGCGCTCAGGTTGTCGATGCGGCCCCGGGCTTCCTGGACCTGTTGGGTGATGGGTTTTGCTGTCATGATGCGTCTCCTGAGTGGTCTGGACGTGCGCGCTCAGTGTCCATCCGGGGCGGCACTGCAAGCAATGCCCGATCGTCCAGAAGATGTGCTCAAAACGCCTCGGTACGACCAAGGGCGAGCCATGAGCCGCGACCTGCTATCCGACGTGCTGACGCTGGTGCGCCTGACCGGTGCGCTGATCTTCCAGTTCGACGTCAAGGGCCCCTGGGGCGTGGCGGGCGAGCCCTTGCTGGAGAAGTTCGCCCCCCTGCTGCCGCCCGGCACCAGCAACGTCATCGCCTTCCACGTGGTGCTCGAAGGCGAGTGCTGGATTCGTCATGCCGCGCGCGACTGGTTCGCCGTCCACGCCGGCCAGGTGGCCGTCATCTCGCACGGCGGCCGGCATGAGTTGGGCGACCAGCCCGGGCGCCCCAGCCTGCCGTTCGAGGCCATGCTGGGCGGCCGCCCGCTGCTGGCGGCGCGCCACCTGCAGTTCGACACCGGGCCCGGCGGCACCAGCAAGGTGCTGTGCGGCTTTCTGGGCTGCGACCGGCGCGCGTTCGAGCCCCTGTGCGGCTCGCTGCCGCCGGTGTTCCAGGTCGACCTGGGCGAGCGCATGCAGACGCTGGTGCCCTACGCGGTGGCCAACGCGCTCGACGACAGCCCCGGCGCCGAAGGCGTGCGCGGGCGCCTGGCCGAGCTCCTGTTCCTCGGCGCCCTGCGCATCTACCTGCGGGAGCTGCCCGCCAACGCCTCGGGTTGGCTGGCCGGCGTGCGCGACCCGGTGATCGGCCGCGCCATGCAGGCCATGCACGCCGCGCCGCAACGGCACTGGACGCTGGACGAACTCGCCGCCGCGGCGGCCAGCTCGCGCTCGGCCGTGGCGGCCCGCTTCAGCGAGGTGCTGGACGAGTCCCCGATGCGCTACCTGACGCGCCTGCGCATGGCTGTGGCCGCGCGCCTGCTCACCGACAGTCACAAGAGCCTGGCGGCGATTGCCGAGGAAGTCGGCTACGAGTCGCCCGCCGCGTTTCAGCGCGCCTTCAAGCGCGAGTTCGCCATGCCGCCGGCGGCGTGGCGCAAGAACGCCACCGAAACCACCCCGCGAGCCGAGCCGCAGGCGGGGCTTGTTGGATAGAGGCCCCGACGTCGCTACACCACCACCGGCTCCGGCTCCAGCCGGATGCCGAAGCGCTCGTACACGCTGGTCTGGATCGCCTTGGCCAGCGTCATCACCTCGCCGCCGGTGGCCGGGTGCTGGCGCCCGCCGCGGTTGACCAGCACCAGCGCCTGCTTGTCGTACACCGCCGCGTTGCCCACGCTCTTGCCCTTCCAGCCGCAGGCGTCGATCAGCCAGCCCGCCGCCAGCTTGACGCTGCCGTCGGGCATGGGGTAGTGCACCACGTGCGGGTCGCGGCCGATGATGTCCTGGCACTGTTCGGGCGTCACGGTGGGGTTCTTGAAGAAGCTGCCGGCATTGCCGATGACGGCCGGGTCGGGCAGCTTGGCGCGGCGAATCGCCACGATCCAGTCGAAGATCTGGCGCGCGCTGGGCTGGCGCACGCCCTCTTCCTGCATTCTGCGCTCCAGGTCCAGATAGCCCAGCACCGGCTGCCACGCGCGCGGCAGCGCAAAGCGCACGCGCAGGATCAGCGCGCGGCCGGCCAGGCCGAAGTCGCCGCCCTGCGCCGCATGGTGCTTGAACACCGAGTCGCGATAGCCGAAGCCGCACTGCGCGGCATCCAGCGTGAACCGCTCGCCGGTGTGCAGGTCGATCGCGTCCAGTTCATGAAAGCGGTCTTGCAGCTCCAGCCCATAGGCACCGATGTTCTGCACCGGGCTGGCGCCCACGGTGCCGGGGATCAAGGCCAGGTTTTCGAGGCCGGGCAAGCCCTGGTCCAGCGTCCAGGCCACGAAGTCGTGCCAGTTCTCGCCCGCGCCCGCCTCGACGAGGGTATGGCGCTCGGTTTGATCGACCACGCACCGGCCCGCCACCTCCACCTTCAGCACCACGCCCTTGACGTCGCCCGTCAGCACGATGTTGCTGCCACCGCCCAGCACAAAGCGCGGCAGCGCGGCCAGCTGGGCGTCGGCCAGCAGCGCACGCACCTCGGCCTCACCCTGCACGCGCAACAGGTGGGCGGCGCGCGCCATGATGCCGAAGCTGTTGAGCGGCTGCAGGGACACGTTGCGCTGGGTGAACATGGGACAATTGTCGCATTCGAGATCAACACGCAAAGGCTTCAACCATGCCCTCTTTCGACACGGTTTGCGACCCCGACATGGTGGAGGTGCGCAACGCGGTGGACAACGCCGCCAAGGAAATCGGCACGCGCTTCGACTTCAAGGGCACCAGCGCGGCCATCGAGCTGAAGGACAAGGAAATCACCCTGCTGGGCGATGCCGAGTTTCAGCTGCAGCAGGTGGAGGACATCCTGCGCGGCAAGCTGACCAAGCGCGGCGTGGACGTGCGTTTTCTCGACAAGGGCAGCGTGCAGAAGATCGGCGGCGACAAGGTCAAGCAGGTGGTCAAGGTCAAGAGCGGCATCGCCACCGAGGACAGCAAGAAGATCCAGAAGCTGGTGAAGGAAAGCAAGCTCAAGGTGCAGGCCGCCATTCAGGGCGAGGCGGTGCGCGTGACCGGCGCCAAGCGCGACGATTTGCAGGCGGTCATGGCGCTGCTGAAGAAAGAAATGACGGAGCTGCCGCTGTCGTTCGACAACTTCAGGGATTGAGCGGGCGCCTGCAGGGCTTGAGGCCCAAAGGATCGAGCGGCCGCGGAGCAGGCCATGCCAGCAATCGCCGTGAACGGGGTTTCCCCGGTCACTGGCGATGCTCCCTCGAGGAGGGATGCCGAAACATCGCGCAGCGAGTGGAGCAACGGGGGTGGTTGCAGTTCAGCGCTGCGCGGCGGTGACCACCATCTCGATCCTCCACGCCGGGTCGGCCAGCGCGGCCTGCACGGTGGCGCGCGGCGGCGCGTGGCCGGGGGCCACCCAGGCGTCCCACACCGCGTTCATGCCGCCGATGTCGGCGATGTTGGCCAGGTAGATCTGCACGCGCAGGATGCGGCTTTTGTCGCTGCCGCAGGCGGCCAGGTGCGCGTCCACCTGGGCCAGCACGTCGGCGGTCTGGCTGCGGATGTCGGCGGCGCCGCTTTCGGGCACCATGCCGCCCAGGTGCACGATGCCGTTGAAGACCGAGGCCTCGCTCAGGCGCTGGCCCACGCACAGTCGAGTGATGGTGCTCATGATTTCTTGCTCCCCAGTCTGGATTCGGTGCCGGCCAGCAGGCGGCGGATGTTCTCGCGGTGGCGATAGATCAGCAGCAGCGCCATCGCCGTCATCGCCAACACCTTGGCGCCGCTGGCGGCCCAGGCCACGCCATCGCCCAGCAGGTAGTACGCGGGGGCAAACACCGCCGCCACGATGGAAGCCAGCGACACGTAGCGGAAGAAAAGCACGATGATCACGAAGGTCGCCAGCGTGGCCCCGGCCAGCAGCGGTTCGAACGCCAGCAGCACGCCGAGCGCCGTCGCCACGCCCTTGCCGCCCTTGAAGCCGAAAAACACCGGATAAAGATGGCCCAGAAACGCCGCCAACCCGGCCAGCGCCTGCGCGCCCTCGCCCAGGCCGTACGCGGGGCCGAACCACTTGATGAGCATCACCGGCAGCCAGCCCTTGGCCGCGTCCAGCAGCAGGGTGACGATGGCCGCCGCCTTGGAGCCCGAGCGCAGCACGTTGGTGGCGCCCGGGTTGCCGCTGCCGTAGCTGCGCGGATCGGCCAGGCCCATGGCGCGGCTGACGATGACGGCAAAACTGAGCGAGCCGATCAGGTAGGCCGCGAGCGTGGCCGCGGCGGTGCCCAAAGCATTCAAGCGTGTTACTCCTCTTTTTGTAGCTGACGGCGCTTCATCGACAAGCGCAGGATGCGCATTTTGCCACCATGCGCAAGCGCGTCGTTGTTACAAATCGATGGCGCATTCGACCGGCTTGGCGTGCAGCAGGGTGACGCAGACCTGCGGGTCGATGCCGATCAGGTAGCCGCGTCGCCCGCCGTTCAGGGCGATGCGCGGCAGCTCGAGGATGGTCTTTTCGATGAATACCGGCATGGCGCGGCGCGTGCCGAAGGGCGAGGTGCCGCCCACCTGGTAGCCGCTGTGGCGGCTGGCCACCTCGGGCTTGCAGGGCTCGACCGACTTGGCGCCGATCTGCCGCGCCAGGTTCTTGGTGCTGACCTTGCGGTTGCCGTGCATCAGCACGATCAGCGGCTTGGCGTCCTGGTCCTGCATGACCAGGGTCTTGACCACGCTGAAGGGGTCGAAGCCCAGCACCTCGGCGCTGTGCGTGGCGCCGCCGTGCTCGACGTACTCGTACGGGTGCTCGGTGAAGGCCACGCCGTGCTGGCGCAACACGGCGGTGGCGGGTGTTTCGCTGACGTGGGTGGTCTTGGCCTTGGGCATCGGCTCATTGCGCGGGGTCGCGGGCTTCGAGGCGGATCGCATCGACAGCGGCCAGCAGCTCGGGCGACAGCTGCACGCCCCAGGCATCCAGGTTTTCGTCCAGGTGCGCCAGGCTGGTCACGCCGATCAGGGTGCTGGCCACGCGCCAGGAGCGATAGCAGAACGCCAGCGCCAGCTGCGTGGGCGTCAGGCCGTGATCGCGCGCCAGCTGGTTGTAGCGCCGCGCCGTGGCCAGCGCGGCGGGGCGGCCCCAGCGCATCTTGCGCTGGCGCTCGTACAGGCTCATGCGGCCCACGGGCGCGCCGGGCCCGGTGAAGCCGCTGGCGTCGTACTTGCCCGTCAGCAGGCCGGCACCCAGCGGCGAAAAGGCCAGCAGACCCACGTTCAGGCGGTGACAGCTTTCGTCCAGCGCGTTGTCGACCGAGCGGTTGATCAGGCAGTAGCAGTTTTGCACGCTGGCCACGCGCGGCAGGCCCAGCTGCTCGGCCAGGCGCACGAACTCGTGCACGCCGTAGGGCGTTTCGTTGGACAGGCCGATCTGGCGCACCTTGCCGGCCTGCACCAGCCGCGCCAGCGCCTGCAGCTGCTCCACGATCGGCGTTTGCGAGTGCTCCTGCGCCGGGTCGTAGTACAGGCGGCCGAAGGCGGGCACCTGGCGCTCGGGCCAGTGGATCTGGTAGAGGTCGATGACCTCGGTTTGCAGGCGCTTGAGGCTGGCGTGGCACGAGGCCTCGATGTCGGCCGCCGTCATGCCGGCGCCGGCGCGAATCCAGGGCGCATCGCGCGAGGGGCCGGCCACCTTGCTGGCCAGCACGATGCGCTGGCGCATGCCGGGCCGGGCCTTCAGCCAGTGGCCGATGATGGCCTCGGTGCGGCCGTAGGTCTCGGCACGCGGCGGCACCGAATACATCTCGGCCGTGTCGACAAAGTTGACACCGCGCTCGATGGCGCGGTCCAGGATGGCATGGGCGTCGGGCTCGCTGACCTGCTCGCCGAAGGTCATGGTGCCCAGGCCGATGGGGGTGACGCGCAGCTCGCTGGCGCCCAGGGAAATGGTGTTCATCATGGGGCGAGTTTAGGCCCCTGCCCTACAACACCCCCGCCGCGCGGGCGCGCTCCTCCTCCTGCAGGCGCAGCACGCGCCGCTGCACCTTGCCCGAGGTCGTCATCGGCAACTGCTCGATGAACTCGATCTCCTTCGGGTATTCGTAGGGCGCCAGCTTGCCCTTCACGTGCTCTTGCAGCGTCACGATCAATGTGGATTCAAAATGGCCTTCAGCGCCCGTCTGCATTGCGCGAGCAGCTACAAAATCAGGACTGAGCACGACATAGGCCTTGACCAGCGCGCCGCGCGCGGCGTCGGGCTTGGGCACCACCGCGCAGTTGAGCACCGCCGGGTGCTTGACCAGGCAGTTCTCGATTTCGCCCGGGCCGATGCGGTAGCCCGCGGCCTTGAACACGTCGTCGGCCCGCCCCTGATACCACAGGTAACCCTCGGCATCGCGCACCGCCAAGTCGCCCGTGCGCCAACAGTCGCCCGTGAACTTGGCGCGCGTGGCGGCCTCGTTGTTCCAGTAGCCCAGAAAGAAGATTGGGTCGTGGTGGCCGTGGATGTCGGTGCGGCGGATCGCCACCTCGCCCGGCTCGCCCACCGGCACTTCCTCGCCCCGGTCGTCGATCAGCGCGATGAGGTGGCCGGGGTAGCCGCGGCCCATGCTGCCGGCCCGGGCGGGCCAGCCGACGCCCGGCAAACGGTGGTCGTTCATGGCGCAATTGCCGACGATGTAGTTCACCTCGGTCTGGCCGAACATTTCGTTGACCACCACGCCCAGCTCCTTGCGGCAGTAGGCAAACACCGCGTCGCCCGCCGCCTCGCCGGCGCTCATCAGGCCCTGCAGGTGCAGCGCGTGGCGCGGGCGCGGGTGCGGCACGGCCTTCATCATGGCCTTGAGCGCGGTCGGGAACAAAAAGGCGTGCGTGACGCGGTGGCGCGACAGGATCTCGAACGCCTCTAGCGGGTCGAAGCGGCGGTTGTGCGCCACGATGGGACGGCCGAAATACAGGGTGGGCAGCAGCGCGTCCATCAGCCCGCCCGTCCAGGCCCAGTCGGCCGGGCTCCAGAAGACGGCACGACTGGCGCGCTCGGGCGCGGTCGGATCGAAACCGAACCAGTTCTGGCTGCACACGAAGCCGGGCAGGTTGCCGATCAGCACGCGCTGCGGAATCAGCGCGCCCTTGGGCGGGCCGGTGGTGCCGCTGGTGTAGATCAGCACGGCCGCATCGTCGGCCAGGGTGTCGGCAGCGGCGAAGCGGTCGCGCGACTTGGCCAGCAGCGCGTGCCATTCGTGGTCGGCGCGCTCGGCACCGGCGCCCAGGCCGATGACGGTCTGCAGTGCCAGGCAGGTGTCGCGCGCGGCCAGCAGGTTGTCCAGCGCCCCTTCGTCGCAGATGGCGACCGTGGCCGCCGCGTTCTGCAGGCGATATTCGAGCGCCTCGGGGCCGAACAGCTGCGACAGCGGCATGGCGATGGCCCCCATCTGCAGCACCGCCATGTAGGCCACGGCGGTCTCGAAGCGCTGCGGCATGACGATGGCCACGCGGTCGCCGGTGCGCACGCCCAGGCGCGTCAGCGCGTTGGACAGGCGGTTGGCCTGCGCCTGCAGCTGCGCATACGAGTACGTCGCCGGCTTGCCGCCCACGCGGTGCTCGATCACCGCCACCCGCTCGGCCGCGCCCGGCAGCGCCGCCCAGCGCGCCGGGCAGGCCAGCGCGATGTTGAAGTGACGCGGCACCAGCCAGTGAAAGCCGGCCTGCATGGCCGCGTAGTGGTCACCCGATTGACTCTGGCTCATGGGATGTCTCCTCTATCATGCGCGCCGATGTCCACCTACACCGTCCTCAGGCGCGCGCGCAGCGATTTTGTCCCGCTGCGACTGTACCGCTATCACGTGCTTTTGTGGGGCCGAATCGGCCCGCGCCCGCCGCTGGTGCTGGTGCACGGCTGGATGGACGTGGCCGCCAGCTATCAGTTCATGGTCGACGCGCTGTCTCATGATTTTTTCAAGGACCGCCTGATCATCGCGCCCGACTGGCGCGGCTTTGGCCAGAGCAGCGGCCCGGCCTGCGACCACTACGCCTTTGCCGACTACCTGGGCGACCTGGACGCCCTGCTCGACCACTACGCCGGCGCCACCGCGGTCGACCTGGTCGGCCACAGCATGGGTGGCAACGTGGCCATGATGTACGCCGGCGCGCGGGCCCAGCGCGTGCGCCGGCTGGTCAACCTGGAGGGCTTCGGCATGCCCGCCACCCGGCCCCAGCAGGCGCCCGGCCGCTTCGCCCGGTGGATGGACGAGATCAAGGCCCTGCAGCGGGGCGAGCATGACTTGAAGACCTACGACGACGCGGCCGGCGTGGCCGCGCGCCTGATGAAGACCAACCGCCGCCTGCCGCAAGGCAAGGCCGACTGGCTGGCGCGCCAGTGGGCCGAGCCGCGCACCGGGGCCGATGGCGCCACGCGCTGGCACATCCGCGGCGACGCCGCCCACCGCATCACCAGCGCGCAGCTGTTCCGCGTCGACGAGATGCTGGCGCTGTACGCCGCCATCACCGCGCCCACCCTGATGGTGGAGGCCAGCGACGACAGCCTGCGCACCTGGTGGCAGCGCCGCTTCACGCTGGACGAATTTCATCAGCGCCTGCAGTCCGTCCCCGATTGCCGCTGCCACACCCTGCCCGACTGCGGCCACATGCTGCACCACGACCAGCCCGAATTGCTGGCGCGCCAGATCGAAGCCTTTCTGGCGCCCGCCTGAGCGCCGCCGCGCCGCGCGGCAATGCCTGCGCGCGCATGGGAAAATACTGGGTTTGGCGCGCCACGAACGCGTGCGCGCCCCACATTGGAATATTGAACACCATGGACGCAGAACACCTGAACCAGATCGGCACCCAGATCGAAGACCTCCGCGCGCGCACCGCCGAACTCCGGGGGTATCTTTGACTACGACAACAAAGCCGAACGCCTGAGAACCGTCAACGCCGCGCTGGAAGACCCCGCGGTCTGGAACGACCCCAAGAAGGCCCAGGAGCTGGGCAAGGAAAAAAAGCAGCTCGACGGCGTGGTCCTGGTGCTGGACGACTTGGCGCGCGAGCTGACCGACGGCGCCGAGCTGTATGAACTGAGCCGCGACGAAGGCGACGACGGCGCCCTGCTGGCCATCGAGCAGGACACCGATCGGCTGCAAAAGACGGTGGAAGAGTTGGAGTTTCGCCGCATGTTCAACCAGCCGGCCGACCCGCTCAACTGCTTTCTGGACATCCAGGCCGGCGCCGGCGGCACCGAGGCCTGCGACTGGGCCAGCATGCTGCTGCGCCAGTACCTGAAGTACGCCGAGCGCAAGGACTTCGCCACCACCATCGAGGACGAGACGCCGGGCGACAGTGCCGGCATCAAGGGCGCCACCATCAAGATCGAGGGCGAATACGCCTACGGCCTGCTGCGCACCGAAACCGGCGTGCACCGCCTGGTGCGCAAGAGCCCGTTCGACAGCTCAGGCGGGCGCCACACCAGCTTCGCCAGCGTGTTCGTCTACCCCGAGATCGACGACTCGATCGAGATCGACATCAACCCGGCCGAAGTGCGCGTGGACACCTACCGCGCCAGCGGCGCCGGCGGCCAGCACATCAACAAGACCGACTCGGCCGTGCGCCTGACGCACATGCCCACCGGCATCGTGGTGCAGTGCCAGGACAGCCGCAGCCAGCACAGCAACCGCGACGTCGCCTGGCGGCGCCTGCGCTCGCGCCTGTACGACCACGAGATGCGCAAGCGCATGGAAGAGCAGCAAAAGCTGGAGGACAGCAAGACCGACGTCGGCTGGGGCCACCAGATCCGCAGCTACGTGCTGGACAACAGCCGCATCAAGGATTTGCGCACCGGCGTCGAGGTCAGCAACACGCAGAAGGTGCTGGACGGCGACCTGGACGCCTTCATCGAGGCCTCGCTCAAGCAGGGCGTCTGAGTTTTTTCGAGACAAATCGGGCTGCAGCGCCCACGGATAAAGCGTGAGCAGCTTCATAAATCATAGTAAAGGATTGAACATGCGTGAAGGACAAACCGCCGTCACCCGGCGCCTGGACTACGCTCCGCCGGCGTTCTGGATCGACACCGTCGACCTCAGCATCGACCTGGACCCGGCCAAGACCCGCGTGCTCAGCAAGCTCACGGTGCGGCGCAACCCCGACGTGCCGGCGCAGCCGCTCAAATTGGACGGCGACGAGCTCAACCTGGCGCGCGTGCTGCTCGACGGCGCCGGCTGCAGCTTTCGCATGGAAGGCGAGCAGCTGGTGCTGGAGAACCTGCCTGAGGGCGACGCGCCCTTCGCGCTCGAGATCTTCACCACCTGCAGCCCCGAGAAGAACAGCAAGCTGATGGGCCTGTTCATGAGCGGCGGCGACTTCTTCACCCAGTGCGAGTCCGAGGGCTTTCGGCGCATCACCTACTTCCTCGACCGCCCGGACGTGATGGCCACCTACACCGTCACGCTGCGCGCCGACAAGCAGCGCTGGCCGGTGCTGCTGTCCAACGGCAACCTGGTCGATGCGGGCGAGCTGGAGGGCGGGCGCCACTACGCCACCTGGCACGACCCGCACAAGAAGCCCTGCTACCTGTTCGCCGTGGTGGCCGGCAAGCTGGTGGCGCGCGAGCAGCGCATCACTACGCGCAGCGGCAACAACCACCTGCTGCAGGTCTGGGTGCGCCCGGGCGACCTGGACCAGACCGAGCACGCCATGAACTCGCTGGTGCACGCCATCCTGTGGGACGAATGGCGCTTCGGCCTCAAGCTCGACCTGGAGCGCTTCATGGTGGTGGCCACCAGCGACTTCAACTTCGGCGCGATGGAAAACAAGGGCCTGAACATCTTCAACAGCAAGTACGTGCTGGCCAAGCCCGCCACCGCCACCGACGCCGATTTCGAGGCCATCGAGGGCGTGATCGGCCACGAGTACTTCCACAACTGGACGGGCGACCGCGTCACCTGCCGCGACTGGTTCCAGCTCTCGCTGAAGGAAGGCCTGACGGTCTTTCGCGACCAGAGCTTCAGCATGGACATGGCCGGCACCGCCAGCGCGCGCGCGGTCAAGCGCATCGGCGACGTCATCACCCTGCGCACGGTGCAGTTCGCCGAGGACGCCGGCCCCATGGCGCACCCGGTGCGTCCCGACGAATACCTGGAGATCACCAACTTCTACACCACCACCATCTATGAAAAGGGCGCCGAGGTGGTGCGCATGGTCGAGACCCTGCTGGGGCGCGAGGGCTTTCGCCGTGGGCTGGACCTCTACTTCCAGCGCCACGACGGCCATGCCGTCACCTGCGACGATTTCATACAGACCATGGCCGACGCCACCCCCGGCAGCGCGCTGGCCGAGCGCCTGCCGCAGTTCAAGTTGTGGTACAGCCAGGCCGGCACGCCCGTGGTGCGCGCCCAGGGCCACTACGACGCCGCCGCGCAAACCTACACCCTGCAACTTTCGCAAAGCTGCCCGCCCACGGCCGGCCAGCCCGCCAAGCAGCCCATGCTGATCCCGCTGCGCCTGGGCCTGGTGGGCCTGGATGGGCGCGACCTGCCGCTGACCTTGCAAGGCGGCGCGCTGCTGCACGGCGACGTCGTCGTGCTGCACGAGCCTGCGGCCACGCTGGTGTTCAGCGGCGTCACGCAAGAACCGGTGCCCTCGCTGCTGCGCGGCTTCTCGGCGCCGGTCAAGCTGCAGATGGAGGCCACGCCCGAGCAGCTGATGCACCGCCTGGCGCACGACAGCGACCCCTTCAACCGCTGGGAGGCCGGCCAGCAGCTGGCGCTGCGCGTGGCGCTGGCGCAGCTGGCCGCCGGCGGCGAGGTGGCGCCCGCGCCGCTCAGCGACGCCCACCTGGCCGCCCTGCGCGCCGTGCTGCGCGATGCGGCGCTGGACGCCGCCTTCAAGGCGCTGGCCCTGGGCCTGCCGGGCGAAAGCTACATCGCCGACCAGCTGCCCGGCAACGTCGATCCGCAGCGCATCCACGCCGTGCGCGAGGCCATGCGCCGCCAGCTCGCCCACGCCCTGCGCGCCGACTGGCAATGGGCCTGGGAGCACAACCACGACACCGGCGCCTACACGCCCGACCCCGTCTCCAGCGGCCGCCGCGCGCTGGCCGGCCTGGCCCTGGCCATGCTGTGCCTGGCGGCCGACGGCGACGCCGTGTGGCCCGGCAAGGCCTACCAGCGCGTAAAGGACGCCGGCAACATGACCGACCGCGAGAACGCCCTGCAGGCCCTGCTGGGCTGCGGCCATCCGCTGGCGGCGCGCGCGCTGGAGGGGTTCTACGCGCGCTTCAGCCACGAGGCGCTGGTGGTCGACAAGTGGTTCGCCCTGCAGGCGCGCGCGCCCGACGTCGCCGGCAGTGCCCTGCCCGCCGTGCTGGCGCTGATGCAGCACCCCGACTTCACGCTGAAGAACCCCAACCGCGCGCGCAGCCTGCTGTTCGGCTTTTGCAGCGGCAATCCGGCGGGCTTTCACCGCCTGGATGGCGCCGGCTACACCTTCTGGGCCGGCCAGGTGCTGGCGCTCGACGCCATCAACCCGCAGGTCGCCGCGCGCCTGGCGCGCACCATGGACGCCTGGGCGCGCCTGGCCGAGCCCTGGCGCGGCGCCGCGCGCGAGGCCATCGCCCGCGTGGCGGCCCAGCCCAAGCTGTCCAACGATGTGCGCGAGGTGGTCACCCGCGCCTTGGCCGAATGAGCGCCCCCCGTTGCTCCACTCGCTGCGCGATGTTGCGGCATCCCCCCCAAGGGGGCGCACGCAGGGGCCGGGGAAACCCCGGCCACGCGTGCACGGGCGCGGCCTGCTCCGCGGCCATTGGGCTCTTTCGGCTTCATGCGCTGCCGCTGAAGCCCTGTTCCGCGAACACTTGACACCCGGATCAATGCCATGAACCCCAAGGTTTCCCTCACCCGCCACCTGGTCGAAAAACAGCGCGTGGACGGCCACATCCCGGGCCAGCTGCGCCTGCTGCTGGAGGTGGTGGCGCGCGCCTGCAAGGGCATCAGCCACGCCGTCAACAAGGGCGCCCTGGGCGGCGTGCTGGGCTCGGCCGGCAGCGAGAACGTGCAGGGCGAGGTGCAGAAGAAGCTCGACATCATCGCCAACGAGGTGCTGATCGAGGCCAACGAATGGGGCGGCCACCTGGCGGCCATGGCCAGCGAGGAGATGGAAGCCATCCACGTGGTGCCCAACCGCTACCCCAAGGGCGAATACCTGCTGCTGTTCGACCCGCTGGACGGCTCCAGCAACATCGACGTCAACGTCAGCATCGGCACCATCTTCAGCGTGCTGAAGATGCCCGAGGACGACCGCGGCGTGGAAGAAGCCGACTTTTTGCAGCCCGGCAGCCACCAGGTGGCGGCCGGCTATTGCGTGTACGGCCCGCAGACCACGCTGGTGCTGACGGTGGGCGACGGCGTGGACATGTTCACGCTCGACCGCGAGCAGGGCAGCTTCATCCTCACGCAGGAGGGCCTGCGCATCCCCGAGGACACGCAGGAGTTCGCCATCAACATGAGCAACATGCGCCACTGGGCGCCGCCGGTGCGCCGCTACATCGACGAATGCCTGGCCGGCCAGGAGGGCCCGCGCGGCAAGAACTTCAACATGCGCTGGGTGGCGTCCATGGTGGCCGACGTGCACCGCATCCTGATGCGCGGCGGCATCTTCATGTACCCCTGGGACGCGCGCGAGCCCGGCAAGCCCGGCAAGCTGCGCCTGATGTACGAGGCCAACCCCATGAGCTGGCTGATCGAGCAGGCCGGCGGCGCCGCCACCAACGGCCGCCAGCGCATCCTGGACGTGCAGCCCCGGCAGCTGCACGAGCGCGTGAGCGTGATCCTGGGCGCCAGGAACGAGGTCGAGCGCGTGACGCGCTACCACGCCGAGGCCGCCTCGAAGTAAGCCGCCAGCCACCGGGCGACCCGTCGATGCCCAAGCCGCCCGACCGCGCCGTCCGCACGCCCGTGCTGTGGCTGTACGCGGTGCTCACCGGCCTGCTGGCCGTGGCCGTCACCAGCGGCTTTCGCGCCCTGATCGGCGTGGTCGAGTGGATCAGCACCGGCCACACCGGCAGCCTGGTCGAGGCCGCGCGCTTGCTGCCGCCTTGGCAGCGCGCGCTGATCGGCACCGTGGGCGGCGCGCTGGCCGGCCTGGTGCTGTCCTATGGCAACCGCTGGGCTGCGCGCGATCCGCAGGGCGGGCGCTACAGCGACTACCTGGCCGCGGCGCGCGCCGGCGCGGTCGACCTGAACGACCGCAGCACCTGGGTGCGCAGCGTGTCGGCGCTGCTGTCGGTGGGCAGCGGCGCTTCCATCGGGCGCGAGGGGCCGATGATCCAGCTGTCGGCCTGGCTGGCCTCGCGCCTGGCGCGCGCCGTCGCGCTGTCGCCCGAGCAGCGCCGAGTGCTGCTGATCTGCGGCATCGCCTGCGGCATCGGCTCGGTCTATCACGCGCCGATCGCCGGCGTGGTGTTCGTGCTGGAGCTGGCGCTGGGCTTTCTGTCGGCGCCCATGGTGGCGCCGGTGCTGATGGCCGCCGCCACCGCCGGCATCGTCAACCACACGCTGATCGACCCGGCGCCGCTGTACGCCATGCCCGCCGTGCCGCTGGAGTCCAGCAACCTGGGCATGGCGCTGGCCGTCGGCCTGGTGTGCGGCGGCATGGGCTGGCTGATGCTGGACTGGGTCGACCGCCTGCGCGGCGCGTTCAAGCGCATCGACTCGCTGACCTTGCGCCTGGGCCTGGGCGGCCTGCTGGCGGGCAGCCTGTCGGCCTTCGTGCCCGAGGTCTGGGGCAACGGCTTCAGCACCATTTCGCACCTGCTCAACGGCCAGATCCTGTGGCCCTGGGTGCTGGTCATCCTGGCCGCCAAGTTCGCCGCCACGCTGTTCAACACCGGCTCGGGCGCCGTCGGCGGCATGTTCACGCCCACCCTGTTCGTGGGCGCCACCACGGGTTTTTCGCTGGCGCACATCGCCGGCTACTGGTTGCCGCCCGACGCCGTGGGCGACCCGCTGACGCTGGCGGTGATCGGCATGTCGGCCATGCTCAGCGCCGTCACCCACGCGCCGCTGATGGCCATCGTGATGGTGCTGGAGATGACCAACCAGTTTCAGCTCACGGTGCCCGTGATGCTGGCCTGCGGCGTGGCGCACGCCATCAGCACGCAGTTCGGCACGCAGCCGATGTACGGCAACCCGATCGAGGCGCGGCACTGATTCCAGGTTGCCATCGGCACGTTGAGAACGCCGGGCGGGCGGTGGCGCGCCAAGGCGCTTGGGCGGGATGCGGCGCTCACACACCCGGTAGCCCATTCGGCGCGCGACGCCTCGGATCAGGTCGTCGGGGTGCCCGGCGCAGTGAAGTCAAGGCGGAGCCGGCCGCAGGCCGGTGGGGGACATGAACGGAGCCGGGCGCCCCGACGGCCTGATCCCACCCCGCGGCCGGCATGTTTGATCGTCCCGAATGCGAAACGGCATGAGACTCCAAGCATCCGCATCTCGGGCAAAATATGCTGCATTGCAGCAATTCGCGGCGCCCGCGCGCCCACCGCCGTCTACATGGCCGCCTTCAACGAAGAACAAGTCCTCTCGGTGCATCACTGGACCGACCGCCTGTTTTCCTTCACCACCACGCGCAACCCCAGTCTGCGCTTTTCCAACGGCCACTTCACCATGATCGGCCTGAAGGTGAACGGCAAGCCGCTGCTGCGCGCGTATTCCATCGTCAGCCCCAACCACGAGGAGCACCTGGAGTTCCTCAGCATCAAGGTGCCCGACGGCCCGCTGACCAGCCGGCTGCAGCACATCCAGCCGGGCGACAAGGTGCTGGTCGGCCACAAGCCCACCGGCACCCTGCTGATCGACTACCTGCGGCCCGGCAAGCGCCTGTACCTGCTGGGCACCGGCACCGGCCTGGCGCCGTTCATGAGCATCGTGCGCGACCCCGAGACCTACGAGCGCTTCGAGCAGATCGTTCTGGTGCACGGCTGCCGGCTGGTCGACGAGCTGGCCTATCGCCAGTACCTCACGCAGGAGCTGCATCGGCACGAGTTTCTGGGCGAGCTGGTGCGCCGCCAGCTCAGGTACTACCCCACCGTCACGCGCGAGCCCTTCCCCACCCAGGGCCGCATTCCCGAGCTGATCGACAGCGGCCGCATGGCGCGCGACCTGGGCCTGCCCGAGCTCGATCCGCGGCTGGACCGCGTGATGCTGTGCGGCAGCCCCGAAATGCTCAAGTCCGTCAAGGCCGTGCTGGAGGCGCGCGGCTTCGAGGAAGGCAACACCACCACGCCGGGCGACTTCGTGGTCGAGCGGGCGTTTGTCGAGCAGTGACGGGGATATAAATGAAATCGGACTGCAGCGCCCGTCCACCAAGCGCGAGCAGCTATTTCATCGATAGCAACCCGATGTTTTGAAAGGCCCCGCGATGCGCAGCTTCGACGACTCCCATGGCCGCCACTGGCAGGCCGCCCTGCTCGAAGCCTCCTACGGCAACGTGATGCTGGTGCTGAGCCCCATGGACGGCACCGAGGTGGTGCAACACCTGCTGGGCTCGGACAACCTGGCCGACGCCGAAGGCGAACTGGCGGCGCTGGACGACGCCGCCCTCGCCGCCCTGCTGGCCGAGGCCCAGCCCTGGGACCACGAGGCCGGCGTGGAGCGCGCCAAGGCGCTTTACGGCGCCGGCGCCAAGCTGGCCGCGCCGACGCACAGCTTCAATCAGCGCAAAAAACCCTGAACGGATTTGCCGGCGCTTCAATCACATCGGCTCGGAAGGCCGCGGAGCAGGCCGTGCCAGCGATCGCCGTGGCCGGGGTCTCCCCGGCTACTGGCGGTGCCCCCTCGAGGGGGGAAGCGCAACAACGCGAAGCGTGTGGAGCTTGGGGGTGTGCTGTTTCAGCAGCGCAACGCCGCGGCGGCCGACTCGCGGATGCCGGAGAGCGCCTCGTCCAGGCCCACGTTGTTGTGCTCCAGCACGCGCTCGGCGCGGTAGCTGGAGCGCACCAGCGGGCCCGACACCACCTCCAGAAAGCCCTTGCCCAGGGCCAGCTCGCGGTAGCGCTGAAACTCGTCGGGCGTGACGAAGCGCTGCACCGGCAGGTGGTTCTTGGTCGGGCGCATGTACTGGCCCATGGTCACCACGTCCACGTCGGCGGCGCGCATGTCGTCCAGCGCCTGCTCAATCTCGCCCTCGGTCTCGCCCAGGCCCAGCATCAGGCTGGTCTTGGACACCGTCTGCGGCGCATGGCCCTTGGCGAACTTCAGCACATCCAGCGTGGTCTCGTAGCCGGCACGCGCATCGCGCACCGGGTGCGTCAGGCGCTTGACGGTCTCCAGGTTCTGCGCGTAGGTCGCCAGGCCGGCGTCCAGCACCTGGGCCACCAGCTCGTGCCTGCCCTGAAAGTCGGGCGTCAGCGCCTCGACCGCCGTGTCGGGCATGCGGGCGTGGATGGCGCGAATGCAGGCGGCGTAGTGGCCAGCGCCCAGGTCGGGCAGGTCGTCGCGGTCGACCGAGGTCAGCACCACGTAGCGCAGGCCCATCAGCGCCACCGCGTCGGCCACGTTGGCCGGTTCATCCGCGTCCAGCCAGCCGTGCGGATTGCCCGTGTTGACCGAGCAGAACTTGCAGGCGCGCGTGCACACCGAGCCCATCAGCATCAAGGTGGCGGTGCCGCGGCCCCAGCATTCGGCGATGTTGGGGCACTTGGATTCGGAGCACACCGTGGCCAGCTTGTGCGAGCGCACGATGTCCATGATTTCCTGGAACTTCGCGCCCGTGGGCAGGCGCACGCGCAGCCAGTCGGGCTTGCGGCCGACATCGGGGATGGCCGTCAGCGCACTGGGCTTGATGCCGTCCATCACCGCCCGCGTGCCTTCGGGCGAGACGAACTTGGTGCCCGACTCGGGGCGGCGGCGGGTAATCGATATCTCGCTCATGCGGCAGAACCTTTTCGAGGCGGCCCGCGCAAGGCGCCGACCGAACGGCCCATTTTATCGGCTGCCCCCGGGCGCCGGCCGCGGGCGCGGCCGATGGGCGCGGCGTGCGTCAGGGCTTTTTGCCCGCTTCCTTGCGCTCCATCAGGCGCTGCCACACGTGCGGCGAGGTGAACTGCGCCACGTCGCCGCCCAGCAGGGCGATTTCGCGCACCAGGGTGCTGCTGACGAACTGGTAGCGCCCGCTGGGGGTCAGAAACACGCTTTCCACCTCGGGGGCGAGCTTGCTGTTCATGCCGGCCAGCTGAAACTCGTAGTCGAAGTCCGACACCGCCCGCAGGCCGCGCACCATGGCCTTGCCGCCCTTGGTGCGCACGTAGTGGCTGAGCAGGCCGTCGAAGGCTTCGGCGCGCACGTCGGGCCACTTGGCCACCGACTCCTGCACCATCGCCAGCCGCTCATCCAGCGTGAACAGCGTCTTCTTGTGGTGGGCCACCGCCACCGCGACGATGACCTCGTCGAACAGCTCGCGCGCGCGGCGGACGATGTCCTCGTGCCCCAGCGTGATGGGGTCGAACGTGCCGGGATAGACGGCGATGACGTGGCGGCTCATGGGTGGGTCTCCGTCGGGTGGCGCGCGGCCGTGGGCTGAAGTCGCCGTCGATTATGCGCAAGCGGCGCGCAGCGGCACAAGCAAATGGGCATGCACGGCGCCCGCCTTCAGGTGGCGGTGCGGGGCCAGGCCGACCTCGGCCAGCGCCGCGGCATCCCAGGCGACCGGCGCCTCCAGGTAGACGAAGCCATCCGCGCACACTGCCCGCGCGGCGGCGGCCAGCGCCGGCGCGAACAGGGCCTGGGCATCGAAGGGCGGATCGAGCAGCACCAAGTCGACGCTGCCGCCCGCGCAGGCCGCCAGCGCGGACACGCCATCGCCGCGACGCACCGTCACGGTCTGCGCCTGCAGTCGATCTTTCAGCGCCTGCAATTGCCGCGCCAGGGCGGCGTCCTGCTCGACCAGCAGCACCTGGGCCGCGCCGCGCGAGGCCGCCTCCAGCCCCAGCGCGCCGCTGCCGGCAAAGGCGTCGACGCAGCGCCAGCCATGCATATCCTGCCCCAGCCAGTTGAACAGGGTCTCGCGCACGCGGTCGGGCGTGGGGCGCAGACCGGGCCGGTCGGCCACGGGCAAAAGCGTGCGGCGCCACTGGCCGCCGATGATGCGGACCTGGTGCGGCAGGCCGCCGTGCCGGGCTGGATGAGGCTTGGACATGGCCCGATTGTCCTCAAGCCCGCGGCCGGTTCAAAAAACGATGCTGGTGCGCAGGCCGAACATCAGGGCGTTGGGGACACGCCGGGTGGCACCCAGCCCACCGGGGCGGATCACATATTGCAGGTCGGCCTGCACCTGCCACCACGGTTTGATTGGGTAGCGGTAGCTGGCTTCGACAAAGGTCTCGCTGCCCCGGCCCGGCTCGCACGCGCACCGGCTCAGATGCGCCCAGCCCACACCCAGCGCCAGCACGTCCGCGGCACGTTGTTCGAACGGGCCGTTGAAGGCCACACCCGCATTGGCGCTGAAGTCCACCCGGTTGCGGTCGCGCGGCGCCGCCATGGCGCGGGCAAACACGCCCAGGCTGCGCGCGCCCTGACGCCAGAGCATCTGGTCGGCCATGGCATACAGGCTGTGATTGCCCCGATGCTGCAGCGCCGCGCCGTTGCCGGTGAGGTCGGCCAGCGAGCCGCCCGCGCCGTCGAGGCGCTGGTCGTCAAAGCGCCCGGTGTGGGCCCAGGCACCGATCTTGTAGGTGCCGGGCAGGCCGTCGGCGTCGGTCGGGCGCTGGTACTGCAGTTCGGCGTGGACTTGACCCCATCCCACGGACAGGTATTGGCTTGATTCTCAAGCCGTCTCTGGTGCAGGGTTATCCACGGGCGACGTGGCGCATGCCACGCAGACGCCGCCGGTGGGTAACCCGGTGCTGGGGGCGCGATCGTTGTTCGCGGCAAACTCCTCCTCGTATTTGGTGGGTGAGAGATAGCCCAGCGACGAGTGCAGTCGGCGCGGGTTGTACCAGCCCTCGATCCAGGTAAACAGCGTCGTCCTGGCTTCGGTCTTGGTCTTGAAGCTGCGCCGCTCAATCAGCTCGCACTCGAGCGTGGCAAAGAAGCTCTCGGCCATGGCGTTGTCATACGCATCGCCCACCGTGCCCATGGAGGGGCGCACGCCCATTTCCTGGCAACAGTTGCCAAAGGCGATGCTGGTGTACTGGCTGCCCTGGTCGGAGTGATGGATGACCGAATCTGGGCGCCTGGTGTGCAGCGCCATGTTCAGCGCCGAGATCACCAGATCGGCCGTCATCTGCTCTCCCATCGCCCAGCCCACCACCTTGCGGCTGAATGCATCGAGCACCATGGCCAGGTAGACAAAGCCTGTCCACGTGGGCACGTAGGTCATGTCGGCCACCCACAGCTGGTTGGGCGCGTCGGCCCGAAAGTGCCGGTTGACCAGATCGGGGGCGGGCCGTTGGCGCTTGTCGCGCTCGGTGGTCACGACAAAGCCCCTGCGCCGGCTCACACCGCGCAGCCCCGCTTGTCGCATCAGCCGGGCGATGCGCTTGCGGCTGACGCTCTGGCCGTCGGCCTTGAGCTGTGCGCGCACGCGTGGCATGCCGTAGGTGCCATCCGATGCCTGATGCACCTGCCGGATTTGCTCGGCAAGACGTGCGTTGGCCGTCTGCCGGGCGCTGGGGCGGCGTGCGAGCCAATCGTGGTAGCCGCTGCTGGAGACGCCCAGCACCCGGCACATGGTGCGTAGCGGGAAGCGGCGCTTGGAGTCGGCCTGGCTTGCACTCATGAGTTCGTAGACCCGCTGAACGTCTTGTCGTGTCTGGCGGCAAACCAGGCCGTAGCCTTTACCAAGATATCGCGCTCCTGCTCTACCTGGCGCAGCCTGCGGCGCAGGCGCACCAACTCTTCACGTTCGGCCGTGCTCAAACCTTCCCTGCCGGGCAGTGCTGCGCCGCGATCGCGTGCGTCTTGCGCCACCCAGTTGGAGATGGTCTGCGCGGTGACGTTGAACTCCCGCGAGAGCTCGGCCGGCGTGCGCCCGGCATGGGCGAGCTCCAGGATTTGTTGTCGAAATGCCGCCGGATATGGCGGGCGGGTTCTGG